>CAZBJI010000088.1:0-31989 GCA_964492175.1 uncultured Polyangiaceae bacterium | reverse complement strand
GACCGGATCCGCAAGGCCAGCGTGGCCGCGGGCGAGGCGGGCGGCATCACCCAGCACATCGGCGCGTACCGGGTGGAGACGCCGAAGGGGACGATCGCGTTCCTCGACACGCCCGGCCACGAGGCGTTCACCGCGATGCGCGCGCGCGGCGCGCAGGCCACCGACATCGTGATCCTGGTGGTCGCCGCGGACGACGGCGTCATGCCCCAGACGAAGGAGGCCGTCGCCCACGCGCAGGCGGGCAAGGTGCCCATCATCGTCGCCGTGAACAAGATGGACAAGCCCGCCGCCGACGCGGAGAAGATCAAGCGCGAGCTCTCCAACCTGGGCCTCCAGCCCGAGGAGTGGGGCGGCGAGACGCTCTTCGTGGGCGTCTCCGCGGTGACGGGGCAGGGCATCGATCAGCTCCTCGACGCGGTCAGCCTGCAGGCGGAGGTGCTGGAGCTCAGCGCGGCGCCCAAGCGTCGCGCCTCGGGCGTCGTCATCGAGGCGCTGCTGGACCGCGGCCGCGGGCCGGTCGCGCGCGTCATGGTGCAAGACGGCACCCTCCGCGTGGGGGACATCCTCCTCGCGGGGCCGGCCTTCGGCAAGGTGCGCGCGATGACCGACGAGCTCGGGCGCGCCCTCGGCGTCGCGGGGCCCTCCACCCCGGTGGAGGTCCTCGGTCTGAACGAGGTGCCCAGCGCCGGCGACCAGGTCCACGCGGTCAAGGACGCCAAGACCGCGGAGGAGATCGCGGAGAGCCGGAAGAAGAAGGCGAACAAGTCTCTCATCCCGCCGGAGGCCGGCGTCTCCCTCGAGCAGCTGAAGGAGCGGCTCAGCAAGGGCGAGCAGCTCGAGCTGAAGCTCATCGTCAAGGGTGACGTCCAGGGCTCCGTCGAAGCGGTCGTGGCGGCCCTCATCAAGCTCTCTACGGCGAAGGTGAAGGTCACCGTCGTGCACGCGGCCGTGGGCGCCATCACGGAGGGCGACGTGAACCTCGCCATCGCGTCGAAGGCCGTCATCGTCGGCTTCAACGTCCGGCCCGCCGGCAAGGCGACCTCGCTGGCCGAGGGCGGCGCGATCGAGATCCGCCTCTACAACATCATCTACAACGCGGTCGACGACATCAAGGCGGCCATGGAAGGCCTCCTCCCCACCACGAAGGTGGAGAAGGCCCTCGGCGCCGCGGAGGTCCGCCAGGTCTTCAAGATCACGAAGGTCGGGGTCGTCGCCGGCTGCTACGTCACCACGGGGCTCGTCAGGCGCAGCGCCGACGCTCGTCTGGTGCGCGACAGCATCGTCGTCTACACGGGCAAGATCTCCACGCTCCGCCGCGTCAAGGAGGACGTCAAGGAGGTCGCCGAGGGGACCGAGTGCGGTATCACGCTCGAGAACTACCAGGACATCAAGGATGGGGACGTGATCGAGGCGTTCGAGATCGAAGAGGTCAAGCAGAAGCTCGGGTAGCCTCCGCTCCGCGCTCCCGGGAGCGCGGAGGTCGCACTCCCCTCATCGATGTTCGTCGGCGTCCTCAGGCTGGGTCTCTCGATCGTCGCCGCGCGCTCCCTGAAGGACCGCCGCCGCGTCGTCCGTTCGTTCAAGGAGCGCATGCAAGCGAAGTATCGTGTCAGCGTCGCCGAGGTTGGCGACCTCGACCACCCCAAGCGCGCGTGGCTCGGCGTCGCGGTGGTGAGCAACGAGGCGGCGCACTGCCACGCCGTGCTCGAGGAGGTCGCCTCCGCCGCGTCCTGCCTCTCGGACGCGATCTTGACGGAGCGCGCTACGGAGGTGATCCCTCTCGGCCTGGGCGGCGCTGGCGTTCAGGGAGGCATCGAGGCGTTCGGGGAGCGCCTGCTGGGAGAGGAGTCGGACGATGAGCCGTGAAGTGAAGCGGTCGGCCCGCGTGGCCGAGCGGATGCGGGAGGAGCTGGCGGTCCAGCTGCGGTCGATGAGCGATCCGCGCCTGCTCGGCGTGCTCGTCACGCGCGTCGATCTCACCGACGACCTCTCGTTCGCGCGGATCTACGTGCGCAAGGACGTGGGCGCCGAGTCCGACCGAGACCGCCGGTCCCTCGTGAGGGGCCTCGAGTCGGCGGCGGGCAAGCTGCGCGGGCAGCTCACCCGGGCGCTGGGCCTCCGCGTCGCCCCCGGGCTCCGGTTCTCGTACGACGAGGGCATCGACCACCAGACCCGGGTCGAGGAGATCCTGCGGGAGATCGCGGACGAGACCAAGGGCTGAGCGCGGCGCTCCGTGCCCGGTTCTCTTTTCCCGCGCTCGAGCGATCCGCGGCGCCCGTCCCGGAGCTTCCGCCTCCTCCAGGTGAGGTGGGCGATGGGGGCGCCAGTGTCAGCGCTGCGCTCCTCGCGAACAATGACGGGGGCTTTGCCAGCAACCTGCTAGCCTAGGCGGGTGGACGAGACCTGGCTCTTCCTCATCGGGTTCGTGATCGTCTGGTTCGTGCTCCAGAGGTGGGTGCTTCCGCGCGCAGGCGTCACCACCTGAGCGGCCCCCGCTCCGCGCCGGTCGGCGCGCAAAGAGACGGCTGGCGAAGACCCCTGACGTCGGGCGGGCCGCCCGCCGGCGTGCGCGGCCCCGGAGGGCGCGTCGGCAAGCGCTACCCGCAGGCTGCGCCCCGGAGGGCGCGCCCGCGCGCGCTACCTCTCACTTCTTCTTGGTGATGATGAACTGGACCCGGCGATTCTTGGTCCGGTTCGCCTCGGTCACGTTCGGCGCGACCGGACGGTCCTGGCCATAGCCCTTGGCCGTGAGCCGCCCGCCGCTGACGCCGGCCTTCAGCAGCCAGTCCCGGACGGACGCCGCGCGCGCGTCGCTGAGCTTCTGGTTGTGCTCCCGGCCGCCGGTGTTGTCGGTGTGGCCCTGGATCTCGACCTGCTCGATGTTCGGGTTCTTCTGCATCACCTCGGCGATCTCCTCGAGGAGCGCGCTCGACTGGCCGAGGATCTTCGCCGAGTCGGTCTCGAAGAGGATCTTCTCGCCGAGCTTGATCTCGTTGCCCTGGATCTTCACGAGCGCGTTCTTCGGGCGCTTGTTCAGGGTGAGGTTGGCGCGGGAGTCCTCGCTCGCGCGCACCTCGGTCGAGGAGACGTGGTTCATGAAGCCCGTGGCCTCCGCCTTGAGCGAGACCTCGCCCGGCGGCATGCCCTCCAGGCGGAAGCCGCCCGCCCCGTCGGCGGTCACCTTCTGCACGTTGCCTGCCGAGTCGGTCGCCGTGACGACGGCGCCGCCCACGGCCGCCCCGCCGGCGTCCTTCACGGTGCCGATGATGTTGCCCGTCCGCGGGAGCGCCTCGAGCGGGCAGTCGACGTCCACGAAGGTGTCGGCCGCCTTGGCGGCCGGCGGCGTGAACTGGCCGGCGCCCGGGGCTCCGAACTGACCCGGCGCCGCGCTCGGCGCGCCCGGCGCGCCGCCCGGCCCGGAGAACGTCGGCTGGATGGGAGCGGCCGCGACCGTCGCGGTGCAGGTGCCGGGCTTGAAGCCCGGCGCGCTGATCTCGAACGTGTACGCGCCCGGCTCCACGTGCCGCGTGAGGAAGCGGCCGTCGCCGCCCGTCGCGACCGGCGGCTGCGCGCCGCCCTGGAACATCACGATGGCGCCGGCGACGCCCTCCGCCTTGCCCTGCTCGTGGACGAAGCCGCGCACGAAGTTCTGCGTGGCGACGGCGGCGGGCGGGGGCGGGGGCGGGGGCGGCGCGGCCTTCTCGGGGCGCTGCTTGACGTCGACCGCGTAGCCGATGCCGAGGTAGAGGGTCCACGGCGCCTGGGGCGCGAGCTCCTCGACGAAGACCTGCGTGCCCGTCGTGCCGACCTCGAAGCCGAGGAGCGCGGAGAGCCCGCGGAACCCTTCGGTCCCCTTGATCGCCTGGAACGGGCTCACCCGCGTGCCCAGGCCGAAGCGCGACGGCACGGCGTCGGCGCCCACGGTGCCCGAGTTCGGATCCGAGAGATCCACGAGGCCCAAGCAGACGTCGCCGCGCGAGACGCGGTTCGTAAAGCACTGGTAGTCCTGCCGGTTCACGGGGACGTCGATGCTCCACTCGACGAAGGGCTGGATGAACGAGAAGGGCACCTCGACGCCGAAGCCGAGGGGAAAGCTGTCGACCTTGTTGATCCCGAGCCCGAAGCGCTCGATGCGGGAGATCGGCTGGAAGTCGCGGGCCGGGTTGAAGGCCGCGCCGCGCTGCTGCTCCACCGCCTCGACGGCGACACCGGAGTTGTCGACCTTGTAGCCGAGGTTCAGGTTCATCCGCAGAGGGATGCCCTTGCCGCCGGGCTTGCGGAGATCGAGCGTCGTGTTCACGTGGAAGACCGCGCTCGTCGCGCCGCCCGACACGCCGACGTCCCCGGTGCCGTTGAGCAGGAGGAGCTGGGCGTCCGCGCCGACCTGAACGGGCCCGAGCAGCCCCAGCGGGGTAAAGCCCTTCACGCCGATGGTCGTGTCGCCGAGCACCTGGAGGAGCTGGGGGCTGCCCTGGTCGTTCGAGTTCGCGTAGGTGCGCAGGTTCGCGAACGCCTCGAGGAAGCTGACGGGCGTGGCGCTCAGGGAGAAGAAGCCCCCGACGTGCGACGCGCTGTCCTCACGGTTCGCGCCCGAGCACGTGATCGGCACGCCGGCCTCCGTCGAGTCGGCCGGATCGCACAGGAAGCCCGTGGTCGTGAAGTAGTCGAAGATGAAGCCGACCCGGAACGTGCCGCCCGCGCCGGAGCCGGCGTACATGGTCCGCAGCAGGCCGGTGCCGCCGGACAACGAGTTCTGGTTGATCAGCGAGAGATCGCGATCTTTCCACTCGTCGCCCTTCTCTTCGGCCTTCGGCGGCTGAGGGCCGCTGAACGACACGCTGCCCTGGCCGCTGGCGCCGAACTGACCGGGAGCGACCCCTGCGGAGGCCTCTCCTCCGAACTGGCCGGGCGCGGGCCCGGGCTGACCCGGCGCCGGCTGCCCCGGCGCCGGCTGACCCGGCGCCGGCTGAGCGGGCTGACCGAACGGCGGCTGAGGGCCGAACGGAGGCTCGGGCTGCTGCGCGAGCGCGCTGGAGAGCGGTGCCGCGGCGATCAAGCATCCGAGGAGGGAAGGAAGAAGGGCAGAGGCTCGCTTGGATCTCATCCGTGTCTCCGGAGGTCGGGTGCTGCCGTGTGCGGGCTTTGTATCACCATTTTGCGGTTCCACGACGTAGAGATTGATGGGTGTAGGTTCCGGTCTGCAATCCCACCGGAACCGGCGTCCCGATCACCTGCGAGCTGGGATCTGCAGCCGAGATTGATCCGGTTTGATCTCGTCGCGGGCTGGCCCGCCCGGCAGAGAGGTGCGGCGCGACCCCCGGAGGGGCCGGCGCCCGGGGGCGCCGCGACGGACCGGCCCCGCCGCGCGCGACCCACCCATCACGAGAGACCCGCTCGGCCGGCGCCGGCTCCCGACCACGCAGAAGCGTCTGGTGCGGCGGCGGCGAGGCCGGGCTAAGCCCTCCCCGTGCGGACCCGCGGTCGGATCCTGATCGTCGACGACGAGGCCAACGCCCGGGCGGCGCTCTCCGAGATCCTCCACGAGGAGGGGTACACGACCGAGGTCGCCGCCGACGGCTTCAAGGCCCTGAAGAAGGTCGAAGAGTTCTCCCCGGACGTCGTCCTCACCGACCTGAAGATGCCCGGGCTCGACGGCATCGGGCTGATGCAGAAGGCCCGCGAGCTGTCGCCCTCGGCGACGTTCGTCGTCATGACCGCCTTCGGCACGATCTCGAACGCGGTCGAGGCGGTCCAGAAGGGTGCCTACCAGTACCTCCAGAAGCCGCTGGACTTCCCCGAGCTCGCCGTCGTGATCGAGCGGGCCATCGAGCGGTCGCGCCTCCTCCAGGAGAACGCGCGGCTCAAGGAGAAGCTCCGCGACAAGAACCCCTTCGGGCAGATCGTGGGCGACCACCCGAAGATGATCGAGGCGCTGCG
This sequence comes from uncultured Polyangiaceae bacterium, assembly GCA_964492175.1. Taxonomy (GTDB): domain Bacteria; phylum Myxococcota_A; class Polyangia; order Polyangiales; family Polyangiaceae; genus Xiheicaenibacterium. The sequence continues at coordinate 26,052 of CAZBJI010000088.1, read as the reverse complement.
GCTCGCCGAGCAGGTCGCCGCGAGCCGCGCCACCGTGCTGATCGTCGGCGAGACAGGCACCGGCAAGGAGCTGGTCGCCGAGCTCATCCACCGCGAGAGCCCTCGCCGCGCCAAGCCGTTGGTGCGCGTCAACTGCGCGGCGCTCGCCGAGTCGCTGCTCGAGAGCGAGCTGTTCGGGCACGAGCGCGGGGCGTTCACGGGGGCCGTCGGCAAGCGTCAAGGGCGGTTCGAGCAGGCCGACGGGGGCACCCTCTTCCTGGACGAGGTGAGCGAGATCCCGATGCCGGTGCAGGTGAAGCTCCTCCGGGTGCTCCAGGAGCGGGCGTTCGAGCGGGTCGGCGGCAACGAGACGCTCCAGGTGGACGCGCGCATCCTGTCCGCGTCGAACCGCGATCTCGCGCAGCGCGTGCGCGACGGGCTCTTCCGGGAGGACCTCTATTACCGGCTCAACGTCGTGACGATCGAGGTCCCGCCGCTCCGGGAGCGCGCGAGCGACATCGCGCCGCTCGCGACGTTCTTCCTCCGCCGGTACGCGGAGGAGAACGCGCGGCGGGTCGAGGGCATGAGCGACGAGGTGCTCGCGGCGCTCGCTGCGCACGGCTGGCCGGGGAACGTGCGGGAGCTCGAGAACGTCATCGAGCGGGCCGTGGTCCTCTGCGAGGGTCCCCAGCTCGAGCTCCGCCACCTCCCCGCGTCGGTGGCCCCGACGGCGGCGCGTGGGGACGACGCGCCCGTCGTCCCGGGCGCGACGATCTGGGAGCTCGAGCGGCACGCCATCCTGAAGACGCTCGAGGCTTGTCGGGGCTCCACGTCGCGCGCCGCCGCGATCCTGGGCATCAGCCCCCGCAAGGTGCAGTACAAGCTGCGGGAGTACGCGGGGGATCTGCCGGCGCAGCCGTCCGCCGGCGGTGATCGCGGGTCTCCGTCCGACGAAGAGACCTCGTGACGTCGCGCGGCTCCGGGTACCTGTTCGCGCTCTTGGCGTTCGGGTCATGGGGCCTCGTCCCGCTCTACTGGCGGCTCCTCTCCGCGGTCCCGCCGCTCGAGGTCCTCGCCCACCGCGTCGTCTGGTCCGTGGCGGTCGTCGGGGGCCTCCTCGCCGCCCTGGGGGGCGCGCGCGCGGCGTGGAGCGCGCTGAAGGCTCCGCGGACCGCGCTCCTCCTCTTCGTGTCGGCCTCGCTCATCGCGACGAACTGGGGCCTCTTCATCTACGCGGTCGCGTCGAATCAGCTCGCGGACGCGAGCTTGGGCTACTTCGTGAATCCCCTCGCGAACGTCGTCCTCGGCGTCGTGGTGCTGAAGGAGCGGCTCTCACCGGCGCAGCGCGTGAGCGTGGGGCTCGCCGCGGCCGCGGCGCTCGTCCTGGTCCTCTCGGGCGGCGCGCTGCCCTGGCTCGCGCTCGCCTTGACCGCGAGCTTCGCGGTGTACGGCCTGATCCGAAAGCTCGCCCCCCTGGAGAGCACCCCGGGGCTCTTCGCCGAGTGCGTGCTCCTGTGCCCGGTGGCGATCGCCGGCATCGCCTGGTTCGAGCAGCCGGGGGGCGTGCTCACCAGGGGGGACGCGGCGGAGATCGCGCTCGTGGCGCTGGCGGGGCCCGTCACCGCGCTGCCCCTCGTTTGGTTCACGGCCGCGGCCCGGAAGCTCCCGCTCTCGACGCTCGGGCTCTTCCAGTACCTCGCGCCGAGCCTCCAGCTCGTGCTCGCGGTGTCGGTGATGGGCGAGAGCGTCTCGCCGGCACGCTGGCTCGCGTTCGCCCTCATCTGGGTCGCTCTCGCCATCTACACGGGGGACTTGCTGCGGCGGTGACGGCCCGCGCCGCGCCTCTCCTCGCTCGCCCGAGCCCCCTCGGCGGGCGCGCGATTTCTGCTTTGATCCCGATCGCGGGCCGTGTGAATTTGCCGGCTCGTGAGCGAGACCGCCGCCGCACCGACCGCCGCCGCCGCACCGGCCCAACCCGCCGACAAGCTCATCGACGTTCGCGATCTCTCCAAGCGCTTCAAGATCGGGCTCTTCACGAAGAAGGTCGTGGACGCGGTCAAGCGCGTGAGCTTCGACGTGCGGCGCGGGGAGATCTTCGGCTTCCTCGGCCCGAACGGCGCCGGCAAGACCACCTGCATCAAGATGCTGACGGGCCTCATCGAGCCGACGGGCGGTGAGGCGTACCTCTTCGGCAAGAAGGTCCCCTCGGTCGAGTCACGCGAGAACATCGGCTTCCTCCCGGAGAACCCGTACGTCTTTCCGTACCTCACCCCGCGCGAGTTCGTCACCATGTGCGGCCAGCTCTCGGGGATGCGCGGCTCCAAGCTCGAGAAGCGGACGATGGAGGTGCTCACCGTGGTCGGCATCGCCTACGCGGCCGACCGGCAGGTCCGCCGGCTCTCGAAGGGGATGCTCCAGCGGACCGGGCTCGCCGCGGCGCTCGTCGCCGATCCGGAGATGCTCATCCTCGACGAGCCGATGAGCGGGCTCGATCCGGTGGGGCGCAAGGAGGTCCGCGACATCATCTTTCGAGAGCGCGACCAGGGGCGCACCATCTTCTTCTCCACGCACATCTTGTCCGACGTCGAGTCCATGTGTGATCGCGTGACGATCCTCCGGCAGGGGGAGGTCGTCGTGAGCGGGGAGATCCGCGCGCTCCTTCGCGGCGACGTGCTCCACACCGAGATCACCCTGGCGGGGCTCACCGAGGAGGGCAGGAGAGCGCTCGGCGCGCTGGAGGTGGAGCTCTCGGAGCGACCGGGCGTCTGGGTCGTCGACGTCAAGGGGGACGCCAAGGTGCGCGAGGTGCTCGAGGTCGCGCTCGCGCAGGGCGCGCAGGTCGTCGAGGTCTCTCCGAAGAAGGAGACGCTCGAGGACCTCTTCATGCGACGGGCGCTGTAGGAGGCTGAGAGCCTCGGGAGCCGATGCCCACCCTCGGCCCGCCGAGGTCGAGCGGGAGACGCGGACTCCGTGCTCCCTCCGCTGTACCATCGCGCGCGTGGTGTTCTGGCATCTCGAGACGCGCCTCCTCGCGCGCGTTGCCTCCGTGGCGCTCGCCGTCGCCGCCTCGTTCCCCGGCCCTGTCGGCGCAGCCGAGGGCGATCCGATGGAGCGCGCGCTCGACCGCTATTTCGAAGGGGAGGTGCGCGAGGCGGCGTCGTTCCTCGGCGTCGGCGCCGGGACCGCCTTCTTCGGGGGCGCCGTCGTGTCGCGATCGGACTTCGGGATCGGCCTCGGCTCGGCGCTCCTCTCGGTCAGCGCGATCGAGCTCGGCGCCGGGATCGTCCTCTTGGCGCGGACGCCGGATCAGGTGGCGGAGCTTCGCGCGCTCTACCGGCGCGACCCCGGCGCCTACCGGCGCGAGGAGGGCGAGCGGATGGAACGCGTGAACCTGTGGTTCGACGTGTACATGGGGATCGAGATCGGGTTGATGGGCCTCGGGGGCGCGAGCATCTTGTTCGGAGCGCTCGACGACCGCCCCGGCTTCGTGGGGGCAGGCGTGGGGCTGGCCCACCAGGCGAGCGCGATGCTCACGTTCGATCTGCTCGCTGCCCGCCGAGCCGACGTCTACACGGAGGCCATCTCGGCGCTCCCGGTGGCGGTGCGGCCCGTCGCGTGGCCAGGGGGAGCGGCGCTTCGCGGGGAGTTCTGAGCGGTCCGCGGCGCCGCGGACCGAGCGCGCGCGAGCGCGACGGACTAGCATTCGCCTTCCATGGACCTCGGACTTCGGGACAGAGCGGCGGTCGTCACCGGCGGGAGCCGCGGCATCGGCCTGGCCATCGCGCGGGGGCTCTCCGCGGAGGGCGCGCGCGTCGCCATCGTCGCGCGTGGCGAGGCGCAGGTCGCGGAGGCCGTCCGTGACGTCACCTCGCGCGGCGGCGTCGCCGTCCCGGTCCTCGCCGACGTCGCGACCTCGGAGGGCGCCGCCCGCGCGCTCGCCGAGGCCCACGCGGCGCTCGGCCCGCTGGACGTCCTGGTCAACAACGCCGGCGGCAGCCTGGGCCAGGGCGCCTTCGACGCGGTCGACGAGGACGGCTGGCGGCGCTCGCTCGACCTCAACCTGATGAGCGCCGTCTGGTGCAGCCGAGCCTTCTTGGCGAGCGCGTCCGAGCGCGTGCGCGTGATCGTGAACGTGTCGTCGATCTGCGGGATCGAGTACTGCACCAGCGCCGCCTACACGGCCGCGAAGGGCGCGATGATGGCGCTCACCAAGGAGATGGGCGTCGACCTGGCGAAGCGCCGGGTGCGGGTGGTCGCGGTGGCGCCCGGATCGATCCTGTTCCCCGGCGGGAGCTGGGACCGGCGCCGCACCACCCACCCCGACCGCATCGCGCAGATGCTGAAGGAGGAGCTGCCGTGGGAGCGCTTCGGCACGCCGGAGGAGGTCGCCGACGTCGTGGTCTTCGCCTGCTCGGAGCGGGCGAGCTGGGTCACCGGGTCCACGATCGTGGTCGACGGCGGCCAGAGCCGCGCCGTGTAGGCGCGCGCGGCGCGGCGGGGCTGGAAATCCTGATGAAATTCGGCCGTCGGCGCGGCACGGGGGCGTCCGCCGGTCTTCTCTGCGACGCTTGAGCCGTTCCGGCCTCGACCGGCCACTCCATGGCAGGGTGTCCCTTGTCCGCGCGCCTCCGCCTCGTCCAACAGCCCGAACGCGGCGCCCCGAGCGCGGCGGACCCGAGCCCGACCTCGGCCGAGCTCCTGCGCGATCTCCAGGCGCGAAGGCCGGCGGCGGAGCGCCTGCTCGTGGAGACGCACGCACCGCGGGTGGAGAGGATCCTGCTTCGCGTGCTCGGTGATCTGCGAAACCTCGAGGATCTCTCGCAAGAGGTCTTCGTGCGCGTGTTCGCCCGGATCGACGACGTGCGCGAGCCCGACGCCCTCAAGGCGTTCGTGACGGCGGTCACCGTCTTCGTCGCCCGCGAGGCCATCCGCAAGAGGCGCCGCCACCGGTGGCTCGCCTTCTTCGCGAGCGAGGACGTTCCGGAGGTCGGCATCGGTGACGATCCCGACGCGCGCGAGGGCGTGCTCGCCTTCTACCGCGCGCTCGACGTGCTCGACACCGAGGAGCGGCTCGCGTTCACCCTCCGCTTCGTCGAGGGGCTGGAGCTCGCGGCGGTCGCGAGCGCGTGCGGGGTGTCGCTCGCCACCATCAAGCGGCGGCTCGGCCGCGCAGAGGCGGCGTTCGTCGCCCGCTGCAAGGAGGACGACGTGCTCGCGTCCTGGCTCGAGGAGGGCGACCGATGGGCGTGAGCCGCGAAGACACGCCTCGCGCGCTCGGGGGGGAGGCCCCGGGCGGTCCGCTCGCGGCGCTCGGGCGGCGCGTCGCCGCCCGCCAGGACGAGGCGCTCGAGCGCATGTTGCGTCGGCCCACCGACGAGCGCATGGCGCACATCTACCGTCGAGAGGCCGCGCTCGCGCTCGGAGCCGGGCGTGATCTGCGACGCGCTGGCGCCCGCCGGGCGGTCTACCTCGCGATCGCCGCCTGCCTCGCCGCCGTGATGGTGCTGTTCGTGAAGAGGGATCCCGACGCGCTCACCTACCAGGTGGGATCGGGTCCGGGCGAGGAGCCGGGCTCGGTCGGGCGCTGGGTGGCGGCGGACGCGGCGCCGGTGCCGCTCCACTTCTCGGATGGGTCGCGCGTCGACGTCATCCCGGGCGGGCGCGCGCGGGTGACGGAGCTCGGCGCTCGCCACGCGAGCCTGCTCCTCGAGCGCGGGACCGCGCACGTCCGCGTCGTACCGCGGGAGCGGAACGCGTGGGTGGTGGTGGGCGGCCCGTTCGAGGTGCACGTGGTGGGCACCGAGTTCGACGTCACGTGGAGCGCGGAGTCGGAGGCGCTCAGCGTGCGGATGGACTCGGGCCGCGTCCGGATCGAGGGGCCGTGCATCGAGCCTGGAGGTCGGTACCTCGAGGCGCCGCACGCGATCCGCGTGACGTGCGTCGCCGAAGCGCCGCCGAGCGAGCGCGCCTCGGCGGACGCCCCGACCACTGCCGCTCTTCCTTCGGCGCTGTCCGCGCCGGCGGCCACGACGTCCGCGGCCGGAGCCCTCGCGCCGGTCGCGTCGTGGCGGGCAAAGCTCCGCGCCGGCTCGCTCCGCGACGCGTTCGCGGAGGCCGAGGCGGCAGGCTTGGAGGGCGTCGCCGCGTCGGCCACGGGCCCGGAGCTGGTGGACCTGGGCTCCGCGGCGCGGCTCGCCGGCGAGCCCGCCGCGGCGACGCGCCTCTACCTGGCGGCTCGAGAGCGCGCCCCGGGGCAGGACGCGGCGGCGTCGGCCGCGTACCATCTCGGGCGCATGGCGTTCGATGGGCGCGGCGCTTGGTCGGAGGCGGAGAAGTGGTTCGGCGTCTACCTCGCCGAGCGCCCGGGCGGGGCGCTGGCGCCGGAGGCGCTCGGTCGATCGATGGAGTGCGCGCAGAAGCGGGGCGACGCAGCGCGGGCGAGCGAGATCGCGCAGCGCTATCTCGCCGCCTATCCGAAGGGTGCGCACGCCGCCCTGGCGGCCTCGCTCGTGAGCGGGCCGCCGTGAGCGCACGGTGATCCCGCGCCTGACGCCCGGCCTGAGGTGGCTCCGGCTGGCCGCCCTCCTCGGCGCCGTCGCGCCCGCGCTGCCAGGATCCGCGCGAGCGGAGGGCCCCCCCGCCGTCGCGATCGTCGCCGGACCACGCGGCGCCCTGGCGGCGCGGCTCGCCGAGGAGCTCGCGGCCGCGGGCCTCGCCGTCCGAGTCGAGGCGGAGGCCGGCGCGGCGCAGGCCGGAGAGTGGGTGATCGTCGTGCCCGACGGAGGGGACGGCGCGATCGAGGTCTGGTCCAAGCGGCCCGACGGCTCGGCGCTCGTGGGGACGATCCGCCCCGAGGGGGCCGTCGACACGAGGGTCTTGCGCGCCGCCGAGCTCGTGCGTGCGCTCGCGCTGCCCGCGCAGGGGCGGCGGCCAGAGAGCGGCGACCCCCGAGGGACCGGGGGACCGGCTGCGGCGGCTCCCGTCGGCCCGGCGCCACCGACGCCGCGCGCGCTCGGTCCGACGCCGCCGATCGGCGGCGCGGTGCCGTGGCCGGGCCCTCCCTTCGCCCCGTACGGGCGAGGCCTCGCGCCGCTCGCCCCCGAGCGCGGTCCGGCGACGTTCGACGTCGACGTCTCTGCGGCGGCCGGCTTCTCGGCGCAGGGGGCCTCGATGGCGCTCCTCACGACGCTGCGCCTCTGGCCGCACGATCGCGTCGGCGTCGGTGTCCTCGTGGACGCTCCGCTCCTCGGCTACACGATCTCGGCGCCGGAGGGCGTGGCGACGATGCGCGCGTTCCTGTTCGGTCTCGAGCTCTCGACCGCTCCGGTCGCGCGCACCTCGCGCTTCGGCGTCGTCCTCTCGCCGGGGGCGGGCTTCGCGTACGTCGACTTCTCGGCGGAGGCGACCGAAGGGCTCGAGGCGCGCGACGCCTCCACGTTCGCCGCCCTCGTCTATGGCCGCGCGGAGGCGCGGTTTCGGCTGGTCGCGCCCGTCAGCCTCACCGCGGGGGGGCTCGTCGGCGGGGCCGCGCCGCCCATCGAGGTCCATTTCGCGGGGCAGCGCGTCTCGACGTTCGCCGTGCACGGCGCGCTCTCGGGTGGCGTCTTGCTGGAGCTGTGAGCCGTCCGGAGCCGAGCCGGCCACTCAGGGGAATGACGCCGGCCCGACGCCGGCGTCTCATCGAGGCAGGATCATGAGCGCACGTACCATTACCTTGAGCATGGCAGCCGCCATCTTCGTCGTAAGCTGTGGGGTCACCGTCGTCGAGCCGATCGAGGACGACGGCGGAGGCGGCGGGGAAGGGGGTGCCACCAGCGGTCAAGGCGGCGCGGGGAGCACGGGCGCGGTCAACGGCACCGGATCCGTGGCGACGTCGTCCAACGGCAACAGCGTCGTCACGGTGAGTACGGGGTCGTCGTCCTCGTCGGGGAGCACCGGAACTGGCAGCGCAGTCTCGTCGTCGGGCACCAGCGGGAGCTCCTCCGTGTCCTCGTCGGGCACGAGCGGCAGCAGCTCCGTGGCCACCACCGGGAGCGGCGGAAGCACCTCCGTCTCTTCGTCGGGGAGCAGCGGCAGCTCCTCGGTCTCCTCGTCCGGGAGCAGCGGCAGCAGCTCCGTGTCGTCGTCGGGGAGCGGCGTCGCGTCCACCTCCGTGACGGGCGGCTCCTCCGCGTCTGGGGGCTTCGATGACGCGGCCGACGTGGAGCTCCCGGCGGACCTCGACGACGCCGACGACCCGACGTAGCGCGCCGGGCGCGGGTGGCGTCGCGGCGCCTCGCGCGAGCCGGAGGAACACCGCAACCGCCCAGGCGTACTACGTCTTGCCGCATGAGCGCCGGCGATGAGACCCCGGAGGACCCGGACCGTGCCGCCATCCTCGGGCGGCGCGCCAAGCTCGTAGGCGCCATGCTCGCGGGGCTGGGGATCGCGTGCGGCGGTCACGCCGACGGCGCAGAGGGGCGCGCTCCATCGGCGCCGTCCGCCGCGCCAGCGGCGACGGCCGGAGCCGGCGGTGCCGCTCGCGCGGCGCCGCCCGACACCGACGGCGACGGCGTCGCCGACCCGTTCGACGCGTGCCCGGAGACCCATTTCGGTACGCGGGAGGACACGTCGAGCGCGCACCACCGCGGCTGCCCCGCCCCGAGCGCGTGCCTGAGCGTGGTGCCGGGGCCGCCGAAGGTGCTCGAGCGCATCCACTTCGATCCGGGGTCGGCGAGGCTCTCTCCCAGGGCGGGCCCGATTCTCGACGCGGTCGGCGCGGCGCTCGTCGAGATCCCCGAGCTCGCCGTGCAGGTGCGCGGGAGCTGCGCAAGGGGGGAGGCGTCGCTCCTCGCCCGTCGTCGCGCCGAGGCGGTCCGCGACGCGCTCCTGGCTCGGGGCGTGCCGCCCGCGCGGATCGCGGTGGGCGCGGCGGCTCCCTGCGACGGCGACGCCCGCGTCGTGGATTTCCCCAGCCTGGCGCCGCCCCCCTGAGGCCCGCCTTGACGGCGTCCCTCAGCCCTCAATCGAGATCGATCTCGTCACCGCCGAGGACGTAGCTCATGACGAAATGCGGAGCGACGAGGCCGAGGCTCAGTGGGTGGCGCGGCTCGCCCTCGAAGCTAGCGGAGAACCAAATGGGCACGCGCGCCTCGATCTGGACCGTCTCGCCCAGGGCGAAGCTCGCTGGGATCACCACGGGCCCGAAGAAGCCGTCGCGCCGGGGATCCTCTACGCCGTCGAGCCATTGGTTGGCCAGGCCGCCCGTGAAGCCGGCGCCGAATCCATAGACTCCGCCAGGGTGATAGCGGAGCGACACGGTCGTGCCGCCGAGGTCGAGAAGGCGCCCGTCTCCGTAGGCGGCGATCGCGAAGATATCGCCCTCGAACCAGAGGTTCTCGGCGAGCCGGGCGGTCATGGAGAGGCGCGGCCCGCCTCCGCCCATCACCGGCCGCTCTCCGCCGGGCTCGAAGCCGACGGCGACCGCGGGCGCGGCGAACCCGAAGTGCACCTCCCACGGGTCGCGGACGCCGTCCCCACCTGGCTCGGCGAAGTTGAGGCAAGGCATCGGCGGAGGCGGCTCCGTGAGCTCCACCACCGTGGTCTGGCCGACCAGCAGATCCAGATCGCGAGCTTGCTCTCCCCCATGGCTCGTGGCGTGCGTGAGTCGGTGCGGGCCTGGCAGGAGGCGGAGCCCGCGCTTCGCGTCCTCGACCGAGACTGCCTCACCGTCGATCGCCAGGCTCTGGCCCGGCCCGGGCGACAGAAAGACACGGAGGTGAGCGGTCGTCCTCTCGATGTCTCGGACGCGCGCCTCCACCTGCTCGCTCGGGCCGCCGCACGACAGCTCGCGCTCGCCGACGCGGTGGGCGGTCGTGAGAGCGCCGAGCGATGCGAGGAGATCGATCACGGCCGCCGCGGTCGCGGCGCTCGGGGCAATGTCGTACGCCGCCTCCAGCTCGAGCGCGGCTCCGCGGCGGTCGAACTCGGCGCGCGCGATGGCGTCGTCGACCCGCGCCCGCGCTCGGACCAGCGCCTCCGGCGTCGGCGGGTCGCGCGGCGGACAGGGGACGACGAGCTCCGCCTGCTCGGCGTGGGCCGCGCCGCCAAGCCCCGAGGTGGCGAGCGCGGTGGCTACGAACACCGCGCGGCGCGCGAGGATCGCGGCTCGGTCCGACCCCTCGTCATCCATGGTCGAGTCATAGACCCGATCGCGCCGGGCCGTCGAGCGACAGGCGGGGCGGCGCTCAGATCCTCGGCCTGACCGCCGCCATCCGCCGCGCGCCGAGGGGCGCGAGGAGCCCCGCGAGGGTCGCTACGACGAAGAGCCCCGTGAGGCCGACCTGACCGACGATGAACCCGCTCGCGACGATTCCGATGCCGGTGACGGCGACGAGCAGCGAGGCCTGGACCGTGAAGTCGGTCGCGCGCGAGGCGTCGCGGCACCGGTCCATCATGTGCGCGAAGAGGACGCCCGTGGCCGCCCCGCCGAGGGTGTGCTCCACGACGGAGGCCGCCTGGTAGATGCCCAGCGGCAGGGGACCCTGGCCGACGGGGTGCGCCAGCGCGAGGACGACGTACATGGCGATCGCCGAGGTCTGAAGCACGGCGAAGGTCACGAGCGCGCGGCCCTTGCCGATCGCGCCGGCGGCCCACGCGCCGAGGGCCGCCCCGGCGACGCCAGCCACACCGCCGAGCAGGCCACGGGCGTAGGCGATCTCCGCGGTCGTGAGGCCCTGCTTGACGTACCAGCGGCTCGCCATGCCGCCCGCGAGGGCGTCCCCGAGCTTGAAGCACAGCAGGGAGAAGAAGACGCCCTTCGCCTCCAGGCTGCGAAAGAACGACGTGAGCAGCGTCATCGGCGCGTCCGAGATCGGCGCGGTGCCCCGGAGCGGTCGCGGCGGCTCGTGGATCGCGAGGAGGGGAACGCTCGAGACCAGCACCATGCAGGCCATGAGGTAGAAGCCCTCTCGGTAGCCGACCTGGTCGGCGATGGCGAGGACACCGCCGCCGCCCGCGATCATCCCGAGGCGGTAGGCGCCGGTCTGGATGGCGCCGGCGCGTGCGCGCTCCTCCGGTGCGCAGACGTCGATCGTGAGACCGTCGGCGGCGATGTCCTGCGTCGCGCTGAGGAAGCTCACCACGACGAAGCCCACCACGAGGGGTGTGAGGTGATCGGGGCTCGGCCGCATCGAGCCGAGGGCGAAGAGCGCGCCGGCGGTCAACGCCTGGAGCGGCAAGATGACCGACCTCCTCGGGCCCAGGCGACCGCCGCGCACGCGGTCCACGAACGGCGCCCACAGGAACTTCAGAAACCAGGGGATCGCGAGGAGCGACGACAGGCCCACGATCTCGGCCGGGTGGTCGCGGTTCAGGAGGACGGGCACGGCGAGCGCGAAGAAGCCGTAGGGCAATCCCTGCGTGAAGTAGAGGAGCGCGAGCGCGACGAAGCGGGCCACGTGGGCGCATGCTAGCGTCGTCGCGACCGAATGACGCGCGCGCTCGATCGCCTGCTAGAGGAGCTGGTGCTCCGCGGCCACCGCGGCATGGGCCTCGGCCTCGAGCGCACGGTGCGCGCCGCCCGCGCGCTCGGAGATCCGCAGGAGTCGCTCGCCGTGCTGCACGTCGCCGGCACGAACGGCAAGGGGAGCACGGCCGCGATGCTCGAGCGGATCGCGCGCGCGGCGGGCAAGCGCACGGGTCTCTACACGTCGCCCCACCTCGTCCGCTTCAACGAGCGGATCCAGGTGAATGGCTCGCCCCTCGGCGACCTCGCGTTCGAGCAGGCGCTCGGGCGCGTGCTCCGTGACGCGCCGAGCGAGCTCACGTTCTTCGAGACGCTCACCCTCGCCGGGTTCGTCGCGTTCCGGGAGGCGGCCGTCGACGTCGCCGTCCTCGAGGTGGGGCTCGGGGGCCGCCTCGACGCGACGAACGTGGTCTCGCGGCCGGTAGGGACGGCGATCGTGTCGCTCACGGAGGGCGAGGGCGGGAGGTACCTGGAGCACGCCGACTACCTGGGCGCGGACGTCGCCACCATCGCGCGCGAGAAGGCGGGCATCCTGAAGGTGGGCGTCCCCGCGGTGCTCGGGCCGCTCCCGGCGCTCGCGCGCGAGGCCGTGCTCGAGACCGCGGACGCCGTCGGGGCCTGGCCCGTCTGGGAGGTCCGCGGCCCGCCTCGACCGGGTCCGATCGAGCTCCCCGACGGCGTCGTCGTGTCGTTGCAGCCGCGGCTGGCCGGCGGCCATCAGCTCGACAACGCCGCCGTCGCCGCGGCCCTGGCGTGGGTGACGTTCGACCGGCTGGGCCTCGGAGTCGCCGCGATCGAGGCAGGGATCGCGCGGGCAGAGTGGCCCGGAAGGCTCGAGCGTATCCCGCACGAGGGGCGCGACGTGTGGCTGGACTCGGCGCACAACCTCGAAGGTGCGCGCGCGCTCGCCCGGGCGCTGCCGGAGCTCGGCCTCCGGCCGGACCGCACGACGCTGCTCTTCGGCGCCCTCGCCGACAAGCCCTTCGAGCCAGTCCTCCGGATCCTCGCACCCTACGCTCGCGCGCGCGTCTACACCCTCGCGCCCGGCCGCAAGGCCGCGCCACTCGCCGAGCTCGCCCAGCTCGCGCCCGGGGAGGCGGTCGCAGAGCCCGAGGCTGCCCTCGCGAGGGCGCTCGAGCAGACCGAGCCTGGCGGCGCCGTGCTCGTGACCGGCTCGATCTACCTGGTGGGGCGGATCCGCGGCCTGTTGCTCGGCATTCGCCCGGACCCCGCGATGGGTCTGTGAGCTCGCCCCCCTCGGCCGAACCCGTTGGGGACCCGAGCTCGGAGGCTTGGTACATTCTCGCCGGCGGGGGAGCAGCGTCCGCCCGCCGGGAGGAACCGATGCCCACCTTCGACATCGTCTCGAAGATCCCCTGGCACGAGGTCGATAACGCCCTCCAGCAGGTCCAAAAGGAGATCGGCACGCGCTTCGATTTCCGCGGTACCGCCACGGAGGTCGAGCACAAGAAGGAGCTCATCGTGCTCCGGTCGAGCTCGGACGAGCGGGTGAAGGCGGCGCTCGACGTCCTCAAGGAGAAGCTCGTGAAGCGGAAGGTGAGCCTCAAGCACCTCACCGTCGGCAAGATCGAGCCGACCGGCAAGGGCGGCTCGAAGATGACCGTGACGCTGATCGAGGGCATCGACACCGACCACGCGCGGCAGCTCCTCAAGTGGATCAAGGAGGAGAAGCTGAAAGTGCAGGCCAGCATCGCCGACCAGCAGGTGCGGGTCAGCGGCAAGAAGAAGGACGATCTGCAGGCCTGCATGGCGGCCGTCCGCGCCCGCGAGTTCGACCTGGAGCTTCAGTTCGTGAACTTCCGCGACTAGAGTGGGCGCCGCATGAGCAAGCGCAAGATCTTCGGCACCGATGGGGTGCGCGGGATGGCCAACGTCCACCCCATGACCCCCGAGTTCGCCCTGCGCCTCGGGCGGGCCATCGCCTACGAGGCCGGGCGAGGGAAGGACCGCCCGGTGCGGGTCCTCATCGGCAAGGACACCCGCCTCTCGGGCTACATGGTGGAGACCGCGCTCGCCGCGGGCATCTGCGCGATGGGCGGCCACGTGATGTTGACCGGCCCGATGCCCACCCCGGCGATCGCGCAGCTCACCGCGAGCATGCGGTGCGACGCCGGCGTCGTCATCAGCGCCAGCCACAACCCCTTCGAGGACAACGGCATCAAGCTCTTCGGCCCGGACGGGTTCAAGCTCCCGGATCAGGACGAGGCCGACATCGAGGCGCTCGTCGAGGGCAGCGCGCTCGACGAGGTTCGCGTGACGGGCGACAAGATCGGTGACGCGGTCCGCGTCGACGACGCCCGCGGCCGGTACGTGGTCTTCGCGAAGAGCACGTTCCCGAACCGTCTCACGCTCGACGGGTTCCGGATGGTCGTGGACGCCGCGCACGGCGCCGCCTACCGCGCCGCCCCCACCGTGTTCGAGGAGCTCGGGGCGGAGGTCATCGCGCTCGGTGTCTCGCCGAACGGGACGAACATCAACGCCGGCGTCGGCGCGCTCCACCCCGAGCTCATGGCGAAGGAGGTCGTCGCGCGGGGCGCGGCGTTCGGCATCGCGCTGGACGGAGACGCCGATCGCGTGATCGTCGCCGACGAGAAGGGGAACGTCGTCGACGGGGACGCGATCATGGCCATGTGCGCCGCGCGGCTGCTCAAGCAGGGCAAGCTCCCACACGGCACCCTCGTCACCACGGTGATGTCGAACCTCGGGCTGGAGCGGGCGCTCCGCGCGCTCGGCGGGACGCTCGTGCGCACGGCGGTCGGCGACCGTTACGTCGTCGAGGCGATGAAGAAGGGGGGCTTCACCTTCGGCGGGGAGCAGTCCGGTCACCTCATCTTCCTCGACCACGCGACCACGGGCGACGGCATCGTGGCGGCGCTGCAGGTGGCGGCCATCCTGGTCGAGGAGGGGCGACCCCTCTCGGAGATCGCCGCGCGGGCGCTCGAGCGCGTCCCGCAGGTGCTGGAGAACGCCACGTTCGGCCGCCGCGTGGCGCTCGAGGCCATGCCGAAGACGCTCCGCGAGGTGGCGCGCGTGGAGGCGGACCTCGGCGAGCGAGGACGCGTGCTCGTGCGCTGGAGCGGCACCGAGGCGAAGCTCCGGGTCATGGTGGAAGGTGAGGACGAAGCCCACATCCGCGCCGCGGCGCTCGAGATCTTGGCGAAGGCCCGGGAAGACCTCGCCGAGGTGGCGACGTGAGCGGCGGCCCGCACCCGGGGGACCCGCTCGATCTCTTCCGCGCCGCCTTCACCGCTGCCCTCGCGCGTGAGCCGTTCGACGCGAGCGCGATGTCGCTCGCGACGGTGGACGAAGAGGGGCGGCCGTCGTCTCGGATCGTCCTCTTGAAGGGCGCGGACGACCGGGGGTTCTGCTTCTTCACGAACTACGAGAGCCGCAAGGGCCGACAGCTCGCGGCGCGCCCCGTGGCGGCGCTCGCGATCTTGTGGCCCAAGGGGGAGGAGCAAGTACGCGTGGAGGGCGACGTCGAGCGGTTGTCCGCGGAGGAGAGCGACGCGTACTTCCGCACGCGCCCGCGCGCCGCGCAGATCGGCGCGTGGGCCTCCGCGCAGAGCAGCGAGATCCCCTCGCGGGAGGCGCTCGAGGCCCGCGTCGCGGAGGTGGCCGCCCGGTACGAGGGGCTGGACGTGCCGCGCCCGCCGCACTGGGGCGGGCTCCGCGTCGTGCCCTCCCTCGTCGAGTTCTGGTACGGGCGCCCGAGCCGGCTGCACGAGCGGCACGTCTACCGCCGCGAGCCCGGCGGCGGCTTCCGTCACGCGCTGCTCTCGCCGTGACCGCGGGAGCCCCCGCCTCACCCTCCGCTCGCCTCCTCGGGATCAGCGGCGTCGTGGAGCGACGTGTGTAGTCGAGTTGGTCGACTGCAGGGGGATCACCCCGTGAGACCGCTGAAGAACGCCCACGACGCGGCGGTGCCGAAGTCGGGCCAGACGTGGTCGCCAGGGTGTTCACAGTAGTGAACCGGAGTCGGCGTGGCGCAGTCGTCGTAGGCTACGCAGGGCGGAGGATCCGTCGCCATCGTCGTCGCAGTGCAGCCGGCGCGGTCCCTGAAGAAATCACGGAACGCCTCGCGCCCAGCGTTCAGCTCCAGCTGGCCGATCGTGATCCACGCGGCCGGTGTGCCAACGCAGTCCGCCTCGTCGAAGTAGATGACCGAGCCGCCGACCGCGATCGCCCGGATGTCGTCCCGACGGCAGCCGAGCACGCCCGAGAACGAGCCGCCGCCGCTGAACCCCATGGAGAAGATCCCGTCCTGATCGATGCACAGCTCACCCTTCACCTGGGAGAGCACCTCGTCGAAGTAGACCAGCTCCCGCTCCAGCCGCGCAGGCCAGGTGTCCGCCGGCTCCCCGTAGTCACGCCAGTTGCCGCCGATCGCCTCCGGGATGACGAGCACCGCGTCGTCCCCTACGGCCGCGCGGATGTTGCGTGGCCCGCTCGTCACGTCCCAGTAGCCGATGTTGCTCCCGTTGGGATGGAGCGCGAGCACGAGCGGCCAAGCCTTCTCTTGGGAGTAGCCGCTGGATAGCCGCACGATGTAGCGGCGATCGAGCCCGTCGAGCTGAAACGTGTGCTCGCCCTCCGCGAGCCCCTGCCCGCTCAGACAACCGGCGCTGGTGTTCGCCCCGCCGCCGCTGCCGCCGGACCCTGTCGTCACACCGGCGGTCGTTGCGCTGCTGGTGCTGTCGTGGGTGCTCGCGCTCGTCGAGCTGCCTCCTGCTCCGGTGGTGATCACACCGGAACTCGTGTCGTCGCCGCACGCGGCTCCCACGAACAGAGCGAGCGAGCCGACCGCGCCAACCGAGCGGATCACAGCCGTCGTCATCGCGCGAGGATAGGGTGTGGAGAGGTCCCCTGGAAGCGTGAGGGTCTGGTGAGGTGCGGACGGAATGGGCCTAGTCCCGGCCCGGGCCGCGGTACATCCCTAGCTTGAAGTACGTGGGATCGTTGCCCCAGCGAGTCGTCCACGCGTGGTGATCCAGCGGGGTCTCGCTCCGGTAGACCTTGTCCGCGCCCACGGGCTTGCACCCATAGACACTCTTTAGCCGAGCCCGGATCGCCTTGCTGAGCTCCGCGATCTCCTTCCCGTCCGCCTTGAGAATCCAGTAGACCTCCATCACGCGGCCATCCATGAAGCAGATGGTGAGCTCGCCGGGATTGTCCGGAAACGTCGTGGCCCAGGCCTCGCTCTTGCCGCCAACCTCCGCCGTTTCGCTCAGGAAGCAGAGCGAGTCGCCAAACCGTGCTCGCAGCTCTTGCTCCGGCATGTTCATTCGTACGCCGAGGATCGACGCATGTTCGGGTACGAGCTGCTCGGGTGTGTGCATGGGCTGGTGTCCTCCGTTCACGTCAGTCGTTGCAGTGCGGCCAAGGTTCTCGGAAGGCGACGAGCGCGCGCAACCTCGAGCGCGCTGTGCCCGTCCACCACCGCATGCGGGTCGGCGCCAGCGGACGCCAGAAACGGAAAGAGCTCTCGCTGGTGCAGTCCGTCGTGCAATGCCCGCGGACGGCATCGGGTACCCGCGTCCAGCAAGCGGCGGGCAGCGCTGGTCGCGCCGTGTCGCCCGTACGTGTTGCCGGCCACCAGGTCGAGCGCGGAGTCGCCATGCTCTGAGGTAGCCAGGGGGTCCGCTCCCGCCTCGAGCAGGAGGCGGCACGCTTCACCAGGATCCGTGCTCCTCCAGGCCGCTCGGAGCAGCGGACTCATCCCGTGATAGCCACGGTGTGTGGGTCGGGCGCCCTCCTCGATCAGATCACGGATGAGCTCACGATCACGCTCGGCCGCCCACCACAGACGCTCATCGAGCGCCGCCTCGGACCACCTGGGGGCCCCTTCTGGCGGAAGCTTCTTCACGGACGACTCGAAGGCTCGCTGGGCTCGGCGCGCATCCGGGTGGAGCTTCACCGTTGCTCTGCCGGTCCGTGGGTAGCCCTTGCCTTCCTCCGGGCAGGCGGCCTTGGACGTGAGCACGGCCCTGCCGAGGCGGCGGTAGGATCGGGTGGTTCCCGCCTCGTGGCGGTCGACCGCTTCGTCCCAAGGCAGCCGGCCCAGCAGCTGGGCGTTGCAAACCCGCGCCTCCGCCAGGAGGGCCTCGGCGTCCACGTTGGGTCGCTGCAGCGCGAGCCGCAGAAACACCCGTATGGGTGCCCCCATCGCGTCTTGATACCAAGGCAGATCCTCTCCGGCATCGAGGCCGGTGGCGGCGAGGGAAGCGGCGGCGCCACAAAGGAGGCTCGACCCGGGAAAGCTCCGGATGACCGCTCGAAACCGCTCGCTCTCGTGTGCGCCGAGCAGTGGCGCCATGAGGTCGTACATGCGCTGGGCGCCAACCAGCGACACCGTCGGCTGCGATCGGGCGCCGCCTCCCTCGGCCAGCCGAGCGCGTGTCCGCTCCGCTGCCGCCGAGTCCCCGAGCTCGATCGCCCTGATCAGGTCCAGGGCCGACTCGACCCCCCGGTCACCCATCGCGTCGAACAGCCATTCGAAGTCGATTCGGCCAAGGTGGTCGTGGGCGCTCTCCCCACCGAATCTCGCCGCGAAACCCAGCAGTGCGATGGGGAACGGTCCCGGACCCGACGTCCATCCCCGGAAATCGACCGCCTCCAGTACGGCGCGCGCGCCGTCCACGAAGCGATCCTCACCCTCCACTCGGAGCGCGCTCAAGATCAGCCCTTGGTCGGGATGGCCCGCCGAACCCGCATCGAGGATCGACTGAACCTCGACGGCTCCAAACGTCCCACTCGCCAGGCGAGCCGCCAACTCCCTCACTTCACCTACCCTTCCAGCCCAGAGTCTCGCGGTCAACCCCACGCGCTCGACGTTGCGCGGGCACGACGGGCTAGCGGAATGCTGGAACGACGTATCACTCACCTACACGCGCAGGGTCTGGTACGGGCGCCCGAGCCGGCTGCACGAGCTGCACGTCTGCCGCCGCGAGCCCGGCGGCGGCAGACGTCACGCGCTGCTCTCGCCGTGACCGCTCTCTGGATCATCCGATGGAGCACGATCCTCCCGAGCAGACCATCTGCATGCCGCCCGGCGCGCAGCAGTCCTCGTTCGTCGTGCACGACGAGCCAAAGTTCGCGCAGCACTTGTCGGCCTCGCAGTTGAGGCTCGCGCCGGTGCAGCACTCCGATTGACTCTGGCACGGGCTTCCGAGCCCGACGCAGCAGATGTTGTTGTCGCAAGAGCCCGCTGCGCAGCAGCTCCCTTGCTCGCAGCCTTGGTCCCCGAGGTCGAGCGTGCACGCCCCAGCGCCGGTCGTCCCCGCGGGCGATCCGGACGTCGTCCCGGAGGTGGTCGCCGCGGCCGTGGCGCCCGGCCCCGACGTGGAGCCGCCTTCTCCGTCGTCATCATCCCCCGTGTCGTCGCCGCACGCGAGCGGCAGCAAGAGGGCAGGGAAGGCGAGCAGCGCAGTCATGATCAATCTCATCGAGTCCTCCGAGGTAGGTGAGGCGGCCGCATGGCGACAATCGTGCCAGCGCTCTCCTCGCGGTCTCGGCCCACACGTCGGCCCTGGAGGTGTCGGCGCGAGCGCCCGTCAACGCACTGCGCGGTGGCTCGCGCGTTTGCGCTGCGCACGATCTGCGCAACCAGGCGTCGCGCGCGCGTGAGGAGGGGCCTTCTTCCGGCGACGCTCCTGGCACGCCCGCTGCGTGGCGAACGAGCTGGAGGTCTCGAATGCGCGCTCCGCTCACGCTCTTGTTCATCACGACGACGGTGCTCGCCTCTTGCGGCGACGACACGGGGGGCGATGGCGGCGGATCGTCGACCTCCCTCAAGGCCCCGGGGGACCCGTGCGGGGACGGCGCCGAGTGCCGATCAGGGGTGTGCCACGTCGGGACGACCGACGTCTGCGCGACGCCCACGGGGGAGGGGTGCACGAAGAGCTCGGAGTGCGCCGAGGGAGACTGCGACGGCGGGAAGTGCATCGCGGGGTGCGCGGGCGGCAAGTGCGAGGGTGGTGCATGCTCGGAGACCTCCGAGTGCTCGGCGGCGGCGTGCGCTGCGCCGAAGACGATGGAGTGCCTGGTAGGGACGTGCAGCTGTTGCCTCCCCGCGGGTCAGAGCTGCAGCGTCGGCCAGGACTGCTGCGGCCTGAGCTGCGAGAGCGGCGCGTGCCTATGAGGATCCCGGGAAGCGACCCGCGTCACGGTGCCTCACGCGTCACCCGCCGGCTCACCGTCCCGGCCTTCGCCGTGTGAGGAAGCCCCCACGCGAGCTGCTAGCCTGGCCGGCACCATGGCTGGCCTCTACTTCGGTACCTCACGCTGGGACGATCTCCCTCGGACGCTCGGCCTGCAGGTCGCCGGCGGTGTGATGTCCGGCTCGTGGCAGGGGATACCGGTCCAAGCGGAGTTCACGAACCGCTACGATCGCCAGACCGAGAGCTACTACCACTACACCTGCCTCTCGGCGCTCCTCGATCCGCCGCTCGGCCTTCATGGTCTCGAGGGCGGCGAGGCCCTGAACCGCATCGTCGACGCGCCGCTCCGCGCCGCCGTCGAGGCGCGCACGGCGGCGCTGCGCCTCCGCGACCTGTGGTTCGGGGACACGTCGGTCTACGCCGAGTACGCCCACTACGAGTCAGCCGCCGACCGCTACGCCGCGGCCTTCGAGGTCCTCACCTGGGCAGCGAGGATCGTGCAGGAGCGCCGGGCGAAGAGCCCACCACCGTGGGAGGTCGCCATCCGCGCGACCTGGCCGGCGCTCGCGAAGGGGTGGAGCTTCCACTTCGACGCGCGACGCGGGCTGATGGAGGGCACCGCCCGCGGCCGGGCGACGAGCGCGCGCGTCGTGGTCAAGCAGGGCGCGGTGACGACCCACGTCCACGTCGCGGCGCCCTTCCCCGAGGGCGCAACCCTCGCGCTCACGCGCCAGGAGGCCGGCTTTTGGTCGTCCTTGCTCCGCGGGCAAGACATCGTCGTGGGCGACCCCGCGTTCGACGCCGCGTTCGTCGTCAAGGGCGAGCCCGAGGCCTTCGTGCGCGCCGCGCTCAACCCCCCGGCGCGGGAGCAGATCATGGGGATGATCCATTCGGGCGCGTCGATCACGCTCGAGGACGGCAAGCTCGCGGCGTGGACGAACCAGCTCCTGACGAGCGGTGAGCAGCTCGACGCGCTGATGAAGGCTGCGCACCTGGCGGCGGAGGCGCTCTGCCCCCCGCGGCCCGCGCAGGATCCGGGGACTCCGTATCGGTGAGGCGACGCCGCGCTCCACGGCGACCCGTGAGAGCGCGGCCGGACGGGAACGCTCTCGGAAGTCGCCGAGCGCCGCGAGGCCACCCACGGCAGGGTCTACCGCCGGCGCGAGCTCAGAGGCCGCACTCGGCCTTGTCCACGCTCGACTCGGTGATCGCGCCGTCGGCGCCGAGGACCGCGGTCTGACACTTGTCGCCGTCGACCGTGTACCAGATCTTCTTGTCGCCATCCGTCTTCGCTGGCTCCCCGACCTTCGCGATGAACGCAGCGACCTTCTTGTCCGTCGGATCCTTCATCGTCTTCATGTCGTTGAACGCCGCCTCGTAGGCCGCCTTCAGGTCCGCGGCTTTGACGGTCTTGTTCGCGGCCTTCTTCTCGGCGGTCGCGGTGGGCTTGGCGGAGGCGCCCGACGTCGCCGTCGTGGTGGCCTTCGCGGCGGCGGACGCGCTCCCCGCGCCCCCCGCGGACTCGCCGCAACCCAGAGCGAGAACGACGGCTGCCGACCCCAACCACAGACGAGCGCAAATGTGCATGCACCGACCCCTTCCGAGGGCGGATGGAACCGCGGCGGATGCGCCCCGTCAACGTCCCCGAGCGCGGGGGACAGCGCGCCGCGTCCTGAGCTCCGGGAACGGCCGGCGGCGTCGGGCGTCTGGAGCAGGATCTGGGCGCCGGCGTGGCGGAATCCTCGTGGGGCGGCGGTTGCTCGACACACCGTGATCAACCGAGCCACTCGCGCCGCCCTCGCGCTCTTCGCCGCTCTCCTCGTGGGGTGCGACCACGCAACCAAGCACGCCGCCAAGGTCGGGCTGGAGGGAGCGCGGCCCATCGAGCTGGTCCCCGGGGTGCTGAGCCTCCGGTACGCGGAGAACCACGACACCGCATTCAGCCTGCTCACGTCCTTCCAGGACCCCTCCAAGCCGTGGGTGCTCGCGACGCTCTCCATCCTCGTGACCCTCGGCATGGCTGCGGTGTGGTACCGGCGCCGCGCCGCCCCGCTCCTCGAGCACGTGGGCTACGCGGCGGTCGCCGGGGGCGCGCTGGGGAACGTGATCGACCGTGTCGCGCGCGGTTACGTGATCGACTTCGTCCACCTGCGGTACTGGCCCGTGTTCAACGTCGCCGACGTCGCGATCGTCTTTGGGGCGGCGCTGCTGGTGATCGCGGCCCGCGGAAGGGACCGCCCGGACGGCGGCGCCCCACCCCGCGAGGGCCACGCGGCGGCGCCGGGCTGAATCCGCTTGGTTGCAGGTGGAACGACCATACGACCCTGTTTGGGGAGCTCAGGTGTCCACGCTGCCCAACGTGTGCGAGCATCGACGCCGTCAACGACGGCGAGCTCGGGCGCGCGACGGGCGGCCGCGAGCTGCCATCGACCTGGAACTTCGACGACGACGGGTTGGAGCGGAGATGAGCGACGATACGGTGATGATCTGGCGCGATCGCGGCAGCCTCGTTCTGCCGCGCGAGACGGCGGGGGTCTTCGTACTCCCGGACCGCTGCGTGCGGTGCAACTCGACCGATCAGACGCAGCGAGTGCGGCGCCGCCTCCGCCATGCGGGCTTGGTCGGCGTCACACCGCTGGTCCACATCACCGCGCACGACTCGGTCGACGTCGAGTTCAGCTTGTGTAGCTCGCATCGTCTCCGTCGGACGGTCGGGCTGGTCATGCTCGTCGCCGCGGCGGCGGCGCCGGCCGTGGCCATCCTGGCGTTCACGGATGCTGCAGCCATCGCCGTCGCTCTCGCGGCCATGCTGGTGCTCATTCCACTCGGGTTGCTGCTGCGCAGTACGCTTCGCATCGTCGACTGTGACCCGATTCATGCGCGGCTGCGCGGCGGGCGAGCGTTCGTCGACTCCTTCCCGTCCGAATGAGGCCACACGCTGACCACGTACGAGGAACTGAAGGGCGAGCGATTGGAGTTGCAAAGGGTGTCGGGAGACAGCGGCGCCCGTCACATGTCGACCGCGGGAATCGCGGCAGCTCGGCCGTCGCGCGTGTACCATGGCTCGATGGCGTTGCGAGCGGCGGTGCTCGGGATCGCGCTGGCGGCGTGTGGTGCCCCAGCGAGCGATATCGGAGGAGCGTCGGTGGAGATCCCCGCACCTTCGAGCGCCGCGACGTCGACGAGCGCGGCGGCAGCGCCTCTCACGCATTCGGCGGACAGGGCGGCGCCGTCCTCCAAGCCCCCGCCTCTGAACGACGACGAGCGGATGAAGCGAGAGCTCGCCGAGAAGCTCGAAGAGCTCCGCGCGAGACCTCCGTCGCCCACGCCATCCGGGGCCCCTAGCGGGTGCGCCCCGACCAACCCGCTCTGTGAGTGAGAACGGTGCCGCGTCGGGCGAAGGCCGTCGTTCGCAGCGGCCGTGTTGCGCGGCGTGGTGCTCCTCGGGGGTGCCGAGCATCCGCTCGCGCGCACCCCGTGTCGCAGCCTTGGTGACAGCCGCACGCAGCGGTGACGGTCACGTCCGGCCGAGCAGCTCGAGGAGACGCGCAAGCGTCGCCTTCATCTGCAGGCGTGACACGATGAGATCGACCATGCCGTGGTCGACGAGGAACTCCGCGCGCTGAAAGCCGCGCGGGAGCGTCTGCCGCAGGGTGTTCTCGATGACGCGCGGACCGGCGAAGCCGATGAGGGCCTTGGGCTCGGCGATGTTCACGTCCCCGAGGAACGCGAAGCTCGCGGCGACGCCGCCGGTCGTCGGATGCAGCAGGAGGGAGAGGTAGGGCAGGCGCGCCGAGCGGAAGCGCTCGAGCGCGGCGACGGCCTTGGCCATCTGCATGAGGCTCAAGATCCCCTCCTGCATCCGGGCGCCTCCCGACGCCTGCACCAGGATCACCGGGAGCCGCTCGTCGAGCGCGCGCTCGAAGAGGCGCGTGACCTTCTCCCCGGCGACCGACCCCATGCTGCCGCCCATGAAGGAGAAGACGAACGATCCGTACGCGACGGGCCGGGAAGAGAGCTCCGCCCGGCCGATCTGGACCGACTCCTTCGTGCGTGCGCGCTTCTGCGCGGCGGCGATCCGCTCGGGGTAGCTCTTGCCGTCGCTGAACCCGAGCGGGTCACCCGCCGCGAGCCCCGCGTCCCACTCCGCGAACGTCCCCTCGTCCAGCAGCAACTTGCGCCAGCCCTCCGACGTCAGCGGGTGATGCTGCTGGCAGGCGGGGCAGACCTCGAAGTTGTTCGCGAGGTCGGCGGCGGGGAGCGTCGCCGCGCAGCCGTCGCACTTGCGGAAGAGGCCCTCGCCGAGCGAGCGCTTCTCGCTCGCGTCGAGCGAGGCGCTCGTCTTCTCCGGCCAACTCAAAGCTTCATCTCCACCACGTCGTGGGGGACCTTGAGCGTCGGCTCCGTCTGGGCCTGAACGTCCACCGCGCTCACCCCGGGCGCGAGCTCCCGGAGGAAGAGCCCCTCGGCCGTCACGTCGATGACGGCCAGGTCGGTGATGATCCGGTGCACGACGCCGCGCCCCGTCAGCGGGAGCTTGCAGGTCTTCAGGATCTTCGGCGACCCGGACTTCGCCGCGTGCTCCATGATGACGACCACGCGCTTGGCGCGCGCCACGAGATCCATCGCGCCGCCCATCCCCTTGACCATCTTGCCGGGGATCATCCAGTTCGCCAGGTCCCCCCTCTCGCTCACCTCCATCGCCCCGAGGATCGCGAGGTCGATGTGGCCGCCTCGGATCTGCGCGAAGCTGTCGGCGCTCGAGAACACCGCGGAGCCGGGGATCATGGTCACGGTCTCCTTGCCGGCGTTGATGAGGTCCGCGTCCTCGTTGCCGGGCGTGGGGTAGGGGCCGATGCCGAGCAGGCCGTTCTCGCTCTGGAGCACGACCTCCACCCCGGGCGGGATGTAGTTCGCGACGAGCGTCGGCATGCCGATGCCGAGGTTCACGTAGTACCCGTCGCGGAGCTCCTGGGCCGCGCGCCGTGCGATCTCTTCTCGAGAAAGGGCCATCTTGCACTAGCTCCGGGTCAGGGTGAGGCGCTCGATGCGCTTCTCGTAGGAGGGGCCCTGGAAGATGCGCTGGACGAAGACGCCCGGCGTGTGGACGTGGTCGGGGTCGAGCGCGCCGAGCGGGACGATCTCTTCGACCTCGGCGATCGTGATCTTGCCGGCCATGGCCATCATCGGGTTGAAGTTCATCGCGGTGTGCCGGTAGACGAGGTTGCCGTAGCGGTCGCCCTTGTGCGCCTTGACGAGCGCGTAGTCGCCGGTGATCGCCGTCTCGAGCACGTAGTCCTTGCCGTCGAACACGCGGACCTCCTTCTTCGGAGAGGACTTCTTCACCGAGCCGTCGGCCGCGTAGAGGACCGGCATGCCGCCGTCGCTCACGGCGGTGTGGACGCCGGTGGGGGTGTAGAACGCGGGGATCCCCGCCCCGCCCGCGCGGATCCGCTCGGCGAGCGTGCCCTGGGGCGTGAGCTCCACCTCGAGCTCCCCGGAGAGGTACTGGCGCTCGAACTCCTTGTTCTCTCCGACGTAGGAGCTGATCATCTTCTTGATCAGCCTCCTCGCGAGCAGCACGCCGAGACCGAACTCGTCCACGCCGCAGTTGTTGGAGACGAAGGTGAGGTCCTTCCTCCCGAGCTCGGCGAGCGCGGCGATGCTGTGCTCCGGGATCCCGCAGAGGCCGAAGCCCCCCGCGAGGATGGTCGCGCCGTCCGGGATGTCACGCACCGCCGCGAGGGCGCTCTCGACGACTTTGTCCATACGCGTCAGGTCTAGTCCAACCGGCCGCGCGACTCCATGGCCTCCGGCCCCGGCTGCGAGGGTAGAGACGCAGCGCGGCAACGCGGCGCGCCGGGCGCGGCGGTTACGGGCAAGAGAGGCGGCAACGCGAGCCCGACGCGTAGCACTTGCCGGTGCACGCCTGGTACTTGTCGTAGAGCGTCGCGTCCTTGGGCTCGCGCCCGCACCCGGAGATGCACTCGTCTTGCACGCGCGCGCACGACTTGGTGCAGCCCCCGCGGGCGGCGCCGCCGCCCGGTGCGGCGGGCCGCGGCGGCTCGTGGTCCTCGACGCTCTTCGGCTCCGCGCTCGGCGCGCGCGGGCGCGGCTCGTCGTCTACGGACCTCCGCGGCGCGCGGGGGTTGGTGTCGAGCTCGAGCCGTCCCGTCTTCGGCTGGGACCCGACGCCGCAGCCCTCTTGCGCGACGCCGAGGACGTCGCGCGTCGGCGCGCCGCTCACCTCGAGGTCGCAGAGCGCGGCGACGCCGAGCAGACGCTCGTCGAGCACGCCGGCGGCGACCTTCGCCATCGGCGAGCCCGCGGCGGCGCCAGGCTGCGGCTCGGGCGAGCGCCGCCACGCGATGCCGGCGGCGAACGCGA
>CAZBJI010000087.1:0-32320 GCA_964492175.1 uncultured Polyangiaceae bacterium | reverse complement strand
TGCTCGCGCGCAAGGTGCTCGGCCGCAGCGCGCTCGGCGAGCGCGCGCTGCTCTGCGGCGACGCGCTCCGCATGGGCCCGTTGCTCGGCGAGCGCGCGCTCTGCGGCTTCCTGGGCCTGAGCTTGCGCCGCCTGCTCCGCCATCAAGTACGACGGCATGGCCGCGTGACCGGGCGGGGCCACCAGGTCAGGGGGGGGCACGTAGGCGGGCGGCGCCATCTGGCTCGGGCTCACTTACGCGGGCGGCGCCACCGAGGGTGGCTGATCCACCATCGCAGGCACCGGGACGAGCGGCGGCTGTCCGACCCACCCCGGCGGAGGCACCGCGCTCGGCGAGGCGTGGGCGTGAGCCGCGGAGGCGCCGCCCGGGCCCGTGTACTGCGCCCAAGGCGACAGCGGCATTCCTGAGGGCGGCTCGGCGTACTGCGGCGTCGCCGGGTCGCGCGCCTGCTGCGGGGCGGCCGCTCCATACGGAGAGTAGCCGCCAGGGATCGGCTCCTCGTACGCGGGGTGCGCGTCGAGCTGTTGGTGCTGCTGATGTTGTGGGTGCTGCTGCGGCGGCGGCATGAACGGCAGCGCCGCCGGCTGAAACGGCAGGGGTGCCTTGGGGATCGCCACGGCCTGCGCCTCCGGAGAGGTGACGGGCGGGAGCGTAGAAGGGCGCTTCTCGGGCTGCGGCTCGGCCCTGCGGAACGGGGTCACCGGCTCCGCCGCGCGCCGAAGCACGCCGGGGTTGTCGACCCGGACCTCGGGCGGCGTCGGCCAGCGGCGAGGGTTGCGCGTCCGTGGATCCATGCCGAAGCTAGGCCCCCAGAACCGGCGTTGCTCGCGCTCGCTCCAGCGCCCGTCCAGGTGTGGCGGGCGCACCGCGCTCGGGTTGACGACTGCGAATCTTCACCGGGCCCTCACCGTCGAGTCCAGGAGGCTCCGCTCCACGAGACCCGCCGAGGACGAACGTAGCCCTAGTCAGGAGCGTCCGCCACGTCGCTCCGGCGCGCGACGAGCGCGCGGCCCCGAGCGCCCCGCGACCGCGCGTGCCGGCCCTCCGGTTGCGCTCGCCGCCGCGCCGTCGAAGAACACGGACGCCAGGAGCTTCGCGTACCGCTCCACGCGCGCCTCGCCCGCGGGCAGGTGCCCGCTCGAGAGGAGCGTCGCCAGCCCGTGAACCAGCGACCACGCGACGAGCGCGAGCTCGCGCGCGCTGAGGTCGTCGCGGGCGACGCCCGTCACGCGGGCCTCCTCGAGCGTCCGTTCGAGCAGCGCGTAGCTCTCCGGGCCAGGCGAGGGCGCGTGACTCACGGCCTCGGTGGGGTGCGCGAGGACGAGCCGAAACAGCGTGGGCTCCTGGAGCGCAAACCGGACGTAGGCCTCTCCGAGGGCCTTCACCCGAGCGCGCGCGTCATCTCCCGCGCCCTCCAGCGCGGCGACCTCCGCGGCCGCGAGGCGCGCGAAGCCCTCCGCCCGCAGCGCCTCCAGGAGCTCCGCCTTGCTCTCGAAGTGGCGGTAGGGCGCGTTGTGGGTCACGCCCACGGACCTCGCGAGCTCTCGCAGGGTGAAGTCGAGGGTTCCGCGCGCGGCGAAGACCCGCGCGGCCTCGTCGAGGAGGGCGCGACGGACGTTGCCGTGGTGGTAGGCGCGCTTCTTCGCGGACTTGGCCTTGGTCGGCACGGGGAGAACCTAGCAGGACGGGCGCAATGTGGACATGCGCCACATTGCGCTTGATCCGGCGCCTCCGCCCGGGCATGTTGACATTGTCCACATGGAGCCCACATGACCAGCGTCGAACCTGCCCAGGATCCCGCCGCCGCGCGCGCCCGACCTCGCAGCGCGTCGCGTCGCCGTACCCACACGCCGGTCCCGGAGCGCGTGGACGTCGCCGTCGTGGGCAGCGGCCTCGGCGGCCTCGTCGCCGCCGGCTACCTCGCGCAGCGAGGGCTGCGGGTGGCGGTGTTCGAGTCGCACTACGTCGCGGGCGGGTGCGCCACGCAGTTCGCGCGCGGTCCCAAGCACGCGCGCTGGCACTTCGACGTCGGGCTCCACTACGTCGGGGACTGCGGCGCGGACGGGACCATCCCGCGCATCCTCGGAGACCTCGGGCTCGCGGTGGACTTCGCGGAGCTCGATCCGGACGGGTTCGACACCCTGGTCTTCCCGGACCTGCGGTTCGCCATCCCGGCGGATCTGGATCGGTACCGCGACCGCCTGGTCGCAGCGTTTCCCCACGAGAGGCGCGGCATCGACGGCTACGTCGGCCTCGTCCGCGCGGTCATGAAGGTGAGCCGCCTCCTCGACGTGTACGAGGGTCGTCGTCCCCCGGTCTGGGAGGCCGCCCGTGTCGCGCTGCACGGCCTCCGCCTCGCACGGTGGCAGACCGCGACCATCGGGGACGTCCTCCGCGCGCTCATTCGGGATCCCCGCCTCGCGGCCGTCCTCCTCGGGCAGAGCGGGGACTACGGTCTCCCTCCGTCTCGCGTGAGCGCGCTCCTGCACCTCGGGCTGGCCGGTCATTACTTCCGCGGCGCCTTCTACCCGCGAGGAGGCGGACAGGTGATCGCCGACAAGCTCGCTCGCCGCCTGGAGGCGCTCGGCGGCACGGTGCACCTCCGCACCCCGGTCGAGCGCATCCTGGTCTCCGGCGGCGGAGCCGCTGGCGTGAGCCTCGCGCCGAAGGCGGGGGAGCCCGGGCGGGACGTCCGCGCCGACGTGGTCCTCTCCAACGCCGACCTCCGGCGCACGCTGCTCGAGCTCGTCGGCAAGGAGCACCTGCCGGCGTCCCTCGTGACGCGCGCCGAGGGCTTCGAGATGGCGGCCGCGCTGTTCATGACCTTCGTGGGGCTCGAGGGCGACGGTCGCGACCTCGGGATGACGAGCGCGAACGTGTGGCAGTTCGACGGCTACGACGTGGAGGGGTTCTACCGGGACACGGGCCGCGCGCCGGATCCCATCGCCGTCCACGGCTGCTACGTGACCAGCGCATCGCTGAAGGATCCCGAGGGCGCAAGGCATCACGCGCCGGCCGGGCACACGAACCTGGAGGTGATGGCAGTCGTCCCTTCCGATCCGGCGCGCTGGGGCGTGTCGGGGGATCGCCGAGCCTGGGCGTACAAGCACGACGCGGCCTACCTCGCGCGAAAGGGTGAGCTGGAAGCGGAGCTCGTGGGCCGCCTCGACCGGCTGTTCCCAGGCGCGCGCTCGCGGGTCGTCCTCTGCGAGTCTGCCACGCCGATGAGCCACGAGCGCTTCACCGGCGCGAGCGAAGGCACGGGGTACGGCCTCGCGGCGACGCCCGCGCAGTTCATGAAGAGCCGCCCCGGCTACCGCGGCCCTCTGGACGGGCTCTACCTCACCGGCGCCTCGACGCGCGCGGGGCACGGGATCGTGGGCGCGATGATGGGCGGTCGCGCTGCGGCTCGGCGCGTCCTCGCCGACCGGCAGCGGACGAGCATCAGCGCGCGGAGGTGACCTTCGCCCGCCGTCTGCGGCGTGCGACGAGCGCGGCGCACACCGCGAGCGCGGCCGCGCCGAGGCCCGAGGTCGACCGACCCGCGGCGGCACAGCCACCACCGGCCGGCGCGGTGCCCCCGATCGGGGCAGGGATCGTCGGCTCTTGCGCGGGGACCCAGACGTGCCCGGCGATCGACACCCGGACGATCCCCTCGAGCACCTCGAGCCGGTAGCGATCGAAGCCCTCCTGCGGCGGCGCGATGTCGAGCGGTAGCTCGAACGGGTCCGACGTCACCGCCACCTCGGCGAGCGGCTCGCCCCCGTGCACCCAGCGCGCCGAGAGCCCGGCGCCGCCGGTAACGGTCGCCGTGACACGCGTGATCCCGGGCGCAAGCTCCCCGTACTGGTCGTAGGTGATCATCGGCCCGCTGGGGCCGCGCGCCTTCACCACCGTCTTGCCCTGCCGGATCCCCTCGAGGATCGCCGCGCGGCTGAGCCCTTCGGCGAACACCATGGTCGCCGGCGTCCCGATCGGCGTCCCGAACGCGCCGAGGTCGACGCCCGCCTTGTGATCGTCGCTGCCCCCGATCGGCGCGGGCCTGGCCCCCGCGTCCGCCAGGGTCTCCCAGAACGCGACGCTCGGGTCGCTGAAGATCTCCACCGTGCCCGCCGTGACGACCTCCACGGCGTCGATCCGATCGGCGGGCAGGTCGAGCGCCCACGCGCAGCCGATGCAGAGGTCGCCCAGATCGAGGGCGGGGTGGTTCACGCTGAAGAGGGCGCCTTGCGCCCGGAACGCGTCCGCGGCCGCCTCGATGGTGACGCCGGGCTGTCCGAGCTTGTGATCCACGAACGCCGTCGAGCCGACGCCGTTCGCGTGACCCGAGTACGTCGTGTACTCGACGCCCGGCAGCAGCAGGAGGCTCGGGTGCCGCGACTGGGCGTCGACCAGGAAGTCGAGCTGTGAGTTCGTGTTGTGATCCGACAGCTCCACGAAGTCCAGGCCCTGCATGCGCGCGAACGTGGCGATCTCGTCGATGGGCGGACGCGCGTCGCCGCTCTCGCGCGAGTGGACGTGGAAGTCTCCTGCGTACCACCGGGCCTCGGCCGAGAGGGGCTCCGCGTCCGCGTAGGGCGTCCGCTCGGGCTGCGGCGCGAGCGTCGCGACGTCTCGCAGATCGATCTCCACGTGGTAGCTGGCGGCGCCCCCGACGAGCTTGGCCTTGCCGATGACCACGCGCCACGTGCCAGGGGTGATCGGTCCCGCGATGTAGCTACGTGACGCGGCGTCGGCGCTGACGACCGCCGGCTCGGTGTTTCCACCACCCCCGCCGCGGAACCCCATCGGTCCGTCGAGACCCCAGTCGAGGATGTCTTCGTCCGAAAGATCGTCGTGTCGCACCTCGATCTCGGCGACGGCGGCGGGGACGGCGAACTCGATGAACTCGTGATCGAGGCCTCCGTCCATAACCTGGCCGTCGAAGATCAGCGTCTGGTCGGCGGCTGCGCCGGAGGCGATCGTCGAGGTGCCGGACGCGACCGCGAGGGCGAGGAGTGTTCGGTGACGCACGGGCCCATGACAGGCGGAGGTGGAGGGTGCTGTCAACGCGCCCGTGGACGAGGCCAGCGGCGCTCGACAGGCGCGCTGCACCCGGATCACTCCGTCGGCGCGTCCTCCGCCTCCGCCACCCTCTGCACGGCGCGCTCGAGCTCGGTCACGAGGGTCCGGACGACCTCGGGCTTCGACGCCTCGAGCGAGCGCTCCCACTCCCGCTCCACCACGCGCCACCGGAGCTCGCTCATCCCGTGTCGCTTGAGCGTCTCGCGCCGCGGCGCGCTCGGGCTCCAGAGGGCGGCCTTGACGGCGGCGTACTCCTCGATCGTGAGCCCCTGGATCCGCGGGCTCTCCTTGGGAGGAGCGGCTGGCGCGGGGGCGCTCGGAGCGCGCTCCGCCTTCAGGAAGCTCGGGCTCGAGGCGAGCGAAGGTTGGCTCGGAGCCGCGACGGATGGAGGCTTGGCCGCAGCGACGTCGGCCGCGGGCGGAGGCTCCTTCGCGCTGAGGGCCGTGTAGCCGAGCGGCACGGAGGAGGGCCCAGAGGCGAGGACGAACGGGAGTGGCGGCGCCAGATCGGGGCGCACGCCGGTGACCGTCTGCCCACGGGCACCTTCACACGAAGACGCCGACTCGAACGGGAGCGGCCTGGACGGCACGGCGACCGCGCCGGTGAGCGTGTCGCGTCGCACATCCTCCTGGCCGCGCGCCCGCGGCGCCGTGCGGGCGCGCGCGGCCGCGTCGACGTCGTGGGTCCGCTCGAGCTCGCTCTCCAGATCCTCCTGAGACAGCGACGCCGTCTCCTCGGGCTCGAAGCTCGCGGGCGCAGCCCCGGGCCGCGCGCTCGAGGCTGGCACCCACGGCGCCGGCCCCACGGGGAGCCGGTCGGACGAGAACGGCAGCGCCGCGGAGGTCGGCGCGAGGCCCAGGTCCCGCTGCGAGAGCTTCATCGTCTTGCCCGGACTGCGGGCGAAGGGGGCCGCAGCAGGGCCCGGCGCGGGCGCGCTCGCCTGGGTCGCGGGCCCGTCGATCGCCGGGCTGACCCCTCCCGAGCGCTTCGCGCTCTTCGAGGAGCCTCTCGGGCGCGCGACCTGCCGGAGCGCGCTCGGCAGGAGCGCGGGAGCGCGTGGCCAGCGGTTCACGGCCTCCGCTTGGTCGACGGACGGCGACCAGTCGAACGCGAAGAGCCCCACGTCGGCCTCCGGGAGCGCGCGCCACCCGCGCCAGAGGACGGAGCAACGCCGCGCGACGACGTCCAGCAGGATCGCGTCGAGGCGCAGGGGGAACGCGACCGCCGGAAACCACCCGCGTGGATCGATCCACACCGCAGAGGGCGAGATCTGGGGGAGTTGGAACCAGGCCCCGACGCTCGCGTGCTCGATGCGTATCCCCACGGGGCCCTCCGACAGGACGACTCGCTGCGCGGCGCGCGCGACGTGAAAGGCGTCCTTGGGGAGCGAGGCCCACCTCCTCACGACCGAGGGGTCCGTGGGGTCCCCGGAGGGGCAAGGGAGCGCGAGCGGGCCGAGCTCGGTGGCCTTGCGGGCATGGAGCTCCAGTGAGCCGATCGACACCTTCAGCGGGCCGAGGCCGTGGCTCACCGCGGCGCCCACCAGGACGACGTCGCACCCGGCGGGCTTGTAGGGCGAGAAGTCGGACGGGACGAGGAGCTGACCGCGGTGCTGTTGCTCGAGCGAGAGCGGCTCCTGCAGCGCGGACCGACTGGCGGTGCCCGCCGCCGGCACGTCGAACGTCGCCTTGACGACGAGCGTCGCGGTTGGCGGGTGGGTGCTCCAGGGCACGAGACCCACCGTGACCGGATACTTCGCGGCGACGTCCACGACGAGGACCACGCTATCATGCGGTGAGACTGGGCATGGGGCCGCGCCCGCGGCGTATATCGGAAGAACGTCCGAGAGACGTGAAGGTAGGAGCCACGTGAAAGCACAGCCCGCGACCGAGACGAGCGACCCGGTGAACGACGCCGAGCCCGAGCGCGCCTCCGGAGGGGAGGGCGACGAGCTGCCCCCGCGCCTCGCCTCGATCCTCGCGGCGCCCGCCCCGGCGCCCGCGCCCGCGCCCGCGGCGGCGGTCGCGCCGGCGCTGCTCGCCCAGCTCGGCCTCGCCCGCGTCATCGATCTGCTCCCCGACGGGACCGTGGAGCTGCGCGTCGGGGGTCAGGCCGTGATCGCCGAGCGGTCGCCCACGCTCCACGCCTCCGTCCTCAAGACCGCCCTCGCCCACGGGGATCCGGTCCTCGTCGAGCGTGACGAGGAGGGTCGGGTGACCGTGATGGGCGCCCTCCGCACGCAGCCGACCCCCGGCGTCGACGCCATGGAGGAGGTGAACATCGAGGCCGAGAGGATCCACCTGCGAGGGAGAAAAGAGATCGCCCTCTCGACGTCGGGCGCGGCTCAGATCGCGCTGCGCGCCATCGGCGAGGTCGAGACCTACGCGGAGCGGATCGTTTCGCGCGCCGAGGAAGTCCACAAGATCGTGGGCCGGATGCTCCGCCTCAACTGAGCGCGCGCGCCGTAGGCCTTGGTGGCCACCATCCCACATGGTGTGAAGGTGATCGGGTAAAAGAACACCGCTGGAGAACGGGGATCCCAGAAACGTAGCATCCAGCAACGATGGACCTCTCCACCCGTTGCGAGAACCGTAGCTGGGCCACCGTGGGGGCCACCGCGACGACGGACCGCTACGGCAACGACGTGGCGCTCGTGGTCGGCCGGGTCGCCTACGCAGTGAGCCCGGGGGGTCGAGTCACGCTCGACTACCGGCCCGTGCGGTGGACGGAGACGCCGGACGGGCACGGGGGCGTGAAGTTTCCCTCGGACCTCGTGGACGAGAAGCCCGGCACGGACGTGGGCCTCGTGGGCACGGCCCACCCGCCGAAGGACGCGGGGGACTCGTACATGGCGTGGCTCAACGTCGGCATCGCGCGGAAGGTGATCCGGATCACCGGCCCGCGCGTATTCACCTCGAGCTGGGGGCGCATCGTCCCGGGCGAAGCCGCGCCCGTCGGCCCGACTCCGCTCCGGTACGACCTCTGCTACGGCGGCACGGAGGAGCCGAAGGAGGCAGGGGACCACCCCACGCCAGAGCCTCACAACCCAGTCGGCCGCGGGTTCGCGACCGACGACACGCTCCACGTCGGCAAGCCGGCGCCGCAGCTCGAGCCGGTGATCGATCCGGCGCTGCCGCTCGCCGCCCACCGTTGTCACGGGTGCTTCGCGCCGATCCGCCAGAGCTGGGAGCCGAGGCGCCGCCGCATCGGCACCCGCGACGCCGGCTGGATGAGGCACCGCGCCCCGACGCCGCCGGTCGACTTCGATCCTACGTTCCACTGCTGGGCCGTGCCCGAGCTCCACACCGATCGCCCCCTCGTCGGAGACGAGCCCGTGGAGGTCGCCGGGGTCCTCCCCGAGGGCGTCTGGCGGTTCGCGCTCCCCAAGTACCAGCTCACCTTCGGCACGAAGAGCCTCGACGGCTGGGACGTCGTCCCGAGCCACCTCGACAGCGTCCTCATCGACGCTGACGCCCGCGTCGTCGAGCTCACCTGGCGCGCGAGCATCCCGCTGCCGACCCCGTGGGAGAAGCTCGTCCCCGTCCGCGTCTGGAGCGAGACGCCGATGCCCAAAGAGATCCTTCCGCCGTCCTCTCCCGCAACGTCCACCGCATCCCGCGCCGAGGTGTAAGCCCCATGGAACTGCTCTCGATCGAAGGAACGATCGATCTGTCGCTCGACATCGACGGCCGGTCCTTTCGAGCCATCTCTTGCGACGTCGACGAGGGCCTCTCGTCGTGCGGCCGCATCTCGGCCGAGGTGACCACGTTCGATGACGTCGACTTCGAGCCGCTGCTCGAGGCCGACGCGACGGTGGTGGTGACCATCGCGGGTCTGGAGGTGCGTCGCTTCACCGCCCGCCTCGGGAGCGCGAGCTTCGTCGGCTTGAAGGATCAATCGCTGCGGTACGTGCTCGAGCTCTACCCCGCGTTCTGGTTCCTGCAGTTCGGCATGAACACGCGGAAGTTCCGGGACCAGACGACCGAGGCCATCGTCTCGCGCATCCTGGACGAGGCGGGGGTCGTCCACGAGTGGCGCAACCAGCGCAAGAGCGAGTCGCGGCCCTACTGCGTGCAGTACCGCGAGACGAACTTCGCGTTCGTGAGCCGGCTGCTCGAGTACGAAGGCGTCTACTACTACTTCGAGCCCGACGGCACGATGATCCTGGGCGACACGACGTCGTCGGAGGAGGACGTGCCCGGCATCGCGCTCTTCGAGCTGCGCGAGACGGAGGGCGCCGCCGCGCACGGGTCGGTCGGGATCACCGCGTTCACGCGCGGCTCCACCACGACGAGCGGCAAGGCGACGGTGAACGACTACGACTGGAAGAAGCCCAGCGTCCCGCTCATCGCCAGCGCCGAGTCCAAGCGGGACGACGACCTCGAGATCTACGACTACCCGACCGGGTACCGGGACCCGGGGGTCGGGAGCACGCTCGCCGGCCTCCGGCGCGACGCCCTCGTGGCCGAGAAGAGCTGGGCGGAGGGTACGAGCACCGTTCCCTGGCTCGCCACGGGCAAGCACTTCCAGTTCATGCACGACGAGGCGCTCGAGTTCAGCGGGAAGTACTGCCTCGTCCGCCTGACCCACAAGTTCAAGGCGACGGTGGCCCAGGAGGAGGAGCGCGGCTCCTACGAGAACCGGTTCTTCGCGATCCCGGCCAAGGTGCCGTGGCGGCCCAAGCTCACGACGCCGCGCCCCGTGGTCCAGGGCAACCACACGGCGATGGTGCGCGGCCCGGCGGGCGAGGAGATCCACACCGACAAGTTCGGCCGCGCCAAGGTGCAGTTCCATTGGGACCGCGAGGCGAAGGGGACGGACGAAGACTCGCGCTGGGTGCGGGTGCTCCAGGAGACGTCGTCGTCGATGGTCCTCGCGCGCGTCGGCTGGGAGGTCGGCGTCGGCTACATCGACGGTGATCCCGACCGCCCGATCGAGCTCAGCCGCCTCATCAACGGGCAGATGATGCCGACGTACGGTCAGCCGTCGCGCAAGAACATGATGAGCATCAAGACCGAGTCGTACCCCGGCAAGCAAGGGTTCAACGAGCTCCGGATGGACGACACCGCGGGCGCGATGCGCATGGACTGGCACGCCCAGCACGACCTCGCGAACACGGTGGAGAACAACAAGACCGAGAAGATCACGAGCAACCACACGCACTTCGTCAAGGCGGGCGTGGACCGCGTCGTCGAGAAGAACCAGATGGTTACGATCGGCGGCAACGAGATCAAGGACGTGCAGACCGACTACACCGAGAACGTGAAGAAGGATCGCACCGAGACGATCAGCGGCTCGGAGACGATCCAGATCGCGACGAGCGGATCTCGCGGCGTGCAGGGCAACGACAAGGAGAGCGTCGGCGGCGTCCGCCAGACCACGGCCGGGATGCCCGGCGTCTCCGTCCCGCCGGCGAAGGACATGATCAAGATGCTCGTCCCACACTCGCTCGGCGCCGCGCCCGACGGCGTGGGAGGCGCGGACGTGTTCGCGAAGAGCGCCGTCAAGCTCGCGGAGGGCGCGTCGCCGGCGGCGGTGGCCAAGGGGATGGGGCTCCCGACGTCGGGCGCCGAGCTCGACGCCGCGCTCAAGAGCGCCATCCCTTCCGCCGATCAGGTCAAGGAAGGCGCGGCGCAGGCGGCGACGGCCGCCGTCCTCAAGGGGACGATCACCCGCGACGTACGTAAGAAGCTCACACGCCAGGTGGGAGGCGCGTGGATCGCCCTCGCGGGCGGCTCCATCCTGAACTCCACGGGCAAGATGTTGAACGAGCTGGTCGGCGGCCTGAAGCTCACGCTCTCGTCCGAGGGGAGCATCACGCAGACCGCCACGAAGTACCTCGTGGACACCGTCTTCGGCATGAAGATGAAGAAGTCGAAGGATGACATGAGCATGTCGGCGCAGAAGAGCCAGGTGAAGGTGCTCGGCGCGACCAAGCTGCACTCGGACGAGCTGGTGGAGTGCCGCGGCAAGGAGATCGTGATCGAGGGGCAGCAGAAGGTCGTCCTGAAGTCGGGCGGCCTGCTCATCGAGATGACCCCGAGCAAGACGACCATCACGGGCGATCTCAAGGTGAAGAGCGGGGACAGCATCAAGATCGCGGGCAGCCCCGACGAGCTGACGGCCTGAGCGGAGGAACACGAACATGAAGCCCTACGTCGAGCTCTCGGTCGAAGGTATCCGCTGCAACGAGGTGACGCGCCTGCGTGCGGTCGAGCACGTCTCGCGCCTCTTCGAATACGAGATCGAGGTCATCGTCGACGCGCCCGTCCCGGATCTGGCAACGCTCATGGGGAGCCGCGCCGAGATCATCGTGCGCGACGTCGCCCACCAGGAGCGGCTCATCACCGGCATCGTGGCCGAGGCGTCCGTGGTGGCCCGGGACACGAACCGCACCGTCCGCGGGACCTTCGTCATTCGGCCGGCGATCTACCGCCAGGCGCTCGGGCGCGACTGCTGGTCGTCCCAAGACGTCCAGGTGCTCGACGTCGTGAAGGCCGTGCTCGCGGACTACCCGGGCCCCGTCCGCTACGACGTCTCGGGGAGCTACCCGACCTATCCGTACCGCGTGCAGTACCGCGAGGACGACTGGACGTACGTGAGCCGCCTGCTCGAGGAGGAGGGGATCTACTACTGGTTCGATCACGGCGACGGAGAGTCGGAGATCGTGTTCGCCGACACGTCGAGCGCGAGCCCCGCCATCGACGGCATCCCGGTCCTCACCTACACGCCCGCGTCGCAGCTCAAGCCGGACCAGGACTCGGTCGTCGACGTGAGCTTCTCCGCCAAGGCCACCTCCCACCGCTTCTCCGCTCGGTCCTACGACCTGACCAAGCCGACGAAGCGCGTGGAGGCCGGCGTCGGGCGAGGGCGGCACGAGGTGTACGACGCGCCCGGCGGCGGCCCCGCGGACCCGGCCATCCTCGCGGAGCGGGTCCGGGTCGGGCTCGAGGGCGCGCGCGCCCATCGGACCGGGGTCGCGGGGATCGCGACGAGCGTGCGGCTCTTCCCCGGGCGCTACTTCGAGCTCCTGGGCCACCCGGTCGGCGCGCTCAACGGGGCGTTCTTCGTCACCGGCGTGGAGCTGACCGGCGACGCAAAGATCGGGATCTCGAGCCGCTTCACCGCGATCCCGCGGGACACGCCCTACCGGAGCTTGCGCACGACCCCCGAGGCCAAGCAGGCGGGGCTCCAGATGGGCGTCGTCGTCGGGCCCCCTGGTCAGGAGGTCCACCCCGACCTCTACGGGCGTGTCCGCGTGCAGCTCCACTGGGATCGGCTCGGCAGCAAGGACGACCGCGCCGGGACCTGGATGCGCGTGGCCCAGCGCGGCTCGCCCGGCTCCATGCTCCTGCCGCGCATGGGCTGGAACGTGGCGACCTTCAACGAGGAGGGCGGCGTGGACGCGCCGAGCCTGTTCTGCCGCATCCACGACGGGGACCACCCGCCCGAGTACACGCTCCCGGCGAACAAGACCCGCGTGGTCTACAAGACCGCGACGACCCCCGCCGCGCCCATCTTCAACGAGATCTACTTCGAGGACATGGCAGGCGCGGAGGAGATGTTCATCCACGCCTCGAGGGACATGAACGTCCGGGCGCTCAACCGGAAGTTCGAGCTGGTCAAGAACGACTCGCTCCGCGACGTGGGCGCGGAGTACGAGCTGCACGTGACGGCGGACATGGTCGACCGGGTCATGCAGGACCAGACCGTGAGCGTGGGCGGCAACGAGGAGCTCGTGGCCCAGGGGCGGTACACCAAGACCGTCGGCCAGAGCGAGACGCGGACGGTCTCCGGGAGCCGCACCCTGAAGGTCGGAGACGCATACACCACGTCCGTGGATCAGGATCGGGAGCTGTCGGTGGGCCCAGCCATGCTCGACATGACGCTCGGGACCGTGAGCACGACGGCCAACGACGCGTTCGCCATGGTGGGCGGCGCGATCGTGCGCGTCGCGGGCGGGAACGTCACCGAGGACACCCACGGTGTCGGCAACCAGCTCGTCGGCGCCGCGAAGCTCGAGTTCGCCAAGGAGAACCGGCCGACGGACGTCGGCGACCAGCTCAAGGAGTCGGTCTACGGCGCCATGATGCTGCAGACGAACGGGCGGTACCTCGACAACGCCGACACGACCAGCGACTGGACCGTCCTCGGAAGCCTGGACGCGGACGCCCCGAAGGTCCGCATCGAGGCGGAGGACAAGATCACGATCCGCTGCGGGGAGAGTCGCCTCATCCTGGATCAGCGAGAGATCCGAATCGAGGCCACGAACCTCGACCTCTCCGGCGCGCACATCGACGCCGACACCTCCCAGATCAAGCACAACTGATGTTTTCGTCCGCCCGGGCTCGCGCCGGGCGGCACTAGGAGCGCTCACGTGGCAGAGATCGCACTCGCATACTGGCTGGAGCTCCCCGTGGGGCGGTACCCGCTCCGCGTGGTGAAAGGCGTAGAGGGCCTCTCGATGCCCTTCCGCTTCGAGCTGACGTTCCCGGTCGAGCCTACGGATCCGTTCGATCCGGAGGCGGTCGCCCGCTCCGAGGCCTCTCTCGTGATCGAGCGCAGCGGGGAGCTCCGGAGGATCGTCGGGGTGGTCTCGAAGGTGTCGCGCAAGGCGACGCGGCGAGGCAACGCCGGCGCCGGCGAGATAGTTCTCACGCTGGAGCCCCGGCTCGCGCTCCTGAGGCACCGCCACGACATCCGTGTCTTCCGCCAGAAGACCGTCCCGGAGATCGTCCGCGAGGTGCTCGCGCACCTGGACATCCCCCTCGAGCAGCGGCTCCGCGGGAAGTACAAGCGGCGCGAGTACTGCGTGCAGTTCCGTGAGTCGGACTTCGCGTTCATCTCACGCCTGCTCGAGGACGAGGGCATCCACTACTTCGTGAACGAGCTGGACCGCGTCGTCATCGGAGACAACCCGCGGAGCTACGATGACTCGCTCGGCGTGCTCCCCTACCGGCATGGCGCCGGCATCGACGCCGGCGACGACTCCGTCACCGAGGTCGGCTTCTCGGGCACGATGACGGCGGGCAAGGTCTCGCTCCGCGACTTCAACCCGGTGCACCCGAGCCTCGACATGGACGTGGCCTCGCCCGGTCCCACCG
Source organism: uncultured Polyangiaceae bacterium (assembly GCA_964492175.1). Taxonomy (GTDB): domain Bacteria; phylum Myxococcota_A; class Polyangia; order Polyangiales; family Polyangiaceae; genus Xiheicaenibacterium. The sequence continues at coordinate 18,151 of CAZBJI010000087.1, read as the reverse complement.
AGGGCGGCGCCGAGTGGTACGACTACCCCGGCGAGTACGAGGAGCCGAGCGAGGGCCAGGTGAAGGCCGCGCTCCGGACCGACGCCCTGCGATGCGTCCACCACCGCGTCGCTGGGCGCTCCTTCTGCGCCTCGCTCTACCCCGCCGTCACGTTCGCGCTCCTCGGAGCCCCGTCAGGGGTGCCCGACGGCGCCTACGTGGTCACGAAGATCACGCACGACTGGAACCTGCGAACGAAGGGCTTCGACATCGCGTTCGAGGCGCTCCCCGCGGACGTGACCTACCGGCCGCTCGTCACGACGCCGGCGCCCGTCGAGACCAACCCGCTCACCGGCTTCGTCACCGGACCGCCGGGCGCCGACATTCACACGGACGAGTGGGGGCGCGTGAAGGTGCATTTCCCTTGGGACCGGATCCAGCCGAAGGACGACAACTGCTCCCACTGGATCCCGGTCCTCCAAGACAACACCGGGCACTCGAGCTCGATGAGCCGGACACGCTGGGAGGTGGTCTGCAGCTTCCTCGAGGGTGATCCCGACCGACCGGTGGTGCTCGGGCGCGTCTACAACGCGGAGGACCCGTTCTACAGCCCGCTGCCAGAGCGCAAGATGCGCGTCGCCCTGCGCTCGGTGTCGTCGCCTCGCGCCGAGGACGACGAGATGACGGCCTCGAACTTCATCCAGTTCGACGACTTCGCCGGCGCGGAGGGGATCGTCATCCACGCGCAGAAGGACCAGAACGTGGTGGTCCTGAACGAGAAGCAGGAGCAGGTCGACTCGGCCGAGTCCCTGAGCGTAAAGGGCAACGAGACCATCAAGATCGGCGCAGACCAGAAGATCCAGACCACGGGGAGCCTCTTTCCCGAGGTGCTCGGCAACCAGGGCCGGTCCATCAAGGGCAACCACAAGGCCGACATCGGCGCCGCCGGCACCGAGAACATCGAGAAGGACCACACCTTGACGATCGGGGGCGCGCATACGCGCACGATGGGCAACTCCGACACGACCTACGTGAACGGCAACATGAAGGAGTCGGTGGGCGGCATCATCCTCGAGGGCTCGGCGAAGACCAACTCCTACATCGGGGAGAAGACCAACACGCTGCTCGTCGGAGGGGCGGTGATCGAGATCTCCAAGGGCAACAAGATGGACGGCACGGGTCTCGGCAAGACCGAGACGGTGGGAGGCCTGGTCTTCTCCAAGGCCGACAAGCTCATGGCGACCCGCGTCGAGAAGGTCCGCAACACGTGGGTCGGCGGCCTGATGAGCGTGAGCTCGATCAAGTCGCTCCTCGTCGCCGGCCTCGAGAAGCTCACCAAGAAGGCGCGCTCCGCCAGCTACGAGGGGACCGGCGAGGTCGTGCTGCAGGTCAAGGACACGCACATCGTCATGAAGGGCGGCCTCATCGAGATGGACGCGCCGTCCTCGATCACCATCGCAACCAGCGCGAAGAACGCGCAGTCCTCCGGGACCTCGACCCAGATCTAACCGTGGCAACCCCGATCCCCGTCTACTACCAGATCATGCAGTCGCCCGCGGTCGCGGCGACCATCTCGGTGAACGACGTCCCGTTCTACCGGCGCGTCGTGGACCACAACGCCGCGCCCGCCGGGCCCTTCAACCACATGCTCGTCCAGGGGCCGAACGTCGTCAGCATCAGCCTGATCGACGTGCCCGGCGTCCTGCCGGCCAACGTGGTCGGCGGCTTCGACCTCCGCATCATGCGTCAGGAGGACGACCGTGTCCTCTTCCGCGCAAAGTGGCCGGACTTCGCAGCGGAGTACCCGGAGGAGCAGCGCAAGCTCCCGATCACCCACACGCGCACGTTCACGCCGGACTTCGAGTCGCCCGACCCGATCTGGTGGGACGCGCCGCGGGGGTACTTCCCGCCGGAGGGCACGCCGGAGCAGCACGACGCCGTGCGGGAGCTCCACGAGGCGTACCGCAAGGGAGACGCCGACGCCTTCCTCGGCGCGACGGACCTCAAGATGCAGCTCCACCGCCGGTACTACGGGCCGGTCCCGCAGGTCGAGCCCGCCGCCGCCCGCGCCCGCGTCACGTCGCAGCTCCGCGAGCCTTGGGACGTGAAGCCCCTGGATCTGAAGGAGCTCGTCTTCGAGCATCACGCGGATGGGCGCGTCGCGTACGTCACGAGAAAGGACGGCTCGGCCGCCCTGCAGGCGACCCACAAGACCGATCCCACGCAGGCGTGGACGGCGAACCTGTACCTGACCCGTCCGCTCAAGCAGACCGGTGGGCACGAACCCTGGCGCATCTACTGGTAGGCGAGGACCGAGCATGACCACGACCTCGAATCAAGGCCTCGGCGTCACGACGACGACGAGCGACCACAAGGCCGTCGCCGACAAGCCGGACGTGAACATGGACCCGACCGTGACGGTGCCCGTCCCGCACCCGAACGAGGTGCCGACCGCGCTCGCGACCGAGCACACGTCGGACAAGACGAAGTTCGGCGGAGGCAAGGTCGTGCGCGAAGGCGACGCCATCGGGCCCAACTCGGGTCCACCGCACGGCGACACGGGCGCCGGCGGCGGCGACGGGAGCCACACGCACCTCCAGGAGGCGCGCGTCACGACAGGCTCGTCCAACGTGCAGGCGGAGGGCAAGCCCATCGCCCGGAACACGGACAAGACGACCCAGAACCACGCCAACACGAAGGGCGCCGTGCAAGGCGGCGATCCCAACGCGGCGCTCGTCCCGCCCGACGTCGACAAGAAGAAGGCATGCTCTCTCGAGACAACCGTGGTGCAGTGCGTGGGGGCCGGCACGGCGGGAGGCGCGGCGGCAGATTCCAAGCTCGGCTCCCAGGCGGGGCTCGAGGTCGCCAAGCACGGGAGAAAGGCTGGCAAGGACCACGTGCTCGAGGTGGTCTCGCCGGACAAGGTCACGCTCACGGCCACGCGCAAGAACGCGAAGGAGGCGTCGAAGGGCCCGGAGTGTGAGCTCGAGGGCCAGCACACGAAGTGGATGGTCTCCAAGTGGCAGTCCGGTAAGAAGCTGAAGGAGGAGGTCCTCAGCGGAGACAACCAGATCCTGGATCCGAGCTGGTTCGACTGGCCTGGGCTGAGCGGCATCGTGAACGCCCAAGACGGCGAGACGGGCCTCCCGCCCGTGTCCGACAAGGTCGACACGCGCGAGGCCAAGCAAGCCGTCCGAAACGCGCGCCAGCACACGCGCGATGCGAAGGGGACGATCCGGAACGTGCCGAACCCGCACGCGCCCACGGACACCGCCGGCAAGAGCAACAACCAGATCGCGCGCGAGACCTACCGGAACATGCAGCAGGCCAAGCGCGATCAGCTCGGCAACGCGCTGAACGCCGGTCAGGAGCTCGTCTCGAAGGGCGCGGACATCTACCAGTTCCTCAAGATTTGGAACGCCTACAACGATCCGGTCGAGGTCAAGGTGGAGGCGTTCGCCTGCAGTGGCGCGGAGAAGTACACGCTCCGCTCCGTCCCCGGCGGGAACGCCGAGTTCACGCTCGGCGGCGAGACGCTCGCCAAGGTCCGCGCGGCGTGCGCCACCGTGGAGAAGTTCTGCAAGATCTTCCAGAAGCTCGCGTCGCTCGCGGGCCTCCCCGCCAAGTTCGGCCTGAAGCTCTGCGAGGGCGCCGAGGTCGAGTTCGAGTGCGAGTGGGGGGAGATGGAGGGGGACAACGAGGACATCAAGAAGAAGGAGCACCACGTCGACCTAGGCTGGGAGCTGACGTTTCGATTCAAGAAGCTCGTGGAGTACGAGGGGGAGTTCGGGATTCCCCTCGCCTACTTCCTGAACCTCTTCGCCCCCGGGTCCGGCAGCGCGCTCAACACGATGATGACCAGCGTCGGCCTCGAGGCCACGGTGGGCGTGGACATCGAGTTCGGGCTCACGCCAGCCCTCTGGGCAAAACGCGAGAAGGGCGCTAGCAAGGCGCAATGGGGCGGCGGCATCCAGGTGAAGCTCGAGCTCTACTTCCGACTCAAGGTGAAGTGGGGGAACTGGCTGGAGGTCTCCGGAGGGGCCGTGCTGGACTTCGACATCAAGGGCGGCGCGTACGTCCCGGGCCTGGATCTGTTTCAGTTCGAGGTGAAGATCGGCGGGGAGATCAAGGTCGGCTTCCGGGGCTCCTACAGCATCGATCTGTGGTGGTGGTCCAAGTCCGACACCTTCTCCTACTTCCCGGAGCAGGCGAAGGCGCAGTTCCCGGAGCGCGGGTTCAAGCCGCTCGCGATGCTCAAGGGCTAGCGGCGTGAGGCGCATCCTCGTCGGCGTGGCGCCGGTCCGACCAGAGGGCGATCGCGCCCCTCTCCACGTGCCCTGCCACGTGGCGTTCCTGGAGTACGGCTTCCCTCAGCCGGGCGTCGCGCTCGCCGTGAAGACGACGATGTCGTTCGCCGAGGGCGACGGCCCGCGGCGGTCCGCCGCCTGGGTGCAGGCTCGACCGTGGGTCGTGGCGCCGCCGCGGCCCGACGACGATCGCCCGCTCCCCGACGACCTCGTCCCGCACAAGCCGCTGACCGACCTGCTCGTCGTCGGCCGGGTGGACGTCGCGCCGACCCCGTCCGGTGAAGGGCTGAAGCGGCCCGCCGCGGTCCGGCTCGGCGATCTCGACGTGACGTTCACCATCGGCGCGCAGCGCGGCGGTCGCGTGCCCCTTCGGGCGCCTTGGCTCGGGATGGTCGGCGTGACCGAGCCACGCCTCGGCGCGGCGCCCACGCCCGATCCGATGGAGATCGGCCCGTCCTTCCCCGAGGACTTCGACTTCTCCGTCTTCCAGGCGGCGCCGGAGAGGCTGCGCCTCGAGACGCTGCCGCACCCCGTGTCCATCGAGCTCGTGGGCCTCGACGCGCCGGACGGGAAGATCGTCGTGGACCTCCCCGCGCTCGAGCCGCACGCCCTCGTCGACTGGACGGAGCCCGGGCGGGATCTGCAGGAGGTGGTGCTCCTCGCCGACACGATCGTGGTGGATCTCGACGCGCGCGTCGTGGATATCGTCTGGCGGGGTAACTTCGAGGCGCCCGAGGGCGCGCGGAGCGTCGACCGCGTGCTCGTCGGCTTCGTCGATCCCGACGTGTGGGGCGCGGGCAGCTTCGGGCCCGTCCTCCGCGAGCTGGCGCGCGGGAAGTTCTCGCGCGCGTGGACTCGCGAGGACGTCGTGGAGCGGCGCGAGCCGCCCCCGCTGTCGCCCGAGGAGCTCGAGATGGCGCGGCACGAAGCGATGGAGTCGCCGCTCGGACCCGCCCCCACGCTCACGCTCGCCGAGCACGCCCGGATCGCCGCCGAGCTCCTGGAGGTGCCGATGCTCCCCCCGGAGGGCGGCCGAGGCGCGCCCCGAGCGGTCTCGAAGGCCGCCGGACCCACGAGGGCGAGCGTGCTCGAGAAGCACGGGCTCGACGAGTTCACCTGGGGCCTGGAGGAGCGGTCGCTCGCGGAGCGTCTCGCCTCCGTGCCTCCGCGGGAGGGCTCGATCCACGAGGCGTGGGGCCGCGAGCTCGAGGCGGCCGTGGCCGCGAACGTCCGCCCCGCCGAGCACGCCGTGATCGCGAAGGACTACGCCGATCTGGTCGTCCAGCTCGAGCGCGGCGCGCCTCACCTGGCGCTCGCCGCGGCGGGGCTCTCGCTCGGGTCTTGGCTCCGGCTCGACAAGAAGTGGCGCGCCGAGATGGACCGCGACCCGGCCGTGCGCCGGGAGATCGAAGAGCGCGTCGCCTCCGAGCGCGAGAGGCTCGGTGAGGTGACGGCGCCGCCCGAGGAGGGCGGCCCGGCGTCCTGATGGCGAGCCTCGGGATCCTCGGCGTGGGCGCGACGTCGCCCGGCGGGCTCGACGCGCGCCAGTCGGCGCTGTTCGCCCGCGCCTCCAAGCTGTCGCCGCGCGCCTACGATCTGCGCGCCGACTCACGCGTCCGGATCGGCTCGGCGCGCGTCCGCCGCGTCCCCGACGACGTCGTCGGGACGGAGCGCATGCTGCGGCTCGCGGTGCCCGCGCTCCGCGAGGCCGCGCTCGCGGCGGGCCTCGATCCCGAGAAGCCCGTGCCAGCGTTCGTGGCGCTTCCCGAGCGCCGGGAGTGGCCGGAGGAGGAGGAGCGGCGCCTCGCCGGCGCATGGCTCGAGGAGCTCGGGCGCCGAGCCGAGGTCCACATCGACCTGACGACGAGCGAGTGCATCCGCATCGGACACGCGGGGTTCGCGGTCGCGCTCGAGCACGCCCTCGCGCGAGGCGGCGTCGCGCTGGTCGCGGGCGTCGACAGCTACCACCACCCCGACGTGCTCGCCGCGCTCGTGGAGTCGCACCGCCTCCTCTCCGAGACGGCCCACGGGGGCATGGTCCCCTCGGAGGCCGCGGTGTTCTTCGTCGTGGGCCCTGGAGACGGCGCGATCCGAAAGGGCGGCGCGCCGCCCACCACCTACGTGCGGGGCGTCGCGTCCGGGCTCGAGCTCCCCAAGACCTGGGAGGAGCCGCGCGTCGCGGAGCTCCTCACCGATCTCGCCTACCAGGTGGCCGAGTCGCTCTCGCGTCGCCCGGTGGGGTGGCTGCTCTCGGACGTGAACGGCGAGCGGCAGCGCTCGAAGGAGCGCGACTACCTCGGCTTCCGCGCGCGCCCGCTCATCTCGAGCGAGGACACCCACGAGACGCGCCTGGCGCGGGAGACCGGCGACCTCGGCGCGGCCACCGGAGCCTTCGCGGCCAACTACGTCACGCAGGGCTTCGCGACGGGCTTCGCGCCCGCGCCGGAGGCGCTGGTCCTGACGAGCTCGCACGGCGACGCGCGCGGCGTCTTCGCCCTCACGGCAGATCCCGAGCAGGGCAAGAAGCGAGGCGCGACGTGAGCGCCTCCGCGCCCGAGCTCCCCGCGGAGGTCCGCCGCGAGGTCGCGATGCTGCGTGAAGAGATCGAGTCCTTGCTGCTGGAGGAGGCGAGCGACGGCGGCGCGCGCACCGCTGGCCTCCGAGACGCGCACGCGGGGCTGTCGCGCTACCTCGGCCGCGCCGCCTCCGACGAGGGGCTCATCGCGGACGTCGACGCGGCGAGGGTGGGTCTCACGAGCGCCGCCGCGGCGCTCGACGACGCCGCGCGGGAGCGGGACGGCGCCCTCTTCGACGAGGCGCTCCGGCTGCTCGCGACCCTCCGAGGCCGCACGCTCGATCTGGTCGCGAGCTACCCCGCCGGGCTCGACGCGTTCGCGGCGCGCCCGTTCCGGGCGAGCGTCGGGGGGCCAGCGCTGCACGAGGCGTTCGACGTGCCCTCCCCCGAGATCTTCGAGGTACCTCGACCGTGGGACGCGGACCCACCGGGGACGGACGGGCCTTCGGAGACGCCGGCGCTCGGCCCGGCGGCGCCCGATCCCGATCTGTCTCGCCTCGGGAGGGACGCGCTCGAAGACCTCGGCATCTTCGGCAACCTGCGCCGCCTCTACGATCACGAGCCCTGGTCGGACGCGCGCGAGTTCGAGGAGCGCCTGCTGGCGAACCTCGACGCGCTGTGGTCGCTCGACCGCCCGGGCCACCCGGACCTGCCACGCCTCGGCGTCCCGATGGCGACCTGGCGCTACGCGACCGAGTGGGCGGCGCCCGACTGGGGGCGCGCGTTCGCCCTCGCGATCACGCTCGGCTCGGTGCGCTCCAGCCTGGCGCTCCGGTGGGTGCTGCTCGGCATGCGGCGAGCGCCGCTCTCCACGCTGAGCGCGTTCATCGACGGCCTCTCGCTCGCGTCGAACCCCGGCATCGACGAGGCGCTCCTCGATCTCCTGCGCGACGGTACGGACGACGTCGTCGCCGCAGCGCTCGACGTGGCGGCGCGGCGGCGGATCTTCTCGGCCGGGGCGATCGTCCCGCTGCTCGCGCATCCGAGCGAGCAGGTCGTGCTCGGCGCGATCCGGTGCGTACGCAACGCCCCGAGCGCCGTGGCGCCGGATCTGCTGCAGCGCTCCGTCGCCGACGCGAGGCCCCGTGTGGCGCTCGCGGCGCTGCGCGAGCTCTGCGCCCACGGGGAGCCAACCGCACGCGTGGAGCTCCGGCGGGTGCTGGACGACGCCCGCGCGGAGCGACGCGACCAGGCCGACGGGGCCGAAGCGCTGAGGCTCCTCTGCCTGCTCGGTGACCCCGCGGACGAGGAGCGCGTTCTCGGCGCGGCGCTCTCGCTCCCGGCGTGCTCCCACCTCCTCTCGTTCTTCGGCGCGCCCGCGCACCTCGACCCGCTGCTCGGCGTGCTCGCGCGCCTCCGCGAGGCAGGTGCGACCGATCTCTCCGCGATCGCGCGCGCCGAGACCGCGATCCGGAGGCTCAGCGGCGTCGACGCCTCCGCCGCCATCCACCTCGTCCGCGCGGCGGCGCTCGAGCGGCTCGGCACGGTCCCTCCTCGGAGGGTGCGCTTCGGCGTAGCGTACGCGCGAGACCTCGTCGTGAGCGAGCTGCGCGACGGGAAGTCCCGCCAGAGCGACCGCCGCGACCTCGCCCTGGAGCTCGCGATCGGCTGGCCGGACGCGCCGCGCCTCGACGTCGAGACCTGGGTCGCGCGGCAGGAGGCGGAGCTCGCCGCCGTCATGACGCCAGGCTGAGCTCCTCGCGTCCCCCGCGCGCGCAGCGCGAGGCGCCCACGGGACTACGGCGGATCGCCCGGGCCGAGCGCGTCGAGGCGCTGCCGGTAATATTCGGTCTGGGTGCGGAAAAAGATGTAGGTGTCGTCGATGAAGCTGATGTCGCGGAAGTCGGCGAGGAGCTCGTCGACGGGGATGGGGAGGGTCCACTCGTACGCGTCGCTCAGGCGCACGATGCGGATGAGGTTGGTCGAGCCGTCGTAGTAGGCGTAGTAGCCGCCGCCGGCCACGGCGGCGGGGGCGGGGCCGACCGGACCTGTCGCCCGCAGGAGCGTGGGCACCACCTCGGCCTGCACGGTGGTGTAGGGCGACGTGTAGAGCTCGCCGGGCGGCCAGTTGCCCTGACCGAGATCGCTCGGCGACTCCATCCAGATCAGCAGCCCCGAGTCGGCGCGCACGTCGAGGACGTGGTTCGGGTCTCGGACGAGGAGCGGCAGGAAGGCGCCGCGGGTCCGAGAGAAGACCCAGCCGTCGGGCTGGTTGAAGGCGGGCACGACGAGGAGGAAGGCCGCGTCGTCGGTGAAGGCGGGGACGGTCGCGCCGTACTGCCCCGGGAAGGGCGTGACGTGGTTGAGGCTCGTCACGCGATCGTAGAGCTCCACCCCCACGCCGAAGTCGTACTGCAGGGCGTAGAAGCTCTGCCCCCCGCCCTGGAGCTGGGAGCCGCTCGTCATGCCGGTCACGACGGCCTGGCTCGGCGCCGCTCCGTCCGGCTGGAACGCGTGCGCCGACGGCTCGCCGAGGTTCTGGACGCCGATCCAGTGGCCGTCGGAGGCGAGCGCGAGCTCCGTCGGAATGCACGACAATCGCCCCGGCGTCTCGGGCGGCACCCGGTAGACCGTCGTCGCCACGCCGTCCGGGCCGATGACCGGCTGACGGGTCTCGAACTCCGGGTACTTGACATACAGCCCGATGGTGTAGCCGCCCGAACCGCGGTGCACGGCCGCGTCGCCGATGGCGGCGGGGCCGAGCTGCGGCCAGCTCTTCACGATGCGCTCGCAGCCCACCTCCTGGCGCGGGCACGTGGTCCACTCGAGCGCGGGAAAGGCGCTCGCAGGGTCCTCGGCGTAGTGGAACGGACAGCCGCCGCTCCACCAGGGGACCGGCTGCCAGCCGGGCGGCGCCCCGCCTTGCCCAGCCGACACCGAAGTGCTCGGCATCGTGACGGCGGAGGTGACGGCGCCCGTGGCTCCGCCGGATCCGGCCGACGACGCCGACGCGGGGTGCGCCGCGTCGCCGCAGCCGGCGAGGACGAGGAAGAGCGCGCACGCGAGGCGGAGTGACTGCATGAGGTACCTCGGATCAGTGCGGGAGGATCGTCAGCCTGTCGGCGATGGCCGGCGCGGGCATCGACGCGAGCTCCAGCGAGCCGCCCTCGAACCGGTCGGTCGTGAAGGCGAAGGCGTCGAGCGACATCGCGGGGGCCGAGACGAGGACGGTGGTCGTCGACTTGGTGAGCCCGGTCATCGAGACGCGGCTCGAGGCGTCGACCGCTGAATCGAGCCCCTCATGGTCCGCCTCCTTCGCCGATGAGCTAGCGTCGGCGGGCCCGGGAGGTGCGTCAACGGTCCGCGGCGCTCTCGCCCCGGCGCCACCAAGGGACCGCGCGCTGCGCGGCTACCCGGGCGCGCCGCCGACGAGCTCCTCGTGGACGGCGCGCTGGACGCCGAGCGCCTCGCCCGCGGCGACGACGGCCGTCAGGCGGAGCGGGCCGGCGGTCAGTGCCCGCGGCGCGGCGCCGGCCCGCTCGGTCGCGCGACAGAAGCGCGTGAGCGCCTCGGGGGAGTCCGCGAGCCCGTCCCCCACCACGCTGACGGACGCGAGCCCCTCGTCGACGGCCACCTCGGGGACGCGGGCGCGCAGAGCTCGCGCGGCGGCTTCGGGGTCGGGGACGTTGAGGACCGGAACGAGCGCGGTGCCTCCGCCCGCGCTGCTCGTGAGGTCCTTGTAGGGGAGTCCTGCCTCCCCCAGACCCGCGAGCACCGCCTGGAGCGGGACGCCCGACCAACGGATCATCAGCAGCTTCTGCTCGGCGCAGACGGCGCGAACCGAGGCGCTCCCGGGGCGCGCCGGCCGGATCACGGTCTCGCGCCCAGCGTCGTACGTGGAGCGCGCGTGCAGCGTGATGCCGCTCCTCCGCGCCCACTCGACCGCCTGCGCGCAGATCACCTTGGCGCCGCCTTCGGCCATCTCCTGGAGGAGGGCGTGGTCCAGCTCGGGGAGGTGCAGCGCACCCTCCACCGCGCGCGGGTCCGCGGAGTACACGCCGTCCACGTCGCTGTAGATCTCGCAGCGCTCGGCGCGGAGCGCCGCTGCGAGCGCGACGGCCGTCGTGTCGGATCCCCCCCGGCCGAGCGTGGTGATCTCGCGCTTGTAGCTCATGCCCTGGTAGCCCGCGACGATGACGACGCGCCCCCTCGCCAGCTCGTCCTCGATGCGGTGCGGCCGGACCTCGATGATGCGCGCGTCGAAGTGCCGGTCGTTCGTGAGGATCCCCGACTGCGAACCGGTGAACGATATCGCCTCCACGCCGCGCGCCTGAATCGCGATCGAGAGCAGCGACATCGACACGCGCTCCCCCGTCGACACGAGCATGTCGAGCTCGCGCCGCGGCACGTCGGCGACCGGGTGGCCCGAGACGACGTCGTTCGCGAGCCGGATCAAGCCGTCGGTCGTCTTGCCCATCGCGCTCACCACCACCACGACGTCGGCGCCCGCGCGGCGGGTCTCCACGACTTTGTCGGCGACGCGGCCGATCTTCTCGACGTCGGCGACGGAGGAGCCGCCGTACTTCTGGACCACGATGGACCGCTGCGTCTCGGGTGCTGGCAAGATGAGGCTCCTGCGTTTCGCGCTACCACGAGGCCCGGACCGGGGCCAACTCGCCCGGGATGGCGGACGACGCGCCGCTCAGCGAGAGATCATGGAGTCGTAGAGCGACGCTTCGTCGTCGCGCCCATCCGCGCGAGCCCGCTCGGCGAGGCGCCGCAGGGTCTGGTCGCGCCGCTCCAGGAGCGCTTCCCTCTCGTGCTCGGGCGCCTCGTCGATGCGGCCGGAGACGAGCGCGAGCAGCTCGAGCTCCCGGCCGAGGCGCTCCAGGACCGCGGCCAGACGGTCGGCGTTCTCGACGTCCTTGGGGTCGGCGCGGAGCTTGGCGATGAGCCGCTCTGCGAGCGCCTCGTCTTCGGCGGGGTCCTCGGGAGCCTCCTCCGGGGGCGACCGCGGCGCGGGCGTCGCTGCGGGGGCGACCGGGGCGCGAGCGGCGAGGGCCTGCGCCGCGGGGTCCGGGGAAGGCGCCGTCCGAGCGAGCCCGAGCCGGCGGAGCGCCCGCGCGGCCTCTCGATCTTCGGGGTGGAGCCGGAGCGCGAGCGCGAGATCGCGCTCCGCCGCCCGCGGGTCCGACAGCATGCCCTCCTCGAGGTGGGCGAGCTCGACGAGGCGAGCCGCCAGGCCGCGGTGGGAGACGCCGCCTTCGAGCGCCGCTCCCTTCGACTCGGCGATGGAGCGCAGGCGCGCCGCCGCGCGCGACGCGCCGGCGACGTCGCCGAGCTCCGCTCGCCACTGCGCCTCGAGCAGGCGCGCCTCGGGGGCGTCCGGTGCCTCCTGAGGTACGGCGGCCGCGCGCGCGACCGCCGCGGGCCGGTCCGCCGCGTACGAGGCGAGGAGGCGAGCGACCTCGAGATCGAGAGCGTGGTCTCGGGCGCCGCTGCGCGCAGACAGATCGGCCGCGCGCGCGAACAGATCCAGCGCGCGTCGAGGCTTGCCGAGGTCCCGCAGCGCGGCCGCGAGCCCCGCGACGGCCTCGGCGCTCCGCGGCCTGTGCCGGAGCGCGCGCTCGAAGAGCTGCTGCGCCTGCGCGGCGAACCCGCGCGCGAGCAGCTCGTGGGCCGCGCGCCGGCACGCGTCGTGGCGGGCCTCGGGCGTCGGCGCCGCGGCCTCCGCGTGCTGGGCGTCGGCCAGCGCACCGCGCAGATCGCCCTTCGCGAGCCGCGCGGCGAGGCGCTCCCAGCGCGCCTCCGCGAGCGCGGGCCCCCGGACGAGCGCCTGATCCAGAGCGTCCTCTGTCGCCCGAGGCTGGTCCGAGAGGCGCGCGGCGCGCAGCCAGGCGAGCGCGGCGAGCGCGCCGAACGGCTCCGCAGCCGCCGCCCTCGCCGCCGCCGCGTACGCGGCCTGTCGCTCGCCCACCGCCTCGAGCACCATGCTGCCGAGGAGGCCCGCGTCGACGAGCGCGCCGAGCTCGGCGAGGGTCGCGAGCGCGGCCTCGGCGCGCTCGCCGGCGGCCATGTCGGTCGCGGCCAGGCGGGCGGTGATCTCCGGATGCCGCGGCGCGCGCTCGAGCGCCGCGACGTACAGCGCGCGGGCGCGGTCACGGTCCCCCTCGACCGCGGCCGCGTCGGCGTCGGCGCAGAGCTCGGCGGCCTCGAGCGCCCGCACCGCGCGGAGCGTGAGGCGCGCGGGCTCACCCACGCGCGCGATCAGGCGCCCGGCGCCGGCGCCCGCGTCGTCCAGATCGAGGACGACGCCCTCCGTCGTCGGCGCTCGAACCCCGGCGTCCGGCAAGAGCCGCCGGGCCACGGCGCCGAAGGGGTCGCGGAGCACGAAGGCGCCGCCGACACGCTCGGCGACCGGCCCGAGCAGCGCGCCCACGAGGCGCCCCGCCACGACGTGTGCCGCGTCCGGGAGGCCGAGCCCGCGCGCCTCCTCGACGAGCAGTCGCAGGTCGCGCTCGAGCGGCGCCGCGACCACGTCGAACGCGAGCGCCGCCGAGTCGGCGGTGATGCCGATCGAGAGCCCGCCGCCGAACGGGGCCACCGTCACGTGCACCGCGCCGGCGCCGAGCTGCCCCCGCAGCTTCTGCGCGGCGTGGGCCGCCAGGCGGTCCGGAGGAGCCGCGAGCACGCCCCCGGTGAGCCGGCCCCGCCGGTGACGAAAGCGCGCGACGCCTCCGGTGAGATCGAGCGGAAACCTGAGCTCGTCGAGGCGAAGCGCCAGGGACGCGACCTCGACCGGGCCGAGTCGCACCGATGACGCGAGCTCGAGCCCGATACCCCCCGGGGAGAGGGCGAGGCGCACGCGCACCCCTCCCCCGCGCGGATCTTCCGCGGTGGGTCCGGCCGGGCCGGACGGGACGCGGAGGCGCCCGTCGACCGGCCTTGCGCGCTTCGCGCCCGAGATCATCCAGGTTGGATCGTATCAGCGGGCGCGCCGGGGTGCCCAAACAGCTGCGGACACGCGGCCGCGGGCTACTGCCCCTTGGAGATCTTCTCGCGCATCTTCTTCGCGAGCGCCTCGTAACCTTCCTTCTTCAGGAGGGGGACGAACTGGGACCGGTAGCTCTCGACCAGGCTGATGTCGTCGTCGGTGATCACGTCGACGAGACGGAACTTCCCTCCGCCGAGGTCGCGCACGACGAAGTCGATGGCGATGGGCTCCTCGCGCGTGTTGGTCTTGTGCTTGGCCTTGGTCTTGACCACCTTGCGCCCGTCGGCCTTGGCGTCCTCCCCGACGTACTCGATGTTGTAGGGCAACACCTTCTTGAGGTTCCGTTCCACGGCGCGGCTGACGAGCTGCTTGAGGAGCCCGACGAACTCCTTCTTCTGGGTGTCGGAGAGCTTGCCCCACTCGTCCCCGAGGGCTCCCTTCGCGAGCTCTTCGTAGTCGATCCACTCATCGAACAGCGTCTGGATCTTCTTCTTGTTCTCCGCCTCCTTCTCGAGGAGCTTGAAGACCTCTTGTTGCCGGGCCTTCACCGCGTCCGTCGCCGCGCCCGCCAGCGCCGGCCGCGAGACGAAGAGGAGCGCGAGCCCCAAGGTGAGGGACCAGAAGACCGCCAGAAGACCACGCCGTTGCCAGAGCGCCACGCCGACCTCTCCGTGAGAATGGGTTCCCATTGCTAGTACGTCGACGGAGAAAAACCAGCCCCTATTCAACCCCTTGCGGAAGGCGCCGGAGCACGAATTTGCTGCCTCTCCCGGGGGCTCGGGCGGCGGGCCGCCGGGGCAGCCGCTGGGCGCTGTGCTTCTGGATGATCTGGCTCGCTTCGGCGGGCGCGGCCGGGGCGGTCTCGGCTGGCTGCGGAGATGAGCCTCGGTCGAGTCCTGGCGTGGCGGCCTCCCGGTCGGAGGTGCACGTCGCGGTGGATCCGAGCAAGGTCTCGCTCCTGCCCGACGCCTCCCTGCAGCTGGATCCGGCCCTCAGGCTCGACGCAGGCCTCACGGGCGGCTCGGGCGGGGGTCCAGGGGGGCTGCGCCTACGACCGCCTCGCTCGGGATCCGGACCCTGAAGGTCGCTCCCCGCCCGGCGTCGCTGGTGACCTCGATCTTGAAGCCGTGGTCGTCCACGATCCGCTTGACCACGGCGAGGCCCACGCCGGTCCCCTGCGACCGGGTCGTGAAGAAGGCGTCGAAGAGCTGCTCCTTGGCGGACTCCGGGATGCCCTGGCCGCGGTCGACGACGGACAGGACGGCGCCCCGGGCCGACCGCTCGAGCCGGACGAGGACCTCGTCCCCCTCGGAGCTGGACTGGATCGCGTTGCGGACCAAGTTCCAGAGCATCTGCCGGAGCTGGGACGCGTCCGCTCGCACCGAGAGCCCAGGCGCCCCTTCGTACCGCACCGCCACCTCCGCCCCGCGGCCAGACCGGGAGGCGAGCAGCACGACGTCCCGCGCGAGGTCCGCCAGCTCCACCTCCTCCACGGTCGGGGGTCTCGGCCGCGCGAGCTCCAGCATGTCGCCGACGAGCTCGTTGAGGCGCGCGGCCTCGCGCTGCACGATCTCGCAGAGCTGCCGATCTTCCTCGCTGAGGCCCCCGCTCTCTCTCAGGAGCTCGATCGACCCGGCGATCGACCCCAGCGGGTTGCGTATCTCGTGGGCCAGACCCGCCGAGAGCCGCCCGAGCGCGGCGAGCTGCTCGGCGCGATCCGCGCGCGCCTGCGCCTCGACCAAGTCCCCGCCGGTGACGCGCAGCCGCTCTGCCAGGTAGCCCGCGAGCGCGGTCACGGTGGCGAGCGCGACCACGTTGGCGACCATCGGGTAGGCGGCGTCAGCCCACGAGACGGTGTAGATCGCCGGCGGCTGATCCGGCGGGATGGGGAGCGCCTCCTCGATGAGCCCGACCGCCAGCGTCCCGTAGGCGAGGATGGCCGCCACGAACGCGACGGCGCCGCCACGCGCCCCGAGCACGGCGGCGCCGACCAGGCAGGTGAGCCCGTAGAGGGACACGCCTCCGCTCGTGACGCCGCCCGTCACGTAGACGAGCGCGGTCCACACGAGCTGGTCGCTCACGAGCTGAGCGAAGGCGATCTCGCGCAGCCACTTGCCCCCGCGGAGCAGCGCCCCGTAGAGCGCGCTCAGCCCGTACGCGAGGGCGACGGCGGCGAAGGCGACCGTGGACGAGAAGCCCCCGGTCTGCCCACGCAGGTACACGAAGGTGATGAACCCCAGGAAGATGGTGAGCAAGAGCAAGCGCAGCGCCGCGAGCCGCGTCAGCCGTCGGACGAGCTCGTCGGCGAACCGAGCCTCGGACTGCGGGGGCTCACTGACGACGTGTCGCTCGATGAGAGCGAGCGGCTCCGGCGTCGCTTCGCCGGAGCGCGGCTCCAACGACTCGGGGCTCAATCCGACTTGATCTTGCCGGCGAGGTCGAAGATCGGCAGGTACATCGAGATGAGGACCGTCCCGACCATCGCGCCGATGACCACCATCAGGATGGGCTCGAGCAACGAGGTCAGCGACGCGACGGCCACGTCGACCTCGTCCTCGTAGAAATCGGCGATCTTGCTGAGCATGGTGTCGAGCGCGCCCGTCTGCTCACCGACGGCCACCATCTGCACGACCATCCCGGGAAAGACGTTCACGTCTCGCAGCGGGTCGGCGAGGTTCTTTCCCTCGGAGATCCGAGCCCTTGCGAACAATAGCCCGTCCTCGACGACCACGTTGCCCGCGGTGCGCGCGACGATCTCGAGGGCGTCGAGGATCGGCACGCCGGAGCCGAGCAGGGTACCGAGGGTGCGGGAGAACCGTGCGACCGCGATCTTCTGCAGCACGGATCCGATGATCGGGAGCTTGAGTAGGATCGCGTGGACGGTGCGTTTGCCCTGCCGGGTTCGGTAGAACATGACGGAGAGCACCGCCAGCGCGATGGCGACGAGCAGGATCAGCGGCAGGAAGCTGATGAAGCCTTTGGACGTCCGGATGACCATCTTGGTCAGCCACGGCAGGGCATCCTTGGCGCCGAACTCGGCGAACATGTTCTCGAAGGCGGGGATGACCCAGGTCAACAGCACCGTCATCACGATCACCATGATGATCATGACCGCGATCGGATAGGTCAGGGCGCCGCGCACCTGACGCCCGAGCTTGACGCGCTTCTCGATGTAGACCGCGAGGCGGTTCAGGATGCTGTCGAGGATGCCGCCGATCTCGCCGGCTTGGACGAGGTTCACGAAGAGGTCGTCGAAGATCTTGGGGTGTCGTCGGAGCGCGTCGCTGAAGGTGGCGCCCTGCTCGACCGTGCTCTTGATGTCCCGCAGGGTGTTCTGGAAGAACTTGTTCTGCTCTTGGTTGGCGAGGATCTCGAGGCACTGAACGAGCGGAAGCCCCGCGTCGATCATCGTGGCGAACTGCCGGATGAACTTGACGAGATCCTTCGCGTCGACGCCCGTACCAAACGTGAAGCTGAACCCGAGCTTCTTGCTCACCTTCGTGGGGCTGAGCTGCTGAGCCTTGAGGCGCGCCAGGACGGCTGCCTCGTTCTCGGCATCCATCACGCCCTTGCGCAGCTCGCCCATGCGGCCGCGTGCTTCCCAGACGAACTCGCTCATGATCGGGTCCCTGCGCCTCCAGGATACGCGCGCTGGGCGAGAGCGGTCAAAAGGCCCGTCATCGAGGCGCCCGAAGCCGTGAAGTTGGCTACCGGGGCGAGAGGGGCCGATGTAAGACGATGCGCATGCTGGACCTCGAACCGGTCGCCCGGGAGGTGGTCGAGCGCTTCGGGGCGGCTCCCGGGGCCGTGGTCGCCGCTTCGAGGAGCGGCCGAGCCGGGGGCGGCGCCTTCGGGGTGCTCCGCCCCGGGGGCGCGGCGGTCGGGCCCGAGACGCCCTTCGACCTCGCCTCGGTCACCAAGCCCATCGTCGCGCTGACGGTCGCCCGCCTGGTGCGGCGCGGCCGGCTGCGCTGGGCAGATCCGCTCGGCGACGTCGCGCCGGATCTGGGCGCGTCGGCGGCGGCCCGTAGGTCTCTGGAGCTCTTGGCCGCGCACCGCGCGGGGCTCGCGGCGCACCTCGAGCTCTTCGCGCCGCTGAGGACGGGGGGCGCGATCACGCGCGCCGCAGCGCTCGCCGCCGCGGCCGACGGCCTCCGGCCCGAGTGTGCCGCCGACCTCGCCGTCCCCGAGGGGGGCTTCCCGCCCGTCTACAGCGACCTCGGCTACCTCTTGCTCGGCGCCGCGGTGGAGGCGCGCGAGGGAGCCGCGCTCGACGAGATCGTGGCGCGCGAGGTCACGCGTCCGCTCGGGGTGGATCACCTCGTCGGCTCCGCGCGCCAGTGGTCCGCGATCGAT
>CAZBJI010000086.1:0-33020 GCA_964492175.1 uncultured Polyangiaceae bacterium | reverse complement strand
GGACGGCGAGGGCGCTCGCGTCGATCTCCGCCGCGACCCACCCGGACCGCTTGCCTCGCGCGAGGACTTTCCCTCCTCCGGCCAGCACGGCCGCTGCGATCGGCTCGGACATCTCGATGGCTAGCTCCTCACGAGCCAAGAGCGCCGCCTCTCGCTCCTCCATGTGCGCCGACATGTCCGCAAAGGAGAGCTGCTGGAGCGGCATCGGGGGGACGTCCCACTGTGGAAAGTCCCGCACGTGGAGCACCACGGGTGCCGTCCCGCCCGCCTCGACCGCGGCGATAACCTCCGGCGCTACCTTCGGCTTCTCCGGTAGGGTCGTCTTGCCGACCGGAGACGGATTCGCGGTGCGGTACACGCGGTACCCGTGCTCGATGGTCCCGTCGTCGAGCTGACGGATCCAGGCTTGATCGTGCAGCAGGAAAGCTTCGTCGAAGTAGGACCACGGGCGAACGGCGCGCCGCTGGTCTTCGACGGAGAGCGCGCCCTTCACGTCCGTTTGGAGGGTGGCGCCGTCGGTCGAGGTGACGCGGACCGACTCGTAAACCAGCTCTGGATCCTCGGCCTGTGCACCGTCGAGGCTGAACGCTGGGGTCGCGATCGGCAGAAGCGCTCGCGCCACAGCCTCGTCGTCCTCAGCCTCGCAGGCCACCTGCGCCAGGCTGAACAATGTTGAGATGGCCGCTACGCACCTGGAAGGCGGCTGCGGGAGGCGTGCGGAAGGGGGGGGGGGGAGGATTCCGCGGGCGCATCGGAGGAAATTGGGCCACATTGGGGCGTACCCGTCAACGCTGAGCCTCACATCGGCGGATTGACGCTCACGATGCGTGCCATGGGCATTTCCAGCACCTCGACCCCGCCGACGCGTGCGACCAAGCAGGCGGCGCGATCGGCGCGGCCGCAGGCGCAGAGAGCGAGCGCCAGCGCCAGGATCTGCGGCGTCCGGACGACGGGGGCTATTGAAGACAGGGACAGACAGGGCACAGGTACGTCCCCGAGCAGTTGACGCCACAGGTTTCGTCACCCGGCATGACTTCGCCCGCGCCCAGCTCCAGGATGATCCGCGCTCCCGCGACGTCTCGCCGCCAGTGTTGCTCGGTGTCGAAGAAGCCGCCTCCGCCGCGACCCGTGCAGACCTTGACGGCCTGCGGGGCGGCGCAGTCGTACGGTGGCCCGGCGAACAGCATTCCGTTGCGCCACGTGCACTCGGGGCTCGCCAGGCACGCAGCCTCGTCGAGCTGGTCGATGCACGCGAGGCCCGCTCCGCCCTGCCCGCCGCCACCCGCGCCGCCCGCGCCACCTCCATCGGAGGAGGACTGGCGAACGCAGCCGCCGAGGAGCCCGAGCGCTCCGAGCATCCAGAAGAGCTTGGCTCTCATGGCAGCGGCGCTCTCGAACGCCCGACGCGCACGGCTCCTCCCCCGAAGAGCCCCACCCCGTGAAGCTCCGCCGCGAAGCAACCGGGGCTGCTCTCTCGAGCGAGCCCCCGATTGCCTCACGCCGGGACCAGCGTCGCTCAGCCGACCGCTTCCTTGATCGCCTTGATCGGGCGCGCGCGCACCGACTTGCTCGCCGGCTTGGCCGGGAAGGTCATCGGCTGCTTGGTGAAAGGGTTCACGCCCTGGCGCGCCTTCGTCGCGGGCTTCGCCACGACGCGGAACTTCGCGAACCCCGGGAGCGTGAAGATCTTGCTCTTCTTGAGCTCGCGGTGCCCGACCGAGATCAGGCTCTCGATGACGGCCTTCACCTGACGCCGGCTCAGATCGTCGCCGACGCTCTCGGCGATCGCCGTGATGAGACCGTTCTTGCTGAGCGCCTTCTTGGCGCCGCCCGCTGCCGCTTTCTTCGTTGCCATGTCTTCCTCCGTTGGTGGGACGCCCGGCCCCACACGCGCGATCGGTGGGAAATCACCGCATCACGGACGCGTACGTTACACGTCTCGCCGCGGTGAGGAAGCAGAAATTGCGTCGTAGGACGGCAAAATGGGCCCGCGCGGGGGCGGGTCGGAGGGACGCGGCCGACGCCCACGCCGCTCTTCCCGCCCACGGGCAGCCCCGGTCACACGGGGAGCAGGGCGTGGACCACGGTCGACTCGCCTCGGGCGCCGCTCACCTCGATGCGGCCTCCGTGCATCCCGAAGAGGGCGCGCGCGAGGCTGAGACCCAACGTCAGGCCCTTCGCCCGTGAGCTCGACTGCGGGGTGAACAGCCCGCGCAGATCGTCCGCGGTCATCACGATCTGGCCGTGGACGACCTCGATACGGATCTCGTCGCCGCCGCCGGCCACCGACGCTCGGACGGCGACGCTCGGGGGCAGGCCGTCCGACGTCGGCGCGCGCAGCGCGTGCGCGATGATGACGCCGAGCGCGCGACCGAGGTGCGCGCCGTCCACCGTGACCGCCGGCAGGCCCTCCGCCATCTCGATGCGCACCTCGCTCGACTCGCCGGCGAGCTCTCTCGCGCGCTTCAACGCGAGGTACACGAGGCCGGCGACGCTCGTGCGCTTCTTCGTCAGCACGAGCTGCCCCGCTTCGACCCGCGCCGCGTCGAGGATGGTCTCGATCAAGGCCACGAGCTCGCGTCCCCGCGTGGCGATGAGATCCAGGCTCTCGACCTGAGGCGCCGTGAGCGTCTCGCGGTCGAGCGAGTCGGCGAAGCCGAGGATCGCGTTGAGGGGGGTCTTCAGATCGTGGCTCACGCTGGCGAACAAGAGACCCCGCATCCGCTGCGCGGTCTCCCGCGCCTCGAGCGCGCGCTCTTGGGCCGAGGCGAAGACGCGGAACCGTCCGGCGAGCTCTCGGGCCGCCGCTCCCAGGCGCTCGACGACGAGGAAGCGGGCGTCGAAGCCGGTCATCTCGTCGCCGGCGAGGACTCGCTCGGTCCCCAGGCGCCGGAGGTGCTCGGCCGCGCCCGTCAGGTCCCGCGAGAAGAGCGACGCGAGCGCCACCGCCGCCCCGGCTGCGATCAGCACGAACAGCGCGGCGACCGCGGCGAGCGGGAACGTGCGTGAGAGCGGCAGGTTGCTCGCGAAGCTCACCGTCGCGGACCCGCGCTCGACGGGCACGACGTAGACGATGCGCTCGGCGGTGCGGCTGACGTGTGGTCCGTCGACGTGCTCCGAGAGCGTGACGTCGTAGCCGTTCTTCCGCGCGAGGCGGCTCGCGGCCTGCTGGCCCACGCTCGCGCGCTTCTCGCCCGACCCGATGACGCCGCGGGCGAGCGCGGCGGCGGTGGTCGTCCGCGACTGCTCCGTGAGGGCGCGCAGGTGCGCGTAGCCGGCGAGCGCCCCGCCTACGCCGACGAGGGCGACCGGGACGACCACCGCGTAGAGGAGGTTCTGGCGCGTCCGTCGGCGCGTGACGCCGCGCTCGCGCAGGGCCTCGAGCTGGGTGGTCACGGCGTCGATGGGCGCCACCTCGAAGAGCGTGCCGGTCAGGCGCTGCGCGAGGACGAGGGAGGGGACGGCCACCGCGAACGCGACCGTGGCGCCGAGCATGGCGAGCTCGCGCGCGACCTCGGCGCTGAGCCCCGCCGGGCGGAGGAGCGCCGTCGCCAACGTGGCCATGGCCGCGATCGTGATCGAGAGCTGCGCCGTGACCGCTCGGTAGGTGAACGCGCGGAGCGCCTCGACGTCGGTCGGCTCGATGGCGGTCGAGCCGAGCGCCAGGGCCCGGAGCGCGTAGCGGTGCCGCCGCGCGAGCGCCCACGTGAGCGCGAGCACCGTGCCGGAGGCGACCGAGCCTACGGCGAGCACGCGGCCCGTCACGTGGAGCGTCTCCTCGCGCGTGAGGCGGAGGACCAGGGGCGCGAGCACGCCGAGGGCGGCGAACCCCACGAGCGTGAGGCCTGCCTGCCTGACGGTCAGCCGCTTCGCGTAGCTCGCCGCGGTGTTCATCCGACCCTCACGCCGGCCTCGGGCGGTAGTCCGGCGGGATGGAGGGCACCGACCCGCGCCCTTCCATCGCCTCGTCGACGTCGTCCTCGGTGGCGAGCGGGAGCGTGAAGGTGAACGTGGACCCCGCGCCCATCACGCTCTCCACGCCGATCTCGCCCCCGTGGAGGGACACCAGGCGCTTGACGGTCGCCAGGCCGAGCCCGGCCCCGCCCCGCTGCAGCTTCGTGTCGCCCGACTGGCGGTAGGCCTCGAAGATCGCGACCTGGTCCTCGGACCGGATCCCGGCCCCGGTGTCGGTCACGCGCACGACGGCGCGTCCCGCCGCCTCCGTCACCTCGATGGTCACCGAGCCGCGCGCCGTGAACTTCACCGCGTTCGCGACGAGGTTCGTGAGGATCTGCCGCACCCTCCTGCGATCCGCGTAGGCGAGGACGTGCCCGGCGCCGGTCACGACCAGGGCGAGATCCTTGTGGCGGGCGATCGCGTGCGCCTCCCGCACCACCTCCTCCGCCGCCTTCCGCAGGTCGATCGGTCTGCGCGAGAGCTTGAGCTCGCCCGACTCGAGGGCGCTGAGGTCGAGGATGTCGTCGATGAGCGTCCGCAGGTGCTCCCCG
Source organism: uncultured Polyangiaceae bacterium (assembly GCA_964492175.1). Classification (GTDB taxonomy): domain Bacteria; phylum Myxococcota_A; class Polyangia; order Polyangiales; family Polyangiaceae; genus Xiheicaenibacterium. The sequence goes on along the minus strand of CAZBJI010000086.1, from coordinate 28,512 downwards.
CTCGTGCGGATGACCTCGATGGACTCGCGAGCCTCGGGGTGGAGCGGGCCGTCGACCTCGCTCACCAGGATGTGCGAAAAGCCGAGGATGGCGTTCAGCGGCGTCCGCAGCTCGTGCGAGAGACCCGCGAGGAACTCGAGGCGCTCCTGGTCGATGCGCGAGGCCTCCGCGAGGTCCGCGCGGTAGGACTTCTCGGCGGCGATGAAGCGCTCCACCAGGGTGTTGAACGCCGCGGTGAGCCCGCCGACCTCGTCGAACGCGCGGATCGGGATGGGCTGGGCCACCTGGCCGCTCTCGGGGTCGGCCATGGCCTTGATGCGCGCCTGGACGAAGTCGACCTCGTCGTGCGCCGCGCGCGCGTAGCTGAACGACACCGCGGCCGCGAGGCCCACCAGCAGCACGGCGAGCGCCGCGACCGCTTGGAGGAGCGCGAGCGTCTCGGGCGGGTTCTCGGGCGCGCTGGCCAGCGCCACGACCGAGAGGTGCTCGAGCGGGGCCTCGAGCGGCTGTGACGTGAAGCGCTGCCGACCGGAGGACGTGTCGGTGAAGCCGCGGCCCGCGATGAGCAGGTCGAGCACCCGCTCCCGCGACAGCTCCTCCAGGCTCCCGCTGACCAGGATCTGACCGTCCTGGCCGACGAGCAGGAGCTCGATCGAGCCGCTGTCTGCGGCGTCGGCGACGAGGGGTCCGCGGTCCTCCAGGGACGTGAAGCGGAGGCGCGCGGCCATCGACTCGGCGACGGCGGTCGCGCGGAGCGCGGCCTCTTCGTCGCTCGCCCTTCGGATCTCGGACACGCCGAGCAGCAGGATCGTCGCGGCGGTCGCGATGCCGAGGACGGCGACGACCAGAGGCGCGAGCAGGAGCAGCGGGAGGCGGCGCACCGTGGCGCAAGACTACCGCCTCGCGCCGAGGGTTCGGTCAGGTGTTCACGCGCCCTGGGGGGCGTCGGTGGAGAGCAGGGCGAACACCGCGTGGTCGAGCCAGCGGCCGTCGCACCACTCCGCCTGGCGCGCGATGCCCTCGAACTTGAACCCGAGGCGCGCGATCACCCGGAGCGAGCGGTGGTTGTCCGTGGCGGCGGCGACGCGCACCCGGTGGACGCCCAGGCTCCGGAAGGCGAAGTCGACGCACGCGCGCGCGGCCTCCGTCATGTAGCCGCGCCCCTGCGCCTCGTTGCGGAGCCAGTACCCGAGCTCGCACGCCCGGTGCAGGTGGACGCACTGCTCGAGCCCGACGATGCCGACCAGGGCGCCGCCGACGCGCTCGCGGATGACGAAGCGCACCGCGCGGCCCTGATCCCAGTCCGCGGCGCACGCCTCGGCGAAGCGCCCGCTCGCGACCGGATCCGTGTGGTACTGCACCCAGGGCAGCCACTTCTGCAGGTTGGCGCGCGAGCCGTTCACGGCGAACCAGAGGTCGTGTCCGTCGCTCGGGTCCACGGGGACCAGCAAGAGCCGCTCCGACTCCGTCGGACGCCTCTGGAGCTCGGCGCGCGAGGGGATCCCGAGCATCGCTACTTGCACTCGAACCGCGCCGCGTAGGCTTCGAAGTGGCCGCCCTCGTGGTCGAGCCACGCGACGTACCACTCGCCCGCCTTGCTGCCGGACGCGACGCTGGACTGGGGCTGCTCGCTGCTGGACACCCGCGCGATCACGCTGGGATCGCGCAGGCCGTCGCGGTCGAGCTTGCTCGTCATCACCTTGCCGCGCTCGAACCACACGAGCTGGCTCTCTCCCCGCGCCGGGGCGGTGCCGATGGAGGGGCGCCGGCCGGCGTTCTTGACCACCTGCTGTTTCCAGAGCGGCGTCGCGCTGGCCTTCTCGGCGTAGGCCGCCCAGACGCCGTCGCGGCCTTCCTCGTTCCACGCGAGGAAGCAGTGGTCGGTGACGCAGCCGAGGCTCGGCCAGTCGGCGCGCGTCTTGGTCGCGTTGATCGTCACCATCTCCCCGAGGGTGCGGTCCTTGCCTGCCGCGGTGAGGCCCTCGGCGTTGACGCTCGCCTTCATCTCGGTGAGCGGGATGCGGAGGTGCTGCATCAGGCGGTCGGGGTCGCGCTCGTGACGGAACACGAGGTGGAGGGACTCGGCGTCGAGCGCGGCCACGGGGAACCGGATGCGGGAGCGCATCGGCTTGAGCGCCGTGACGCGGATGCGCTCGCCGGGCTCCGTCAGCGACGTGAAGCGCTGCAGGTAGATCTCGTCGGTGCTCTTCTCCGTCGGCTCCGTCCAGGTGAAGAGCAGCGCCTTGTCGGGCGTCTCGACCACCGTCGGCGAGCTGGCGCCGCCGACGGCCTTCGCGATGAGCGCGGCCGAGCTGGCGATGCGCCCGTCGGCGTCGAGGTAGCGCGCGTACACGCCGGCCTCCGGGCCGCGCGTGTCCCAGTACGTGAGCAGCAGGCGATCGCCGACGCGGGTGAGCTCGGGCTTCTGGATGTTCTGACCCTCCGGCGTCACCGGGAACGCCTCGGTCTTGGCCCGCATCGACTCGTCGAGCGCGACGGCGTATGCGTGGTCGCCTCCCCCGTCCGTCTCGGTCCACACCATGATGGGGCCCCGGGGACCGAGCGCGATCGTCGGGCGGCCTGCCGGCAGGACCTTCACCTTCTCCTCGAGGAGGTCGTAGGAACGGGGGCGCGCGATCCCCGTCACCCGGCAGAGCGGCTCCGACTTGTTGCCCGCCTTGATGGTGTCGAGGTGCTGCAGGAAGGTCTGCGGGACGTGGTGGTTGCCGAGATCTACTGCCTCCTTCAGCTTCTTGCGGGCGCCGTCCGTGTCGCCCTTCGCGAGGGCCTCCTGAGCCTCCGCGAGGAGCGGGCGGAACGGCAGCCCGGTGTTGTGCGCGAGCACCTGCGCCGAGGCAGGCGGCGCGACGGATCCGGCGGGTGACGCGGAGGTCCCTGCGTCGAGCGAGGCGTTGGTCATCCCGGGCCCGCTCGGGCCGAGGTACGTGCGGTACGCGAAGTACCCGCCGGCGGCGAGGGCCGCTGCGGCGGCCAGGCCGAGGAGCGCGCGGCCGGCGCCTCTCGGCGCGGGCTCCGCGGCCGGCGGCCCAGCCTTGTTCGGGGCGCCACGCTCGGCGGCGAAGTGGGCGCGCGATCCGCGGATGGAGGCGTCCTCGGCCTGCCGGCCGCTCGTCGGGCCGGAGTCCGGATCGCGGGCATCGCCGGAGGGGCCCGGGACCTGGTGCGCGGAGCCGTCGCGCTCGCTCCGCGGGCTCACGAGCATGATGTCCGACGCCTCCGAGGCGCGGATCCCGGGGTTGACGTTCATCGCGCTCGCGAGCTCCTCCGCGAACTCCTTGGGGCTCTGGAACCGGACGGCGATGTCCTTGTGGAGCGCCTTCTGGAACCACGGGCGGAACCCGGGCGGGATGTCCGGCCGGTAGACGGCCGGGTCGGGCAGCGTCCCGTTCGCGATCTGCGCGAACGTCATCGCCACGCCCTGGTCCGTGGCCCACACCGTGCGGCCCGTGAAGCACTCGTACGTGATGCAGCCGAGCGCCCAGAGATCGGCGCGCGAGTCCACGCCGCCCTGGCCGCGGACCTGCTCGGGGCTCATGTACGCCGGCGTCCCGAAGACCGCGCCCTCCCGCGTGAGGCGCGCCTGCTGGTCGTCTGCGTTCTCCACGGGGGCGTAGAACTTGGCGAGCCCGAAATCGAGGACCTTCGTGAGGAGGCGGCCCTCCTCGTCCTTGGTCAGGAAGAGGTTCTCGGGCTTGAGATCGCGGTGCACGATGCCGACCTGGTGCGCCTTCGCGAGGCCCCGGCAGCTCTGCGTCATCACCGCGACCGTGGTCTCGACGTCGATCTGCCCGACCCGGACCATCCGTTCATACAGCGACTCCCCCTCGAGGAGCTCCAAGACCAGGAACGGCCGCCCGTCCTCCAGGCGGCCGGAGTCGTACACGTCACAGATGTACGGGCTCCGGATCGAGGCGACCGCCCGGGCCTCGCGGAGGAAGCGCTCGACCACGGTCGTCGAGCTGGTGAGCTCCTGCGCGAGGATCTTGATGGCCACGCGCTTGCCGATATCCACGTTCTCGGCTTCGTAGACGGCGGCCATCCCGCCTCGACCGAGCTCGCCGGTGACGCGGTACTTGCCGGCGATGACGAAACCGACAGGGATCTTCGCCTTCTGGGTCGCCGCCATCGTGGAGTTCGGGAGGGGGCGCCGTTCCTGCGTCGCCTTGGGACCGGAGCCTATTCGGCTTCTGTCATGCCATCAACCCGTGGTCAGGAAACCTTGCCGAAACCTTGGGGGACTAGGTTCTCGCGACGACCGCGGGCCGAGGAGGAAGTCAACGTGAAGAGGGTTGTCGCAATCATCCGGCCGTTCAAGCTCGATGAGGTCAAGGACGCGCTCGCGGAGATCCCGATCGGGGGCATGACGGTGACCGAGGTGAAGGGCTTCGGCCGCACCGGCGGCAAGAAGGAGGTCTACCGCGGCTCCGCCTACGTCGTGGACTTCGTCCCCAAGGTCCAGATCGACGTCATCGTGCCGGAGGCCCAGGTGGAGGCGGTCGTCGAGGCGGTGGTGAAGAGCGCCAAGACGGGGCGGATAGGCGACGGGAAGGTCTTCGTGTACCCCGTCGAGGACGTGATCCGCATCCGCACCGGCGAGCGCGGCGAAGAGGCCATCTAGCCGCCGGCGGGCACGAAGGTGACGGGTCGAGAGGGACTGGCAACACGAGAAATGGAAGGACTGGTTACGCCATGACGCCGAAAGAGGTCATCGAGTTCGCATCGAAGAGCGGTGTCGAGTACGTCGATTTGAAGTTCGTGGATCTGCCCGGGACGTGGCAGCACTCCACCATCCCGGCCAACCGGCTGGACGAGGCCCTCTTCGAGGACGGCATCGGCTTCGACGGCTCCTCGATCCGCGGCTGGCAGCCCATCAACGCCTCGGACATGGCGATCATCCCGATCGCCGACACCGCCAAGCTCGATCCGTTCTACCAGCGCAAGACGCTGAGCGTGATCTGCAAGGTGGTCGATCCGATCACCGGACAGCCCTACGGGCGCGACCCGCGTTACATCGCGCAGAAGGCCGAGGCGCACCTCCGATCCACCGGGATCGCGGACACGGCGTTCTTCGGCCCCGAGGCCGAGTTCTTCGTCTTCGACTCGGTGCGCTACGAGAACACGCAGCGCGGCGCCTTCTACGAGATCGACAGCGAGGAGGCCCACTGGAACAGCGCCAAGGCGAGCCTGGGCCACAAAGTGCGCCCGAAGGAGGGCTACTTCCCCGTGCCGCCCAGCGACACGCTGGGCGACCTCCGTCAGGACATGATGAGCGTGATGATGGAGAGCGGGCTCACCGTGGAGCTCGGCCACCACGAGGTCGCCAGCGCCGGGCAGTGCGAGATCGGCGTGAAGTTCAACACGCTGACGAAGATGGCGGACGACCTGCTCTGGTTCAAATACGTGGTGAAGAACGTGGCCAAGCGCCACGTCAAGAGCGCCACGTTCATGCCCAAGCCGCTCTTCGGCGACAACGGCAGCGGGATGCACACCCACCAGTCGCTCTGGCGCGAGGGCAAGCCGCTGTTCGCCGGCGACGGCTACGCGGGGATGAGCGAGCTCGGGCTGCACTACATCGGCGGGATCCTGAAGCACGCGAAGGCCTTGGCGGCGCTGACCAACCCGACGACGAACAGCTACCGCCGCCTGGTGCCCGGCTACGAGGCGCCGGTGAACCTCGCGTACTCCAGCCGCAACCGCTCCGCGTCCATCCGCATCCCGGTGGTGGCCGGGAGCCCCGCCAAGTCGCGGCGCATCGAGGTGCGCTTCCCCGACGCCACCTGCAACCCCTACCTCGCCTTCGCGGCCATGATGATGGCGGGCCTCGACGGCATCACGCACAAGATCGATCCAGGCGATCCGCTCGACAAGGACATCTACAGCCTCTCGCCCGAGGAGCTGAAGGACGTCCCGCACATGCCGGGGTCGCTCGCCGAGGCGCTCGACAACCTCGAGCGCGACTACGAGTTCTTGCTGCGCGGGGACGTGTTCACGCGCGACATCCTCAAGACCTGGATGGAGTCGAAGCGCGAGCGCGAGCTCGATCCGGTGCGGCTCCGCCCGGTGCCGTACGAGTTCTTCCTCTACTACGACGCCTGAGGATCGCGCGCCGGTCCCTGCGGACCGGAGGGGAGCTAGACCGGTCTAGGGACCTACACCGGTCTAGTTCGCGGCGCGCTTCGCCGGCTCGGGCGCCTGCTCGGGCCGGCGCGGCTGCGCGGACGGCGCTGCGGCGCGGCCCGTGAGCCGCCCGAGCCACCCCCCGACGACGGCGCGCGTGTAGAGCTTCATCGTCTTGGCGACGTTCTGCATATCCATCGTGCTGGTGAAGGAGTCCGCGAGGCCGAACGGCAGCATCGCGGGGACCCAGCCGCGCGCGTACTCGAGCGCGTAGCAGTGGTCCGGCATGCGGTAGCCGCGCGCCACGCCGCGCGGCATCACGTGGAGGTCACCGGGCTTGTAGACCTCCTTCGTGAGCGCGCCCTCGTCGTAGGCCCACTGCTCGCCCTCGAGGATCATGAAGTAGTCGTCGGCGAGGAAGCGGCCGCTGTAGCCCTCGGTGCCGATCGGCGTGCCGAAGACGATGACGTACTCCGTGATGGAGGCGTGCAGGATGGTCATGTGCCCCATGCTGCCGCCGGCGATGTTGAAGACCCAGTCGTTCTCCGGGCGGACGTGGCCCGGGTAGAGCTCGAGGAGCCGGTCGCGGATGAGCGAGACCTTCCCGTCGATGGTGGGGCGGCTCGCGACCGCCTCTTTGGCGACGCCGTGCAAGACCTCGGGGGAGAAGACGTACCGGCTCATGCCGCCTCTTGCGGGCTCGAGCTCGACGCGACCGGCGCCGCCGCGGCTCCGATGACGGCGCCGTCGTAGACGAGGCCGGTCGGATCCTTGTAGGTGCCGAAGATGCGGTCGAACACGGTGAAGAACTGCCCGTAGTTGTACTTGTTGAACTTGTGATGCGCCGTGTGGTGCGCGGTGTAGTTGATGAAGCCCCAGCGGACCCACGAGACGCGCTCGTGGATGAACGTGGACCAGACCTGCAGGAAGATCAGGAAGAAGGCGTACTGGCTGACGTGGATCGGCAGCAAGAACGCGAGCAGGTGGTGGGGCGCGGCCTGCGCGAAGGAGTCCAGCGGGTGGAACGCCATGCTGGTGAAGGGCGAGGGCACGCGGAACTGATGGTGGTGCAGGTGGATGTGCTTGTAGAGCACCGGGTGGTGCAAGATCCGGTGCGCCCAGTAGACGAGGAACTCGGTCACCACGAGGATGATGGCGAGGCTCGCGAAGAACCACGGCCAGCCGTGCTCGGACACGTCGAAGTAGATCTTGCTGTCACCCGTGATGATCAGGTGGTGCAGCGGGGCCGTGATGACCGCGTTGCCGAGGATGTTGAAGAAGGCCCAGAGCCACTCCTTCTTCACCTCACCGCGCTCGTCCTTGCGCTCCTGCCCGGCGAAGAAGCGCTCCCGCCGGATGACGAAGTAGTAGAGGTAGCTCGTGCCGGAGGTGAGGAAGTAGAAGAAGACGCCGCCGAAAAAGAGCGCGGCGAAGCTGCCGAGGATCGACTGCGGGGCGAGGATCGCTTCGAGCATGTGCGTCTTGCTCGACCTCGCGGTCGGGCCGCCCACGCGTAGCCAACCCGGCGCAGCGGTTCAACTCGGATCGCCCGCGGAACGCTCCGAGGTGACGTCGAGGAACTATTTTCCCGCCAAGGTCTCAGTTTGGTTTACGTTTCGGCCACGGCGCGGTGCAACCCGGGGACCTGATCCAGTCACGCTACCGCTTGAACCGTCTCTTGGGCTCGGGCGCGAGCGGCGCCGTGTGGGCGGCCAAGAACGAGCTCATCGATCGAGACGTCGCGCTCAAGGTCATGCGCCCGGACGTCGCCGAGGACGCCGTCGCGCTCCAGCGGTTCTTCAACGAGGCCAAGGCGAGCGGCCGCGTCCGCAGCTCGAGCATCGTCGAGATCCTGGACCTCGGCCAGGCGGAGGACGGGTCGCCCTTCCTGGTGTTCGAGCTCCTCGACGGCGAGGGCCTCGACGCCAAGCTCGCCCGCGACGGGATCCTCGAGCCCGAGATGGCTTGCGAGGCCTTCATCTCGGTCGCGAAGGCCCTGGACCTCGCCCACGGGCAGGGGATCATCCACCGTGACCTGAAGCCGGCGAACATCTTCCTCCACCGCGACCCGGAGGGGCAGATGGTGGCGAAGATCCTGGACTTCGGCATCAGCAAGATCTTCGAGACGAACAACAACTTCACCCTCACGCGCACGGGCACCGTCGTCGGCTCGCCGGCGTACATGGCGCCGGAGCAGGCGTCGGGGCGGGAGGACTTGGACGGGCGCGCCGACGTCTGGTCGCTCGGCGTGGTGATGTACGAGGCGCTGAGCGGGACCTTGCCGCACGAGGCGCCCAACTACAACGCGCTCATGGTGAGGATCCTCACCCAGGACGTGGACCCGCTCGCGACGCGCAAGGCGGACCTGCCGCCGCAGCTCTGCAAGCTGGTCGATCAGTGCCTGCGACGCGACCGGGATCAGCGCGCCCAGAGCGCGGGGGCAGTCGCGGCGGAGCTCGAGGCCACCCTGAACGAGATCAAGGCGGTCCGGTTCCGCGCGGTGGGCCGACGCGCCTCCGATCGCGCCCAGGGCCACTTCCGGCGGCGCCAGAGCGACTTCATGCCGTCGCAGAACCCGATGGCGCTCGCGGCGGGCGACGCCCCTCCGCCGCAAAGGGTCGTCGTGCTCGCGGCGGTGCTCGGGGCGATCTTCGGCGTGTCGGCGACGGCGATCCTGTTCTTGCTCCTGAAGTGACCCCGCGCTCGGTCCGGGGTTGCGGGCGGGCGCCCGGGACACCATGTTGCGGCTGTCCATGTGCCCCCACTGCCGGACCGCCGCCCCCCTGGTCTACCGGGGGATACGCGCGTACTGCGCGGCCTGTGGTCGGCCGCGCGCGGTCCTCACCGGGGCGTCTCTCACCCACGCCGGCCGGCCGTCCCACGTCGCGGGCGCCGTGGTGCAGGCGTTCGGTTGGCTCTTCCTGGTGCTCGGCCTGGGCTTCTCCGCCATCACGGGTCTCTTCGTGGCGATCTTCAGCGCGTCGGCGGGTCTCGTCACCTTCGGCGTGTTCGCGGCGCTCTCTCTGATGCTCTTCTTGCTCGCCCGCGTCGGAGGGAAGAAGCTCGCCTCGGAGGGGGACCAGGAGCGCGACGTTCGGCGGAAGCAGGCGCTCTTCGCGCTCGCGGCGACGCGCGGGGGCCGGCTGGAGGCCATCGACGCTGCCGCCGCGCTGAACGTCACGGTCGCGCAGGCGGATCAGCTCCTCACCGACCTCGCCAAGCAGAGGCCGGAGGAGGTGGACGTGGAGATCGGGGATCAGGGCGAGATCTACTACGCGTTCGTGCGCGCCCTCCCGCGCGGGCGAGCCGCGCCTTCCTGGGCGGCCCCGCGCGAGGCGCACGCGGACCGGCCTCGCGTCCGCGTCGCGCCGGCGGAGGCGCCGGCGCCGGGGGTCGCTACGCTCCGCCCCGTTGGCGAGCGGGAGATCCTGGACGCCGAGTTCGAGGCGATCGAGGAGGCCGAGGCGCAGGTCGAGAAGCGCGCTCGCCGCTGACGGCGTGAGGCGGCGCGAGACCGAGCCGACCTGACGCGCTGACGCGCCCCCTGCTATGAATGGGCGAAACCTTGGCGGCCCACGACTTCTTCCTACAGCCGGCGAAGGTCGCGGTCGGCGCGGCCCTCGCCGAGGCGGAGCGAGCGACGTCCGCCGAGGTCGTCGTCACGGTGCGGCGCGAGTCGGGGTCGTACGCGGCGGCTGACGCGACGGTGGGGCTCCTCTCGGCGCTCGCCCTGCTCAGCGTCTTCCTCTATTACCCGGAGCCCTTCGACTACACGTACCTGCCGCTCGAGCTGATCGCGGCCTTCGCGCTCGGGTCGCTGGTGTCGTCACGGGTCGGCGGGGCGCGGCGGTGGCTGACGCCCTCGCGCGCCCGAGAGGAGAACGTCCGGCGGGCGGCCAAGGCGGCCTTCTTCGACCTGGGGGTGGGTCGAGCCGAGGCCCGCACCGGCGTCCTCATCTACCTCGCCGCGCTCGAGCGGCGTGTCGAGGTCGTCTCCGACGTCGGCATCGACCCGGCGCGGCTCGGTCCTGGGTGGGACGAGGTGCAGCGGAAGCTCGACAGGGCGTTCCGCCTCGACGCCGACGTCGAGCTGTTCGCGGGGGCGCTGCGCGAGCTCTGCGCGGTGCTCTCGCGGGCCTACCCCGCGCCGGGCGCGGCTGACGAAGAAGAGGACGCGGAGGCGCCCAGCTCGGAGCCCGGAGATGCGGGCGACGACGAGCAGCCGGAGGACGCGCGGGGCTCGGAGGTCCCATGATCGTCCGCACCTGGCTCGGCTGGCTGCTCCTCATCGGCGCACTCGCCCTCGTCGACGAGGCAGAGGCCCGGCCCGGGCGGGGCCCCACCTTCGGCGACGCACCCCGCGCCGGTCAGCCGGGCGGCTCCAAATCGAAGCCTGGCGGGACCACGTGGGGGAGCCCGCGCGACGCGGACTGGTCCAGCAAGCCGAGCTTCGCGGCGCCGTGGTCTGCTGGAGGCTCCGGGCCGCCGCGCCCGAACCCGTCGCACTGGGGCCGTCCCCCGGCGCCGCCGCCACCTCGCGGCGGATCCCTCGGCGAGTACTTCTTCTTTCTGCTCGTCGGCGCCGGGGCGGGCGGGCTGGCCGTGTGGGCGGGCAGCGCGTGGCGTCGCCGCGAAGAGTGCGAGTGGGTCGCGCGGGCAGGCGACGCAGCCGCCGCGCCACCGGGGGGCCGCGCGCGGCTTCGCTCTCCTCTTCCCGGGAGCCAAGCGGACCGCTAGATTCGGGCGCCCATGCAACAGCCCCCTGGATATCCCCCCGGTCAAGGTTACGGCGCGCCCCCCGGATACGGAGCCCCGCAGGGCCAACCAGGGGGCGGCCAGCAAGGCTACGGCCCGCCGCAAGGGCAGGGCTGGGGCCCGCAGCAGCAGCCCGCGGGGTACGGGCCGCCTCCCGGGCAGAGCCCGTACGGGCAGCCGCCTGGCGCGCAGCCCGCGGGCGGCTACGGCCAGCCCGGGTATGGGGCGCCGCAGCAGGTGGGCCAGGCGCCGCGCACCGGGGTCAAGATGAGCGCCGGGCTCTACCTGCTGTTCATGATCGGGGGCGCGGTCATCGGCGGCGGGCTGACGGCCTGGGGCGCGACCGACAGCAAGGTCACCGAGCTCCTGATGTTCTCCTGGATCCCGCTCGTGTTCTCGATGATCGCTGGCTACGTCTTCATCTACAAGCAGTGGAAGGCGATCGACGACGGGCAGGCGCGGACGACGCCGGGCAAGGCGATCGGCTACCTGTTCATCCCGCTCTTCAACATTTATTGGATCTTCAACATCTTCTTCGGCTGGCCCACCGACTACAACAAGTACATCCAGCGCTACGGCATCCAGGCGCCTCAGCTCTCCCAGGGCCTGTGGATCGGAGCGTTCGTGGCCCAGCTCGTGTTCGCGCCGCTCGGCCTCATCATGTACCTCTACCTCGTCGTCGTGACCTGCCGCGCGGTGAACGCGCTGCCGGCGTAGCCTTCGACGCGCGCGCTCCCTCGCGGGCTCGCCACGCCGCCATCGCGATCGCGATCGCGGCGCCGACGTAGGCGGGCGCCCCCGTCGCCGCGGCGCCCTCCGCGAGCTCGCCGCTCGCCCACTGCAGATCAGCCAGGCCTCCACGCGCGAGCACGTCGGTCACGATCGCGAAGGACGCGTGCGCCCCCACGGCGATCCACGCCCCGCGCCCGTAGAGGTAGAGCACGGCGAAGAGCGCGCCGGCGCCGATCGAGAGCGCGACGGCGCCCGGCGTCGTGGCCGCGGTGAACAGGAACCCGCTCGGCGAGGCGAGCGCGGCGAACGCGACCACGGCCCATCTGGGCACCCCCGCGCGGGCGGCGAAGAGGATCGGGAGGCCTCGGTAGAGCAGCTCGTCGCGGACCGCGCCGGCCGCGACGCCCACGGTCCCGACCAGGGCAGCCGCACCGACCCCGGTCGCGGTGATCGTCGCCCAGCCCGCCGCGAGCGACACCGCGAGCGCCGCGCCCGCCAGGGCGCCCCCGAGGCCGGCGCCGACCAGCGTGCGGCGGAGCAGCTCGCGCTTCGTGGGCTCGTCCTCGCTCCAGGAGAGCCCGGCGCGGCCGGCGAGCACGTCGACGACGAGGGCGCCGAGGACGGCCTCGGCGAGCGGCTGCGTCCCGATCACGGCGGCCAGCAGCACGAGGCCAGCCCGGATGCCGATGAGCCACGCCGCGCCGGTCGCGAGGATCGCGAGGCGCTGGCGGGGCGAAGGCCCGCGGGTCCCTCTGCCGTCGTCTTCACGCTCGAGCACCATCTCGCTTGGCCCGTCTCCGATCCGATCGAGCTCAGTGCAGCGTGTGCCAGTTGCCGTCGTGCTCCACCTGCGGAACCGCGGCGCTCGGATCTTGGCCAGGGGGCGTGGACGGGCGGGCCGCGTCGACCCGCACCACCTCGACCGCGAGCGCGCGCGGTCGATTGGCTCGCGCTCGCACGCGGCGCGGGCGCGCCGACGGTCGATCCTCCGTGACCGGGGGCGCCCTCCGCCGCAGGCGCGCCACGACCAGGAGGGCGAGCCACAGCACGAGGCCGAGGAGGAGCACGGGCAGCACCGCGTGGCGTCGCGCCACGTCCTCCTTCCACGACCGATCGATCTGCGCGACCGAGGAGCCGAAGGCGCCCGTGAGCGCCTGGTCGAAGGACCTGCCCGCGCGGAGACCCGCGAGGAGCGCGGGCACCCTGTTCGGCTCCCGCCCCGTGAAGCGGACGAAGTCGGCGGCCAGCGCCGAACGCCGATCGGGCGCCGCGTCGTCGAACGCGGCGAGGTTCGGGGGCGTCGCGAAGAACACGTCCTTCTCGAGGCGCTGGACCCGCGCCAGGGTGTCGTCTCCCGCGAAGTGGGTCGCGAACCCCTCGCGGAACCAGGTGGGGAGCTCCGGTCCCCCGGCGGCCTCGTCGACGGCCAGGTGGGCCAGGTGATGCCGGAGGGTGCGCTCCAGCGCGCCGCCGCGGGTGCCGGCGTCGCCCGAGACGACGACCAGACGGGCCTCGGCGCTCACGCCGCCCCCGCTCTCGATCGTCGCTCCCTCGGGCGCCACGAGCGCCAGGTCATTCGGGCGCGGGACGACGCGGATGTGGACCTCCCCGAGCACGTCGGCGCCCACCGCCGCGCGGAGATCGGAGCGGATGCGGGCGAGCCTCGGCAGCACCGCGCGGACGCGCTCGCGCGTGCCGGGGTGGTACGCCACGTGGAAGCCGCTCTCCTCGTGGATCAGGTACTCGGTGGGCGGATCGGGGACGGCGGCGCCGGGCTCTGCGCGCGCCACGGTCGCGGTGAGCTGGACCGCCACGGTGAGCGCCGCCGCGCGCGACGCGAGCGCGACGCCCGTCACGGCAGCACCTTCCCCCGGAGCGCGACGGTGCCCTCCCCGACGTCGGTGGTCTGAGACACGATGAGGATCGTGAGGCCCGTCGCGGCGACGCCCCCGAGCGCGACCCAGAACCAGGGGCTCTCGAAGAAGCTCGTCTCCTCTCCCTCCGGCTTGGCCGGCGCCCCGGCGGGCTTGCCCTTGGTGAGGTTGTCCTTGCGAGGACCTGGCTTCGGCTTCGCCGCCGGGGCCTTGGGGGGAGGCGCGACCTCCACCTTCGGCGCGATCAGCCGCTCGAGCGACACGAGCACGGGCTCGAGATCGAGCGCGCCCTCCTGCCCCTCGAGCGGAGACGGCGCGATGCTCGCCGGGTCCAGCCGCGTCTTCGGCGGCGACTTCGTCGCGTCCACGTGGGCGAGGCGCACGACCGGACCGGTGGCACCCGGGACGAACAGGACGATCGCCACGACCGAGAGCTCCGCGGCGAGCGAGTCGAGCACCTCGCGTGTCCCGGGCGTCGTCAGATCCGACGAGAGGCTGCGGCGCAGGTCCGCGAGGCGCTTGGGCGCGGGATCGTCGCCGACCGGCTCGCCCCCGCTGAGGATGCGGACGGTGCCCTCTTCGAGCTCCGGCCGGAGCTTGGGCGTCCGGTAGACGCCGCGCGCGAGGTCGCGCGCTTGCTTCGCCGGGACGTCCTCCCACGGGCCGACCAGGACCACCGCCACGCCGGTCCGCTTGGCTGCGGGCGCTGGCGCCGCGGCCGCCGGGGGCGCCGCCGAGGCAGCGGGCGCCTGGAGCGGGGGCTCGTCGCTTCGCGCCGATCCAGCCCAGCCTAGCGCCGAGAGCGCCCACGCGGCGGCCACGAGGCGCGCCGTCCGCGCCCGGCCCTTCCGGGAGGGGGCGGCGCGACGAGCGAGGGGCGCTGCCCGGGCCATACCCGGAAGCGTAGTCAAAACGGGACCGCCGTGCACATCCGCGCGCCGATCAGTCGAGGGCACGCTCGAACACTCGGTAGGTCTTGTAGATGCGTCCACCCATCAGCTTGATTCCGACGTTGATGGGCGCGTTGTCCTCCACGGTCCAGGAGAGCTCCCCGTCGCGGAGGCCCAGGATGTGCGCGGATCGGTTCATCGACACGTAGAGGTAGGCCGAGAGCCCGGCGTACCTCCGCACGTTGCGCCACTTCTTCTTGATTCCCAGGATGTAGAGGCGCCCGCTCCGCGGTCCCCTGACCTTGAGCCGGTAGACGAGCTTGGCGACCTCGATCGGGCCGAGCTTGCCGCCGAAGTCGGCGATGACCTCGTTGAGGTTCGGCAGCCCCACCGCGACGGCCGCGGGCTCGCCGTGGATGGAGACCACGCGCGTGATCTCCGGCATGAGGAGGAGCTTGAGATCCTTGGCCGCCTGCTCGAGCTCCTTCTTCGTGGCCGGGACGAAGCCCCAGTTGTCGCTCCAGGCGTCGTTGAAGATGTCCATGATGACGTCGAGCTCGCCGGCGACGTTCGCCGGGTCCACGTGGCGCACGGTGATCTCGGGGAGCGCCGCGATCTCGTCGTGGGCGCGCTGCGCCCGGACGGGCACCTCGCCGATGTCGTACTTCCAGGCGTAGAAGTCCTTCAGCTTGGCGAACCCGGCCTTCTCGATGAGGTGCGCCTGGTAGGGCCGGTGGTGGGGCATCATGATCATCGGCGGGTGCTGGAACCCGTCGACCAGACAGCCGAGCTCCTCGTTGATGCTGAGGCTGTAGGGGCCGCGCACCCGCTTCATGCCTCGCGCGCGGAGCCACTGCGACGCCTCGCGGAGGAGCGCGTCCGCGGTCTCGGCGTCCTCGAGCGTGTCGAGGTACCCGAAGAAGCCGGCGTCGTCCTGGTGCAGCCGCAGGTGCTCGTGATCGATCTGCGCCGTGACGCGCCCGACGGGGCGGTCGCCCCGGTACGCCACCCACGCGGCGCCCTCGGCGTGCTCGAAGAAGGGGTTCTTCTTGTGATCGAGCTTGCCCGTCAGCTCCATGTCCAGGGGCCGCACGTAGGCCGGATCTCCCGCGTAGATCGGATCGACCACGTCGAGAAAGTCGCGCATGCGACGCTTGTCCGAGCCCAGCTCGCGGACCACGAGGGCCATGGACCGGCCGCATAGCACGGTCGCGGCCGCAGCGGCTCGCGCCAGACCTCGGCCTGGGCCCGTTTGCTCGTTTGCTCGTTTGTCCAGGGCCCACCGGGCGACGGCCCCCGCCTTACGCGCGCCTGCGTGCGTGCTATGGGGGCCGCCTATGGCGCAGGCTCCTCACGGCCAAGCCCACCCCGCCTCGGCGCTCGTGGCGTTCGCCGAGCCGCTGGTGCGCGGGCGACGGGTCGTCGTTCTCGGTTCGGTGCTGACCGAGGTCGGTCCCGCGTTGCTCGAGCGCGGCGCGCGCCTCGTGCACGTCTACGATCCCGACGCCGGCCGCGTCGCCGAGCACGCCGCCTCACGGGAGGAGGTGCGGGGGCTCGTCGTCACGGTGCTCGCCGACGACCTCGGCGTCCGCGACGGCGCGTTCGACGTCGTGTTCGTCCCCGACGTCACGGCCCTCGGCAGCATCGGGGAGGTGCTGCTCCGGGTGCGCCGGCTGCTGTCGGGCTCCGGCGTCGCGATCCTCGCGTCCCCCAACTCCGACGCCGAGCGCTTCCTCCTCCCCCCCTCGACGGGCGTCGCGTCGGCGGAGGGCTACTACGAGCTCTTCGACGCGGTCTCGCTCCAGTTCCCCGAGGTGCGCATGCTCGGGCAGGCCCCCTTCGTCGGCTACTCGATCGTCGACTTCTCCGAGGCCGATCCGGAGGTCGCGGTCGACACCTCGTCGCTGGAGGAGCCGGAGGCGCCCGAGTGGTACGTCGCGCTCGCCAGCGAGCGGCCCATCGACCTCGAGTCTTCGTACTCGATCATCGAGGTGCCGCTGGAGGAGGTCGCGCGCGTGACGCCCATGGACCACGTGACGTTGATGCCTCCCGCGGGCTCCGTCGCCGACGTCACGATGCCCTTCCTCGCGCCCCCCGCGGCGTCGGGCCTCGAGCCGGCGGACGCCACGCCGGAGGGGCTCCCGGAGGAGGCTGCGCTCTCGGCCGGCGCGCTCGCCGACGCCTACGTGGCCAAGATCGCCGAGCGCGACCGCGACCTGTTCGCGCTGACCGAAGCGCAGACGCGCCTCGCGGTCGTCTCCACCGAGAACGAGAAGCTCCGCGAGCAGGTCGCCGACCTGGTCCGCCTGGAGCGCGCCGCGTCCCAGGCCGCCCTCCGGATGGCCGAGCTCCAGCACGAGGTCCAGGCGGCACAGGGCCGGGTGACGGAGCTCGAGGCGTCGGCGCACCACGCAGCGTCGCGCGCGGAGGCAGCCGAGGCCGAGGGCCTGCGGCTCCGGGCCGAGCTCGAGGCGATCCGCGACGACGAGCCGGTCACCCCGCGCACCCACGCGACGCTTCAGACCGAGGCGGCCCGCGTCGCGCGCGAGCTGGAGGAGGCCCGCGCGCGCATCGGCGAGCTCGAGCGTCAGCTCTCGTCGCTCGAGCCGCCCACCCTGCGGTCCAAGGAGGAGCAGGCCCAGCGGCTGCTCGCGGCCGTGACGCGCGCGGAGGCGGCGGAGGCCGCGCAGCGGGCGTTGGAGGTGCGGCTCGCGGCCGCGGAGGCCGCGCTCGCACGCGCCGTCGTTGCGCGCGACGAGGCCCTCGCCGAGGCGGCCGCCCAGCCCACCGCCGACCCAGCGGCGGTGGACGCCCTCACCGCGGAGGTCGCCCTCCTGGAACAGCGTCTCCGCGAGCGCGGCCGGGAGGTCTCTCGCCTCTCCCTCGCGCTCCGAGAAGGAGAGCGCGTCGGGATGGAGCTCCTGTTCCAGCTCGAGGACCTCCACGTGCTCCCCAGCCCGTTCCGCGGCGGGCCCGCCCCCATCTCCGGCGGGTCGCCCCCGCCCGGCGCCGGCCCCGGCGCGCCCGACGGCGGGGCGATGCTCGAAGCGCAGGTCGCGGAGCTGTCGGAGCGCGCCGCGCGGGCGCAGGCCGATCTGGTGGCGGCGTCGTGGCGCATCTCGCAGCTCGAGCGCGAGGCGCGCGAAGCCGCCGCCCCGCCGCACGACCCCACCCGCAAGGAGACCGATCTCGAGCGCGCGCTCGTCCTCGCCCAGCGCGAGATCGCCGAGCTCCGCGCCGGCGCTCGGCCCGCCGTGGCGGGCGTGTCGGAGGAGGCCGTCCTCCTCGAGCAGATCGAGCGCGCACGCGCGGAGCCCGCCGCGCCCGCCGGCGCGCCTGGCGGGCGATGAGGGGGGGCTCACCGGGGACGTTGTTCCTGGCGCTGGCGCTGGCGCTGGCGCTCGCCTGCGCGGGGTGCGGCGCGGCGACCATCGCGCGACCGGATCCGCTCCTCGAGGCGCGCCGCCACGCCGCCGACTCGAGCGACGGCGCCGAGCTCGGGCGCTGGCTGCTGCTCGAGCTCGTCGCTCCGGGTGGCCTCGCCTCGCAAGCGCACGAGGCGCGCAAGCGGCTCGACGAGCGCGCCGCGAAGGACAGGTCGCTCTACGCCGTCCTCGGGCGCGCGCTGGACGACGAGGCGCACGGCGCGCTCCAGAGCGCCGCGCCGCGCTACCTCGAGGTCATCGACGCCGCGCGCGCCCACCCGGGACCGGAGTCCGAGATGGTCGCCTGGTTCGCGTCGTCGCGGCTCCTCCGCATGCGACCGAGCGTCGCGGGGATCTGGGCGACGGCGAGGCCCATCGTCGAGCGGGCGATCGCCGAGCCGGGTCGCATCGGCTTCCGCGCACGCGGCGACCTCGTCGACTGGTGGATGTTCGACACCCGGCGCGAGGGCAAGCTCGAGCAGTCGGCGGTCGCGGCCGAGGCCATGAAGAAGCTCGGCTGCCTGCGCCAAGCGCGCCTCGCCGGGCCGTTCGGGGACGTGGCTCCGCTCGACCTGGTCACCCACTTCGCGCCGGAGAGGCCCGGACCGTGGCCGGTGACGTTCCCACCGGAGCCGGGGCGGGCGCAGCGCAGGCTGGAGGCGCCGCGCGTGCTCGAGCCGGCCGACCTCTCGAGCTGCTCCATCCGCAGCGCCGAGCCGGTCGCGCCAGGCGTCCACTACGTCGAGGCGTTCTTCGAGACGGAGACGGCGGACCAGGCCGTCATCGCGGTGCAAGGCGCGTGGTCCGTAGTCCTCGACGACGTCGAGGTGCTCGCGCGCGACCCCCGCGTCTTCGGTATCTGGCCGAGGTTCGCCGTCGCCGTCGCGCTCGCGCCCGGCCGCCACCGCCTCGTCGCCCGCATCGGCGCCCCCGACACCTCGATCCGCGTGCTGGATCGGAGCGGGCGCCCGCTCCCCCTCCGCGAGTCGCGCGACACGTCGGCCCCCTACACGCTCGTGCCCCCGCGACCGCTGCCGGATCCCAACCCGCTCGCGCCGTTCCTCGGCGCCCTGCGGGTGCCGGAGGTCCCTCCCTGGCCGCGCCGCCCCGCGGACCGCGAGGTCGACGTGGACGATCCCGTCCTCCGGTTCATCGGGGCCGAGCTCGCGCACGTGGACGGCCAGGAGGACGTCGCCAGCGTCCTCTTCGAGCCGCTCGTGCAGCGAGACGCGCACGCGACCGGGCTCGCGCTCGCGACCCAGGCCGGCTTCGTGGACGAGGATCCGGTGTTCGCGCCCAGCGACGCCCGCAACCTCGCGCTGGATCTACGGCGGCGTGCCATCGAGAAGGATCCCAGGCTCTGGTTCGCCCGGCTGTGGCTCCTGGTGGACGCGGCGCAGAAGAGCGGCCCGAAGGACCAGCTCGCGCCGCTCGCCGAGCTCGCGCGGGCCTTCCCGGAGGCCCCGGCCATCGGCAAGGCTCTCGCGCAGCTCTACGCGCACCTCGGGTACAAGCCCGAGCACCAGCGGACGCTCTTCGATCTGGTCGCGCGCTTCCCCGACGACCCCGAGATCCTCCGCGCGCTGCTCGCCGTGCAGGACGAGTCCGGTCGCCACGCCGAGGCGGACGAGACGGTGCGCCGCATCGCCGTGCTCGAGCCGACGTCCGCGATCGAGGTCGAGCGCGCCATCCTTCGCGCCGACTACGCCGCGGCGGTGCGGCTGCTCGAGCGAGACCTCGCGACGAAGACGGGCGACGCCCACGAGGAGACCAAGCGCCGCATCCTCGATCTCCTGGTCCGGGCGGGGCGGCGCAAGGAGACGCTCGCGGACCTCGAGAAGGCCCTCGCGGCGGATCCGAGCCGGGTCGCAGGGGCGCTCCGCCTCGCCGACGCGCGCCTGGCCGGGGGAGATCACGGGGCGCTGAGGACGGCGCTCGCGGACGCCATCCGGCAGGGCCTCGAGGCCGGGGAGCTCCGGGACGCGATCGAGGTGGTCGACGGCATGAGCGAGCTCGAGGTCTACCGGCTGGACCCGTTCGCTGCGATCAAGGAGTACCAGGCGTCGGGGGCCGCCCAGCCGGCGGGGGGCCCGAAGAAGGGCGGCACCGCGGCGCGCGTCCTCGACTACGCCGCGATCCGCATCCACCCCGACGGGTCCGCGCGCATGCTGGAGCACGAGATCCTCCACATGCAGAGCCGCGAGGCGATCGCGGAGCACGCGGAGCAGAAGCTCCCGCGCGCCAAGCTCTTGCGCGTACGCACGATCAAGGCCGACGGCCGCACGTTCGAGCCGGAGGTGGTCCAGGGAAAGCCTACCGTCACCATGCCGCACCTCGACGTCGGCGACTTCATCGAGACGGAGACTCTCTACGACCTCCCGCAGGCCGCGCCGGGCGGGCGGGCGTTCGTCAGCCCGCGGTGGTTCTTCCGCGAGGCCAAGGTCGACTACCACCGGAGCGAGTTCGTCGTCGTCTCGCCGCGCGGGCGCGACCTCACGGTCGAGACGACCGGCTCGGCGCCGCCGCCGACGATCACGGAGGACGGCGCGTCGGTCGTTCGCCGCTGGCGCGTGGAGCGGAGCCCCGCGCTGCCGGAGGAGCCGCTCTCCGCCGACATCGACGAGTTCCTCCCGAGCGTGCGCGTCGGCTGGGGCGTGTCCCAGACCGAGCGCCTCGAGCGCCTGCGCGACGCCCTGACCAGCACGGTCCCCCCCGACCCGCGGCTCGAGCGCATCGCGCGGACGATCGCGACGAGCGGCGCGAACCTCGAGGAGCAGGAGGCGGAGCTCCGCAAGGTGGGCCAGGAGGAGCGGGCGAAGCGCATCTACCGCTGGGTCCTCGACAACGTCGAGCCCTCGCGCGAGTCCGATCCTCGCCGCGTCGTGCTCGGCAAGTCGGGCAACCGCGCCGAGGCCTTCGTCTACCTGGCTCGCCTGGCCGGGGTCCCCACGCGCTACGCGCTGATCCAGGACCGCCTCACGCCCGCCGCGGTCGGGCCGTTCGCCGAGGCCGAGCTCTTCTCGCAGCTCGCCCTGGTGGTGCCGGGCGCCAAGGGCGACTTGTGGATGGTGGTGGGCGACAAGTACGCGCCGTTCGGCTACCTGCCGAGCTCGTTGCGGGGGCAGCCGGCCGTGGTGCTCGACGCCTCGCTCGCCCGGACCACCACGAGCACAGGTGGCCCCCCGGACGGCGTCACCCACCAAGGCGAGGTCAAGCTCGCCGCCGACGGCTCCGCCGTGGTCGATCTCGAGCAGCGCTACACGGGCCGTCCTGCGATCGAGCTGCGCACGGCCATCCAGTCGCTGCCCGCCGACCAGCTCGAGGCGGCGGTGGAGGCGAAGCTCGTCGCCCAGGCCATCCCGGGCGGTCGCGTGCTCTCGATGAAGGTGGAGGGGCTGCTCGACCTCGACGCGCCGCTCGTCCTGAAGCTGCAGATCGAGGCCTCGACGTTCGCGCGGCGCCAGGGCGCGGAGCTCCTGCTCGCCCCCCCGCTCGCCGTCTCGCTCGGGCCGCTCGCCCAGCTCGACAAGCGCGAGACGCCGCTCGTCATCCGACAGCAGCTCGCGCTGCGGGTCTCGGTGAACCTCCGCGTCGCGCTCCCGAAGGGCGCCGAGGTCACCGCGCCACCCGCCGCGCGCGGTGCCCACGGCGGCCGCTCCTTCGAGACTCGGGATCGCGTCGAGGGCGGGGTCCTGGTCCTCGACCGCACCCTCGATCTGCCGGCGGGCAGGGTCGTCCCCGCCGACTACGGCGAGTTCGTCGCCTTCGTCCGCGCGTCGGACGAGGCGCTCCACCGCGTGTTCCCCATCCGACTTCCATGAGCGCCTCCTCCGTCGACTGCTACCGCATCGTGCTCGAAGGGATCCGCTTCCGTGGTCGCCACGGCGCCTCGCGCGCGGAGCGCGGGCTCCTCCAAGACTTCGTCGCCACGGTCGAGATCGAGCTCCCCGTCGCGGCCCTCCCGAAGACGGACACGCTCAAGGGCGTGTACGACTACGGCAAGCTGGCCGAGATGGTCGTCGACGAGGGCACGCGGACCTCGTACCGCTTGCTCGAGTCGCTCGCGCAGCGGCTCATCGCGCGGATCTTGGCCGACTCGCCGGCCAGCGCGGCCCTCGTGCGCGTGAAGAAGTTCGGGCCTCCCACGGCCGTGAGCGTCGACGCGGTGTCCGTGGAGCTCCGCGCGCGCCGCGGCTGATCCATCCCACGTTCGCTCAGGCGCGCGCGGGGTACTGCTTCTTGTACCCGTCGATCGACTGGCGGATGACCTTGATCGCGCGCGCCTGGTTGTAGAGCTCGTCCACCTCGCTGAACTTTCCCTCCAGCGACTTGTAGTCCTCGAAGAACCGCCGGAGCTCCTTCAGCAGGTGGGGCGGAAGCTCCGAGGTGGCCTGGTAGTGGCTGAACGCGGGGTCGTCGATCGCCACGGCCACGATCTTGTCGTCCTCACCCTTGTCGTCCCGCATGCGAAAGCCCCCGATGGCGCGCGAGCGCACGACCGTGAGCGGGTTCACGGGGAACTGCATGAGGACGAGCACGTCCAGCGGGTCGCCGTCGTCGGCGTGTGTCTGGGGGATGAAGCCGTAGTTGCAGGGGTAGTGGACCGACGAGTAGAGGACGCGATCGAGCACCAAGAGCCCGGTCTTCTTGTCGATCTCGTACTTGAGCTTGGAGCCGGCGGGGATCTCGACGACCGCCGGGAACGCGTCCTCGATCTCTTCGGGCAGCTCGACGTCGTGGAGCGGGTGCATGCGGGGCCCCATGAGGCGGCCTTCCAGGGTCGGGGTCAAGGCCCGCCTGGTTTCGAGTGATCGCCGGAGGCGGGGGGGCGCATTGAACGTTCGTCGTTCGACGCGAACCCGAGGTTGGCATGTCCAGAAGCGCCGCTTCTCTCTCCCTATGCTTGTTGGTCGCGACCTTCGCCTACTCCGCTGGCTGCGGCAGCAAGGTGACGGGCCTGTTCGAGGACGGCGGCGGAGGGGACGGCGGGGCGTCCTCGGGCCAGACCTCCGGCGCGACGGTCGCCACCGGGCAGGCCACGGGACCCGGACAGACGGGCCCCGGGAGCACGACGCAGGCGCAGACGGGCCCCGGGAGCACGGGCGCGCCTGGGAGCACGGGGCCGGGACAGACGGGTCCGGGGCAGACCGGGCCCGGACCTCAGACGTCGGTGGCCACCGGCCCCCAGAGCTGTGACCAGCTCTTCGACTGCTCCGCGTGCATCGACTGCTCCATCCAGGGCAACTGCGCCGACGAGTACGACGCGTGCTTCGCGGATCAGGACTGCGTGCTCTACGCCGAGTGCCTCGAGGCCTGCCAGGGGACGCCCGACCCGGAGCCTTGCTACCAGGGCTGTGGCATGAGCTACCCCGGCGGCGCGCAGCTCTACCAGGCCGCCGTCGTCTGCGTGATCTGCGATGACTGCCCGATGAGCTGCGGCGGCTGCTGAGGCCGAATCAGCCTGCGCACCCAGGCGGCGGGCGAGGGGCCGCGCGGTCGCGCCGCCGGCCCTGGGGCGCTCACTCACGCAGTGAGGTCACCGGCGACCGGGTGGATCATTCGTCCCCCCACTCGTTGGCGCCAGATCCCCTGGAGGAAGCCGGATTTTCCAGCCACAGAGCGTGAATTCCGCTGGGGTTCTCCGCGATGGCCATAAATGTGACGACGACCCGGGTGGTACGTCCGTTGCGACTGGAACTCCCGCCCACCCGCGAGGTCCTGATGCGCTACCTCTTCGCCGACGCCACGCCGTTCCCGCTCAACGAGAATTTTCTCGCCACCCTGTGTGCTGCCACGGACGCGTGCGTCGCCATCCTCCGCGCCGACGATCAGGTCGACGAGACCAACAGGTTGGTGCGCGAGGCGGAGACCAAGGCGAGCCAAGAGCAGCTCCACCTCATGACGGTCGCCCAGCGCATCGAGGCGAGCTTCGGCCCGGAGAGCGCGACGCGCTCGGGCAACACCATGAGCGAGGCCGCGTACGCGCGCATCGGCGACCTCGCGTGGAAGACGATCGCCGAGGCGAAGCAGTCGATCGGCCGCCAGCGCGAGGCGGCCATCGCTGCCGCCGTCGCCCTCGCGCCCCGCGGCGCGGTGCTACCCGCGATCAGCCAGTTCCTCGGTCAGCACCAGGTGCCGGACACGGCGTGGGGGATCCGCTGGACCGCGGGCGGGAAGAACGCGCCCACCAAGGCGGAGCTCTACGCGCGCACCCCGTTCGGCCTGGAGATCGCGTTCGACGTGGCGATCCCCCACGATCACCTCTTCGCGCGCCCCGTGCAGGCGGTGCTCCTCGAGAAGGGCGCCACGATCCAGCTCATGAAGAAGCCGCTGGTCGGCAAGGTGCGCCTCATGCCGGAGCGGCTCGACGGGATGTTCGTCACCTCCGTCACCCTGACGCCCGATCGGGCGACCATGACGCTCAAGCGGAGCGGCAGCAAGCCCGCCGAGGGGCTCGAGGTCCTCCTCGACGCCGAGGGCTCGCGCGAGGTCACCATCACGCGGATCGATCGCGCCGGCTACCCCTGCGCCCAGAGCGAGAAGCTCGGCAAGGAGGACTCGGCGGTCATGCACCGGCTCTGGTCGCGCGTCGTGAACACCATCGCGACGCTCCTCCCGTACCGGAGGCAGGCCACCCGCGCGCTCTTCGGCGGGGTCCCCGTCTCGGAGGTCGCGCGACCGGCGGTCATCGCCGAGGCGATCATCTTCTCGATCGCGCCGCTCGTCCGCGAGGTGGTGCGGCGCACGGCGACGCCCGGCGAGCTCGCCCTCAAGCGCTTCCTCGGCGACGGGTGCCGTGAAGAGATCTTCATCACCTACGACACCGTGATCGAGCGGACTCGCTGCCTCTCCGACCGCCACCAGGCGAAGTTCGAGCCCTTCGGGCTGCGCACGCAGACGGTCTCCGGGCGGCCGCCCGCGATGCCTGGGCCCGACATGGGCAACGTGCGCATCCTGCCGGCGGTCCGTCCCCCGAAGCCGAAGGCCGCGGCGTCGGCCTGAGCCTCCTCCTCGTCGGCGTGTGACGCTCGACGCTCGACCGGGCCCCGGGGCTCGCCGGTCAGCCCGGCACGCTCTCACACCCGAGCACGACCTTCAGCGTCCCGTCGGCGTCGACCTTCACGGTGTCGCAGCTCGCGGGGCAGAGCAGGATGGTCTGCGGGCTCGCCGGGTCGTCGTAGTACCAGCCACCGCCGGGCCCGCACGAGCCCTCTCCGTCGACCTTGCCGAGCGTCTGCGGCGTGCCGCCGCCCCCGGCCGTGTAGGTCACGTTGACGAGCGTCGGGTTGAACGAGCCCATGGTCGGCGCGGGGATCGCGATCTCGCACGCGAGGGCCGCGCCCCGGATCGCCTGCAGCGCGGCGAGCAGCTCGGCCTCGGCGTTGCCGTTGCCGATGAAGAAGCCGCTGCCGCCGCCCGCCGTCGCGATCTGCGAGAGCTGCTGCTCGTTCGAGCCCTGTAGCCCCACGGTGTAGGTGGGCACGCCCGCCGCGGAGCCGGCTGCTGCGATGTTCGAGATCGCGCCGATGTCCTCCTGGCAGCCGTTCGGCTCGCCGTCCGTGACCAGGATGACGACGACCACGTGATCGGGGTTCTGCTGGAGGTACTGCTTGCTCCACTGGATGCCCCCGTCGAGCGCCGCCGAGATCGGCGTCGCGCCCCCGGGGCTCGTCGCGTCGATCGCGTTCACCAGCGACTGCTCCTGCGCGTCGGTCGGCGCGGGGTCGGCCGTGAGCGCGCCCGCCGGCACCTGCGGCGTCGCGCAGGCGCTTATGTCGCACTGGTCCTCGTTGCAGTTCCCCTGCGGGAAAAAGCGGAGCGCGACCTCGAGCTCCGCGGCGGTCGGATCCCCGAAGAAGGCCTTCAGCGCCGCCGTGGCGGCGTCCCACTTGCCGTCGCCGTCCATCGATCCGGACTTGTCGAACGTGATGTACATCGTGAGCGGCGCGAGCTGTGCCTCGATCGACTCGCTCGCGCACTCCATGAGCGCGCCGCTCGAGCCGTCGGCCGTGCCGTTGCCGAACCCCGAGCCGTTGCTGCTGCCCGAGTTTCCGGCGCCGCTGCCGTCGCCGTCGCCGTCGCCATCGGAGCCCGACCCGTCGGCGCCGTCGGTGGCGGAGCTCGGCGCGCAGGCCGCGGCGGTTGCACACGCGAGGGCGAACAGCGAGGCGAGGAGGGGGCGCGCGTGGTTCATGGCGAGGGAAGAGGCAGCAAGCCCCTTGCCAGAGCACGCGCGCACTCGAACCTACAACCGCTCCCCACGGAAAATTGCGGCGAAGACGGGTCTCGCTCCAGCCCGCCCCGGTAACGTGGCTGGACCGAGCGAAGCCCAGGGCAGCCCCTTGTCCATCCACCCGATCGCTCGAGCGGCCGAGTCGCTTTCGGACGCGCGGGCCGTCCGCGATGGCGAGGGCGTCGCGATGGACAATCCTCGGGCGCGACCGTCCCGCGTCGCGCGAGAGCCGCTCGGCGAGCGCCAGCTTTGGAGCTGCCCCTTCAGGTCTTCGCCTGCTCCTTCGCCCACGTGTCCCGCAAGCCCACCGTCCGGTTGAGCACCTTCACCTCGGCGGTCGAGTCGCGGTCGACCACGAAGTAGCCGACCCGCTCGAGCTGGAGGTGGTCCCCGGCGACCGCGTCCGCGAGCGCGGGCTCACCGAGGGCGTGAGGGGCGACCTCGAGCGAGCGCGGGTTCAGGCTCGCGCGCCAGTCTTCCCCCTCGGGCACGTCCGTCGGATCGGGGACGGTGAAGAGGCGGTCGTAGAGGCGGAGCTCGCAGCGCACGGCGTGGTCCGGCGAGACCCAGTGGATGACGCCCTTCACCTTGCGCTGCTCCTGCGACGGATCGAGGCTCGCCGGGTCGTGCGTGCAGACGATCTCGATCGGCTGGCCCGCGGCGTCCGTCACGACCCGCTCGCACCTCACGATCGGCCCGTAGCGCAGCCTGACCTCACGCCCTGGCCCCAGCCGAAAGAACTTCTTCGGCGGATCCAAGAGAAAATCCGCCGCTTCGATCGCGATCTCCCGCGTGATGGGGACGCGCCGCGTCCCGAGCTCGGGTCGCGACGGGTGGCGCGGCGCCTCCACCCAGGTCACGCGGTCCGCAGGCCAGTCCTCCAGGGTGAGCTTCAGCGGCGTCTGGACGACCATCGCGCGCGCCGACGCGCCGTCCAGCTCCTCCCGGACGCAGTGATCGAGCATCTCGATCTCGATCGACTGGGCGCTCTTGGCGACGCCGACTTTGTCCCAGAACCGGCGGAACGCAGCGGGCGGGACGCCTCGGCGCCGGAGCCCCGCGAGCGTCGGCATCCGAGGATCGTCCCAGCCGTCGACGACCTTCGACGCGACCAGCTCCTTCAGCTTGCGCTTGCTCGTGACGAGGTAGGTGACCTCGCCGCGCGCGAACTCGATCTGCTGGGGTGGCTCCGGGAAGCCGATGGACGAGATGCACCAGTCGTAGAGCGGTCGGTGGTCCTCGAACTCCAGCGTGCAGAGCGAGTGCGTCGTGCCCTCGATGGCGTCGGAGAGCGCGTGCGCGTAGTCGTACATGGGGTAGATGCACCAGGCCGTGCCGGTCTTCGGGTGTGGATCGCGCTTGATGCGGTAGAGGACCGGATCGCGAAGGTTGAAGTTCGGCGAGGCCATGTCGATCTTCGCGCGCAGGGTCCGCGAGCCGTCCGGGAACTCGCCGGCGCGCATCCGGCGCAGGAGGTCCAGGTTCTCCGCGACGGATCGGTCGCGGAAGGGGCTGTCCTTGCCGGGCTGCCCCGGGACGCCGCGGTGCTCCCGGATCTGGTCGGCGTCGAGGTCGCAGACGAACGCGAGGCCCTTCTGGACCAGCGTCTCGGCGTGGCCGTAGATCTGCTCGAAGTAGTCGGAGGCGAACCGGAGGTCGTCGCCCCAGTCGAAGCCCAGCCAGCGCACGTCCTCCTGGATGGCGCGGATGAAGACGTCGTCCTCCGTCGCCGGGTTCGTGTCGTCGAAGCGGAGGAAGCAGCGGCCGCCGTGCTCCCGAGCGATCCCGAAATCGATGCAGATGGCCTTGGCGTGCCCCACGTGAAGGAACCCGTTGGGCTCCGGAGGAAAGCGGGTCTGAACGCGCCCCCCTCGCTTGCCCTGGCGGACGTCCTCCTCGACGATCTGGCGGATGAAGTCGGTCTTTGGGGCCGGGTCGCTCGACATGAGGCCGAAAACCTAGTCCGGGGGAATCGGGGTTGCCATCAGAACGCGGGCCCGGTGGCGGGCGCCCCTCGCCGGGTCGTTTCCCGGCGGCGGGGCGGAGCCCGTCAGCAAGGAACCCGCGGATGCGTCGCTCTCTCTTGCCTCGGAGCACCGCGCGAGAGCGAAAGAGCTTGAACGCGTTCGACCGGGACGGTAGGAATCCGCGTCCCTCAGGGGCCTGTAGCTCAGTTGGGAGAGCGCTAGAATCGCACTCTAGAGGTCGCCGGTTCGACCCCGGCCAGGTCCACCAAAGCCCCACATTCCTCACGCCGTACGGGCTCCTCGCTTCGAGGGGCTTTGGTGGAAGATCCGCGCCCTTCGGGCGCTCGACGCGGGGGAGTCTCCTCCCCCGCTGGCCCCCAGCTCACGGTCAGTGTCTCTACAGGGTTCGCAGGTAGGCGAGGAGCGCGGTCTTCTCGTCGGCCGTGAGCCCGTCGCAGGTCATGGTGTGGCCGCCGCTCGTCATCGCCTCTGCGGTGG
>CAZBJI010000085.1:0-33108 GCA_964492175.1 uncultured Polyangiaceae bacterium | reverse complement strand
GGGAGACCTTCAAGTACGAGTTCACTCTCGAGCAGCACGGGACCTTCATGTACCACTCGCACCACGACGAGATGACCCAGATGGCGCTGGGCCTGATGGGCCTGCTCATCATCCACCCACGGCGCCCGAGCGCCGACTACAAGGTGCAGCGCGACTTCGCGATGCTCCTCAGCGAGTGGCACGTCCCGGCGGGGGCGTCGCGCCCGAACCCGCTCGCCATGAGCGACTTCAACGTGCTCACGATCAACGCGAAGGCGTTCCCGGGCACCGCGCCGCTCGTGGTCAACAAGGGCGACCGAGTTCGCATGCGGTTCGGCAACCTGTCGGCGATGGACCACCACCCCATCCACTTGCACGGGCACTTCTTCAAGCTCGTCGCGACCGACGGCGGACAGATCCCCACCTCGGCGCAGTGGCCGGAGGCGACCGTGCTCGTCCCCGTCGGAAGCACGCGAGACGTCGAGCTCATCGCAGACGCGCCGGGGGACTGGCCGGTTCACTGCCACATGACCCACCACGTGATGAACCAGATGGGGCACCGATTCCCCAACACCATTCAGATGAAGACGGGGGGTGTCGACGAGCGGGTACGCAAGCTCATTCCCGGCTACATGACGATGGGACAGGACGGGATGGGCGACATGGTCGACATGAAGATGCCCGTGCCGCCGAACAGCATTCCGATGTCCGGACTCGCGGGGCCGTTCGGCGCGATCACGATGGGCGGGATGTTCACCCTCCTCAAGGTTCGCGAGAATCTCGCGAGCTACGACGCCGATCCGGGGTGGTACCACCACCCGAAGGGCACCGTAGCTGGCCTCGCCGAGACCGCGGATCTCTCACGCGACGGGATCAAGGTGTAGCCATGAACGCCCGAACGCTCTTCGCTCTCGCCCTGACGCTCTCCGGCTGCGCCTCGCGCGATATCGACCTTCAGAGCGGCGCTTCCGCCGACGCCGCCGCAGAGGTGGCCCCGGCGCCGGACTCGATGGGCGTGCTCCTCTCGGGGTTCGATCCCGAGAGCGCAGCGCCGACTTCGTCGACAGACCGCGAACACCACGTACACCACGGACATGGCTCGGACCTCGCGCCGAAGGGCGCGGGGACCGAATACACTTGCCCGCATCACCCCGAGGTCAGGTCGGACAAGCCCGGCGTCTGTCCGAAGTGCAAGATGGACCTGGTGCCCTCGCAGCCGAGGCCGAAGGCGGAGCCCGAGCACGACCACGGAGCGCGCCCGTGAGACGCATGGTCGCAGGATTGGCGATCGCGCTCGGGGCGCTCGTGTCCGGGTGCGTGTCACGGGACGCCGGGGTCGGCCTCGCTCGGAGCGAGGTTCGATCACGAACGGGGATGGACCTGGCCTCGAGCGAGGCGGCCGCCGACCCCGAGATCAACGCCATCGTCGGCGAGCTGCTCACAAAGCCCCTCACGCCGGACTCCGCCGCGCGCATCGCGTTGCTCAACAACGCGGACGTGCAGGCGGCGCTCGCCGACGTCGGCGTGGTGCGGGGCAACCTGATATCGGCGCTGCGAGCTCCCAACCCGAAGGTGGGACTCGGCGCGAGCTTTTACAAGGAGAGGACCACGCTCGACATCGAGGCAACGATCGAGCTTCTGGATCTCTTCCTCCTGCCAGCCCGGCAGGAGGTCGCGGACGCCGCGCTCGAAGCCGCGGCGCTGCAAGCCGCCGGCGAGGCGCTCGACGTCGCATTCGAGGCGAAGAGCTCCTTCTACGAGTGGCAAGCCGCGAGCCAGAGCCTCGGACTGAGAAAGACGGTGCTCTATGCGGCCGCGCAAGCCTCCGACATCACGAGCCGCCTGCTCGAGGCTGGGAACATCCCGCCTCTCGACGCACTCGCCCAGCAGGCCGTCTTCGAGGAGGCTCGCCTCGCCGTCGCGCGCGCCGAGCTCGAGCAGACCCGCGCGAGGGAGCGGGTCAACACGGTCCTCGGCCTCCACGGTAAGGCGGGCGCCGGGTGGAGAGCCGCGGCCGAGCTACCCGAGCCGATCGACTTCGACGACGAGGGCCTCGAGCGCCGAGCCGTCGAGGCCAGCCTCGAGCTGCGCGTCCAGGAGAAGCGGCACTTGTCCGCCGCGAGCCGCGCGGACCTCGCCTGGACGCAAGGGCTCGTGCCCGAGCTCGAAGCTGGCGTCAGCGCCGAGCGGGAGGACCGCACCTGGGGCGTTGGGCCCACGGTCACCCTCTCGATCCCGCTCTTTTACCAAGGGCAAGGAGAGGTCGCCGCGGCCGAAGCAGAGATGCGCGGCGCCGAGAGCCGCCACCGGGCGGCGGCGACCGGCGCACGAGCGACCGCACGGGTCGTCAGCGAGCGCATCCGCGTCTCGCGAGAGAGTGCGGCCTTCTTCAGGACAACGCTCCTGCCGCTCCGGGAAAGGATCCTCGATGAGACCCTGCGCACCTACAACGCGATGGACGCCGGGCCCATTCAGCTCCTGACCGCCAAGCGCGACCAGATCGAGACGATGACGGCCTACGTCGCCACGCTCCGCGACTACTGGATCGCACGTACGGAGGCCGAGCTGCTCCTCGCCGGGCGCACCCCGACGCTCTCCGCGCCTCGCGCGGCGTCTCCCGCCGCCTCCGCTTCCGAGGCGGGTGACCACTGAACGAAGGAGAATCAAGGGGCGCCGCTCGTAGCCCCCCGTACGAGACGCGGCAAGCCCCCCGCTTCCTCGGCGCGCGCGCAGAGGTCCCCGCACGCCGGTCGACCCGGGGAGATGCCTGGGCGCTCCTCTCCTTATGGGCTAGCGTGCGCAGGGTGAAGCAGGCCGTCATCGACGGAGCCCGCATCGCCTACGTGGATGAAGGCTCGGGGCCCCCGGTGCTCCTCCTGCACGGGTACCCACAGAGCCACCTCGCGTGGCGGCACCAGATCGAAGCGCTGTCTCGGCGGCGGCGCGTCATCGCTCCGGATTGGATCGGTTGGGGAGAGTCCGACCGCCCGCTCGATCTGGCGTACGACTTCGACACGGAGGTCGGACGCGTCGGCGCGTTCCTCGATGCGATCGGGCTCGAGCGCGTCGACCTGGTCGGTCACGACTACGGGGGCCTCCTTTCGCTCGGCTTCGTGGTCCGTCATCCATCGCGTGTGGGTCGCCTCGCGATCTTGAACTCGCGCGCCCACCGGTCGTTCCCTGGTATCTACTACTGGGCGACCGCTCTCGTTTGCGCGTTGGCCCGCAGCTCGCTGCTTCGCGGGCTGCTCCTCGTCTCCCCGCTGCATGGGATCCACCGCCGTGGGCTCCGGAGCTTCGAGCGACGCGGCTGCTTCGACGCCGAGCTCGCCGACTCGTACGTCGGTTTCTTGCGAGGGCCCGAGAGGCGCTGGTGGGTGCGCTTGTTCGCCGACTACGAGGTGCGCCCGCGAACCGAGCTCGCCTCACGGCTCGGCCAGATCCGGAGCCGGACCGTCATCGTGTGGGGCACGGAGGACGCGTGGTGTCCCATCGAGATCGCGGAGAGCCTCGCGGACGGGATCCCGGGGTCGAAGCTCGTGCGCGTCGAGGGCGCGGATCACTTCGTGATGGAGGAGCGGCCGGGAGAGGTCACCGCTGCGCTGGAGGAGCTCCTCGAGGATTAGGCGCGGCTCGTTCGGGGCCGCGCCGACCCGTGGCTCCCCTCGACACCCCGCCGGTGCGCACCGCCGGCCGGCGGAGCGTCACGTTCCGAGCCGCAGGCTACCCCGCCATCGGACCCTGCCGTAGTCCACTGCGCCTCTTCCCCGGCCGCGGTCCGGCTCACCGGGCCTCGGCCGACCGGCCGCTCGCGCGACCTCTGCGCAACCGCGTGCATCCGCTGCTCAACCCCAGCGCGGCGCGTGCGCAACGGCGGCGCGGTCGGCCGAACCTCCCTTGCTACGAGCGCATCCGGCGTTGGCACCGCCCTTGCGATGGGTGCCTGCGCGCGCACTCAGCGCGCCGGCACAAGGAACCCCCGGTCATGAAGACACTCGCCCTCATCGCCCTGCTCGGACTCACCACCCTCGGGTGCTCTGCAGGTCGCGCCACTTGCAAGGTCACCGAGGCGCGCGCGAACGCCTCCCGCGTCTCGGACTCGGTCGACGTCCTGCTCGACCAGCAGCCGGAGCGGCCGTTCCGCGTCGTGGCGGAGCTCAGCGCGAGCGCGCTCGAGAGCCCCGCCAGCGTGGACATGATGCGCGACGAGGCTGCACGCGCTGGCCTCGACGGGATCTACTGGATCGAGTGCTCTTCCCCTACGTCCGGGCGCTGCAAGGCGAAGGGCTTCGTCTACGAGACGGTCGCGTCGACGTCGGGCCTGGACGGCCGCAGGACCGCCTCTCGCTGATCGTCCTCGTCCGGGAACACCGGGAGGCGCACCGTGAACGTGGTGCCCTCCCCTTCCTCGGACCGGACGTCGATCGATCCGCCGTGCGCGTCCACCGCGCGCTTGACCACGGCGAGCCCGAGCCCGGTCCCTGGGATCGTCCCGACGTTCCTCCCACGGTGAAAGCTCTCGAAGAGCGAGCCGAGATCGGCCTTGGTGATCCCGATGCCCCGATCCTTCACCTCCATGACGAGGTCCCTCTTTTCGGGCCGCACGTGGACGTCGATGGGACCTCCCGCTGGGGAGTACTTCACCGCGTTCGAAAGCAGGTTGGTGATCACATGACTCGCGAGCTTCTCGTCGATTTCTGCAGACGGCAGCGGCTCGTCGATGTGCGTCCGGAAGTCGTGCCGGAGCGACGTCGACGCGACGGCGTCGATGGCCTCCCGCAGGAACCGGACCACGTCGAGGGGCGCTGGCCTGCAGTCGAGCCTCCCGGCGTCGCTCCTGCCGATGACGAGCACCGCGTCCAAGAGCTCGCGCATCGTGCCGACCGCGGTCTTGATGCGCGTGTAGTGGTCGCTGCGCTTGGTGGCCTGCCACCGCTCCCCGTACGCCTCCAGGAGCTCGGTCGAGGACAGGATGACGGCCAGCGGCGTTCGGAACTCGTGCGAGGTCATCGACACGAACCGCCCCTTCAGGTCGGAGAGCTCGGCCTCCCGCTCCTTCTCGCGCAGCAGCGCGGCGTTGGCCTGCGCCAGCTTCTCCGCGGTCTCGCGCTCGGCGCGCGCCGCGCGCCGGAACCGCTGGACGAAGTCGGCGGCCATCAGCGCCACGATGCCCAGCACCGTAGCGAACATGAGGCCCCGTCGGCGGTCAGCGGCGATCTCGGCGGCTCGGAGGCCACGCCCGTACGCCGCGTCCACCTCCTCGAACGCTTTCGCGACGGGGAGCGTGAGCACCTCGTTGGTGAGTCTGGCCACCTTGCCGCTTCGGACGAGCAGCGTCCGAGCATGGAGGAGGACGACGTCCCGGTCCCGCGCCAGGTCGGCAGGAAACGCCGCCTTCTCCAGCGCCGCGGCGGCCTCCTCGGCCTTCGCCAGCTGCGGTGCGCTCGGGAGCTGCTTGTAGTGGAGCACCTCGACCAGGAGCTCGTTCACGCTCGCCGCGAGCGGGGTCGTCTCGGCGCGCGCGAGCAAGCGCTCCCTGAGCTCGCGCGCCGCCACGGGAAAGAAGCGGCTGGAGTTGCGGAGGATCGCGTTCTCGGCCTTGAAGGCCTCGACCACGCGCACCTTGTCGGCGAGCGCTGCGGCGGAGGTCTTCACGCCCGTCCTGAGCTCGGCCGCGTGCTCGCCGGGGACGAACTGCGGCGGCTCCGCCAGCCGGGCGTGCGTCTCGCGCAACCTGAACACGGTCGCGGAGAGGTCGTCGTAGTGGGTCACGAGCGCCTGACGCGACTGCATGACCTGCTCGTTCAGCCGGGCGTCGAGGGCCGGGAGGCTGCGGATGCGTCGGGTGTACTGATCGTGGGCGCGCGCGTCCACGCCGGCGCGCTCCGCGTAGGCCCACTGCGCGAGGAAGGCGCCCGCGCCCAGGAGCCACAGCACGCGGAGCCCGACGCCCGGCCTCACGGCTTGTGCTCCGGGGGGAGCTCGCCGGTGAGCGTGCCCAAGAACGCCACGATCAGGCCCGTCTGCTCGTTCGTCAGCGGTCGGCCCAGCTGGTACTCGCTCATGACCCTCACCGCCTCTTCCAGCGTCTCCACGGAGCCATCATGAAAGTACGGTGCAGTCAGCGCGACGTTGCGCAAGCTCGCGACGCGAAACACGTGCCTGTCCTCCTCGCGCTTCGTCACGTTGTAGAGGCCGAGGTCGGCCTCCGTGATCTCGCGTCCGGCGAAGTAGTCCTTCAAGGCGCCGAAGCGCTGCATGAGGTTGCCGCCGACGTTGATGCCCTGGTGACAGCTGATGCACCCGTGGCTCTTGAAGAGGTCGTAGCCACGCCGCTCGACGTCGTCGATCGCCTCCTTCTCGCCGCGGAGGTAACGATCGAACCGCGACCGAGGCGTGATGAGCGAGCGCTCGTAGGTGGCCATGACGTCACGCAGGTTCTGCTCGGTGACGGCGTCGGGGAACACCTTGGCGAACTCGCGGGCGTACTCGCTCGACGAGCGGAGCCGGCCGAGCACCTCATCCATGGTCGTGGCCATGACCCTCGGGCTCGTCAGCGGGCCGTCGAGCTCGTGCTCGAGGCTCTCGAACTTTCCGTTCCAGTGCAGCTTGTAGGAGAAGCCGACGTTGAAGATGGTGGGCGTATTGACGACGTGCGGCTCCCGGCCAGGGACCTGCGACCTGGCGACGCCGTCGGCGCCGCCGCGCGCGAACGGGTGACAGCTCACACAGCTCGCGTTCCTGTCCTTCGACAGGATCGGGTCATGGAAGAGCCTCTCGCCGAGAGCGACCTTGCGAGGATCGAGATCGAGCCGGTCGGGGAGCGGCATGATGGGGTCCTCGGCGGAGGGCGGGGACGCCTCGAGGACACCGCGCCCGTCGAAGGGCTGTTCAGCGGGCGCATCCGCGCACGCGGCCACGACGAGCGCCGCTCCCATCGCGATCGGTACCCTCGACGTGCGCGTCAACGTGCCCCCTCGACCTCAGCGCTTCCGGGGTCGCGGGAGGTCGTACTCGGCGAGGCGGCTCACGAGAGTGCGCCGGCTCATGCCCAGGAACTCCGCCGCGGCGGTCTGGTTGCCGTTGCAAGCTTGCAGGGCTTGAATGATACGCTGGCGCTCGATCGCCGCCAATTCACCGCGGAGATCGAGCGACTCGGGACCGTTCGCGCCGTCCCCGGTAGGTTGCGACATCGGCTGCTGCGAGACCGGCGGCGTCGAGACGCGCTCGCGCCGGACAGGCTCGGGCATGTGCGTGGGCAAGATCTCCCCTTCACACAGCACCACGGCGCGCCCGATGACGTTCTTGAGCTCGCGGATATTGCCTGGCCAGCCATAGGCGAGGAGCAGCTCGCTCGCTTCTTCGCCGAGGTTGGGTGTGGGTCGGCCGAGCTGACGGGCCGCGGCCTCCGCGAAACGCTGGGCGAGGGGGATGACCTCGCGTCTCCGCTCACGAAGCGGGGGGATCGTGATCGCGATGCCGTTCAAGCGATAGTAGAGATCCTGTCGGAACCTGCCGGCGTGGATCTCGGCCTCGTGGTCGCGGTTCGTGGCGGCGACGAACCGCACGTCGATGGCGATTGGGCTGCGACCGCCCACGCGCAGCACGCGGCGCTCCTCGAGCACGCGGAGGAGCTTTACCTGTATCGAGAGGGGGAGCTCGCCGACCTCGTCGAGGAACACCGTGCCGCCGTTCGCGGACTCGAGGAGACCGGGGCGGGCCTGGTTCGCGCCGGTGAACGCGCCGCGCTCGCTGCCGAAGAGCTCGCCCTCGAGGAGCGACTCGCTGATGGCCGCGCAGTTGAGCGCGAGGAACGGCCCCTGACGCCGCGGCGACAGCTTGTGGATGCTCTGCGCGAGCACCTCCTTGCCGACGCCGGTCTCTCCGAGCAAGAGCACGCTGATGAGGGCCTGCGCGGCCTTGGTCGCGAGCTCGTAGACTGCCTGCATCACCGGGTCGATCACGACGACGGTGGCCGCGTTCGTGGTCTCGAGCTTCGGCACCGGCATGTCCGGCATCGTGCGGAACGACTCCTGGCGGACGAGCCTCGCGCGGATGGCTTCGAGCAGCTCCGCGCGCGTGAACGGCTTCGTCACGTAGTCGTCGGCGCCGAGGTTCATGCCGGCGCGGATGTCGGCGCGATCGGCCTTCGCCGAAAGGAAGATGAAGGGCACCGCGCGCGTCGCCGGGTTCTGACGCACGGACTCGAGCACGCCAAAGCCGTCGAGCTCGGGCATGCGGACGTCGCAGAGGATGAGCGCCGGCGCCTCGCGGAGCGCGGAGTCCAGGCCGAGGCGCCCGTTCTCGGCTCCCTCGGTCTGGAAGCCCTCCTCGTGCAGAAGCTCGATGACGTTCTCGCGGATCAGTGGATCGTCTTCGATTACGAGTGCTCGCTTCACGTCGCCCCCAACCAGTTGAACGCCCAAGTCACGCGGCCCGCGGACGGGCCACGTTGGAGCTGGTTAGCACGGAGCGTGCCGTGGCCAAACTGTCGCGATAAAGCGTCAGATGTCATCGAAATGCGTCGTGATTCTCCATTGCGACGTGACACACGAACGGAGGATGGACATGGGACACATGAGGGAGAAACGGGAGTTCGATGGTTTCACCAAGGCGGAGCTTCACGCGGCGATCGAGGACGCTGCGCTCCACGTAGAGCGCGACTTTCTTCGGGGGCTCCTCGACAGGACGGGCGGCAACGTATCGCGGGCTGCCAAGGCCTCTGGCATCCACCGCAGCCACCTCCAGAAGATGCTGGCGCGCCAGCGCGCGGCGACCCCGCGGGTGCCCACTGCGTGGGAGCTCCTCCTGGCCGGATGACCCACCGGCGCGCCACTGCCGCGGAGCAGCGACAACGAGCACGGGTTGCGCGAACTGGGCAGCGGATGGAACCGAGCTCTCCCGATGTCGCCGCCGAGCGACACCCCGAGGAAGCGAGCCGACGCGGACTCCGAAGGGACCAAGGAGCATGCAGGTCGCGCTCGTCGGACCGCTCCCACGTCGGAGCCGTGAGAGGCCCCGTCGCTGACCGGTGCTGATACGCTCTGCCGCGATGACGCGCAATCGTTCCGCATGGGGTCCAAGCCCACCGGCGCGGCGAAGACAGGGTCGACGACGTCGTCGCCGCGCGCTCGGACATCGCGCCCCGGACGCTGCCGCAGGGGTCCCAAGGAGGTCCACGATGATGCGAAGAGATGGATCGCTTCCTCTCGTCGGCGCGGTCGCGCTCGCGCTCGGCTGCGGCGGAGAGTCCGCCGGAACCAGTGGCGCGGGGGGCCAGAGCTCCACCTCGTCCGCGTCGAGCGTGGCGAGCGGCGGGCAGGACGGCGCAGGCGCGGGCGGCGGCGCCGCCGCGGTCGGCGGCGCCGGGGGCATGAGCAGCGGGGTGGGTGGCGACGCCTCCGGCGGCGGCCCCACGCTTCATCCCAACGAGCCCCCCGGCCTCTCGCCCCTCGCGGAGCGGCCCTTCGCGGCCGACCCCGAGGACGGATGGCTGGCGGCGACGGGGGGGATGACGGCGAGCGACGCGACCGCGCCGGTGTCCCCTCCGTCCGTCTTTCGCTTCGGCAAGGCCGCTGGGGCGGGCGCGGGGTCGATGGGCACCCTCGAGAAGAACATCACCGACGTGACCGAGCTCTACGTCGAGTGGTGGTCGAAGCACTCGGCCAACTGGCAAGGTCACGTCACGAGCACGAACAAGTCGGGCCTCTTCCTCCGAATCAATGGGGGCGCGCAGATCTTCAGCAACGCCAAGGGCGTGGGAGCAGGGACGCTCAGGGCCGGGATCAATTTTCAGGGCTTGGCGCTGAACTGCGGCGGCAACGACGCGACCGGCAACTGGGACTCCGTCGCCGCGCTCAATGGTCCGGTGATCGTCCGCGACGAGTGGCAGCACCACGAGGTCTACGTCCGGCTCAACACCGGCGCCGACGTCGCGGACGGAGTCCTGCGCGCGTGGATGGACGGGGCGAGCTACATCGACCGCTCGGACGTGTGCTACCTCGGGACCGGGATGGGGGTCCCAGCGAACGCGAAGCTCACCCACCTCGTGGTAAACCCCATCTGGGGAGGCACGGGCGACACGGCCGCGGAGACCATGGAGCTCCTCTGGGACCACGTCTACGCGAGCGGGC
This sequence comes from uncultured Polyangiaceae bacterium, assembly GCA_964492175.1. Taxonomy (GTDB): domain Bacteria; phylum Myxococcota_A; class Polyangia; order Polyangiales; family Polyangiaceae; genus Xiheicaenibacterium. The sequence goes on along the minus strand of CAZBJI010000085.1, from coordinate 22,996 downwards.
TCTGAAGGGCGCACCTCACCGCTCGGCAGCCGCGGCCTCGCTACGGCAGGCGCAGGCTCACCTTCGAGCGCGCGCACGTGGCGTCGGAGAACGCGAGGCGCAGATAGACCGGGTTCGCCGCGACGCCGCCCGACGCAGGATCGTACTCGATCGCTACGTCCGCCTTGGCGGGCTTGCCGCCCTCGGTGCAGTCGACGCCAGCGACCGCGACGAACTCTCCTGTCTTGCTCTGCCAGTCCCCTCCCAGACACACCTGCGCATCGGACTCCGCCTGGACCTCCGCCTGGACCACGAGCCTGTGCTTACCGCCGTCCGGGAACGTGAACGGCCCGAAGAACGCGGCCTGCTTGCAGTCGAGCGTCGCCGCGGCCGCCTTGCCTGGCTCGATCGCCATCGCGTTCGGCAGATCCTTGCCGCTCTTGTCCCCCGCCCCCGGGGCGCCGCTGGTCGCGGGGCGCGCGGAGGCCGCCGGCGGGCGCGCGGAGGCCGCTACCGACGAGCTCGCGGGGCCGCTCTTGGCGGCCTCACCACCACAGGCCGCGGGCACCGACGCAACGGCGAAGGCGAGGAGCAGGGAGGGTCTCGTCACGGCGCGAAGCTACCAGCGCTCGCGCGACCACGCCAGCGCGGGGCCTCGAGGCGCGGAAAGGCAGCAGAGCCCTCCCACGGGAGGGTCGAGCGGCCGTGGGAGCGGCGCTCCCCCCGCTACGCGCCCGTCTCTTCCGTCAGACGGTCCGAGTGGATCCGCCCCTCGATCACCTCGACGATGCGGTCGCAGCGCTGGGCGATGCGCGGATCGTGCGTGACCAGGATGATGGCCGTCCTCCGCTCGCGGTTGTAGCGGCGCATGAGCTCGAAGATGTTCTCGGAGTTCTCCGTGTCGAGGTTGCCGGTCGGCTCGTCGGCGAGCACCAGAGGAGGGTCGTGGATCAGGGCCCGCGCCACCGCCACGCGCTGCTGCTCCCCGCCCGACATCTCTCCGGGGCGCGCGTCCAGCTTGTGGGCCAGACCGACCTCGGTCAGCGACGCGAGCGCGCGTTCCCGCATGCCGCCCTCGGCCCGCCCTCGCTCGATGACGAGCGGCATGATGAGGTTCTCCGCGGAGGTCATGCCCGAGATCAGGTGGTGGAACTGGAACACGAAGCCGATCTTCTTGCCGCGGAAGGCCGTGAGCTCGCCATCGCTCATCCGGAGCACGTCTCGCCCCGCGACCGTCAGGGCGACGCTGGTCGGCGGCATCAAGTCGCCGATCAGGTTGAGCAGCGTGCTCTTTCCGCTGCCGGATGGTCCGATGATGGCTACGAGCTCGCCGGCGCTCACCCGCAGGTCGACCCCGTGCAGCACACGCGTCACCACGCCGCCCGAGCCGAAGTCCTTGGTGATGCCCGACAGCTCCAAGACCGGCGGCTCGCGCGCCTCGGAGCGCTCGGTGGGCGCGAGCGTCCGCGCGCCCCCGGGCTCAGCCATAGCGGATCGCCACCGCGGGATCGAGGCCGGCTGCCCGGCGCGCGGGGACGATGGCGGCCACGACGCCCGCGAAGGTGGCGATCGCGGCGGAGGACAAGAACAGCTGTGGCGTCAGGGCGAACGGGAACAGGGGCGTGCCGTCGGCGTTCGAGACGGCCGCGGTGAAGAGCAGGCTGAGCCCGGCGCCCATGGCGCAGCCGATGCCGCTGCCGAGGAGCCCGACGATCGCCCCTTGGATCAGAAAGATCCGAAGGATCCCACCGCGCGAGGTGCCCATCGCGCGGAGGATCCCGATCTCCTTCGAGCGTTGAATCACCGAGACCACCAGCACGCTCGCGATGCCGATCGCCACGCTGAGGATCACGAAGAAGCGAATCATCGTGGTGGACGCGGTCTGCGACTGAAGCGCCGTGAGCAGCTGCGCGTTGCTCTCCATCCAGCTCCGGGAGGTGAGCCCCGTCAGCTTCCCTATGCGCTCAGCCGAGACGTCGGCCGCGTAGATGTCCTTCACCCGCACCAAGATGGAGGTGGCGGCGCCGCCGAGGCCCAGCAAGGTCTGGGCATTGCGAAGGCTCATCAACGCCCACGTGCGGTTGATGCCCTGATTGCCCATGTCGACCAGGCCTCGCACGATGAAGACCTGCCCTTCGCCCCGCGCCGTGCGCAGCCGCACACGGTCGCCGATCCCGACGCCCAGGTCGTGCGCCAGGTCGACCCCGAGCACGACGTCGCTGCCATGGACGCTGTAGTGGCCCTTCGCCACGTTCTTGAAGATGGGGATCACGCCGTCGAGGCGCGCCGCGTCGGCGCCCATGACCTGCACGGACCGCTCCGTGGAGCCGCGCACGGCGAGCGCCGGCCCGCTCGCGATGGGGACCGTCGCGGTGACGCCGCCGATGGTGGCGATGTTGCGGTCGAGCTTCTGCCAATCGACGATGCTCTGCGTTCGTTGGATCGGGCGCTCGAACCTACGGAGGTAGGCGACGCCCTCCGCGTCGGGGAGCACCGGGCGTCCCTCCTCCTCGAGCGGCGTCACGGTCACGTGGGCCTGCGAGCCGGTGGTTCGCTCGATGAGCGAGCTCTGCAGCCCGCCGATCAGCGCGGAGATGAACACCAAGACGCCCACGCCGACCCCGACGCCCGAGGCCATGAGCGCGTTCTGCGAGCGCTGCTCCCACATGAAGCGCAGGGCGACGAACCAGCTAATGGGCACGTCAACGCCCCATCGGCGGTGAGAGGGGCGTGCCCGTCGCCGTGGGGGGCTCGTAGGCGACGCGCTCCCCGGCGCTGAGCCCCGAGACAATCTCGACGAGCTCGTCGCCACGCAGGCCCACCCGAATGTCGCGCCGCTCGATCCGGCCGCGCTCGCCAACCACCCCGACCCAAGGGCGCGCGCCACCCAGGTCTTGGACCGCCGCCAGCGGCAACGAGAGGGCGTCCTTGCGGGTCTCGATCCGGAGCTCGACCGAGACCGTCATGTTCGGTCGCAGGTACGCTGGGGGGTCGGGGACGTCGAGTCGCACCTCGATGGTGCCGCGCTCTCCGTTCACGGCCGGCGCGATGTAGCTGAGCGTGGCCTCGAAGGACTCGGCCGGATAGGCCTCGGCGGACACCGCGGCCCGCTGCCCCTTCTCGAGGAGCGCGAGGTTGCGCTCGTCGGGCTCGATCACGACGCGCGTCCTGCCGCTCGCGGTGAGCACCATCAGCGCCAAGCCGGGCCGAACGGTCTCGCCGAGCTCGACGAAGCGCGACGCGATGATCCCATCCATCGGCGCGACGATCCGCGTGCGCTCCTTCGCGACCTTGGCGGCGGCGAGCTGGGCCTCGGCCACGCCGATGGCCGCCGAGGCGCTCAGGCTGCTGGAGCCGCCGGACGAAGCGGCCTTGACCTGGAGCTCGGCTGCCTTCTCCTGGCTCTCGTAGATCTTCACCGCGTTCTCCGCGGTCTCGAGCGCGGTCTTGGGGGTGACGCCGCTCTCGAAGAGCTGCTTCTGGCGCCCTAGCTCGGCGCGTGCCTGCCCGAGGTTGGCGCGCACCTGACGGAGCGTCTCTTCGGTCTGCGGTAGCGTCGTGACGCGGATGGAGCTCTTGCCCGCCCGCGCTTGGGCGACCGCCGCCTCGGCCTGGGCGATCGCGGCGTCGATGTCGCTGTCGTCGAGCTGCAGCAGGAGCTCGCCGGCCTTGACGCGATCTCCCTCGCGCTTCTTGATCTCGCGCACGTTGCTCGTGATCAGGCTCTCGAGCCGAACCTCGGCGGGCGGCATCACCTGGCCGCTGCTCACGATCGTCTGTTTCAGCTCGCGCGCCTCGACCAGGACGGAGTCGGGGGGTGCCTTCGTGAGCCGCCACGCAGTCACGCCGGCGCCGGCGCCGACGAGCGCGATGGCGACCGCGATGATCCAAGTGCGACGAGCGGCCATGGGGCAGCCACTCTACCAGGGTGGAAAAGTGAGGCGGCGTCGTTGTGCTCGATGACGTCGGTCGCCTCGCATCGTGCCGGCCCGACCCCTCCCAGACGGCCGACGTCAGCTCCGTCTCGCCGAGCCGCTCGCGCCAGGTGGCGACTCGCGCCTCGAGCGCAGCAGGCTCGTCAGGAGAGCCCGAGGACCTGCTTGGCCTTGGTGACCGCGTCCGCGACCTTCTGGGAGGGGTCGCCGGCGAGCGCGCGGAGCGCGGGCGCGATCAGCTCCTTTCGGTCGAGGAAGAAGGGCTTGCCGGCCGGCAAGCAGCGCGCCAGCGACGTCACCGCGGCCGCGCGGACCTCTTCGTCCGCGTCCTCGGTGAGCGTCAGCAGAGACTCGAGGCTCGACTGGCGCGCCAGGAAGATGGTGCCCACGGCGAGCGAGGCCGCGCGCGCCCGCACGAGCCGGTCGCCTCCACGCATCCCCGCGAGGATGCCGGCGGCGGCCACCGGCGCCGGGAGGTTGCGGAGGTGCACGGCGGCCGCCGCGCTCTCGTCGGTCGAACCCTTGGCCGCCAGCTCGAGGAGCTTCGCCATCGCGTCCGCGCGGCCGCCGCCGGCCTGGAGCGCGAGGCCGACGATCCGCGTGCGCAGGTCCTCGCTCTGCGCGAGCCCGGAGGCCGCCTCCTGGACCCCAGGGAAGCTCGCGCCCGCTGCCACGAGCGCGTCAAGAGCGCGCAAGCACGAGTGGCGATCGGAGTGTTGGGCCTGCTCGGGTGCCGACCGGGCGATCTCGAGGAGCTTGGCGGCCACGACGGCTTGGGTCCTCTCGCTCGAGAGAGCCGCCGTCGCGGCGAGGGCGCGGGTGGCATGCTCGGACGGGATCTTGCTCAGCTCGAGCGCCGGCGAGGAGCGCGTCGGTGGCGCCTGCCCACGGACCGGCATGCACCGCATCGGCGGCGCTGTCGCGGACGTCCTCGTCCGGATCACGCACCAACCCCTCGAGGACGGTACGAGCCGCCGCGCTCCGCACCTGGAAGAGAGCGAGCACGACCTTCTTGCGGACGAGCGCGCAGACATGCCGGCTCGCGGTCGAGAGCCCAAGGGACGCCTCCGGCGCGTCGATCGAGGCGAGCGCCCTCGCTACTCGCTCGAAGTGCTCCTCGAGGTCGTCCGTGTCCTCTCCCGCGTTGACCGCGTGGGCGAGCGTGGCGGCGAGCTCCGCGGCCCTCTCGGCCAGATCGCGAGCGAGGGCGGTCTGCGACGCGGAGGGCTCGCTCGCGAGACGGGAGAGCGCGTCCTTGCGCTTCTCGACGTCGTCCTGAAGCAGCTCCCGAGTGTCCATGCGCATCTCCCGTTTCGTCCGTGAAAGAGTGGGAACAAGACCGGAGACGACCTCGTGGCGAGCGTGGACCTCTTCGGCCCGTCACCGCCGACCTCCTCGGAGACGGAGACGACGTTCGCCGACCACCTGCGCACCACCGCGGGCCCGGCCGCGGCCGCGTCTCGGTCCTCGCGATCACGGCACGACGCGGATGGCGCCGTACCTCTCCCCGAGCTCGAGCAGGTCGTCCAGGGTCTCGCGGTTCCGGTGCCGGTGGTCGAGCTCCGGCGGGATGTCGCCTCGATCGGCGAGCCGCGCGAGCTCCCTGTCGCCGTGGTGCTGGACCCGCTCCATGCTCTCTCTGGCGCGTGCTTCGGAGACGGTGACCGCGGCGATCTCCGCCCCGGGCTGGGGATCGTCGACGAGCTCGGGATCCATCACGTCGGAGAGATCGTTCGTGGCGAGCACGCGGTCGTTGAGGACGCGGAGGCCGAACCGCGCGGTGAGCGTAGAGATGACCGACACGTGGTCGTACTGCGTGCTGTCCACGTATCCCTGCTTGACGTAGGGCCCGATGACCAGCGATGGCACGCGGAACCCGAGCTGCTGGAACTCGGGGTGCTCGTCCTCGACCTTGGGCGGCGCCACGTGATCGTAGAAGCTGCCGTGCTCGTCGTACGTGACGATGAAGCACATCCGCTCCCACTGGGGGCTCGCGGCGAGGATCTTGTAGATGGTGTTGATGAAGGCCTGGCCCATGCCGACGTCGGCCGGGGGGTGATCGTCGTTGCCGATGAAGAAGCCGGGATCGATGACGGAGAGCGTCGGCAAGCGGCCCTCTCTCGCGCGCTGCTCGAACGTGTCCTTGATGCCGATCTGCTTGTCGAAGACGCGCGCGAGGCCCTTCAGCTTGACGAACGCCCCGGTGGCCCACGGCAGGTCGGCGTAGAAGTTCACGCCCGAGAGGCACTTCTCGTCGAGCGCCTTCCAGATCGTGTCCAGGGACCAGATCCGCTTGTTGGCCATGCGCCCCTCCGCGGTGGCGGCGTGGAGGTAGAAGCGGTTCGGCCAGGTCGGGCCCATCACCGAGCAGAACCATCGGTCACACAGCGTGTACGCGTCCGCGAGCTGGTACGAGGTCGGCAGCTCCGCACGCGTGTAGTAGGCCATCGGGTCTCGCTCCCCGGCGCAGTACCCGTCGCCGAGAGGGTTGACCGGATCGTCGCAGAGCTTCTCGGCCTTCATGAGATCTTCCACGTGCGCGCGGACGAAGCCGTCGTTCGCGCCGCCGTTGTGCTGCGCGTGGCACGCGCTCCACTCGTGGTCGATGTCGCCGAGCGCGAGGTCCGTCTGGTGGAAGACCCTCACGTTGCCGCCGCGTGGGTCGGGGTTGCTCTCGTCGCCGGTCAGGCCGTTCACGTCCTCGCGGCCCTCGACGGCCTTGAGGGAGCCGAACATGTGGTCGAAGGACCGGTTCTCCATCATCAGCACGACGAAGGTGTCGACCTTGCGGAAGGCCTCGAGGCCGTTCACCGCCTTGCAGCCCTTGCCGAACCCGAAGAGGTCGTACTCGGCGTTGATCGTCGACTCCTCCTCGCAACCCGACCCGAAGGCCGCGGTCCCGGCGGCGGCGCCGAGGCCCTTGAGGGCCCGGCGGCGGGTGACCGCGTCGATGGCGCGGCTGCTGGGGCGGACGATCCTGCTGCGATCCTTCTTCGTCATGACCACTCCTACTCTCCGTTGCTCACTGCTGGGTCAGGCACGCGTCCATGCACGGTCCAAAGCCGCCGTCCTCCACCTCGCCTGAGAGCTCGGCGCAGCTCGCGGCCAAGACGCACTCGGACGTGCAGAGCGGGATCCCCTCGCACTCCTCCGCGGCGGTCCCCTCGGCCTCCAGCCCGCACTCGTCGACCCGCTTCACGTCGGCGTCGTCGCACGCCGAGGCCGTCGTCGTGGTCCCGGCCAGGCAGTCGTACCAGACCTTCTTCTTCTCGTCGCAGGCGGCCACGTCCACGACCTTCGCGCGGCAGGAGAACTCCGCCTCGTAGCAGGCGATGAAGGCGTCGGCGTGGTCGGTGCAGCCCTTCTTGACCGAGCTGTCGTACGTCGTGTCCGCCCCCTGACGGCAGGCCCGCTCCTCGTCGTCGGTGCACTCGGTGCAATCGCACGCGAGATCACATAGCTCGTCCGGGGCGCCCTCGTCCGCGCCGCAGGCCAGGCCCACGGCCAGCAGGGCCCCCACGAGCGGAGCGGCGCGGGTGCCTGCCCGGACCCTCTGCCTGGTCGGGGAGGCGGAGGTCGAGGCACGCGGCGAGTCGTGGCGTTCCGCCCCGGTCATGCCTCCCCATACTGCAGCACCGGCTCGCGGGCGAGAACTCGAAAGATGGGCGTTCCCGTTTCGACCCGCCGGGACGCGGCGTCTCCCGCTGCCCGTCACGGCGGGCCGCGTCGAGCGCCACGGAGCGCGCCGTACCAGAGGCGCCTCGGGCGACGCCCGAGAACTGCGGTAGAAGACCGCATGGGCGAACGGTCGCCTTCCGTGGCCTGACGACGGACCCCACGCGTCGAGCGCTTCTTGGTCCGAACGGCTATCCGGTGCTCACGGCGAGCTCACAGAGCTCGGAGGGGCGCTCGGCGTCGTCCGGGTCGAGGACCACCAGGAACCGATCGGCGATCGTCGGGTGCGGCGCGATACCCTCGGCCTTCTCCAAGATGGGGCCCCCGTCCTCTCGCGCGATGTCTGCGAGACGCACGCCTTCCTCGGCGATCACGCCGAAGCGCGAGCCGAGCACCGCCCCGTCCGTGACCGGGTGGTCGGTGTCCTCGGCCGCGGCCAGGAACACCAGCGAGCCCGCGGCGGTCACGGACGCGTCGGTGAAGCCGAACGGCACTCCTCCGATGCGTCCGAGGTCGTATCGGCGGACGCCGTGCGGCGCGACCTCGGGGGCGCGCTCACCCTCGAGGCTGTCGAGCACGGAGTCGACGTCGAAGTCGACCGACGCCGAGGTCACGCCGCGCTGAAACAGCCGCAGGCGGCGGCCGACGAGCACGGCGCCTTCCACGTTCGCTGGCTCTTGCCCTAGCCCGAGCGCCACGCGCAGGGCCTCGAAGACGGCAGCGGCCGACCGGACCGTGACCTCGCCGGAGCGGAGATCTGCGAGGACCGCCACCTCGCGGATCGGCAGAGACCCAGAGCCCAGCGCGAGCAGTCGCGCGCCGTCGAGGGCGACGCAGGCCTCGAGGTCGAGCTTCATCAGCCGATTGCCCAGCCGGTCCTCGAACCGCCGCCGGCCACCGTCCCCGCGCGGCAGCGGCAAGGCGGAGAGCGCGCCGCTCGGGGCGAGCAGGGCGATGAAGCTCGCGTCGTCCTGGAGGATGGCGAGCCGATCCCCGACCCACGCGATCCCGGAGGCGGCGCGCACGAACGCGGGTCGGTCCTCCTCCTCACACGCTCCGCTGGTGTAGAGGAGCGGCGTGCGGGCGACGATCCGCGCACAGAGCGTTGGGTCGGTCACGCGCCGCGCAAGATCTCACGCGCGGCCGCGCGCGTCACCACGCCTCGGCGGCCGGCGGCAGGGGCGCGACGGCTTCGTCCGATTGCCGCAGAGAACCTGGCTCGATAGCCTGCCGAGATGACGGTCTGGCGTCGCGGCTTCGTTTGCTTGTCATCGGTGGCCGTCCTCGCCTCTGGCGCGTGCAGCGACGACACCGGCACCTCGGGGACCGGGGCCTCGGGTGGAGGCGCGGCGGCGGGCGGAGGCGGCGCAGACGTCTGCGCGAGCGAGGCTCCGCCGCCCGTCCCGTCCGACGACGCGTGCGCGCGGATGCCCGGCGGGCTGCCCGCGGTCGGCTCGACGGGCGTCGCCATCTCCGGTGTCCACTCGCTCGTCCGCTTCTTCGGCCCCCTCGAGAGTATGGAGCAGGCCGATCAAGCGCTCGTCGCCGGGCTCGCCTCCGGCGCCGCGCTTGCGTCCGGGGACCTCGCCGACTACGCCGCCGCCCTCCCGGGCGTGCTCTGCGCGAAGGGAGCCGTCGAGGGGGCGCCAGGCCTCGGGCCAGCTACGGTCACGCTCCGCGGGCCGATCGCGTGGGTGATCCCAGGCACCGGCCCCGTCGCGGTGCCCGCAGAGGCGACGGCGGTCGTCGTGGATCTGCGCGGGCTGCCTGACGTGGACGGCCTGCGCGCAGCGCTCGAGGCTGCGGTCGGGCCGGCGCTCTCCGCGCCGGTCGTGCGTCCCGATCTGCTGGTGCGCACTCACTACGGCCTGACCGACGAGGTGTTCGCGGCGAACAACGTCTACTCGAACGACACCTCGAGCCTGGCGGGGCAGGCCATCGCTGGGACCGGAGGCGCAGATCTCGCGCTGGGGCTCGCCACCGACTCGGTCATGCCGCCCGAAGCGGCGGCGCTCGCCGTCGCTCTTCGGGCGGCGGGCCGGGCCTTCCTCATCGGCGAGGACGTGCGCGCCGACGTCGCCGAGTCCCGCTGGCAGCCCGTCTCCGCGGGCGGCGCCTACGTCCGCACCGGCGAGCTCCGGCTGGGAGGGACGCCGCTCCCGGACGTCATCGCGGCCGATCGGCGGAGCGACACGCCCGAGTGCGTGGCGGAGGAGGTGCTCTCCGCCGGGCTCCCGGCGGGTGTGCCCTCCGGTGCCGCCTCGCGGCCGACGTTCCTGCCGCTCGATCCCTACCAGCAGAGCCAGCCCGTGGGTGAGACGCTCGCGGAGGCACAGGCGGCGCTCTTGATCGCCCACGGCGCGGCGCGGCGGTTCTTCCCGTACTTCGACGTCGTCGGCGACACGATCGACGACCGCCTCGACGAGACCCTGGGCAGCCTCTCCGAGCCGCTCACGCGACGCGACATCCGCAGCGCCTTGCGGCGCTTCGGCGAGGCGTTGCACGACGGTCACGTCTTCGTGTTCGACCACGCGCCGATCCCGGCGGCGGGGTACCTGCCCGTCTTCATCGAGGACGTCGATGGCGAGCCGGTGGTGCGCCGGTCGCAGGCGGCCGGCGTCGACGCCGGCGACACGATCACGTCGATCGACGGCGTCTCCATGGTCGACTGGCTCGCGACGGAGCTGGCGCGGACGAGCGCGGCGACGCCCGGCTACCAGTTCGACCTCGCGATGCGCGAGCTCATCCGCCTCGACGGCGTCGTGAGCCTCGGGCTGCGCGACGCGGACGGCGTCCCTCGTGTGATCGACTTCACGCCGCAGCCGATCGACGACCTGTTGGACGTGGGCTTCGCGCCTTCCCTTCGTCCTTCGGGCTTCCTGACCGATCTGGGCGCGCCGGCGCTCTACTACCTGAACCTCGACGCGGACGCCCTCAAGACCGAGGCCGCGTTCAGCTCCGCCATGGTGGCCGCCCAAACCGCCTCCGGGCTCGTCGTCGACATGCGAGGCTACCCGGGCATCAACATCTACGGGGTCGCCGCGCGGCTCGTGCAGGGCGACTTCTCCTCGCCGGTCTTCCGGGTCACGGAGCACGCTGGGCCGGACCAGATCACCGTCGACGAGGCGAGCTACCCGCTCGCTCCGGTGAACCCCTTCGTGGGCCCCATCGTGCTCCTCGTCAGCCACCACTCGGTCTCTGCGGCCGAGAACTTCGCCACGATGCTCGTCGACGCCGGCGCCGTGACCGTGATGGGACGGACGAGCGCCGGGACGAACGGCAACATCACCGGCGTGCAGCTGCCTGGGGCGTTCGAGCTCTCGTTCACCGGGATGGACGTCCGGCACGCCGACGCGACGCAGTCGGTCTTTCACGGCGTGGGCATCGTCCCCGTGACCGAGGCAGTCCTCTCTGCGACCGACTTCCGCGACGGCGTCGACCCGGAGCTCGTGGAGGCGGTCAGCTTCCTCCTCGCGCCATGACGCGCGCCCGGGTGCGGCCGCGATGGACCGCAGCCCCGGGCGGCGCAGCGCAGCCCTCGTCGACCCGGGCGGACGGACCTCGGCGTATCATCGTGCGCGATGGAGCGAGTGCGCCGCTGGTACTTCGAGCCGCAGCTGCAGCTCACGCCGCGCGCCCGCCGCTGGTACGCGCTGCAGCTCTACGCCCTCCCTCTCGCGGGACTCGTACACGCCCTCCTGATCCCCTTGTTCGCGCTCCTGGGCTCCTGGGTCCTCGCGGGCTTCAACGTCGTAAGTGTCCTCCTCTACGCGCTCGCCGCCGTCGCGTGCCGGCTGGGACGGGACCGGCTCGCGCACTGGATGATGGGCGCCGAGATCATCGCTCATGCGTGGGTCGCGGTGGACCAGCTCGGCTGGGCGGCGGGTACGCAGAACGCGCTCTTTCTCCTTCCGCTCGTGAACGGCCCGCACGCGAAGCGCAGTGACCGAGTCGCGCTCTCGGCGCTCGGTGCGGCGGCTTTCCTCTACCTCTACGGGGTGGGTCCGCCCGCGATCACGCTCTCGCCCGCCACGTATCGGCTCCTCTTCGCGCTCAGTCTCTTGGTCGTCTTCGCCATGACGCATACCGTCCTCGGCGTGCTCGAGGGGACGACCACGCGGCTCGAGGGCGAGCTCGCGACCGCACGCGCCCGTGGCGAAGAGCTCCTCAAGCGGGAGCTCTCGCATCAGGTAGCCGAGCGCTCGCGCGAGCTCGGCGCGGTGCTCGCGAAGGGCGACGTGACGCTCGACGCGCGCACGCTGCGTGCGGGGGAGCGATTCGCCGAGCGCTACAAGATCGTCTCGGCGCTCGGCGCAGGAGGCATGGGCGCGGTGTACGAGGTCGAGCGGGTGACCGACGGAGAGCGGCTCGCGCTCAAGGCGGTCCTCGGGGAGGCGAGCGGCGCGAGCGCGGCGCGATTCGCCCGCGAGGCCGAGATCGGCGCGCGCGTCCGGCACCCGAACGTGGTGCCCATCGTCGACGTCGGCGTCGCGTCGGGCGTGCCCTTCCTCGTCATGGAGCTCGTGCGGGGCGGGTCGCTCGAAGAGCAGCGATCGAGCTTCGGAGACGTCGCGTGGGCGCTGCCGATCTTGAGGCAGATCTGCGATGGCCTCGGCGCGCTTCACGAGGCGGGCGTCGTGCACCGCGATCTGAAGCCCGCGAACGTTCTTCTCACCGAAGGGGGCGCGAAGATCTCGGACTTCGGGATCTCGCGGCTCGGCGCGCTCGACCCCTCGACCGTCGACGTGGGAGCGGACACGGTGGTCGCGACGCCGACGCGCAGCTCCCCCCTCACCGGCACCGGCGCGGTGCTGGGCACGCCGCTCTACGCGGCGCCAGAAGGGGCGAAGTCCGCGCGCGACCTCGACGCGTCGGCCGACGTGTTCGCCTTTGGAGTCCTCGCGTACGAGATGCTCACCGGCACCGCGCCGTTCCGCGTGCCAGCGCTCTTCCTCGCGATGGCCGACGAGCCGATCCCCGTGCCCGATACCATCGATGACGCGCGCGTGCCCGGACCGCTCGCCTCGCTCCTGCGGGACTGCCTCGCCGGCGACCCGGCCCGCCGTCCGCGTGTGCGTGCGCTGAGGAGCGCCCTTGGCTGATGCCGGCGCCACGTCCGTGGCGGTCGTGGCTGCGCGGTGACCTTCGCTCGAGGGTGAGCTCGGCGGCGCAGATGCCACGGCTCGCGGCGCATGGCGAGGTGCGCGGTGCTCGGGTGACGAGACGGATCGAGCGGCTGCGACGCGGCCGCGCGAGTTTGGGCTAGCATCGCGGTCATGATGACGGACTTCCTACGAGCGGAGCAGGCCCGTCTCCGTCGACACTTCGACGCGACGCTCGCCGCGCTGGCGCCTCGCGGGCGAGGCCTGCGCTCGCCCGCTCAGCGGCGACGGCGTGAGCACCTCCTCGGTGCGCTGTTCGCCTACAGCGAGCGCGGGCGGTTCCCAAAGAACGACTGGGGAGGCGCCCGCGCGCCGGTGCTCGTCGACTCCGCAGAGACCCGATGCGCAATGGCCCACCTCATCGAGGTGAGCGGCCACGGCGACCTCGTCCAACGCGTCGCCGCGATCCGCAACCACGCGTTCGTGCGAGAGCTCGCCGGAGACGAGGAGCTCGGCGAGTGGCTGAGAGCCCACGGCTTGACGCTCGCCGAGGCGGCGCGCATCCAGCCGACGTACGACGCCGCCTGGAACTATCAGCACTTCTGCTCCGGCGCGCCCTACGGCGTCCTCATCTACGCGGAGATCGTCGACGCGACCTCCGCGCGTGTCCTCTCGGTCCATGGCGAGCGCTCGGACGTGAAGGTCGGGCAGGTCGTGCGGATGGATCGGCGCCGTGAGGGCGCGCCCGCCCCGGAGCGAGGGGGCCCCGACGGCGGGCGCGTGCCCGTCGGCGAGCTGCGGGTGCTCGGCCGCTCCCTCCACACCGGGGAGGAAGAAGGAGAGCTCGTCTGGCCTTCGACCGGCCACGTAGTCCGGGACGGCTTCGTGGAGAAGGGCAACAGGGTGCCGTTCGTCACCGCGGTCCGCATGCTCCAGTCACCGAGCTGCGCGATGGACATGGCAAAGCTCTATTCGCCCGAGAAGTTCCGCGACGGCGTCGAGGTGCCGCAGCACCTCCCCGCGCCGCTCGACGGCGCCGCGGCGCCCCCCACGACCTCCGGCGGAGCCGGCTCGACGGCGCCTGGCTCGGACGCCTCGCCCGCGGCCGGCTGCTGGTGCAGGGCGTCCGCCGGCGTGGACACGGAGCCGGGGCAGTTGCTGACCGCCTCGCTCCTCGTCGTCGCCGCCTCCCGACGGGCCTTTCGGCGGGCGAGCCCGCGCCGAGCCCCGGGCCGGGGCGATCCGTCCGGCTGAGAGCTCACGCTCGCGACCGCTACGACGCGGCGCTCTCGGGGGCCCGCGACCTTCTTGGTCGCGATGGTGTCACCGCGCGCCGACACCGCGCGCAGCGCCGCGTGGTGGTCGCGCCAGAGCGCGGCGTGGACGTCTTCACCGCGGATCCGCGCCTCCGGCTCCCTCCCCCGGGGGCTGCGCGTAGGGGATCGGTCGAGGCGCCGCGCCCCGGCTCAGGACCTCCAGAAGAAGCCCCGCTCCCGCCGGTCGTCGCGAAACGCTTCGAGCGCCTCGAAGTCGAGGGAGAACGCGCGGACCGCCGCGTCCCCCAAGGCCGTGAAGAGGCCGCTCGGATCCGTCGTCGTCGGGTCCGCGAGTCCCGCGACGCCGCAGGCGTGCTGGGTGGGCAGCGCCGACGGGTACCCCCAGTCGCTCACGCCGACGAACACGCCGTACTCGTACGCGCGCGCGACGGCGAGGTGCCGCCAGAGCGCGCGTGAGTAGTCGGGCGTCGGCTTTCGCGTGACCGAGAGCGCGGGCACGAGGACCAGGTCCGGCAGGTCGTCCGCAGCTTGGAGCACGTCCGCGAACCAGAAGTCGGCGCACACGAGGACGCGCACGCGCCGGCCGCACACCTCGAAGGCGGGGTGCTGCACCCCGGGTGACACGCGCTCACGCTCCAGGGCGTAGGGGCGCACCTTCTCGTAGCGACCGAGGATGCGTCCGCTCGGGTCGACCGCGACGCCGGCGTTCACGCGACCCGCGGCGCGGGCCTGGTGGTGCGAGCCGCCGATCACGTGGCACCCGAGATCCCTCGCGAGGTGCGCGATCGCCGACTCGTACTCCGCGGCGTCGGTGGTGGAGAGCACGTGCTCGGGCAGGAGCAGCACGTCTTCGGCCCCCGCGGGCGCGCCTTCGGCGAGGACGGCGGTCGCGATCGCCTCGAGGTTGGCGGGGCCTTGGGTCACGCCGAGCTGGGGCTGCACGAGGATGAGCCGCACCCGGACTGCTTACCACGCGCGCGGCGCGCGACGACCTGGGCGGAGGCTCTCCATGGCTCCCCGGCGCGGAGCTCGCTCGAATTCCCCGGGTTCGGGCGCGCCACGGCACGAGACTTGCGAAGGGATGCACGTTCTTGTTCCGCGGCGGTCGTGGGACCGATACATCGAAGACCGGCTCATGAGACCGACCTCGCCGTTCCTCGTGCTCGCGCTCGCGGGCTTGACCGGCTCCGCTGCGGTCCCATCCAAGGCCGATGGACAGGTCCCCCCCGAGGACGGCCGGACCGCCCCGACGCCCGCGGAGACAGAGGAGCAGATGGAGGCGCGGCAGCGCTTCTTCAAGGGCCTCGAGCTCTTCCGAGCGGAGAGCTGGGGTGCGGCGCTCGCGGAGTTCGAGGCGTCGCGCCGGCTGCACCCGACGCGCGCGGCGACGCGGAACGCCGCCATTTGCCTCAAGAACCTCGAGCGCTACGAAGAGTCCGTCTCGCTGTACGAGGGCTGGATCACCTCGTTCCCGGACGCGCCGCCGGAGGAGCGCGCGCGGGTCGAGGAGGAGCTCAAGGCGCTCGCGCGTCTCGTCGGCACCCTGGAGGTGCGCGTCCGCGAGGGTGGAGCGAGCGTCTTCGTCGATGGGGTCGACCGCGGGACGTCGCCGCTCGCAGCGCCGCTTCGCTTGAGCGCCGGGACGCACCTCGTTCAGATCTATAAGGAGGGGTACGTCCCCTCGCAAGCGAGCGTCCTGGTCGCTGGCGCGGCGTCCGCGACCGTCGACCTCTCCCTGCGCCCTCTCGCCCAATCGGGCCGTCTGCGCGTGGCCGAGCTCGATGGGCGCACCGCCGACGTCATCATCGACGGCATCAAGGTCGGATCCACTCCGTGGGAAGGTGCGCTTGCTCCTGGTGAGCACTACGTCGTCCTCGCGGCGCCGGGGGATTTCGGGAGCCAGCCCGTCGCTGCGCCGGTGCGTCTCGGCGACGTCACGACGCTGACCATCCCGCTCGCTCACCTCCCCGGCGTCGTGACCGTGAAGGCGACGCCTCCAGGCGCCCTCATCGCGCTCGACGGAGTCTCCGTCGGGCGAGGCTCGTTCCGCGGCAGGGTTCGCCTCGGCCGGCACCAGATCGAGGTCGGCCTGGAGGGCTACGTGGCGTCGCGCAAGTCGCTGACGATCGAGGCCCCGGGGGAGCGAACGCTCGAGATCGCGCTCGACCGCGACAGGACGAGCGGGGTCTGGAGCGCCGCGCCCCAGCCTCGATTCGCGGTGGGCTTTTGGGGCGGCCCCGTCCTAGGGCCCCCGCTGTCGGGCGCGGTCACCGCGAGCTGCGAGGACGGCTGCTCCGCGACGCCCGCCTATGGTGTGATCGCGGTCGGAGCCTTGGGCTATCGATGGCCGCTGGGGATCACGGCGGGGGTCGAGCTCGGCTACCTGGGTGTCTTCCAGCGTGTCCTCGCGAGGCGCGCGACCCTCTACGAGCGACCCGACGCGCTGCGCCAGGACGCGGGCGAGGTCGACGACGCGATCGCGCTCCAGGGCCTCCTGGCGGGCCCCTCGCTCGCCGTCGACGGAGGCGAGGAGCTGACGTGGCGCGCGCGCCTGCTCACGGGGATGCACGTCGCCAACGCGGCGGACCGCCGCGTCGGCCGGTTCGCCCCGTCGGGAGGCGGGACGCCCTACACCACCGACCCCTACGGCGAGAACGCTCGGGCGCTCGGCCTGGCCCTCGCGGCCGAGCTCCACCTCGGCACGCGGCTCTCGAATGGCCTCGAGATCGGCGGAGGCATCGCGCCGATCCTCCTCATCGGACTCGACGAGCCGACGTGGGAAAACGATCGCGACGTCTTGGCTCCCGGATTCCTCGGGTACTACGAGCCCGAGCGCACGGTCGGCGACGTGGTGTTCCTCGTCGCGCCGACCCTCGGGCTGAGCGGCCTCTTCTGAGGTCCGCTACTTCAGCATGCGGAGGATCTCGCCTGTGTCGTTGTTCGACCAGTACACGTGCGTCGCGTCGTGGGTCACGAAGAACACGTACCCGCCCGTGTCCGCGAGGAGCCGCACGGTCCCGTCGGACCGCGACACGGCCTCGATCTTCTCGGGCACGGCCGCGGCGGTGAAGACCTCCAGAGCATCGACGCTCTTGTCGTACATGCCAGCCGCGGCGCCCACGAACGTCTCGGCGCCGCCCCCCTTCGGGATCCGGAAGACGCCCATGGGCGTGGTGACGCCGTTCGCGTTGAACCAGAAGACCTCGTCGCCCACGAGCTCGACGTCCCACGGCAAGGTATGCCCGGCGCTGAGGACCTCGACGGTCCCACCACCTTTTGGCGCGCGGTTCACGCTGCCAGCATCAGCGACGTTCCCGGCGTTGTTCGACCAATAGACGTGGGTGTCGTCCACGGCGACGGACACGGGGTTGTTCTGACCGGTGGCGATGTCCTCTACGGCGCCGCCCCCCTTGGGGACGCGGCGCAACGCGCCCTCGAAGGACGAGACCCAGTAGACGTGCGTGGCGTCGACGGCGGTGCGCACGGGGATGTCCTGACCGCTCGCCAGCTCGATGAGGCAGCCGCCGTCCTTGTCCACCTGTCGCACCGTGCCGTCCTCGTCGCCGAAGTAGATCGTCGTCGCGTCCGCGGCGATGTCCCACGGGCTGTAGAGCCCCTCGGCGAGGCTCTCGACGTCCCCGCCTTCCTTCGGCACGCGATGTATGGCGCCGGGAATCTCCCACGTCTCCCAGTAGACGTGCGTTGCGTCCACGAGCACGCTGCCTGGGGAGAGCTGTCCGGTCGCGATGACCTGCACGACGCCCGGCGTCCCCGGACTCGGCGTCGTCCCGCCGGGCGACGGTGTGAGCCCCGGACAGCCGCCCCCTGTGCCGTTCGAGCTGGTGGCCGTCATCGCCGACGTCGACGACGTCGTCCCTGCGGCCGTGGTCGACGCGGCGCTGGACGTGGCCGTGCTGGTGGCGACGGATCCTCCCCCAGCGCCTCCACTCCCACTGCTGACGGCGTCGTCGCACCCGAGTGGGGCGGCGACCGCCGCACACGTCGCAAGAGCGTGACCCAGCCCACGTAGCTTCACCATCCGTCCGACCTCCTCGGGGCCTCCTGTGCACTCGACGTGCCGGAGGCGCCGCGCCGCCACGCCCGAACCTCGTGCAGGCCACCACGGCCTTCGAGCCCCGCGCCCGTGCGCGCACATGTGCGGCGCACACCCGGAAGCCTCTCCGAGGGTACCGCGCGGTCGTGGTAGGTTCGCAAGTGGGATCGGCGCTTGCAAGCGCGGATGATCGGACCGCGATGAGACCGAGACAGGAGGCGCGAGGTCGCGAGCAGCCGGACGCGACGCGCCTGCGTCGCGCGCTCGACGCACGCGAGGGCCCGGCGCGCGGCAGCGCGGGCGCGGCGCTCCTGGGCACCGCGCTGATCTCCCTCCTCGTCGCGTGCGGGCGCGAGGGCGAGCCTTCGGAAGCCTTGCCGCCGTCGGGAGACGCGCCGGCAGCCGTGACGCTCCCGGCGCGAGCCGACGCCCCGGTGCGCGTGGCGCTCGACAGGTTCGCCATGAGCGTCGAGATCTCGCTCCGCGGAGCGCGCCCCGTGCCGGCCGTGTACGAGGGAGCATCGCTTCGGTTCGCGGGTGCGCTCGGTCCTGGCTCCGCGCTCGAGCTGCGCACGCTTCGCGCGGGCTTCGAGGACCTCGTCACGTTGCCATCCCCCCCCCCAGGCGGAGCGCTCCGCTACGACGTGCTCCTCTCCGGGGTCGCGGGGCTACGGCTCGTTGGTGGCGCGCTGGAGCTGCTCGACCGGCAAGGCGCGCCGCGCCTCCGGATGGCCCCGCCTCATGCGGACGACGCCACGGGCGAGCGCCACCGGCTGCCCGTCGACGTGGAAGGGTGCGCGGTCGATCACGATCCCTCGCCGCCCTGGGGCCGCTCCGTGGTCGACCCGGGCTCGTACCGATGCGCGATCGTCGTCCACGTGGGCGCGGTCGAGCCGACGCGCGGCTACCCGCTGGTCGTCGATCCGGTCTGGACCGCGACGTCGGACATGATCGAGGCGCGGACGAGCCACGCCGCGGTGAGGCTGGCGTCCGGACGCGCCCTGGTGGTCGGCGTCGACGAAGGCGGCTTGACAGGAGCCGAGCTCTACGACCCGTCGAGCGGCTCGTTCGCAGCCGTCGGTCCCGTCGCGCAGCTGCGGACGAGCCCCGAGGTCGCGGTGCTCGGGGGCGGGGACCGCGCGCTCGTGACGGGCGGGCGACCCGCGTGCCTCACTTGCGGAGCCCTCGCGACGGCGGAGGTCTTCGACGAGGCGTCGGGGTCGTTCACCACCGTGGGCTCGCTCTCCACGCCCCGCGTCCAGCACGCCGTCACCACGCTTCAGGACGGGCGGGTGCTCGTCGTCGGCGGAAATACGGGCGAGGCCGGCGCCCCGCACCTGGGGTCGAGCGAGCTGTTCGACCCGAGCACTGCCTCCTTCGCTCCGGGCCCCGATCTCGCGACACCGCGGAGCCTCGCGACCGTGACGACGCTCGCGGACGGCAGCGCGCTCGTCGTCGGGGGAGCACCGGGAGCGAAGGTCACCGAGCGGCTCGCGCCCGGCGCGGCGACCTTCACGCCTTCCGGATCCCTCGCCGAGCGGCGCCTGGACCATGACGCCCTGCTCCTACCGAGCGGCCACGTCTTGGTCGTCGGCGGGCGCGCCCCGTCGACGGTGAGCGCGGTCGTCGCCGTCGAGGTCTTCGATCCGACGGCGCCGCCGGATCGCGCGTGGACGCTCACGAGCGAGCTGCTCTCCCCGCATGACGGAGGCACCGCGGCGCTCCTCGGAGGCGGCCGCGTGTTGGTGGCGGGCGGATGCTGCGCGTCCGCCGCCGCCGAGCTCTACGACCCGGCCCGAGGCGCGTGGTCGAGCACCGCGCTGATGACGAGCGGCCGCTTCGGGCACGTCGGGGTCGTCGTGGGAGAAGCCGCGGTCCTCGTCGCGGGTGGCTCTCAGGGCGGCGCCCCGTCGAGCAGCGCCGAGGTCTTCACCCTCACCGCGACGGGCGAGCCTTGCCTCGACGCCATCGGGTGCGCGTCGGGCTACTGCGTGGACGGGGTGTGCTGCGACGCCGCGTGCGACGCCGCGTGCCGCGGGTGCAGCGCGGCGTCGAAGGGGTTCGAGGCGGACGGCGCCTGCGAGGCGGTAGGGTCCTCGAGGCCTGATCCACGCGGCGTGTGCGAGGCATCCGCCGGGGAGTGCGGGCTCACGGGGCAGT
The DNA here is from genome assembly GCA_964492175.1 of uncultured Polyangiaceae bacterium. Classification (GTDB taxonomy): domain Bacteria; phylum Myxococcota_A; class Polyangia; order Polyangiales; family Polyangiaceae; genus Xiheicaenibacterium. The sequence goes on along the minus strand of CAZBJI010000085.1, from coordinate 2,814 downwards.
GCGACGGAGCCGCAGGGTGCGAGATCGTCCCCTCGGGATCTCCCTGCGGCGCCGAGGACTGCCCCTCGGGGGTCGGCGCCTGCACGGAGGAGGGCACTTGCACCTGCGCACCCGAGACGTGCAGCGAGGACGGCCGCCACCTCGGCGCGTCCGACTGCGCTCCCTATCGCTGCCGTGAGGGCTCGTGCCTCACCGCATGTCGAACGTCGACCGAGTGCGCCTCGGGCTTCGTGTGCAGCGTGTCGGGCCGATGCACGTCCCCGCCATTGCCCCCCCCGACGCTGGGCTGCGGGTGCGCGGTGCCCGCCGACCACGCGCCGCGGTTCGGCGCCGCCCTGGCCGGCGTCCTCCTTTGCCTAGCCCTGCGCCTGCCGCGCCGGAGACCGAGGTGAGCTCGGTCACGCCCTTGCTCGTCTTTCTCGCCGCGCCCCTCGTGTCGGGACACGTGGAGGGCACGCCCTTGCAATGGCCCACGCTCCAGGTTCGGCATGGCGCCTGGCCCGGGGAGGCGACGCGGGTTAGGCGTACGCTCGGCGAGGCCTTGCGCCCTGGGGCGCCACGGCGCCTGGAGCTGGTGGTGCCGGAGCGCGCCGACGGGCCCATCTTCCTCCAGGACGCTCGCAGCGGGCTCGAGATCTGGGTCAGCATCGAGGACGCGCCGGCCGTTCCGTGGCAGCGCACGGGCACGCTCTGGGCGGCGGCCGACAAGACTGCGGCGGGTGACGAGCTCTGGCTTCACCGCTCCGAGCGAGGGCTCGAAGACTACCGGCTGGTCACCCGGGACGCGGCGGGCGCCCTCGCCCGATACGCGATCGATCTCCCAGGCGGCGCCCACCTGCGGCTCGTCGACGGCGTCGTGGAGGTCCTCGACGCGGGGGGCGCGCCGAGGCTTCGAATGGCGCGCCCCTACCTGCTCGACCTCGAGGGGGAGCGGCACGCGGTGGAGGTCGACATCGAGGGGTGCGCGTTCGACGCAGATCCGGCTCCGCCGTGGGGCCGCCCCCCGATCACGCCTGGAGCGGCGCGGTGCGCGATCGTGGTCTCTCTTTCGAACCCGATCGCTCCGCGGCCCCCCTTCCTCCTCGACCCGCTCTGGAGCTCGACCTCGGACATGACGGAGCCGCGCGCGACGCAGGCGATCGTCCTCGGCGACGAAGGTCGTGTCCTGTTGGCCGGTGGGCGCAACGACGCAGGATACCTGGCCTCCGCCGAGATCTTCGACGAGCGGACCGAGTCCTTCGCCGTCACGGCGCCGCTGCCCGAGCCTCGGACCGGCTTTGGCGGCGCCTGGGCGGGCGGAGAAGACGGCTACGCGTTGCTCACCGGGGGATGTGCAGGGACCGCGACGGACTGCGCGCCGACCGAGACCTCGCTGGCGTTCGATGCGCAAGCCGGAGCTTGGATCTCCGCGCCGTCGCTGGACGCGCCTCGCGCCGGTCACCGCGCGATCTCGGTCCTCGCCGGAGCGGAGGTGCTCATCGTCGGCGGGTTGGCCTCCGCCGCGATCGGGACCGCGGCGTTCGCGACGACGGAGGTCTACGACGCCGCATCGGGGAGCGTGGCGCCGGGCCCTCCGCTCTCGGTCGGCCGCGCCTCCTTCGGGTTCGCTGCGCTCTCCGACGGCGGAGGCGTCGTGGTCGGCGGGGTCCCCGTGCTCGGAGGCGCGGAGACGGCATCGGTCGAGCGATACGCTCCGCTCGACCGAGCGTGGGAGTCGCTGCCCGCCTTGCCGGGCGAGCGGCGTGATCCCCTGGTCGCCGAGCTAACGGACGGTCGCCTTGTCGTCGCAGGGGGCAGCTTCGTCGTGAACTCGCTCAAGTCCTCGCTCGTGCTCGAGCCAGAGTTCGGCTGGACGTCGACGGGCTCGCTGCTGCTCGAGCACCCGCGCGGCGCGGGCGCGCTGCTCTCGAGCGGTTGGCTCGTGATGGCAGGCGGTGCCTCGATGGCCGACGTCGAGACCATGCTCGTATCCGGTCCTGCGGTGGAGGCTTCGTGGGCGGCGCTCGCGCCGCTGCCCGAAGCGCGCTCCGACGCGGCCACGGTCGCGCTCCCCTCGGGGCGGCTCCTCCTCGCGGGGGGCTTCGCCGAGTGGGGCGATGGCGCGCTAGCCTCCGCCGTCCTCCTGGGCCCCGGAGAGAACGGCGCGCCTTGCGCGCTCGGCGCCGAGTGCGTCACGGGGGTCTGCGTGGACGGCGTCTGCTGCGACGTCGCGTGTGCTGGTCCGTGCGAAGCGTGCGCCGTCGCGGCGGGCGGCGCGGCCGACGGCGTGTGCTCGCCCGCGCAGCCCGGCGCCGAGGACGCGCTCTGCGCGCCCCAGGGAGAGTGCGGCGCGACCGGCGCGTGCGCCGCCGGCGGCGCCTGCGCGATCGCGGCAGCGGCGACGCCGTGCACCTGCGACGCCGGGGCCGTCGGGGCCTGCGACGGGGCCGGCACCTGCGGGTGCACGGGCAGCACGTGCGCGGACGACCAGACGGAGCGGACCGCGGCCGGAGAGGTCGTCGCCTGCGCCCCGTATCGCTGCGCGTCCGCCGCGTGCCTCGAGGAGTGCGGTCGGTCCGGCGACTGCGCGCCCGGCTACGTCTGCGACCGCGACCGAACGTGCGTCGACGCGGGAGACCAAGGGCGCCTGATCCATGCGTGCGCGTGCGCGAGCGGCCGAGAGCCCGTAGGGTCGCGCCTCCTCCCGCTCGCGCTCGCCCTCGCGCTCGCGGCGCGGCGCGCTACTCGAAGTTCTGCGACGGCGCGAACGCGCTAGCGCCGGGCGAAGCGGTGGGCGAAGCGGTCGCCGCGCCCGGAGGAGCCGTGGCCCGCGGG
>CAZBJI010000084.1:0-33436 GCA_964492175.1 uncultured Polyangiaceae bacterium | reverse complement strand
AGCAGCTCGTGCGGGATGCCGGACTTCTCGAGGATGCGCGAGAGCGCCTCGCTCTTCTCGACGCTCGTCGTGCCGACCAGCACCGGCTGCCCCGCCTTGTTGCACTCGACGATGTCCTCGCACACCGCCTTGAACTTCTCGCGCTCCGTCTTGAAGACGAGGTCGTCCTGATCGCTCCGCTTGATCGGCTTGTTGGTCGGGATGACGGTGACGTCGAGCTTGTAGATCTTGTGGAACTCGGCCGCCTCGGTGTCCGCCGTGCCCGTCATGCCCGCGAGCTTCTTGTAGAGGCGAAAGAGGTTCTGGAACGAGATCGTCGCGAGCGTGCGGTTCTCGGGCTTGATCGGCACGCCCTCCTTCGCCTCGACGGCCTGATGCAGGCCGTCCGACCAGCGGCGCCCGGGCAGCACGCGCCCGGTGAACTCGTCGATGATCACGACCTCCTGCCCGGGCGTGACCATGTAGTGCTGATCGCGCTTGTAGAGCGCGTGCGCGTAGAGCGACTTGTGGAGGATGTGCAGCGTCTCGAGGTTGACCGGGTCGTAGAGGTTCGTGCCGCGCAGGAGCTTCTGCTCCGCGAGCAGGCGCTGCGCGATCTCGGTGCCCTCCTCGGTGAGCGTGCAGTTGTGGAACTTCTCGTCGACGATGAAGTGCTCGTCCTTGCGCAGGCGCGGGATGACGCGCGCGATGCGCACGTACTTGTCGCTCGCGACCTCGCCCTGCCCGCTGATGATCAGCGGCGTGCGCGCCTCGTCGACGAGGATGGAGTCGACCTCGTCCACGATCGCGTAGTTCAGCGGGCGCTGCGCGTAGTCGTAGATGCTGAACTTCATGTTGTCGCGCAGGTAGTCGAAGCCGAACTCGTTGTTCTGCCCGTACGTGATGTCCGACTGGTAGGCGCGCTTCTTCTCCGCGTCCCCCTGCTGGTTGACGACGACCCCCGTCTCCATCCCGAGGAAGCCGTAGAGCTTGCCCATCCACTCCGAGTCGCGGCGCGCGAGGTAGTCGTTCACCGTGACGACGTGGACGCCCTTGCCGGCGAGCGCGTTCAGGTAGCAGGGCAGCGTGGCGACGAGCGTCTTTCCCTCGCCGGTGCGCATCTCGGCGATGCTGCCCTGGTGGAGCACCATCCCCCCGATGAGCTGGACGTCGTAGTGCCGCATCCGGAGGGCGCGGAGGCTCGCCTCGCGGCACACGGCGAACGCCGGCACGAGGATGTCCTCCAGGGTGGCTCCGTTGTCGAGCTTCTCCCGGAACTCGCCGGTCTTCGCGCGGAGCTCAGCGTCGCTGAGCGCCTTCATGTCGTCCTCGAGCGCGTTGATCTGGACGACCTTGGGCCGGAGCCGGGCCACCACGCGCTCGTGCGACGTACCAAACAGCTTCTTGAACCAGGCGATCATGGGAGGGCGGCCGCACCCTAGCCCTCCCGAACGGGGCGCGCAACGCGCCAGGCGTGGTAGGACTCGGCCCCGGTGACGACGGCTCTCCACGACCACTACGCGCGGCGCACGGCGGAGCTCGAGCGCTCGCAGGCCGATCTGGACGCAAAGAGCGAGGCCATCTCGACCCGGCGAGGCCAGGTCGTGCTCCTCGCCGTGCCCGTGGTGCTCTACGGCATCATTCGGAGCATGCCGGTCTGGGGCTGGGCGGCCCTCGGCGTGCTCGGCGCGGTGTTCGCGGCCCTCGTCGTCCGTCACGCGCTCATCGCGTCCCAGAAGGGGCTCGTGGAGGAGCGGCTGAAGATCGTCGCGGCGGGCCTGCGGCGGATTCGGCAGGAGCCGGAGCCGGACGACCCGTATCGACCGAAGCTCCCCGACCCCCACGGCGCCCGCTTCAGCCACCCCGAGCACCCGAACGCGGGGGATCTGGATCTGTTCGGCGCCGGCTCCTTGTTCGTCGCCGTCTCACGGGCCGAGACGGCGGTCGGGGAGGAGACGCTCGCCGGGTGGCTCAACGCGCCGGCGAGCGTCGAGACCGTGCTGGCCCGGCAAGAGGCGGCGCGCGAGCTGCTCACCCACCCGGACCTCCTGGAGGATCTGGCCGTGCTCGGCCGGCGGGCCGTGAGCCGAGGCCGCGCGGAGGAGCCGCTCGCGGTCTGGGGCGAGGCGCCGGCCGAGATGCCCGTCCCGGGCGCGGTCGGCCCCGAGCTCGGGCGGCGCCGGCTGCTCGTCATGGCGGCGCGCGTCGCCGTCCCGGCCACGATCGCGCTCTTCCTCTTGCGGGACGTGCTGGGCGAGCAACACCGCCTCCTCGCCCTGGCCTACGTCGCCCCGCTCCTCGCGCAGATCGGCGTGCTCGGCGCCCTGTACGGCTCGATCGCCCGCATGGTCACCTTCGTCTCGTCCCGGCAGGCGCCGTTCGGCCGGTTCCGCGCGGCGTTCGCGCGCCTGGAGGCGTTCGACGCCGAGAGCCCGCTGCTCCGGCGCGCCGTCGACGCGCTCCGAAGCGACGGAGAGCCGGCCTCCGCGGAGCTCGCCCGCCTGGAGCGCATCGTGGGGTTCGCCGATCTCCGCCACAACACGCTCATCCACGTGCTCCTGAACTTCGCGCTCCTCTACGACGTCTGGGTGGCGCTGGCGCTCGAGCGATGGCGGGTGCGCTCGGGCAAGAAGGCGCGGCGCTGGCTCTCGGCGTTCGGCGAGCTCGAGGCGATCTCGAGCATCGCCACCTACGCCGGCGAGCACCCGGAGTACGTGTGGCCCACGGTCGACGACGGCCCGGCGCGGTTGGTGGCCGAGGCGCTCGGGCACCCGCTGATCCCCGCCGCCTCCTGCGTCCGCAACGACGTCGCGCTGTCCAGGCCCGGCCACGCGCTCCTCGTGACCGGCTCGAACATGTCGGGCAAGAGCACCTACCTCCGCGCGGTCGGCCTCGGCGCGGTGATGGCGTTCGCCGGGCTGCCCGTCTGCGCGCGGAGCCTCACGGTCGGCCGCGTGGAGACCTGGACGAGCATGCGCATCGAGGACGCGCTCCAGCGTGGGATGAGCCATTTCTACGCCGAGCTCGTGCGGCTCAAGGCGATCGTCGCGGCCGCCCAGTCGGGCAAGCAGGTGCTGTTCTTGCTCGACGAGATCCTCCACGGCACGAACTCCCACGAGCGGAGCATCGGCGCGCGCGGCGTCGTCCTCGACCTGGTGGAGCGCGGCGCCGTCGGCGCCGTCTCGACCCACGACTTCGCCCTCGTCAGCATCGCGGACGAGAGCTCCGGCCGCGTCCGCTGCGTGCATTTCAGCGACCGGATCGAGGACGGCAAGATGGCGTTCGACTACCTCCTGAAGGACGGCGTCGTGCAGTCCACGAACGCCATCCGCCTCATGAAGCTCGTCGGGATCGACGTGCCCTACGCCGTCGACACCTGACCCGGCCGCCGCGCGGCCCGCGCCCTCACTCGATCGTGGCCCTCACTTGATCGTGAACGTGACCGGCGTGCCCTCGAAGGGGCCGCCTCCCTCGATCACGCGGTTCGACTCGAAGTCGGCCCAGGTGATGCGAGCCGTGATCGCGCCGGTGGCGCCGCGGAGCTTGCCCCACTGGCTCTCCTCGGGCGTGTAGTCGGTGTTGGTCGTGAAGACGCGGACAATCTCGGGGTCCGTGGAGCTCGAGAAGACGACGTAGTAGGCGGGACCGCTGATCGGGTCGCCGTGCGCGTGCGCCACCGGCGTACCCGAGAGCAGGACGCCGAGCGCGCGGTCGAGGGCCGGCGGAGCGGCGACGTCGCGGGGGGAGAAGTCGCCGGGGGAGCGCCAGCGCCGGTCGAGGCTGGCGCTGGCCGAGGCCTCCGTCCACGTGAAGGTGAACGGCGTATCCCCGGGGATAGCCTCGTCCTTCAGGGGCTCCTCGAACGCGACGGCCTTCGAGGGATCGGACTTGGGCGTGGCGGCGATGAGCGCGTCGAGCGCCTCGTCGGTCGCGCCGCCCAAGTACACGACGCCGTCGGCGGAGGGCTCCGCGTCTTCGCAAGAGGCCGTGAACAACGCGACGTGGAGCGCGCAGGCGAAGACGCCCGACCCGACGAGCACCCGCTTCCAGAGCTTCATGCGCCGGCCATACACCACCCCCGAGGGGGCGAGAACAGCCTGGTCCTCAAACTCGCGACGGCGAGCGGTGGTCGCGGCCTCGGCCCTCGGGAACGGGGCTGCTGGACGCGCGGACCGGGCGATTGAGGTCTGGTCAACGCCCGCCGTTCGGCGAAGATGACGGGGTGAGCATCGAGCGGCTCGCCGTCTCTTCCGCGGAGCTCGGGGACCTGGACCTCGAGGCCCTTCATGCCTTCGTCGCCGAGCGGGCTCCACGCCTGAGCGCGGAGCTCACCCGGGAGGACGCCGCCGCGCGCCTCGGGTTCCTCACGAAGGTCGCCGCAAGGTATGCGCCCAGTCTCGTGGGCCTCTACGTCTTCGGCCAGACCCCGCAGCACCACCTGCCGGAGTGGGGCGTCGCGTGCGTCGCCTGCGCCGGATCCCACCTCGTCGATCCCGTGGAGGAGCGCGCCGACCTGGAGGGGAACCTCACGGCGCTCGTGGGGGGAGCGCTCGATTTCGTGCGCGCCCGCTGTGGCGGGGCCCGCAGCGCCGAGGCCGAGTTCGACGAGCGAGCGGTGCGTGAGGCCCTCGTGAACGCGCTGATTCACCGAGACCTGCGCCGGCCGAGCCGCGTCGCGCTGCGTGTGTTCGTGGACCGGCTCGAGGTCTGGAGCCCCGGAGGTCCGCCGGAGGGAGTGGCGGATCTGGACGAGGTCGCGCGAGAGGGGGGCTTCTCGCACGCCAGGAACCCCCTCCTGGCCGCGACCGCGCGTCAGCTGGGCCTCTGCGACCAGATCGGCCGCGGCCTGGCGTCGCTCGGCGAGGCGGCCACCGACGACCGCCGTGTCGAGATCCGGTGCACCCCCCGCGACGTGCTCGTGGTCATGCCGTCGCGCTGGCGGCGCCCGCGCGCCGCGCTCAGTTGAGCGCGCCGGCTTACGCCTCGCGACGCCTCGCCGGTGCTACTTGGCGCCGCCGGTGCAGTAGCCGTTGATCTTGCTGACGAGCTCGCTGTTCTTCGACGTGACCTCGCTCGCCTGCTTGAGGAGCTTCGCCGCGTCGACGTCGCCGTCGCCTACCTTCGCCGCCTTGTTCATGAAGTCCGCGTAGTCCTTCATGTTCTTACGGTAGTCCTCGATGTGCTTCTTGAGGCCTTCGTCGGAGAGCTTCACCTCCTCGAGCTTCTTGTCGAGGTCGAGGGCGAGCTTGGCCTCCTCCTCCAGCTTCTTCTTGTCGGTCGAGGCCGACTGGCCGACCTTCGAGGCGTTGATGACCTCGATGGCCTTGTTGCACTCCTGCACCTTCGTGATCTCGCCGCACGCGGCGAGGGGGAGCAGGGCGGCGAGGGTGACGGGCAAGAGCGCGCGGACGCTGGTTCGGCTTCGCATCGAAAGACTCCTGTTCGAGGGTTCGCGGAGGAGACGACAGGCGCGGGCGAAAGTCGCGTCCTTTTTCGCGCGACCCGCACTTTTTCTTCGCAGCGCGGGCCGTTCCGCCGTGAGCCGCCGCGGGTAGAATGGCGCGGTGAAGCGCAGCCTCCTCCTCGCCGTGTGGGTCCTCGGGTGCGGTGACGACCAAGCGGGATCCGGGGCCGGCGGAGCCGCGTCGACGAGCGCGGCGCCGAGCGCGGTCAGCGGGACGGCCAGCGCGTCGTCCACGGGCGGGGGCGGCGCCGGGACGGGAGGCGCGGGGACGGGGGGGAGCGACCCCCGGAACAACGGGTTCCCGTCGGCGTGGCCGGACGGCACCAACTGCGCGGCCGAGGCGCCGATCTTCGTGTGGGAGTTCGCCGAGGACACCTACATCCTGAGGCAGTCGCTCTGCACGAGCTTCGAGGGCCCGTTCCTCTACCTGTTGTTCGGCGACGAGAAGGTCCTCCTGCAGGACACGGGCGACGGCGGCATCCCCGTGCAGAGCACCGTCCAGGGGATCATCGACGGCTACCTCGCGCGGAAGGGCCTCGCCTCGCTCGAGCTCGTCGTGACGCACTCCCACGGCCACGGCGACCACGTCGGCGGGGACAGCCAGTTCCAGGGCGCGCCCGGGACCACGGTGGTCGGCGCGTCGCAGAGCGCGGTCGCGCAGTTCTTCGGCATCTCGAGCTGGCCCACGCAGGCCGTCACCTACGATCTCGGAGGGCGTGTCCTCGACGTGATGGCGATCCCCGGCCACCAGAGCGCCCACGTCGCGCTCTACGATCGCCGCCACGACCTCTTGCTCACCGGGGACACGCTCTACCCGGGGAGGCTCTACATCAGCGACTTCCCCGCCTACGTGGCGAGCGTCGGGCGCCTCACCTCGTTCGTGAGCGCCGGCAACGACGTCGCGTGGGTCCTCGGGACGCACATCGAGATGACGAGCACCCCTGGCGACGACTTCCCGTTCGGCGCCTCACAGCACCCGAACGAGCGCGCCTTGGAGCTCCTGGACGCGCACCTCTTCGAGCTGGAGGGGGCGGTCCAAGCGATGGGCCAGAACCCCGTCATCGAGACCCACGACGATTTCATCGTGTACCCGCTCTGAGCCGCGCGGGCGGGCGTAGCTGTACGCATGATGATCCCGCCGCGAGGCGCGGTCCACCGCAGGCCAGGCCACCTGACGCGGCGCACCAGCGACGCTGACCTTGACGCTGGCCCGGCCGCGGGCGATTCGGCGAGACCCGCCGGCAGCGGCGGGCCGAGCGTGACTGTTTTGTCACCTTGGGGAACGTCACGAGACAAGATGCACTCTGCCTCCCAGTCGAACGGCTCGGCGAACGGATCAGGTGGCGGCGCGGAGCTCGCCACCACCCTCCCGCCCCTCCTCCCGTCCGTGGTCCTCCGCGGCGCCCGGCTCGTCGTGGTGGGCGGGACGGGGTTCCTCGGCAAGGTGTGGGTGGCCATGCTGCTCCACCGCTTCCCCGAGGTCGGTCACCTCTACTTGCTCGTCCGCGCCAAGGCAGATCAAACGCCCGAGGAGCGCTTCTGGGCCCAGATCGCGTCCTCCCCCACGTTCGACCCCATCCGAGCCGCGCACCCTGGCCCGGCCTTCGAGCAGTTCCTGCGAGAGAAGGTGACGCCGCTGAGCGGGGACATCGTCTCGGAGCGCCTGGGCCTCGACGCGGACCTGATGAAGTCGCTCGAGGGGCGCATCAGCGCCGTCGTGAACGTCGCGGGCGTGGTGGACTTCAACCCGCCCCTCGACGAGGCGCTCGAGGTGAACGCTTTCGGGGTGAACAACCTGGTCGCGCTCGCGCGGTCGCTCCGCGCGCCGCTCATGCACACGAGCACGTGCTACGTGGCCGGCTACCGCTCCGGCCTCATCGAGGAGCAAGATCCGCTGAAGACGCCGTTCCCGCGCGCCGCGGGCGAGCGCATCCTCGGGGAGTACCAGCGGGGGCGCCAGCTCGACCGCGCGCACTGGGATCCCCAGCGGGAGATCGAGGAGTGCCTCGACCTCGTCCGGATGGCGCGGCACCGCGCGAGCGACGCGTTCCGCCAGAGCGCGTTCCTGGACGAGGCCAAGAAGAACCTCGCCGACCGCGGCGAGCCGTCGCGCGGCCGCGCCCTGGAGGACGAGCTCGCGAAGGTGAAGCGACGCTTCGTGGAGAAGCAGCTCGTCGTCGCCGGCGAGGAGCGGGCCCACTTCTGGGGCTGGTCCAACATCTACACCTACACGAAGTCGATCGGCGAGCAGGCGCTCGCCGCGAGCGGCGTCCCGTACTGCATCGTCCGCCCGGCCGTGATCGAGTCGAGCTGCGAGTTCCCCTTCCCCGGATGGAACGAGGGCATCAACACGAGCGCGCCGTTCATCTACATGGCGCTTCAGGGCACCATGCGGTTTCCAGGTGACCCCAAGGTGCACCTGGACATCATCCCCGTCGACATGGTCGCGGCGGGGATGCTGGCGTCGCTCTGCGAGCTCCTCGACGGACGCCAGAAGCCCGTCTACCAGTACGGCGTCACGGACACGAACCCGTGCTCCATGACGCGCTACCTCGAGCTCATCGGCCTCTACAAGCGCAAGCGCGTCAGTGACGGCAAGACGACGAAGGTGTTCGACATGGTGTCGCAGCACTTCGAGTCGCACGGCGTCACGAAGAAGCAGTACGAGGCCTTCGGGCCCCACCAGATCGCGACCGCCATGCGCGCGGCGTCGACCGCCCTGCGCGCGGCGTCCGTCGGGCCGCTCGCCGCGATCTTCAAGCCGGCCTCGCGGGCCCTCGCCGGCGCGGCCAAGACGGAGGACCGCGCCGGCGACATCATGGACATCTTCGTGCCCTTCACGGCCGAGGCGGACTGGGTCTTCTCCTGCGCGAACACGCGAGAGGCCTTCGCCCGGATGCCCGCGGACGAGCGAGAGAAGTTCGTTTGGGCGCCGGAGAGCATCGACTGGCGGCAGTGGATGTACGAGGTGCACCTGCCGGGCCTGGAGAAATGGGTCCTGCCCGAGATCGACGAGAAGATGACGCGCGAGCTGAAGGCGCTGCGCCCGTACGATCACCTGCTCGACCTCCTGGACGAGGTCGCCGAGCGGCACGATCACGCGGTCGCCCTCCAGGAGGTCACGGACGACGGGCTGACGCGGGTCACGTACCGGTACTGGCGCGACGCGAGCTACCACGCCGCAGAGGCGCTGAGGGAGGCGGGCGTGCAGCCGGGAGACCGCGTGGTCCTCGGCGGCAGGAACCGCCCGGGCTGGGCGATCGCCTACTTCGGCATCTTGCGCGCGGGCTGCGTCGTGGTCCCGGTCGATCCGGCCCTCGAGGCCTCGCAGCTCCGGAACGTGATCCGGTCGAGCCGAGCCACCGCGTGCGTCTGGGACGAGACGGTGGAGGAGAAGGGCGGCGCGCTCGCGCGCGGCGAGGCGCCCGGGCTCGCGTACCTCGATCTGGTCGATCTCACGTGCCCCACGGAGCGCGACGCGCGCCTCGCGCGCTACCGCTTCGAGGGGGCCCGGCCTTCAGGCGACGACGTCGCCAGCATCCTTTACACGAGCGGCACGACGGGGAAGCCGAAGGGCGTGATGCTGATGCACCGGAACTTCACGGCCCTGCTCGCCGCGCTGGCGCCGATCTTCCCGCTCACGCACCGCGACCACGTCCTGTCGGTGCTGCCGCTCCATCACACGTTCGAGTTCACGTGCGGGCTCTTGCTGCCGCTCATGCTCGGCGCGCGGATCGTCTACATCCGCGAGCTCAGCGCCGACGGCCTCCGCGAGGGGCTCGCCCACGGGAAGATCACGGCGATGGCCGGCGTGCCGGCGCTTTGGCAGATGCTGGAGCGGCGGATCCTCGGCGAGGTGAAGGAGCGCGGGCCGCTGGCGATGCGCGGCTTCGACCTGGCCCTCGAGCTCTCGCGCATGATCGGCAAGCAGACCGGCTTCAACGCGGGACGGCTGTTCTTCGGATCCGTGCACGACAAGCTCGGCGGGAACATGCGGCACCTCATCTCCGGGGGCGCGGCGCTGCCGAAGGACACGGCGCGCCTGTTCGCGGGCCTCGGCCTGCCGCTCAGCGAGGGCTATGGCCTCACCGAGGCGGCGCCCGTGCTCACGGTGGCAAAGGCGAGCCTGAAGGCGCCGGTGGGCACGGTGGGCAAGCCCGTGCCGGGAGTCGAGATCCGAATCGAGAGCCCGGACGCCGGGGGCGTGGGCGAGGTGCTCGCCCGCGGGCCGAACGTGATGAAGGGCTACGAGGGCGCGCCCGAAGCGACCGCCGAGATCCTCGACGCCGACGGCTGGCTCCACACCGGAGACCTCGGCAAGCTGGATCGCGGGGGGCGCCTGGTCATCGTCGGGCGCTCGAAGGAGGTCATCGTCGGACCGAGCGGGGAGAACGTCTACCCCGACGACGTCGAGGCGCTCATCGGCGACGTGCGCGGCGTGAAGGAGCTCAGCGTGGTCGGCTTGCCCGACGATCAGGGCGGCGAAAAGGTCGCGTGCCTGGTCGTGCTCGCGGCGAGCCCCGACGCGCCCGACCCGGACGAGCCGCCGGGCTCGGGGGCGCGCGACCGCGCGAGCCGCAAGGACGCGGCGCAGCGCGCGCTCCGCGAGGCGTTCGAGCGGCTCCCGCGCGTGGCCCGGCCGAGCGTGGTCTGCTTCTACGAGGCCGACTTGCCGCGGACGGCGACGCGGAAGGTGAAGCGCTCCGAGGTGCGGCAGATCGTCCAGCGCCTCACCCAGGCGGCCGCACCGCCCCCCGTGAGCGAGCCGGGGTCCTCTCCCGTACGCCACGCCATCGCGGCGCTCACCGGCCGAGAGCCGCGCTCGCTGTCCACGTCGACGACGCTGATCGCCGACCTCGCGATGGACTCGCTCCTGGCGGTGGAGCTGCTCTCGGCCTTGGAGGCGCAGCTCGGCGTCTCCCTGGACGGCAAGGAGCTCGCCGCGTGCGAGACCGTGGGGGACGTAGAGGCGCTCGTCCGCAAGAGCCGGAGCCGCGCCGCCGCCATCACCTCCTCCGCGGAGGAGGCGCCGGCCGATCCCATCCGGGTGCCTCAGCCGATCGCCGACGGCATCAAGCAGGCGCTCACGCGCGTACAGATGGGCTTCTACGGACGCGTGATGAGCCCGCGGGTCACCGGGCGGGCGCACATCCCCCAGAACCGCAACACCATCGTCGCGTCCAACCACACGAGCCACCTCGACATGGGGTTCGTGAAGTACGCCCTCGGCACCTACGGGGAGGACATCGTCTCGCTCGCCGCGCAGGACTACTTCTTCGAGGGCAACAAGTGGCGCCGGGCCTACTTCGAGAACTTCACGAACCTCGCCCCGTTCGATCGCAAGGGCGGCCTACGCCAGGCGCTCCGCATGGCGGGGGATCACCTGGACCAGGGTCGCACGGTCCTCATCTTCCCCGAGGGGACGCGCTCTCCCGATGGGACGCTGCAGGAGTTCAAGCCGGCGATCGGGCACCTGGCCCTGGCGCACGGCGTGGACATCCTTCCGATCTTCCTCGGTGGGACGTACCAGGCCATGCGCAAGGGCTCGAAGATCCCCACGCGCCGGGACATCTACGCCCGCATCGGCCTGCCGCTCCAGGTGGCCGATCTCCGGCGCCTCACGGACGGGATGAAGCAGTCGGTCGCGTACAAGCGGATCGCCCAGCTCACCGAGCAGGCGGTGCGGATGCTCCAGGAAGGAAAGGTCCTCGATCTGCGCGACGTCGACGGCAAGAGCGCGCCGCTCCCCGGTCCGGCAGAGAGCCCGCTGGAAGGCCTCTTCAAGGAGCTCGAGTCGCGCTTCCGCTCCGACCGCGTCGAGCGGCCCATCACGTTCTACTTCACGCTCGGCGCGCAGGACGACGCCAAGTGGACGCTCAAGGTGGCCAAGGACGGCTGCACCGCGCAGCGCGGCAAGCCCGACGGCGGCCAGGCCGACTGCGTCCTCAAGACGAGCCCGGAGATCTTCACGCGCATCGTCCGTGAGGCCTACGTGCCGAGCCCCATGGAGTTCCTGAGCGGAGCGGTGAAGTCGAACGACATCTCCCTGCTGCAGACCTTCCAGAAGGTGTTCGATCTGTCATGAGCAAGGTCCTGGTCACGGGCGGGACGGGGTTCCTCGGCCGCCACCTGGTCGCGGCCCTCCTCGAGGAGGGCCACGAGGTCGTGTCGCTCGTCTTCGGCGGGGCGGCGCAGAGCCGCGGGCGCCTGACCGAGGTGGAGGGCGACGTGCTCGACGCCGAGAGCGTGCGCCGCGCTGCGGCGGGCTGCGAGGCGCTCTTCCACTGCGCGGGGAAGGTCTCGCGGGACCCGGCGGACGCCGAGCTCTTGCACCACATCCACGTCGACGGGACGCGCTCCGCCCTCACGGCGGCGCGTGACGCGGGCGTGCGACGCGCCGTCGTCGCCAGCACGAGCGGCGTCGTCGCCGTCTCCAAGGGGCCCGACCACGTGGCCACCGAGACCTCCACCACGCCGATGGATCTCATCGCGGCTTGGCCCTACTACCGCTCGAAGCTCTTCGCCGAGATGGCGGCGTTCGAGCTCCGCACCGACGCGTTCGAGGTCGTGTGCGTGAACCCTTCGCTCCTGCTCGGGCCCGGCGACGTGCTCGGCTCGTCGACCGGCGACGTGGTGGACTTCCTGGAGCGGCGCGTCCCGGCGGTTCCAGGCGGCGGGATGTCGTTCGTCGACGCGCGCGACGCGGCGCTGGGCCTGCTCCTCGCGTGGCGGCGCGGCAAGTCCGGCGAGCGCTACCTGCTCGCCGCGCAGAACCTGACGATGCGGGCGTTCTGCGAGAAGCTCTCCCGCATCTCGGGCGTCGCGGTCCCCGCGGCGCAGGTGCCGAAGGGAGCGCTCTTCGGGGTCATCGGCGGGGCCGTCGCGGCGAAGCTCGCGGAGCGTCTCGGGACCAAGCCCCTCGTCGACAGGGTCTCGGCGGAGATGGCCCAGTACTACTGGTACGCGGACTCCTCGAAGGCGCGCGCCGAGCTCGGGTGGGAGCCGCGGGATGCGATGGATACGCTCTCGGACACCGTGGCGGATCTCCGCGCGCGCGGCGTCGTGTGGCCAGCGGCGTGAAGAGGCCGGGCCGGCGGGGGTACCCCTCCCCGGCGGACCGAGTCGGGGCGCGAGGCCGCCTGCCGCGTCCGCCGCGCGCGTTCGAGGGCCGGGCGGCCGAGCTCGCGTGGCTGGAGGAGCGCCTCCCCGAGTCGCCGCTCATCGTGGTGTCGGGGGCGGCTGGCTTCGGCAAGACCGGCCTCGTCACGACCGCCCTCGCGCGCGCAGGACGCGCGGAGGAGGCGACGTATCACTCGGCCCACGAGGCGCCGTCGGTCGCGGGCCTCCTGAGGGCCGTGGCGGCGTCGCTCGCGGCGCGCTCGGGCGAACGCGCCGAGCCCGGCGCCTCGGGCAGCTCGGCGGAGGACCTCGCGAGCGTGGTGCTCGAGCTC
Source organism: uncultured Polyangiaceae bacterium (assembly GCA_964492175.1). Taxonomy (GTDB): domain Bacteria; phylum Myxococcota_A; class Polyangia; order Polyangiales; family Polyangiaceae; genus Xiheicaenibacterium. The sequence continues at coordinate 20,542 of CAZBJI010000084.1, read as the reverse complement.
GGCGAGCGCGCGGGCTGCACCGTGATCCTGGACGACCTGCACGCGGCGGACGAGCGCGGTGTCGAGAGGTTCCTCCTAACGATCGCGCGCTTCGCGACCCGAGGGCGGTTCGTCGTCGTGACCCGCGCCGCGCCGCGGCACCCCGACCTCCGTGAGGACGCGATCCGGATCGGTCCGCTGGGCCACGAGGAGCTCTGCCGGCTCGGGTCGCGGCTCGATCCGGCGCTGGAGCCCTCGGCGGTCGCCGCGTTGGCGGCGCGGGCGGGCGGATCGGTCGGCCGCCTCCGCACCCTCGTGCTCGTCGGCGAGCAGGACCTCGCGAGCGGGGTCCTCGCCGGCCTCTCCCCCGACGCGCGGCGCTACGCGCTCGCGCTCTCCGCGCTCCGCGTGCCGGTCCTCCTCCCCGAGGCGATCGCCAGCGAGCTCGAGCGCCTCGGGCTCAGCCGTGCGCTGCCGACGGGCCACTGTCTCGACGACGGTGCGCGCGCTGCGCTCGACGGCCTCGTGGACCGATCCGAGGCGCGCGCCGCGGCGCTCGAGGTCTTGGACGGCGACACGAGCCGGGAGCACGCGCTCGAGGCGCTCCGGCTCACGGCAGAGGAGGGAGACACCGAGCGGGCCGTCGCCCTGTCGAGCCGGCACGCCCGGCAGCTCCTCGGCGCGGGCTACGCGCCGGAGCTGTTCGAGGCGCTCGCGCCGATCGGCCACCCGGAGATCGTCGCGCACCGGCTCGCGTGCGCGGAGCGTATGGGGGGCGGCGACGCGCTCGGGTGGGCGACCGCGCTGCCCCCGCCCGCATCCCACGCCCACCGGCTGATCTGGTGTCGCCTCCTGGCTTACGCGGGCTTCCTCGACCGCGCCTACGCCGCGGTGCGGGGCATCGTGGAGGAGGGCGCGGTGGGCGTGGAGATCGAGGCGCAGCTCGTTCTCTCGGGTCTGCTCCGTCACCTCGGTGACCTCGACGGCGCGGAGCGCCTGCTCCGCGACCTCGTCCCGACGTCCCCCCTCGAGACCATCGAGCGCGATCTGCGGCGCGTCGTCCTGCTCATGAGCCGCGGGGACACCGAGGGCGCGCTCAAGCTGCTCGGCGCCACGCCGGCCGATCCTCCGGACCTCGAGCCGGCGGAGCGCGTGCGGCTCCGGACGTGGCGGCTCTCGGCTTTGCTCACCGCCGGCCGCTACCGGGACCTGCTCGCGGTGCTGGGCTCATCCGATCCGCCCGCGGACCGGACGGGCACCGACCTGCACGCGCACCTCGCGGTGGCGGTGGAGACGGGCGCGTTCGCGCTGGCCGAGCGCCTGCAGACGCGGCTCCGGCCCGCGATGGATCACGCGCCGACGATCCGGTTCGGGGTCCAGTTCTGCCGAGCTCGCGTGGCGTACGCCCAAGGCGCCTGGGAGACCGTGGACGAGCTGCTCGGTCCGCTCCTCTCGGACGCCGCCGCGGCGGGGATGTCGGACCTCGTGGCCTGGGGGACCGGCCTCCGCGCCGCCTGCGACGTCGCGCGGACCCCGGGCGCCGAGCTCTGGCCATGGCCGAGCGGCCTGCCAGCGGCGAAGGGCACGAGCGACGCGCTCCTCCGCGCGCACGCGAGGGTCCTCGAGGCGCGCAGCGGGCGAGGGGCCGTCGTCGACGAGCCTGCGCGGGGCGGCGCCACCGACGTGGAGGTGGTCGCGCTGCGCGCGGCCGCCGAGGCGGCGCTCGCGGCCGGAGACGTCGCGCGGGCGGACACGCTGGCGAAGCGCGCGCTCTGGCTCTCGCGGGAGCACCTGCTCGCGATCGAGGAGGCCCTCGTGCTCGCGCTGCTCCTGGAGGTCCGGATGGTCACGCCCAGGGCCGACGCCGCCGTCCGCGCCGAGGCCGCGTCCCTCGCCGAGGAGCTCCAGCGCGCGGGCGAGCGCCTCGGCTCGGCGCGGTTCGCGGCCGACGTGGCGCTCGCGGGCGTGTGGATCACGGGCGCGCGCGATGCCCTCGAGCGCGTCGCCGCGCAGGAGGCCTCTCCGTCGGCGCGCCGGCGCGCCCGCGCGATCCTCGGGCACGAGGTGGCGCTCGACGCGCTCGATCGCCGCGTCGTCGCGGCGATCGAGCCGCGGCGCGCGGGGTACCTGGTGCTCGATCCAGGGCGACGCGTCGTCGAGCTCCCGTCGGGCCGCGAGGTGGACCTCGGCGGCGCGCGCCTGTTCGCGCGCCTGCTCGAGACGCTCGTCCGAGGCGGGGGCCACGCCTCCAAGGAGTCCCTGGTGAAGGAGGCGTGGGACCTGCGCGACTATCACCCCCACCGCGACGACAAGCGCCTGCAGGTCGCGGTGTTCCGCCTGCGACGGCTGCTCGAGGACGACGCCAAGCGCCCGGGGCTGCTGCTGCTCGACGGGGACGGCTACCGCATCGCCGCCCCGGTCCGCCTCGCCTCCTCCCCCGAGCGAATGTAACCGGGTGTAACCGGGGGATCCCGGCGCCCCGACGTAGGAAAGGGCCGACCCAGCGGACACGCCAGTCCGCGCCAGGAGGCCCCCATGAAGAACACCCTCGCAACATCCGCGCTCGTCCTCGTGCTGGGCGCGCTCTCCCCCGCCGCCCTCGTGTCGACCGCGGAGGTCGCGCACGCGGGGGAGAAGGCGGACCCGTCGAAGAGCCCAGCCAAGGACGACATCCTCTTGACCCAGGGCCAGGTCGGCTCGCTCGAGAAGAAGCTGGCCGACAAGGCCGACTGGGCGTCCGACGCCAAGGCGCGGGAGAGCGCGCGAACCAGCCTTCAGAGCGTGACGGCCGGGATGAAGCGCATCCGCGCGGCCGATCCCAAGTGGGATCTCTCGGCCTGGGACGCCCTCGTGAAGTCCGCAGAGGCGCGGCTCAAGAAGGCGGACGAGGCCGTCGCCGCCGCGGGCGCCGAGGACGCCAAGGCCACCGAGGCGTTCTCCAAGTACCGCTCGGAGCAGTCCAAGGTCGAGGACACGCTGAAGCTGCTCGGTCAGGTCCAAGGCAAGCCCGCCGAAGTGCCGATCGTCAGCGAGCAGATCTTCCAGAAGACCGTCCCTGCGATCGCGTCGGTCGCGGGCCTGGTCAAGGTCTGCAAGGACACCGGCGTCGCCAAGCTCCCGACGCCCACGGGCTACAAGGGGACGAACGCCGCCGAGGGGTGCAAGCTCGCGGGGAGCTGGAAAGAGCTCGGCAAGACGTACGTCCTCTTGCAGGCCAAGGGGGGCGCGAAGGCCGAGGCCGAGCGCCTGACGAAGGTGATCGAGCGCATGAAGAAGGGCGAGAGCATCGACGCGTCCCGCCACCAGGATCTGCTGGACCCGAAGAAGAGCGTGGAGCGGACGAAGAAGGTCTACGTCGAGGGAGCCAAGACGTTCGAGGCAGCGGTGGACGACGCGACCTTCGAGCCGATCGTCGCGGCCGCCAAGCCGTACGCCGAGGCGCTCGTCGAGGCCGGGAAGGTGTCGCGCTGGGACAAGGCGGCGAAGCTGCCGGACGCAGCCGTCGCGGCGGCCATCGCCGGAGACCACACGAAGGGCGGCGGGATGGAGGTCGGAAAGCTCGTCAAGCACGGATCCTTCACGGACTGGTTCGTCGAGAAGGACGTGTTCGGCGTCCCGGTGAGGCGCTCGCGCGACTTCAAGGCGCTCGTGCAGATCACCGGTGAGACCTACTGCCGGCTCTACGGTCGGCCCTTCGAGGCCTCGTTCAAGAACGGAGCCTGGAGCAAGCCCTACTCGACGGGCGGGCAGGCGACGTTCCGGATCTCGAGCTGCAAGTAGCCGCCCAGCCGGGGGAGGGCCGTCCCCGCCCTCCCGCCCGAGACGGACGAGCTCAGCCCGGGCAGGGGAACGCGCAGACGTCGAAGAGCACCTCGACGACGCTGTCCTCCGGATAGCTGAAGGTGGCCGGCGACGCGTACGCCACGTTCCCCGTGGCGTCGCCGTCGCAGACCCCGTTCGCGTCGCACGTGCACGCAGGACCGCAGCTCGCGTAGCCGTTGATCGAGAGCTGGTAGTCGCCGCCGCGCGCCTCGATTTGCCGCTCGCAGGAGGAGCCGGAGGTCTTGGGTGAGAAGAAGCACGCGGCAGGCATGTCGGGGACGACCTGCAGGCCGGTGGCCGACCATGCCCAATCGACGCTCTCGCCGTGCGCGATGCGAAGAGAGCTGGCCGCGCAGGCCCCGGCGCCGCAGTCGAAGGGCGAGGAGCTCTGGAGCTCCTCGCACGTCTGCACGCACGCGGGCTCGTACGGGTAGTAGTCGACGTCGTCCTGCGGCGCGATCGACGCGAGGGAGTAGCCGAGCACGTCGCACGTGACCGGCAGGTAGATGTCGAGCCCGCTCTGGTTGCGGAAGCGGAAGGTCACCGGCGCGGGAGCGGGCTCGTCGAGGAAGGCGGTGCACTCGCCGCCCTTGCCCCCGGTGCCCGTGCCACCGGTGCCACCGCCTGCGCCGCCGCCGCCATCCTCTGTGAGGACCTCCGTCTCACATCCGAACAGGAGACTCAGGGCGAAGCAGAGGGGCAAGGGAGCGCGGCGGAGCATCGGCTTGGCCGAAGCACGGTCCGTTCCATGCCGGAGGCGTCCCTTCTCCGCCGGGGCGCGTGCATCCGCCCGGAGCTGTGCCACCGTGCGCCGCCGGCGATCAGGGCGCGCCGGAGAGCACGCGCTCGAGGAGGGGCCGCTCGGCGAGCAGCGCGCTCGGCGCCCCCGTGCGATCGATCACCCGATAGCCCGGGTTCGCGCGGAAGGTGGAGAGCACGGGGCGTCCACCCTCGTCCGTCTCGTACGCCCCGACGATGTCCTCGGGCGGCACGTCGCCCCCGGGGTCCGGGGTCCTCGGATCGATCACGAAGAAGTTCTCCCCGGGCTCGACGCGCGCGCTGACGAGGTCCCCCAGATCGACGCCGAGCTCGCCTCGGAGGTACTTGCCGAGGAGCTCGAGGAACGGCTGGTTCGGTCGGAACGTGTCCCACGCCGGCGCGCCGCCCGCGAGGTCGACCGTGCCCAAGATCTGCGCCGGCTCGACTCCCTTCTCCGGGGCAGGGCTGAGCACCACGAGCGTCGCGGGCTTGCCTTGGACGCTCGCCTGGATGATCTGGATGGGGGGCTTCATGGAGGTCGCCTTCAAGGTAGCGAAGGTGGTGTGAACGGGGGACCCTTGTAGCTGGGGTTCGGTATCCACGGCCCGAGCTTTCCGCTGACGACCTGGAACGCCCCGGCGACCTCGGTGGGCTTGATGGCCTCCGAGAACGCGACCTCGAGCTCCTTGCCCGCCATGCCATGCCCCTCCTTCAGGGGCCCGGACCGCAGGAACGTCGGCCCGACGTCGGCCCCACCCGGCTTGTTGACCACGTACACGTGCCCTTCGGGCCCGGTGAAGTGTGAGTTCGCGGCGACGGTGGGGCTCTTGGTCGTCGAGATCCACTGCGAGCCGTAGGGGTGCTCGGTGACGTAGGTCTCCAGCGACACCGGCGTGTGATTGTCACGTTGCCGAAACCCGTTCGCGAAGATCTGCTCGGGGCTCCGCCTGTCCCCTCGATAGAGGAGCGTCTCGGTCGACGCGACCCCTTCGTGCTGCGAGTAGACGGAGCCGACCGGCTTGACGACGCGAGGCGGCACCGCCGGAGCTCGAGGTAGCAGCTTGCCGACGATCCCCGCGCCGAGCATCCCGCCGCCCATCGCTCCCACGAAAGCGAGCACCCTCTGGCCCCGCGAGCCCTCCCCGAACCACTCCCCACCGAAGTGCTGGCCGAGGAACCCGCCGCCGAGCCCGCCGACCATGCCGCCGCCCATTCGGGCCGCGAGGGTGAGCCGAGTGCCCGAGGCGGCGAGACGAATGCCGGCGCCAGCGCCGAACAGCCCCACGGCGAACACCGCGACCTGGAGCCAGACCGGGATCTCGGATCCGACCTTTGCGACCCGGGCCGGCGGGCCCCCGATGAACGTGTCCGGTGATCCGGCCTTCACCTTCCCGTCGCACGTCGTCTTGTCGGCCTTACGCGACGCGGGGTGCGTCTCGATGCGCACCGTCTTGCTGCCCTCGGCGAGGCGCTCGCCGTCATGGCAGTCGACGAGGTCCTTGCCCGCGCGGGCGGCGGGCCTTCGGTTCGTCGAGACGGTCGGCGAGCCGGTCTTGATCGCCCCGGCGGTCGACTCCAGCAGCGAGCCGAGCAGCTCGCCGATGCCTGCGCCCATGGACGCACCGGCTGCCACCGCGGCGATCAGGGCGAGCGCGGCGCCGCCCGTCCCCACCACGGCCACGGCGATCACGGCGCCGAGGATCGCGCCCACGAGCAGGCCACCGAGGGCCGAGCTGTGCGAGATCGGATCGTGGAGGCGTGCTGCGTTCGGGATCGACATGGGCTCCTCTGCGGCTCGACGCGTCAGTTGCTGTCCCGCCCCGCGGGCGCGGCGAGCTTGATCGTGCTCGACACGCGCTCGAAGAGCTGGTCGACGGCGGCGGTCTCCGCGCATGGCCCGGTGACCCCGACGGTGATCAGGGTCCCGCCCACCAGCAGGTGGACCCGGCGCGTGAGGATGGGCTCCTCGTCACGCTGGAACGTGACCCGCGACTCCAGCGCCGAAACGCCGTCGACGGAGCGCTCGACGAGCGCCTCCGCGACGTAGCGAGGCAGCTCGCGCCGCTCCGTCGTGAGCGCGGCGTCGACCGCACGCAGGAGCGGCGTAGACGGGCACGGGGTACGAGTGACGTCGACCCTGAGCTCCCCGCCTTCCTTCGCGTAGACGAGCGTGTTGACGCTCGTGTCCACGAAGCCCGCGAGCGCCACGGCGCCCTCCTGGATGAAGTAGTCGCTCACGCGGCCCTCGGCTTTCGGAAGCGGAGGCCGTCTCGCGTGAGCCCGTCGGCGATCCGATCGCACTCCTCGCGACGCGCCCGCGCCGACGTGACGCTCACGAGGAGGAGCGTCCCGAACCAGTCCACGTGAACCTGGCGCTGGTGAACGGGCGTCTTGTTCACGTGCCCGTCCAAGCGGATCTCGTAGGCGTCGAGCGCGCCTACCTCGCCCCGGCGCTCCCCGCGGACCTGGAGCCCGGTGACCTCGCTCAGCTTCCGCGCCGAGGCGGAGGCCTGTTCGGCGAGCGACTGCCCGGAGCGCGCCTCCCGCGCGATCGTCACGGCGAGGGACGAGGTCGGCCCCGGCCGACAAAAGACGTTGAGGCTCCGGTCTTCGTACCCGTCGGGGACGTCGAACCGGAGCTCGTGGACGCGGTAGGTGGCCATCCCCGTCTCGTACCGGGCGAAGCGGAGATCCTTTTTCGGGCCCTCGCCGCGGCGGCGCGCGGAGCGCCCACGCCCCCGGCGCCGCCCCCCAAGCCTGGCGCGCTGCTACGCTCGTCGCGGATGCCCGTCGACGTGGTGGTCCGTGCCGTGCTCGCGGTGTCCCTCGCAAACGCCCTGTGCTTCGCGGGCTTCCTGCTGCTGCGGCGCCGCCGGCGCCTCTCCGTCGCGGTAGCGCCGGTGCTCTGCGTGCTCATCCTCGCGACGCCCTGGATCGTGCCCGCCGAGCACCGTCTCACGCGCTTCGTGTGCGCCGTCCTCGCAGCGGCGAGCTTCGCGAAGCTCGTCGACGTCCACCACCACGCAACGCGGCTCCCTCCCCCGAGCCAGTTCGCCCTGTACTTGCTCAACGCGTCGAGCATGGTGCTCCGCCGCCTCCCCGACGAGCCCTCCCCGACGCGACGGGCGCTCCTCACGACGCTCTTTCGCGGCGCCGCGACGGCCGCTCTGGGCCTGGGCGCCATGTGGGCCGTGTTCCGGCTGCGTCTGGGGGACGTCTCCTTCTGGGTGGAGCACACCGCGAAGCTCGTGGCCTCGTACGTCGCGGTGCTCGGAGGCTTCGCCGCCACGATCTCCGTGTGGAGGCTCACGTTGGGCAAGGCGCGCGACCCGTTCCACAACATCTTCCTGGCGCGGACCCCGGCGGACTTCTGGCGCCGCTACAACCGCAGCGTCCTCCAGTTCTTCTACGAGAACCTGTTCAAGCGCGTCGGCGGGATGCGCCACCCCGTGCGGGGCACCCTCATCGTGTTCGCCGCCTCCTCGGTCCTTCACGAGTACGTCTTCGGCGCAGCGATCGGAGCCATCCAGGGTCTGCAGACCGCGTTCTTCATGATCCAAGGCGTCGGGGTGGTCCTCACGCTGCGCGTGCGTCCCCGCGGCGGCGCGGCGGTGATGTGGACCCTGGGGACGATCGCGTTCAACGTCGCGACGGGCGTGCTCTTCCTCGCGAGCCTGCACCAGGTCGTGCCGTGGTGGGATCACGCGCCCTTCGGCCTCCCCGAGCCACCCCGGTAGCTCCGGCCGCGGCCGGCGCGGCGTGGTAAGAAACCACATGGCCTCGATCCTCGCGATATCGGGCAGCCTGCGGGCGGGCTCCTACAACACGCTGCTCCTGCGCGCGGCCATCCGGAGAGCGCCTCAGGGCACCACCGTGGAGCTCGGCTCGATCAAGGACATCCCTCTCTACGACGGCGACGTGGAGAGCGCCTCGGGCGTGCCGGAGCCGGTGACGGTGCTCAAGGATCGGATCGCGGCGGCGGACGGGCTCCTCCTGGTGACCCCGGAGTACAACCACTCCTTGCCGGGCGTCCTCAAGAACGCGATCGACTGGCTGTCGAGGCCCGCCAGCGACATCGCGCGCGTCTTCGGGGGCAGGCCCACCGGCGTCATCGGCGCCACCCCGGGCGCGGGCGGCACGGCGCTCGCTCAGGCGGCGTGGCTGCCGGTCCTCAGGCGCCTCGGCGCGCTCCCGTTCTTCGGCGCCAGCATGATGCTCTCCCGGGCGGGCAGCGCGTTCGACGCGGAGGGCCTGCTCGTGGAGGCTGCGGCGCAGGCACAGCTCGACAAGTACATGGGCGCGTTCGCCGAGTTCATCGCCCGGCACGCGCCGAAGGCGACATGATCCGCGCGATCTCCCCGGCCCCGCGACGGGGCCGTCCGAGCCTCGCCGCGTGGAGCGCCCGCTCCACGCGACGCGCTACACGTTGTCGCCGATCTCGAGCAGGACGCCGGACTCGGTCTTGATGCGGTTCAGCCGCTGCGCCGAAGCGTCGACGGGCGAGGGCGTCACGGGGTTCGGGACGCTCCCGACGATGATGGGTCGATCCGGATCCCCGTTCACGAACGAGAGCAGCACCTCGACGCCGGGGTTCAGCGGGAAGTGCATGCCGTACCCGGCGCCGGAGTGAGGCTGGGCCATGCGGATGCGGTGAGAGGCGGGCCGCTCTCCGGCGGCGGCGGTGTCGAAGAGGAGGCGGATGCGGTAGCGGCCCTGGTCGTCGATGTTGGCGATGTCGGGCCTGCCGTCGTCGGCGTCCACGACCCCCGTGAGGAGCCCCGGCACGAAGGGCCGCGGCGTGGTTCGGGCCGGCCGGAAGGGCACGTCGGCCAGGATGGCCTCGAAGGTGTTCCGGTAGCTCGCCTTCTTGGCGTCGGGCGACGAGACGCTGGTGCCTTGCTCGAGCACGTGCGTGACCGAGGTGAAGAGGACCTCGAGGTCGCCGGCGGCGGTGTGGCCCGTGATCCTGCCGCGCTTGGCAGCGGCGATCTGGATCAGCGAGCTCCGTCCCGACAGCACGTGGCGTGCGGCCTGGCGCTCCTCCGCGCGGATCTTGGCGAACTGGGCCGCGTCCTCGGGCGTCTTCGCGTGCGGCCCGTACTCGATCACGCCGCCCGCGTAGGCGTTCGGCAGGTCGTGGGACCCCGCGACGTCGGTCTGCGGGATGCGATAGTTGTAGTCCCGCACGACGTAGAGGCTCGGCAAGATGTTGCGCTTCGCCGAGAGGGCGAAGACGTCGACCTCCTCTCCGCGCGCTCGGAACGCCAGATCCCCGTCGATGGCGTCGAACCCGGTGTTCTGGTCCACGAGCGCGAGCGAACCGTCGTCGGCGAACACCAGCGAGACGCCTATGTGCTCCGCGAGGCGCGAGACGAACGCGAGGTCGGTCTCCTTGTACTGCACCACGAAGTCGCGCTTGGGATAGTCGCCGCGCAGGCGCGACGCGAAGCGCTCCTCGTCGCCGACGAGCGAGAGCTTCCGCTTGACGACCTCGGGGATGGAGAGCTCCAAGAAGATGTCGACCGTCTCGACGAGCGCCAGGCGGTGCGCGAGCGGGCGGACCTCCAGCCGGTAGTTCCGGAAGGCGACCTCGGTGTCGAGGTGGTCCTGGACGCCCACGACGAGGCCGTGGATCTCTCGAACCCGGGCCCCGTCGTCGAGCGTGAAGGTGACCTCGGCGCCGACCACCTGATCGAGCTCGAGGTGGTCCTCGCCGAGGACGACCACGTCTGCGGTGATCTCGAAGGGCCGACCGATCGCCTCGACCAGCCGAAAGGAGCCGATCTCGAGGTTCTTGGTGTCGAAGTGAGTCGTGGTGAGCTTGACGGTTTCGCCGACCATGGGGGCTCACCAGGCAACCGGGCGCCGTGCCCCCTGTCAAGGGGCGAGACGGCGCGCTCGCCCGCTCACTTCTCGTAGAGCTGCGCCGCGGCCATGCCCTGTCCCGCCGACACCTTGAGCACGAGCTTCATCGGCGCCGCGATGGGCGAGGGGTTCTTGAAGCAGTCGGGACTCTTGCCGAGCACCGCCATCGGGCCCGAGCCGTTGTCCTGGGCGATGACCTGCGCGAGCGGCCCTGGCATCGGGAGGACGAACTGCACGTCGACCTCCGTCGGGCCGGCGCCCGTCCCCACGACCGTGTAGCACTTGCCGGGGTTCAGCATGATCTGCGTCTCGAGGCACTGCCCGGTCTGGAAGTTGCCGGCGAGCGCGCCGCCGACCGGCTTGGCGCCGGGCGGGACGTTCTGCTGCGCGAGGACGGTGAGGCCCTGCGTGACCACCGCGGCAGCCGCCGGGTCCATGGCCTGAGCGGGCGGGCATGAGCTGCCGGGCGGCAGGATGCCCCCACCGGCGACGCAGGCGCTCCCGTTCCAGGTCTGGCCCGCGGGGCACGAGCCTCCGCCTGCGGCGACGCACGCCGAGCCGTTCCAGGTCTGCCCCGCGGGGCACGAGCCACCGGCGGGCGCACACTGCGCTCCGTTCCACATCGTGCCCTGGGGACACATGGGCGCCTGCGCCATGCACTGCCCGGTCGCCTCGTCGTACATCTGGCCCTGCATGCAGACGGGCTTGTCCTTCTCGCAGGCCGACAGAGAGACAGCGAACGCGACACCGAGCAACAGAGCACCGAAGCGGACCATGTGACATCTCCTCTTGGAGGCCGAGCGCCCCCGTGGGGTGGGAACGTTACACGAGCCCGGCTCCTTACGCGCTACTTCTCGCGGGGGGTCATCAAGCCGGACACGGTGATGCCGATGGGCAGCGCGCCGTACCCAACCACGAGGGCCAAGGCCGACACGTCGCCGCGCCGAAGGATGAGATAGACACACGCGAAGAGCGCCAAGAGCTTGATGAAACCGAGGGCGGCCCACGACGGCCGGGTGCCTTGGGCCAGGAACGCCTCCCCGATCCGGATGAAGAGGACGAGGTTGACCGTGGCGAGCACGCCGCCGATCGCTACGCCGACGCCCGTCTGCGCGCCGGAGAACGCCGCGGCGCCCACGGCGAGGACGAGCCCCGTCAGCGCGACGGACTTCACCGCCGCCCGCAGCGCCGGATCTCTCTTGGCGCGGGGGACGGGGGGGGTCGGCTCGCCCGGCGCTTCTCCCGTGGTGTCGTCGCTCACCCTGCCCCCTCGTCGGGCGCCGGGCCCGGCTGCGCGGCGCGCGCCTCACGCCGTCGCACGGCGCGGTCGCGCTTGGTCTCGTAGCGCGGCGTCGGGTTGCCCTCCTCGCGCTCCTCGCGCTCGGCCACGACGCGGAGCATGCGCATGGCGCGCACCACGCTGTGGACGCCCGTGGCGACCCCGAACGCGAAGCCGAGCCAGAGTCCGTACGGCTCGGTGCCGTACCGTCCGTCGACCCAGCTCCCGACGAACATCGCGATCACGATCGCGAACGCGATCTCGAGCCCGACCGTCGCGTACGCGCCCGTCCCCTTGTAGAGCTTGCCGACCCTCTTCACGCGGTGGCCCTCCTCGCGAGGATGTGCCGGGCCTCCGCGAGGCGCGCGTTCACGAGCTGCTCCATCGACGGAAGGAGCGCCGACACGGCCTTGGCGCGGTGGCTGATGCGGCTCTTTTCCTCTTCCGTGAGCTCCGCGAAGGTGCGGTCGCCACCGGCGAGGACGAACAGCGGATCGTAGCCGAAGCCGCCCTTGCCGCGCGGGTCACGGGCGATCCGCCCTTCGCACCGGCCCTCGAAGCAGAGCGGCGCGGCCGCCTCGGAGAAGGGATCGACGAGCGCGATCACGCACCGGAACCGAGCGCCGCGCTCCGGATCGTCCAGCGGGCCGAGCTGGCTCAAGAGCGCGGCGTTGTTCTCGCTGTCCGTCGCGCCCTCCCGCGCGAACCGCGCCGAGCGCACCCCGGGGCGCCCCGAGAGGGCGTCGACCTCGAGCCCAGAGTCGTCGGCGACCGCGACGAGCTGGGTCGCCTCGGCAGCGGCGCGGGCCTTCTTCAAGGCGTTCTCTTCGAAGGTGGCGCCGTCCTCCGCCGGCGCCACGTACGACGGCGCCACCTCCTGGACGGAGACGACCTCGATGGGCAGCGCCGCGAAGAACGCCCGCAGCTCCGCCAGCTTTCCGGGGTTCTGCGTCGCGAGGACGATGGTCATCACCTTGGCGGACATAGGGTCGGGGAGCGTGAAAGCTACCTCGCTTGCACCAGGGACGCGAGGTCGACCCCGGCGGACGCCAGCACCCGGCGCTGGAGGCCGGCGAGCGACGCGATGCCGTCGAGGCCGAGGTCCACCATCCTGTCCAGATCCGAGCGCGGGATGGCCTCTCCCTCCGCCGTCCCCTGCACCTCGATGATCCGGCCTCGCTCCGTCGCGACGAGGTTGAGGTCCACCTGCGCCGCGCTGTCCTCGGTGTAGACGAGATCGAGCGCCAGGCCGTCCGAGAGGAAGCCGACGCTGATGGCGGCCACCTGCTCCCGGAGGACCGGCGCGGCGAGCTTCCCTGCCCGCGTGATCTTGTCGAGGGCCAGAGCGAGGGCGATGAATCCACCGGTGATCGACGCCGTGCGGGTTCCGCCGTCGGCCTCGAGGACGTCGCAGTCGACGACGATCTGACGCTCGCCCAGCTTCTCGAGGTCGATCCCGGCGCGGAGGGCGCGTCCGATGAGGCGCTGGATCTCCTGGGTCCTGCCGCTCGGGGGCTTCCCCCGCCCGTCACGGGCCTCCCGGCGCTCGGGCGCCGACCGGGGGTGCATCTGGTACTCGGCCGTGACCCAGCCTTTGCCCGTCCCGATCAGGAAGCCGGGCACGGTGGGGTCGACCGACGCCGTGCAGAGGACGACCGTGGAGCCGGCCTTGTAGAGGACGCTCCCTTCTGCGTTCCTCTGGAAGCCGACGATCACCTCGACGCTGCGCGCCTCCGCCGAGCCGCGGCCATCTCTTCGAGCCATGCCGAGCGCAGTACCACGCTCGGCGAGCGCCCAAAACCGTCGGCGTCGTCCGCGGAGGGCTTTCGCAGGCCCGCGCCGGCCGAGCGGGCAACGATGCTGTATCCTCGCGCGCTCATGCGCGTGATCCTGCTCGGTGCCGCCCTGCTCTCCGTGGCTTGCTCTTCCAAGGACCCAGCCGCAACGAGCGCCTCGGCGCGCGCGTCCGCAGCGCCGCCGCCTCCCCCTGCGTCGGCCGCGCCTGCCAGGCCGCCCGCGGACGATCTCGATCCCGAGCCGCTCAAGAAGGCTCTCAAGTGCGCGGCGGGGGCGAAGACCGGACCCTGCAAGGTGCTGGAGGCGGTCGCGTCCTGCGGCCCCTGGGACGCCGCGCCGCCCTCGGGGGACGGACGCTGGCTCGGTCGCTCCTGGGAGGTGCGAGACGGCAAGCACGCCGAGCGGTACGTCCTGGTCCGGTCGCGCGCGGTGCCCCAGAGCGAGGTCCCCGGAGGGCTCACGGCCAAGATCGCGGTGGAGATCGTCCCCGAGGACCTGCCGTCCCTCCTCGGCGTCAAGAAGGCGATCGCCGCCTACGAGCGCCACGACGTGCCCCAGAAGGGCAACGCGGGCGTCGCGTGGGCGAAGGAGAAGAAGGACTTCTCGGAGGACATCGCGTTCGCTACCGCGAAGAAGCACGTGGTGGTCCAGTCCACCGATCCGGCGTTCCTCTGCCTCGGCGCGACCCAGACGCTCTACCTGGTCCGCCCCAAGGGGACCGGAAAGAACCTCGGCGACGGCCTCTACGCCGAGCTCTGGGCGATTAACTGGTAGGCCGGTGGGTCGGCCTTCAGGCCGGCGCGGCGACGCCCGTCTTCTGGTGGATCGCCGCGACCTCTTCGGCGCCCAGCCCGAGGAGCGCGGGCAGCATCCGCATGTAGGCGCGCTCCGCGTCGTTGTCGACGCGCACCGCCAGGAGCGAGACGACGTAGAACTGCTCCGCGAGATCCGGCGTCTTCACCTCCGCGGCGAGCGCCGTCACGGGCTTCGGGCTCGCGAGCTCGCGCAGGAAGAGCTCCTTCTCCGCCGGGCCGACGCCGGCTGCGTCGAGCCGGCCGAGGATCTCTGCGCGCTCGGCGTCGTCGATCGTCCCGTCCGCGTATGCCGCCGCGATCATGGCGCGGACGAGGAGAAGCGCGTGGTCGTTCTGCGTCGAGTCCGGAGGTGCCGGCTGCGCCGGCGAACCAGCGGGCGTCGCGTAAGGGGAGACCGGCTGCGCGGGCAGGTTCGCGTAGTCGACGGCTGGCTGCGGGCCCGCAGGCGGCGACGCGGCGGCCGGCGGCGGCGCAGCGACCGCGGGCCCCGCGGGCGCGCCCGCTTGTCCCGACTGCCACTCGTACCCGGGGACCGAGAAGCCGTCGGTGCGCAGCCCGCCCGAGGAGCCGCCGAGGCTCGCGAAGAACCCGCCGACGCCTCCAGCCGCCGGACCGCTCGGCCCGCCCGCAGCCTGAGGTGCACCGAAGGGCGCGCCGAACGACGGCGCGCCGGGCGCGGGCGCCGCCCCCGCGGGCTGACGCTGTCCCTGGAAGTGTCGGTACGCGAGGTAGCCGAGGCCTCCCGCCGCGGCCACGCCGGCCGCACCCGCCGCGATCGTGCCGAGGCCAGGACCGCGCCCACGACCGAACCCGCTGCCGAGCATGCCGCCCAAGAGACTCATGGCATCCATTCGCGCAAGGATAGGCGGACCGCACCCGCGATCCATCCCCGCGTACCAGTGTGCCGAATCTCTCAGCCCCCAGATCAGGGGATGCGCGGAGGCCCTCGGAGACTTGGCGTCCCCAGGAAGGGCCGCTACCGTGGGCTCATGGCTAGGACTCCGCTCTTCTCCGCTCTTCGCCGGTCGCTCCGCGTCGCCCTCGGTCAGCCTGCGCACGCGCCTCAGCTCGAGGAGCGGGTGCTCGCGCGCCGCCGCGCGTTCTTGCAGGCCTCCGCCGGGTCGCTGGCCCTCGGCGCGGTGCCGGCGCTCGGCGGGTGCGAGGAGGAGGACGTGGCGGACGTGATCGCCATCGTGGGCGGTGGCATGGCCGGCGTCCACTGCGCCTATCGCCTCAAGGAGGCGGGGATCACGGCCACCGTGTACGAGGCGCAGAGCCGCGTCGGCGGCCGCATGTTCTCGGCCACCGGGCAGTTCCCGCAGGCGCCCGACCAGGTGTGTGAGCTCGGCGGGGAGCTCATCGACACGGGACACGTCACCCTGCACGAGCTCGCCTCGCAGCTCGGGCTCGCGCTCGACGACCGGGCGCAGGAGCCAGCCGGGATCGAGGTGGAGACCTACTGGCTGAACGGCGCGCTCGTCGACAACGCCGTCATCCAGACGCAGTTCAACGCCGTCGCGCCCGCGTTCCAGGCCGCGCTCGAGGCCGCCGACAACCCGGACGACTTCACCGCCTTCGACGCGCTGGACGTCACGTCGCTCGACCAGTGGCTGCGCGACAACGTCCCCGTGGCCCAGTACCCCGAGCTGCACGGCGTGCTGCAGGTCGCGTACCGCGGCGAGTACGGGCTCGAGAACACCGAGCAGTCCGCGCTGAACCTCATCTACTTGATCGGCGCCGACGACCCCGACCCGTTCCGGATCTTCGGCGTCAGCGACGAGCGGTTCCACACGCACCTCGGCAACGAGTCGTTCCCCAAGCTCCTCGCCGAAGGCCTGGACCCCGAGCAGCTCAAGCTCGAGCACAAGCTCGTGGCCGCGCGCGACACCGAGGACGGCTTCGAGCTCGACTTCGAGAGCCCGTCGGGTCCGGTGACGGTCGCGTGCACCCGCATCGTCTTCGCGCTGCCGTTCTCCGTCCTCCGCGACGTGGACCTGACGGGGCTCACGCTCTCCGACGACAAGCGCGCCATGATCGCCGAGCTCGGCTACGGCACGAACGCGAAGGTGATGGCGGGCTTCTCTTCGCGGGTGTGGCGCACCGCGCCGAACAGCGCGAACGGGAGCCTCACGACGGACTTCCCCGTCCAGCAGACGTGGGAGACGACCATCGGTCAGGACGGCGCGCACGGGATCATCACGAACTTCCTCGGCGGCGCGCAGGGCCTGGCCTCGGGGACGGGGACCGAGGCGGAGTGGATCGCTGGCGTCCTGCCGGGGCTCGAGCAGGTATGGCCCGGGATGACCGCCGCGTTCACCGGCACCGCGGTCCGCATGCACTGGCCCACCGTCCCGACGATGAAGGGGAGCTACGCGTGCTACCGGCCGGGCCAGTGGGCGTTCTTCGGCCTGGAGGGCGAGCGCGAAGGGAACGTTCACTTCTGCGGCGAGCACACGTCGCTCGATTTCCAGGGGTACATGGAGGGTGCGGCGGAGACCGGCGCCCTCGTGGCCGCCGAGATCATCGACGAGCAGGGCAAGACGCAGCCCCAAGGCCTGCAGGCAGTCCTCGGCGTCAAGCTGCTGCTCCCGCAGGCGGCCTATCGCGCCCACCGCTTCGGCAGGCTCACCCCGTTCGCTCGTCGCCGGGTGAAGCGGGAGATCCTCGATCGCGTCGCGCGCGAGCTCGACGCGGCGGAGTAGGCGTCGCCGGCGCCTCGCGGCCGCGTGCATGCGCGGCCGGCTCCGCGACTCGCAGGAGTCAGGGCGGGCGCCGCTGCGGCTCGTCCGGAGTCGGCGACGCGGGCGCGTCGAGCACGACGTGGGGGCGTAGCCGCTCCAGCGCCTTGCGCTTCAGACCGCGGACGCGCAGCAGATCCTCGAGGCGCTTGAAGCGCCCTCCGAGCTTGTCGCGCAGCGCCAGGATGGCGCGCGCCTTCTTCGGCCCGATCCCCGGCAGGCGCACGAGGTCCACCTCGGAGGCCAGGTTCAGGACGATCTTACCGTCGCCGGTCGTCGCCGGCGGCGTGGCCGAAGGCGACGCGGACGCCGACGCGCTCGGCGCCGAGGACGCGGACGGCGACGGCGCGCCGGAGGCGGACGCCGACGCGCGCGCCGTCGAGGGAGGTGCCGCCGCCGCGGACGCGACGCCCTGTGGGGAGGGGAGCCATCGATCGAGGGCGCCGGACCCGAGCAGCCCGAGGACGCCGAGGGCTGCGGCGCCGAGCGCGGCTCTCGGGGCGAGCGACCACCAGGCCGACCCGCGGAGCGCGGCCAGCGCACGCGCTACCCCACCGACGAGCCAGGACCCCCGCGCCACAGACCGAGCCTCGCGCATGCGCTCACCTCCGCGCGCCGGCGTCGCGAAGATCGTGCCGAGGCGCCGCCCCGCTCGGGCGCGCGAAACGGCGAGGCCGAACTGGCGGCCGGCCTCGGAGCGCGTGGCGTCGCCACCCGCGGGCTACTTCTTGGCGCCCGCGAGCCCGGCGATCTGCTGCTGCTGCTGCTGCAGGAACTGGGCGACCACCTTGGAGCGCTGAATGGCGAACTCCTTGACCTGCTGGTTCTGTGAGCCGGCGAGCGCGTTCAGCAGCTTGGTGACCTTGTCGATCTGGCGCGACTGGAACAGCGCCTCGAAGTAGTTGTTCGCGAGGCGGACGTCGCGGGTCATCTTGGCCTCGTGGGGCTGGAGCGCCTTGATGACGCCCTCGAGATCCCCCTTCTGCCCGTGGAGCGCGGAGAGCGCGAGGAGCGCGAGGGTGTCGTCCGAGTTGAGCTCCAGGGCCTTCTTCCCGTACGCCATCGCCTTGTCGCGCGTCTCCTCCTTGTTGGCGTAGAACGCCTGCAGCGCGACGAGGGGGCGTGAGTTCTTCGTGTCGGACGCGAGCTTCTCCATCTCGGCGACCGCCTTCTCCTCGTCCGTCGTGTCCTTGAGGTGGGTGAAGAGCATCGCCCACGCGTCCACGAGCTCGGCGTCGATCTCGATCGCCTTGTCGATGGCCTGCCGGGCGGAGTCGTTCTCGGACTTGGCCCGGTACATCTTGGCGAGGTGGAGCGACGGGTACGGGCTCGTCTTCAGCAGGTTCTGCGCGCCCTTCAGCGTGCCCTCGGCCTTGTCGTGCTTCTCCTGCTGGAGCTGGCAGATGCCGAGCGCGAGCCAGTCCTCACCTCCACCGCCCTTCGCCACCACCTTCGAGAGGATCTGCTCCGCGCGCTGGAAGCGCTCGTGCTTCATGAGCTCCTGCGCGTAGATCCGGCCGCGGTTGAGATCGTCGGGCTTCTCGTTGAAGTGCTTGTCGAGCCCGGCCAGGAGGTCCTCGAGCCCGATCATCAGGGGGCGGCCCTGATCGTCCTGCACCTGGACGGCTGGACCGTTGAACCCGAGCAGCGCCCACAGCTGCTCTTGGGTGACGGCGAGCGGCCCCACGGCCATCTTCTCCTTGAGCTCGTCCGTCATCTTCTGGATGGGCAGGACCACCAGCGCGTTCGGCGGAACTCCGTTCTGGAAGGCCGTGATGGGCGCGACGATCGCCGCTCCGCCCTGAATGTTCAGCCCCTGCACCGTCTGGCCGTTACCCGTGCCCGTCATGGTCCTAGCTCCTTGAACGCACCCTAGCGGGCGCGAGTGGCACCGCCGAAGGGACGCGGACGCTAGCAGCGCGGGGTGTGACCAGCAACGGATCCATGCGACGAGCGGCGCCTCATCGTGTATGGGGCATCCATGCAAGGCGCCCCTCTCCCCCGCGCGAGCACGGGCCCCAACGGGCGCGACCGGGGGCTCACCGACAACGGCTCGATCCACGGAACGGCCGCGCACCATGGGGAGCGCTTCGAGTCCGGCGAGCGCGGCTACCAGGGGCTGCCGCCTCCCTCGGCGCACGAGGCCGGCGCGCGCCCGCTCCCGAACGCGCCGCCGGCGTTCGCCGTCCGCGCCGTGCTCCGCCTCCGGCGCGGGCTCCAGCGGCTCACCGACGCGCTCGGACCGCCGGAGCTCGCGATGCTCGACACGATCACGGGCGTCGGCAAGACGGCGCTCCTCGGCGCGGTCGCACGACACGACATCCCCGACCTGCTCGACCGCGGTCCGCTCAACGCCGAGGAGATCGCGGAGAGGGCCGGCCTCGCCGCGGACGCGGTGCACCGGACCTTGCGCGCGCTCGCGACGATCGGGATCTTCTCGCTGCGCGCAGATGGGCGCTTCGAGAACACGCGCCTCTCGCGCACGCTGATGAGCGGCAAGCCCTCACGCATGCGGGAGCTCGCGATCCACTACGCGTCCGGCTCGCACATGGCGACCTGGGGCGATTTCGCCCGGACGCTCGCGACGGGCCGCGCCGCGTTCGACCGCGTGCACGGGATGACCGTGTGGGACTGGTTCGAGAAGCACCCGGACGAACGCGAGATCTTCGCGCACGTGATGATGGGCATCACGCTCCAGGACGCGCCGGTCATCGCCACCGTGTACCCGTGGCGCGACGTGAAGCGCGTGTGCGACGTCGGGGGCGGACGCGGCTCGCTCCTCTCCGAGCTCCTCGTGCGGCACCCGCACCTCCGCGGGACCTTGTATGACGCGAAGGGCGTCGTGGACTCGGCGGAGCCCCTCCTCGCAGCGCGCGGCGTCCTGGCTGGGGCGGAGCTCGTGCCCGGGAGCTTCTTCGAGTCCGTTCCCGCCGGGGCGGACGCGTACGTGCTCAAGAACATCCTGCACGACTGGGACGACGAGCGCGGCCTCACGATCCTGCGCAACGTACGGGCCGCTTGCGCGCTCGGCGCTCGCTTGGTGGTGAGCGAGGCCATCGTGGAGAAGACGTCGCGCGACCCCCTGGGCACCGTGGCCGACCTCCACATGATGGCGGTGTGCTCCAACGGACGCGAGCGCGGCCGCGCCGAGTTCGCGGGCATGATGGCGGCAACGGGGTTCCGCATCGGGCGCGTATTCGAGTACCCGACGATGAGCGTCCTCGAAGGCGTCGCGGTGTAGCCCCGGGAGTGCCTCGGGGAGCGGACCGAGCCCACGACGGACGTTCATCACGTTCGGGCATGGGGACGCCTGCGCCCGGGCCGGCCTCGGCGTGTCCGCCGTCGGCGCGGATCAGCCGGCGCGCCTCGGCTTCGACGCAGCGCGACTGTAGTGCTCCAGCGACAATCGGCGCAACGCATGAACAGGCTCCAAGACCATTAGAATCCGACCCGATGAGCAAGCCATGACTCGAGCAGCCGGACACGAA
>CAZBJI010000083.1:0-33516 GCA_964492175.1 uncultured Polyangiaceae bacterium | reverse complement strand
CGTCCCGGCGCCCGTGGCCGCGCCGCCCGATCGCCCCGCGCCGCAGGCGATCGCGAGGATCGCCCCCGTCCAGCAGGCCGTCCCCGCGGGCGTCTCGTCGCCCTTGATAGGGAGCGGAATCGCGCCGACCTCGGACACGGTCCAGACCCGCGCGCCCTCGGCGGCTCCCGGCCCCCAGGTCCCGCCACCTTCGCCCTCCCGCCCCGCGGGCGCCCCGCACCCAGCGCGGCTCCAGGCGCCGAAACAGAAGCCGGCGCGGCTCGTGGTGGTGGTGGAGGACGGATCCGACGGGAAAGCGTTCGACCTGGCGAGCCCCGAGGTGATCGTCGGCCGCACCGAGGGCGACGTGCTGCTGTTCGACGACCCCTACGTGGCGCCGAGGCACGCGCTGTTGGTCGAGCGGGCCGGCGTATGGCACGTCGAGGACCTCAAGACCCTGAACGGCGTCTACAAGAGGTCGAAGGGGCGCACCCCCCTCGAGAACGGTGACTTGATACTCTTGGGGTCACAGGTGTTACAGTTTCAGCTTGTGAGCGAGGAGGAGCGCAACCTCGGGCCGGTGGCCCAGCACGGAACCCGCGTCTTCGGAAGCAAGCCCGTGAACCGCCTCGCGCGCCTGGATCAGCGCTCCACGACCGGCCTGCAGGGTGACGTGTACTACGTCCACCGCGACGAGACCGTCCTGGGCAGGGAGGTGGGGGACATCGTCTTCACGGCCGACGCGTTCCTCTCGCGGAAACACGCGGTGCTCCGGAGGGATCCCGCCAAGGACAGCTTCACGATCGAGGACCTCGAGTCCTCGAACGGCACCTACGTCGCGATCCGGCAGGCCACACCCGTCAAGGACGGGGACCGAATCCGCATCGGCCAGCATCTGTTCCGCTTCGAGGCCGGGGGCGCGCAGCCCGGCGGCGGCGGCGCGCGCGGGGCCCCTTCATGACGGGGCGGACGTGAGCGAGCTGCCGGAAGCCAAGAAGCAGCCGGACGAGCCACTTGCGGAGGAGGACACGGTCCTCGACGCAGCGGCGCCTGCCGCAGGCCCGTCCGCCGGGGATGGAAAGTCGGCCCCAGGCGGCTCGCCCTCGGCCAGCAGCCCGCCCGGCGGCGCGGCCGCCGGGAACGGCGAGAAGAAGAGCGCAGAGGACGACTCGCCAGAGGACGAGGCGCCCGCCTCGGACCTCACGAGCGCAATGCTGCGCGCCGGCGAGAGCTCCGCGCCTCCGTCTTCGCCAGAGCCCCCCGCGTCGGGGCCGACGGTCGCGGTGGCCGAGGCCCTCCTCACCCTCGAGCCCCCACCCCCTGCCTTGCGCGAGCCGATCCTCGTGCGGGTGTTCGGGCGCACCGACGTCGGCCAGGTTCGCGACCACAACGAGGACAACTTCCTCGTCGCGGATCTGACCAAGGCGAGCCGCGGGCTCATGGAGGCCGATCGCCTCCAGACGGTCGGCGAGCGAGGCACCCTGCTCGGGGTGTGCGACGGGATGGGGGGCGCGGCCGCCGGGGAGGTCGCCAGCCAGCTCGCCGTGGACATCGTCTACCAGCGGATGCTCGCCGGCGACTCCGCGATCACGCGCGACGAGCTGGCAGCGCGGCTCGTCTCGGCGATCGAGTCGGCCGGCATGCGGATCTTCGCCGAGGCGAAGGCGGACCGGTCGCGGCGCGGCATGGGCACGACCTCGACGGTGGCTGCCCTCATCGACGATCACCTCTTCCTCGGTCAGGTGGGCGACAGCCGCGGCTACCTGCTCCGGGGCGACCGCTTCGTCCAGGTCACGCGCGACCAGTCGCTCGTCAACCAGCTCATCGAGGCTGGGCAGCTGACGGAGGAGGAAGCCGAGACCTTCGAGCACAACAACATCATCCTGCAAGCGCTCGGCACCGCAGACACCGTCCAGGTGGACCTCACCTTCGTGGAGCTCCGCCGCGGCGACGTGCTCCTCCTCTGCTCGGACGGGCTGAGCGGCATGGTCCGCAACGAGGAGATCAAGGAGGTCCTCCGCGCCTTCGAGGACCCGCTCGAGGCGTGCCGCGAGCTCACGGACCGCGCGAACCAGGCAGGCGGCCACGACAACGTCACCGTGGTGGTCGCGAAGTTCGAGGGCCCGGGCCTCGCCGAGCCGACCCCCGAGGAGGTGGCGGGCCTCAAGTACCGCAAGTACGAGCTGCCGGAGCACGCCTCCAGCCGGCCCGGCGACTCGCTCGGCAGCGCCTCCATCCGGACGAGCATGCGACCCGCCCGGAGCCTGGGGCCCAGCATCGAGGTCGGCTACGACGAGTACGACACCGACTCGCCCCTCTCCGGCGACCTCCGGGACGATCCGGTGGAGCTGCCCCGCGAGCAGGCGCCCTCCTGGATCGTCACCATGATGATCGTCAGCGCGGTCACCTGCGTCGTCGTCGCCGGCTACTACCTGCTCCGGTAGCTGGCGGGTGCTCTCTCTCTTCTTTCGGCGGCTCCTCTGGACGGTGCCCACGCTGTTCGTGGTGTCGCTGCTCACGTTCCTGGTCCTGTCGTTCGTGCCGCCGCCCCCGGATCCAGAGGCGGCGCGGCTGGATCGCGATCTGTCGCGCATCCAAGAGCGGAGGCGCGAGCGCTTCCTGGACCTCCCGCGCTTCCTGAACCCGGAGCCGGCGGACGTCCGGTCCCGCGCGGCGGCCGCCGTCGTCCTCGTCGCCGAGGGCGGCCCCGACGCCGACCTCGGCGAGCGCGAGCTGCTGCGCTTGGGCGGCGCGGCGCTCCCGTTCGTCATGCCGGCGCTCGAGGCGCTCCAGCCCGCGCAGCGAGCCCGCGTCGCCGTCGCGCTCGCCCCGCTGGCCTCCCGCCTCCACGTCGCCAACGCCGACCGCGCCCACGATCCCGAGCAGGCCGTGCTCGTGTGGCGGAGGTTCTGGGACGATCGCAGCATCGACTTCCGGCCAGCCAGCGTCCGCACCGCGATCGAGCGCCTCACGCGGTACCGCTCCGAGTCTCGACGCCGCGAGCTGGAGGGGCTCGGCACCTACGTCCTGCCGGCGCTCTTCGAGACGCTCCCCGCGCCGAGCGACGAGCGGTCGCTCTCGGTCGCGCGGACGCTCGTGGAGCTCGCCGCGACCGTGACCGCCCGCCACGACACCATCCCCGAAGGGAGCTCCCTCGAAGAGGCCTCCGCGTGCGTGCTCCGCTGGCGCGCGTGGTGGCTGGTCCACGAGAGCGACTTCAGCGCCTTCGACGGCACCGCCCGCGCCGCCGCCATGGTGAAGGAGACCCGCTACGGAAAGTGGGCCGCCGGGGCCGCGCTCGACCTCGGGACGAAGGGGGCGAGCACCCACGCCTGGGACCGGCTCGCGCGCGGCTCGTCCGTCACGCTTCGGCTGCTGTTCGGCGCCATCTTCCTGGGCTACGCGGGAGGGATCCTGATGGGAGTCCTCGCCGCGGCGCGCCGCAGGAGGAGCGTCGATCTCGCGCTCGGGGCGGGCGTCATGGCCCTCTACGCCGTCCCACCGGCGGTGCTCGCGGCCCTCGTGATCGCGGCCGGCGCCCAGACCGGTGGCGCGAGCCTCTGGATCCCCACGCTCGTGGTCGCGGCGGGGCTCTTGGCGGCGCCCGCCCGGCAGCAGCGCACGGGCCTGCGGGAGGCCATGTCGGGGGAGCACGTCCGGGCCGCGCGGGCGCGCGGGGCCTCGCTGTGGCGCGCCCTCGTGGTCCACGGCGTGAGGCACGCGCTCCCGACGACGGTGACCCTGCTGACGGTCGAGCCGCCCACCGCGCTCACCGCAGTGTTCGTGGTGGAGGCCGGGTTCCGGCTCGACGGCGTCGGAGCCGCCGTCGTGAAGGCGGTGGCGGAGCGCGACACCAGCTTCCTCATGCTGCTCTCCATCTCCGCGGCCATCGTCGCTGCGGTCGTCGTCCTCGTCAGCGACCTCGTCCACGCGACGCTCGATCCGCGGCTCCGCGGTCGCCTCGCCGGAGGCGCCGCGTGACGAAGGCGAGGGCGGAGCGGGTCACCCACGTGCGCACGGCGCTGCGCTACCTCGCGCGGAGCCGGCGCGCGCGCGTCGGGCTGGTGATCCTCGGCATGCTCGCGCTCGTCTCCACGTTCGCGGAGCTCCTGGCTTCCAGCCAGCCGATCCTCGAGATCGGTGAGCGCGTCCGCCTCCTCCCGGCGGTCCTCCCCGACGAGACGGCGCCGGGCTCGGAGGGGAGCTTCAGGGTCGCGCCGCCGCTCGAGGTCGACCCGCAGGCGATCTCTGCCGCGGCGCTCGAGCCGCCGTCGCGGGCGCACCCGCTCGGCACCGACGAGCGCGGCCGGGACGTCGCCGCCCTCCTGATCCACGGCGCCCGCGGGGCCCTCGGCACGAGCCTCCTCGCGGTGGTCGCGAGCCTCGTCCTCGGGCTCGCGCTCGGGGCGCTCGCCGGCTCGGGCAGCGCTCGATGGAACAAGCGGCTCGAGCGGCTGGTCGAGGCCGTCGACACGTTCCCGGTCATCGTCGCGGTCGCCGTGATGCGCGCGATCGAAGAACAGCCGTCGGCGTGGTCGGTGGCCGCCGGGGTCGCGCTCGTGAAGTGGGCCGAGGTGGCCCGCATCGTCCGCGCCGAGGTGCTCCGTCTCTCGCTCGAGGACTTCGTCCTCGCCTCCCGCGCGCTCGGGGCGACGCGCACCCGCACCCTGTGGCGCCACCTGCTCCCGCACACCGTGGGGCCCGTAGCGGTGTGCGCGGCGATGGGGATCGCGTCCGTGACGCTCCTGGAGACGGCCGTGAGCTTCCTCGGGTTGGGCCCGCCGACGTCGGACCCCTCGTGGGGGCAGCTGCTCGCCCAGGCAGCGCGCAACCCGGAGCGACCTGCCATGTTGCTGGCGCCGTCGATCCTGATCATGCTGACCGTGGGCGCGGCCTTCCTCCTCGCGGACGCCCTGCGCGACGCCACCGACCCCCACGCCGTCCGGCTGACGCCGAAGGCCATCGACGGCTGGTGAGCCTCGCCTTCCGGCGGAGCCTGGATTAAAAGTAGCCACCTATGCCCGTCCCGTACGTCACGGAGCAGGACTTCGAGCGTGAGGTCCTCAAGAGCGAGCTACCGGTCCTCGTCGAGTTTTCCGCCGAGTGGTGCCAGCCGTGCAAGGTCGTCGCGCCCGAGGTGGACGCGGTCGCGACCGATCTCGCCGGCAAGCTCAAGGTCGTGAAGGTGGACATCGACAAGTCCAAGCGGCTCGCGATGACCCTCCGAGTCCAGAGCGTCCCGACCTTCGTGGTGTTCGCCAAGGGCCGGCCGGTCGTGGGTGAGCAGGGGGTCCTGCGCCGCGCGCAGATCGCGGACCTCGTCGACCCGTACCTGCCGCGCGCCGCTGGCGCCATCAAGGCGGCGGAGCTCGCCCAAGCCGTCGGGCAGCGCCAGGCCGTTGCGGTGGACACGCGCGAGGCGGGGGCGTTCGGGCGCGCGCACATCCCCGGCGCCGTGAACATCCCGATCGAGGAGATCGGCAGCCGCCTCGCGGAGCTGCACATGCTCCCCGGGGAGCCCGTCCTCTACTGCCGCTCCGGTGACAAGTCGAAGGAGATGAGCGAGAAGCTCACCGAAGGGGGGACACCGGTCGCGTTCCTGGAGGGCGGCTTCCTCGCTTGGGAGGGCAACCTCCTGCCGGTGGAGCGCCCGGATTGAGCGATCCCGTCGACGCCTTGACCGAGCGCCTCCGGAGCGCGCTCGAGAGGGCCTTCGGACCGGACCTCGCCGGGACCGATCCGCTCCTGCGCCGCTCCCAGCACGCCGACTACCAGGCGAACGTGGCGCTCTCCCTGAAGGGGAAGGTCCCCGGCGCCCCGCGGGAGACCGCGGCGAAGATCGTCGCCGCGGCCGACCTCGCGGGCGTGTGTGAGGCGCCCGAGATCTCGGGGCCCGGCTTCATCAACCTCCGCCTCACGCCCGAGTTCCTGGCGTCGTGCGTCGCGGACGGCGCCGCGAGCGAGCGGCTCGGCCTGAGGCCCGCCGCGGCGCCGGAGACGTGCGTCATCGACTACTCCGCCCCGAACGTCGCCAAGGAGATGCACGTCGGTCACCTCCGGAGCACGATCATCGGAGACGCCCTCGCCCGCGTCCTCGCGTTCGCCGGTCACCGCGTCGTGCGCCAGAACCACCTCGGCGACTGGGGCACCCAGTTCGGCATGTTGATCGAGCACCTGCTCGACCTCCCCGCGGCGTCCTCCGAAGCGGAGATCGCGGATCTCGACGCGCTCTACCGCGAGGCGCGGCAGAAGTTCGACGCGTCGCCCGCGTTTCAAGACCGGGCCCGCGCGCGCGTCGTCGAGCTCCAGCGTGGGGACGCCGACACGCTCGCCCGCTGGCGGCACCTCGTCGGCCTCTCGCGGCGGTACCTCGCCGAGGTCTACGCTCGGCTGGGCGTCACCCTGACGGACGACGACGTCGCCGCAGAGAGCCTCTACAACCCGATGCTCGACGGCGTCGTGGAGGAGCTCGGCCAGAAGGGCCTCACCGAGCTCGACGCCGACGCGCTCTGCGTCTTTCCTCCGGGCTTCAAGGGCAAGACCGGCGGGCGGCAGCCGCTCATCGTGCGCAAGAGAGACGGCGGGTACGGCTACGCGACCACCGATCTGGCCGCGATCAAGTACCGGCTCCAGGAGCTCGGCGGGACGCGGCTCCTCTACGTCGTCGGCTCCCCGCAGAGCCAGCACCTCGCGATGGTGTACAAGACCGCGGAGCTCGCCGGGTGGCTGCGCCCGCCGGCCCGGGCGGAGCACGTCGCGTTCGGGAGCGTCCTCGGGGCCGACGGGAAGATGTTCAAGACGCGCGAGGGCGGGACGATCCGGCTGCTCGACCTCATCGCGGAGGCCGAGCAACGCGCCCGGGAGGTCGTGCAGGAGAAGAGCGCCGAGCTCTCGGAGGAGGAGCAGGGCGCCGTCGCCCACGCCGTCGGCGTCGGCGCGATCAAGTACGTCGATCTCTCCAGCGACCGGATCAAGGACTACGTCTTCGACTGGGACCGCATGCTGGCCACCGAGGGCAACAGCGGCCCGTACCTGCAGTACGCACACGCCCGCTGCCGCTCGATCCTTCGCAACGCGGGCGGCGCCGCCCCCGGCGCCGCGGCGCTGCGCATCGACGCGCCCGAGGAGCGCGCGCTCGCGCTCGCGCTCGTGTCGTTCGCCGCCGCCGTCCGCGACGTGGAGGCGTCCCTGGAGCCGCACCGCCTGTGCACCTACCTCTACGATCTCGCGCAGACGTTCAGCACGTTCTACAACCGGTGCCCGGTCCTCAAGTCGGAGCCCGCGGTGCGAGCCTCCCGGCTGGTGCTCTGTGAGAGCACCGCCCGCACGCTCGCCCTCGGCCTCGGCTTGCTTGGGATCGAGGCGCCGGACCGCATGTAGCTGCGAGGCCGCGTCAGGAGGGCCGGCTCGGCCGGCGCTCGATCCGGATCCCCCTCCTCTTCGTCCAGCTTTCGCGCGGGTGACCGCATCCTCCGCCCCACGTCGTTCGTCGTGGGAGGAGGAGGTCCCACCGTGACCACGACCGCCGCCGAGAAGACCGAGAGCACCTTCCGCCTCGCCTACGCCGTCTCTTGCACCATCCGCGCCGAGCCCGAGCGGGTCTGGGCGCTCCTCACCGACGCGCCGCGGTTCGGCGACTGGAACTCGACGGTCGACAGCCTCGAGGGCACCGTCGCGCTCGGACAGAAGCTCACCCTGCGGGTGCCCACCGCGCCCGACCGAACCTTCTCACCCCGGGTCACGCGGTTCCGGCCGAACGAGGAGATGGAGTGGAGCGACGGGGTGGCGCCCATGTTCCGTGGCGTCCGGACGTTCACGCTCACTCCTCGCCCGGGCGGCTCGACCGAGTTCGCGATGCGCGAGGAGCTCGGCGGCATCATGCTCCCGCTGATCAAGAGCAAGCTGCCCGACTTTCGCCCGGTGTTCGAGGCGTACGCCGCCGACCTCAAGCGCGCGGCGGAGGCGCCGCGCCCCGAACTCGCGTAGCGTAGCGACGCCATGCTCGAGATGTCCGCCACGTTCGCGCAGGCGCGCGACGAGTTCCTGTCTCTGGTCGGCGACCTTCGACCCGAGCTGCACCGCTACGCGGCGCGGCTCACGGGATCGGTGATCGAGGGCGAGGACATCGTCCAGGACGCCCTCGCCAAGGCGTTCTACGCCATCGGACAGACACCCGAGATGCCCCCGCTCCGCCCCTGGCTCTTCCGGATCACGCACAACGCGGCGCTCGACTTCTTGAAGAGCCACGGCAAGAAGTACACCGAGCCGCGCGCGGACATCGCCGAGGTGGCCGACGTGGGAGACGTCGACGCGGGCCCCGATCCGATCACGGTGCGGGCGGCGCTCGCGGAGTTCGTCACCCTCCCGGTCACGCAGCGCAGCGCGGTCATCTTGAAGGACGTCCTGGGACACTCGCTGGAGGAGACGGCAGAGACCATGGGGACCACGGTGATGGCGGTGAAGGCGGCGCTCGTGCGCGGACGCGCCAACCTCGCGCGCGGGGCGCAGGACGATCATCCCTTCGACGGCGCGACGCGCGAGCGCCTCGACCAGTACGCGTCCCTCTTCAACGCTCGCGACTGGGACGGCGTCCGCGCGCTGATCGGCGACGACTGCCGGCTCGACCTCGTCTCGAGGTCGCAGCGGAGGGGCAAGCAGGTGGGCATGTACTTCACCCGGTACCAGGCGGAGCCCGTCACGCTCCGCGTCGCGCGGGTGGACGGCCAGCTGGCGCTCGCCGCGTACGCGGACGGCGCCGGCCGCCCCTCCTACTTCATCTTGCTGTCTTTCGAGGGTGATCGCGTCCGTGAGATCCGCGACTTCAAGTACGTCCCCTACATCGCGCGCGAGGCCGAGGTCTCGGACCCCTGAGCGAGCCGTGAGACGCCGCGGCAGCCTCTCCCTCGTGACCGCGTGCGCGCTCGCCGTGCACGGCTGCGGCGCCGCGTCGAGCGAGCCGCGCGGCGCCGGCGGCTCCCGTGAGCGCGTCCTCCCGAGCGCGAGCGCCGCCTCGACGGGGGCCGCCGGCGAGCGCCCGGGCGCCGAGCCGAGCCGCCTCGAGACGCCCGCGCCCGGCGCGCCGCCCGCCTCTGCCCGGTGGTGGGAGGCCGGGGACGCCGCGTGCCCCGCGGGCACCAGGTTGGACAGGACGCCGTCGCCGGAGGGGGATCCCGTCATCCTCTGTCGGCGCGCCGACGGAGTGCCCCACGGCCCTGCCACCCTCTTCTATCCGAACGGACGTCGAGAGATGGAGGGCGAGTACCGCGAGGGAAAGCCCGCCGGAGTCTGGCGACACTTCGACGAGGACGGCACGCCCACCAAGACCGAGCGACACGGCGCGAGGTGAGGCGGGCCGGACCCGGCGCCGCCGAGGCCGCTCGTGACGACGGCGGCGGTGGCGGCCGTCAGGGGCTCGCCTCGTAGGCACCGACGCTCGGGGGGTCGGCGTAGCACGCGCCGTCGCGGTCGCCGGAGAGCTCGGGCAGGTCCGTCCCGGCCCCGATCGCGCCGCTCCCAGCGGCGAGGTGGAAGTCGCCCGAAGCCGCGTCCACGAACGCCGGGTCCACGCCGACGAGGCCGCCTTGCTCGGCGACCGGCAGCGAGGGAGACGACGCGCCGGGATCGTCGTGGGAAAACCAGAGGTTCGTCTGGAACGTGAAGCTCGCAGGGTCGGTGTCGGGCCCGACGTTCACGTGCGCGCTCACGTCGGCGGCCCGGAAGAAGACGACGTTGTTGAGCGCGCGCCCACCCGAGGCCGGGAGGAACGTGAAGCCGCCGCCCGACACGGTCTCCTGGAGGATCCGGAACGGCCACCGCTCCGGGTCGACGATGGTGTTGTTGGCGGCCAGGCAGTCGACGCAGCCGACGAACGCGAGCGCTGACGTGCCGCCCACGATCACGTTCGCGAGCACGTGGATGCGCCTCGCCTCGGCGTTCGGATCCCCAGCCGACAGCGGCGGTCGGAAGTACTCGAAGCCCGTCGAGCCCCCTAGGTTGACCGCGCGCTCGCCGGCCTGCACGAAGTGGTTCCCGACGACGGTGATGTCGGTGCTGCCGCCCTTGCACTGGACCCCGTTGCCGGACATCTCCGAGAACGTGCTGCGCGCGACGACGCCGCGGTGGCACCCGACGTGGTCGATCCCGCTGCCGGACATCCCGCCACCGCAGCGCGCGAAGTCGCTCCCGGTGACCCAGAAGTCGTTGACGCCCGAGAGCTTCAGGCAGTCGTTGTTCCCGCCAGAGCCGATGTCGTGGATCGAGAGCCCGCGGAAGACGACGTAGCGAGTCGCCTCCCCGTTGGCGTAGTCGCCGCCGTCGTCGCAGTTGATGCCGTTCGCCGAGCCGCCCACGATCTCGAGATCGTGGATCACGAGGTAGCGCACGCGGCTGAGGTGCAGCCCGTTGGCGCCGCCTTGGACCACCGGTCGCGGCTCTCCGGGCGCGCCGCCGATCCAGATCGGGGCGCCCTCGGCGCCGCCGAAGTCCGAGAGGTAGGTGTCGCCGGCGTAGGTCCCGGCGTGCACGACGATGCCCGTTCCGGGCGAGGCCACCGAAGCCGCGTGCGCGATCGTGGCGAACGGCGCGCCTGCGCTCCCGTCCCCGCCCGCGTCGCTGCCGGTCGTGGCGACGTGGAGCTCTTGGGCGGGCGCGAGGCCGGTCTCGAACGTCACGGGATCGCCGCAGGGGAGCGGCGCCGAGCCGCCCGACCCGGTCGTGCTCCCGGCGCCGCTGCCGGTGGACGCTCCGGTGGCGCCGCCGCTTCCCGACGGGCTGCAGCACGGAGTGCCAGGCCCGCTCGAGGGCCCCCCGCCGGCGCCGCCGGAGCCGGAGCTCGCGTCGTCGCCGCAGCCGGAGGAGAGGACGCCGCAGATCAAGAGCGCAATCGAGGTGGTCCGCATGCGACCAGGGTAAGCAAGCCTCGCACCAGCGCGCGACGAGCGCGGCAGGCGCCGCGCGCGTCGCGCGGGGGTGCAACGCGTTGCGCGGGGTGCAGCCTGCTGCACCCCGCGCGCGCCTACTCGAACCGGTAGAACGGACCCGCGGTGCTCGCCTGCGTCGGGCCCGGTGGGCTCGTGGGAGCGGCGGGCGGGCGCGCCGGCGCCCGGGGGGCGCCTGGAGACAGAGGGCGCGCGCCGCGCGCGGACGGCTCCGGCTCGGCCGAGCGGGCGTCGCTCCCGGCGGGCGCAGGGGGGCTCGCGACGGAGGACGAAGGCGACGGCGCCGACGGCGCGGGGGCCGACGTCACCGCGGGAGCGGCGGGCGCGACGGGCGCCACGTCCGCGCGGCGCCCGGACCAGAGCCCGACCGTGACGAGCGCTGCCGCGACCGCCGCGCCGACGCCGACGCCGACGGCGCGGTGCCGGCTCGGACCCTCGACCCTGGACGGCGAGGGCTCCACCGAGAGCGCGCGGTTCTCGGTCGCCGTGACCTCGCTCGCGACGGACGGATCGGTCCGGGTGACCTCGTCGCTCGTGGCAGCGCGAGGCGCGCGGACGTCGTCGCCGGTGCGCTCGATCGCCGCGACGCGAGCGGCGCGCTCCGCGAGCGAGGCGCGCGCCGCCTCCTGGACCCAGCGCCCCACCGCCGACGCGGGGGCCACGGGGCCGCACGCCTCGACCGCCAGCGCGAGCTCGCGGGCCGTCGCGAACCTCTCGTCTGCGGCGCGGGCCAGCGCGCGGAGCGTGATGGCGTCGAGCTCCGGGCTCACCTCGGGCCTGCGCGTGCTCGGCGCCGCGATCTCGGCCTCGAGCACCTTGGACATCACGTGCCCCTCGTTCTCCCCTGCGAAGAGGCGCTCCCCCGTGAGCGCCTCCCAGAGGACGATCCCCGCCGCGAACACGTCGGTCCGCCGGTTGACCTCCCCGAGGCGGATCTGCTCGGGCGCCATGTAGGCGAGCTTGCCCTTCACCTGGCCCTCTCGCGTGGTCTGCAGCCGCCCCCGAGCCTTCGCGATGCCGAAGTCCAGGACGCGCGCCAGCCCGTCCACCCCGACGAGGACGTTCTGCGGCGACACGTCCCTGTGCACGATGCCGAGCGGCTCGCCGGACTCCGAGACCGCCTCGTGGGCGGCGTGCAGCCCGTGGAGCGCGGCGGCGACGATCGCGGTCGCGACCGGGACCGGGGGGGCGCCCGCGTCCCGCAGCAAGCGCGCGAGGGACTCGCCGTGGACGTACTCGAGCACGAGCAGGATGTCCGGCCCCTCGACGACGACGTCGAGCGTGGAGACGACGCTCGGGTGCTGCACGCGCGAGGCGAGGCGCGCCTCGTCCAGGATCGTCGCGACCGTCGCCGGATCCTCCGCGAAGCTCGGGTGCAGCTGCTTGATCGCCACGGTCCTCGAGAACCCCGCCGCCCCGGTCATCCGGCCGAGGTGGACCGACGCCATGCCCCCCGACGCGAAGGGCTCGTACACCCGGTAGCGACCTACGTTCCGTGCGCCCACGACGTGCGATGTGACTCCGCCCCAGAGGGTACCACGGCGGCACGCGGCGACCGCGGCCCCGGCTACATTGGGGCCGATGCGATCGCACGTGCCCCGGCGCCCCTCGGCGCGAGCCCTGATCGGCGTCGCCCTCGCGCTCGCGGTGGCCGCGGCGTCACCGGCGTCGGGCGAGGAGGGCCGGCACGCGAGCCGCGCCGAGCAGCTCTTCGCCGAGAGCGCGGTCGCCTACAAGGCGGGGCGGTTCGACGAGGCCATCCAGCTGCTCGTGGATGCGCACGCGCTCTCGGGCGAACCGGTGCTCCTCTTCAACCTCGCGAAGGCGCAGGAGGGCAAGGGCGACCTCCCCGCGGCCATCCTCTCCTACGAGCGCTACCTGCGAGACGCCACGATGATCCCCGACCGCGGCGCCATCGAGCAGCGCCTCGTCACCCTGCGCGGCCAGGTGGACGCACGCGCCGCGCTGGAGCGCCGCGCGGAGGAGGAGCGCGCGCTGCGCGAGCGCGCCGAGAGAGAGCGCTCGCCCCCGAGCCCGCTCCCTTGGGTGCTCTCGGCGGTCGGCGTGGCGGGCCTCGTCACCGGAGGGGCGCTCGCGGCGCTCGCCAAGAGCACGGAGGCGGACGCGCAGGCCGCGCCCGTCCAGCTCGACGCCGCCTCCCTCCGGGACGACGCCGAAGACCTCGCCACGGGCGCCAACGCCGCGCTCGCGATCGGCGGCGCCGTGCTCGCCGGCGCCGTGGCGTGGGGCATCGTCGACGTGGTCCTCTCCACGAGCGGCCCCGACCGCGCCTCGTCGAGCCTCCACGTCGGGCCGCTCGGGGCCTGGTACGAGACCCGGTTCTAGCAAGGTGCGGAAGGAGTGGGGTCCGCGGCAGGGTCGTGACGGCACACGAGAGGATGAGCATGTGATGCCCCGCACCGGGCGGTGCTCGGCGCTTCGCGCCTGCAGCTCCGCCAGTGCCTCGTCCGCCAGCTTCTTCACGCGCCGGATCGGGCGATCCTTCGGCACCCGGCTCTCCAGCGTCATCAGCGCGCCCCGCCAGGGCTCGAACCGGGTCGCGGCGCGGTCACGGCGCCACCCCGCGGCGGGGTGCTGGGCGCGACGCCGTCGCCACGCTTCAGTGCCAGATGCGGACGGCGTCGATGTGCACCACGCCGTCGCGGTGCCACTGAGCGCCGAGCCCGAGCTGCTGGAGCGCCGCCGCCGTGAGGTCGCGGTGCTGGAGGGGACCGGTGGGGCCCTCGAGCGCGTGGAGCGGCACCTCGATCGTGCTCCACCCCTCGCTCGCCGGCACGGTCCAGCCGTCGAAGCGGTAGTCCGACGCGGCGCCCTCCGGGTGCAGCCACACGACGCCCCACTTCGCGGCCACCGGCGACGCGTACCAGAGCGTGAGCTCCAGGTAGGCGTCGCCGAAGGTGCCCGGGCGCACGCGGTTCGCCTGTCCGTCGTCGGCTGCGACGACGCCCACGGTGAGCTCCAGCTTGATGGGCTGGCCGCACTCGCTCCGCGCGTCCGCGCCGAAGCACTGCGTGTCGTTCGCGAGGACGTAGAGGATCTCTGCCTCGGGTCCCGTGCCCGACAGGGTCGCGAACTCCGGGGAGATGCTCGGAGGAGGGTCCCCCGGCGCCCACGCGTCGAAGAGCACGATCGGATCGTTGGTCGGCGCGGGTGAGGTGCGCCCGGCCACCACCGAGGAGCGTGAGGCGCAGCGGTCCGTGTCCGTGGCCACGAGCTGCGCGTAGTAGATGCTGTCCGGCGTGAGCCCGCCCACCAGCACGACGTTCGGACCGCCGTCCCCCGTCGCGAAGGTCGACAGCTCGGGGTGCTCGGCGCTCGTCAGGGTGCGCGCGGACCCGGAGCGCGCGCCGAGGTCCGCCTCGGACGCGGCGACGACGATCTCGTACGAGAGGAACTTCGACTCCGCCCCGGTGGGAGTCCACGCGAACGCGAGCGAGTGCGGCGTGGACCACAGCGGCGCGAACGACTTGGCGGAGACGGCGCAGAGCTCCGCCACGCAGATCTGGGTGGACTCGTCGCAGAGGTACCCCGACGCGCAGGGGCATCGCTTGCCCTCGAGCTCCACCTCCACCGAGCAGCCGCTCGAGAGCGCCGCGACGAGCGGCGGCAGGAGGCGGCGCGCGACGCTCACGGCTTGATCCCGAGCTTGGCGAGCCGGTACTGGAGCGTGCGCTTCGAGACCCCGAGGAGGTCCGCGGCGCGTTGCCGGTTCCCTCCCGCCGCCTCCAGCGCCCGCTCGATCGCCGCGCGTGACGCCGAGTCGACGTGGGCCCGCATCGACGAGGGCGAGGGCTGCTCCCCGCCGGCGAGCACCCCGCGCGGGAGGTGGTCCCGCTCGATCGTACCGGCGCCAGAGAGGACGACGGCGTGCTCGACCGCGTTCTTCAGCTCCCGCACGTTGCCGGGCCACGTGTGGGCCGTGAGCGCCGCGCGGGCGCCCTCGGCGAGCGGGGGCGGCGCCCGGCCGAGCTTCTCGGCGAACCGGGCGGCGAAGCCCTCGGCGAGCGGGACGATCTCGTCGGCGCGCTCGCGGAGCGGCGGCACCTCCAGGACGAACCCGGCGACGCGGTAGTAGAGGTCGCCTCGGAACGATCCGGCCTCGACCATGCGCTGGAGGTCTCTGTGGGTCGCGCAGACGAACCGCACGTCCACCGAGAGCTCCTCTCTGCCCCCGACGCGCTGGACGCGCTGGGTCTCCACCGCGCGCAGGAGCTTCGCCTGCATGGCGAGCGGCAGATCGCCGATCTCGTCCAGGAACAGGGTGCCGCGGTCGGCGAGCTCGATGAAGCCGTGCTTCCGCTCCGCGGCGCCCGTGAAGGCGCCACGCTCGTGACCGAAGAGCTCGCTCTCGAGGAGCGACTCGGGGACCGCCGCGCAGTTGAGGCGCACGAGCGGTCCGGACGCGCGTGGTCCGCGCTTGTGCAGCAGCTCCGCGAGGATCTCCTTGCCCACTCCGGTCTCCCCCCAGAGGAGGACCGGCGTGGGCACCGCCGCGAGCCGATCGACCAGCGCCAAGAGCTCCTTCATCCGAGGGTTCGCGACGACGACGTCGGCGGCGCGCGCGGCGGCCACGGGCGACGGGAGCGCGATCACCGTCAGCCGCGCCGGTCCGACGACGATCTCGTCGCCGCGAGCCAGGGGTCGCTCCTCTGCGCGCAGGACGTCCGAGCCCACACGCGTCCCGTTCCGACTACCCAGGTCGCGGACGTAGAGGCGCCCGTCACGGAGGGACAGCTCCAGATGGCGTCGCGACGCGCGGGTGTCGTCGACGACGATGTCGGCGTCCTCTCCCCGCCCGAGGACCAGCGGCTCCTCGCCCTCGACCCCGTGCACCTCGGCGCGCTCGCCCAGCCGGACCATGAGGTACGCGCGGTCCTCGCCCTGCGAGGCGCCACGTGTCCCGCCGGACACGTCGATCTGGGTCGTCTGCTCGTGGCTCGAGCTGGTACCGGAGCCCACCTTCATGGGTGGCCGCAGTGTAGCAGCCAACGCCGGCCCCCCGCGCGGCCCGATCCCGCCGCGGTGTCGCGGACGCGCTCCCGGGCCTCGTTCGGTGTATCCTGCGGCCTTGCCGAACGAGGCGCTGGTGGCGTCGCTCAAAGAGATCATCGCGGCCGGGCGGAGCGGGACGCTCGACGACGCGTACATGGGGTACGAGCGGCTCTTCTCGAGCCCCGAGTTCCCCACCTACCCCGCCGGGGAGCAGCGCCAGGCGCTCAAGGTCATGGTGCTGATGAAGGGCGCACCGCGGAGGCCCACGCCCGCGATGGTGGAGGCGCACCGCGCGGCGCTCCCGGCGCTCACGCAGCTGGTCGCCGATCACGCGGAGCCACAAGATCACGAGATGCTCGGGATCTGCCACGTCGTCACCGGCGACCCCGACACGGCCAACGCCATCTTCCGCGCCGGGCTGACGATCGAGCGGGAGCGGAGCCCGTCCTCGGACCTATGCGGCCGCCTCATGAAGCGCGTCGCGGAGTGATCCGCGCGAGCGCGCGGCTCGGCTTGGCGCTCGCGAGTCTCGCCGCGTGCGCCGACGACGAGGGGACGACCGCGAGCGGCAGCGGAGGCGAGGCCGGGGCCGCCGTCTGCACCCTGGACGACGCGACCTCGGAGACCTCCACCGTGTCTCCCTTCGGCTGCGCCGTGCTCGATCGGGACGCGAGCGCTTGCCTCGCCTCCCGACAGGCCGCCGGGCTCACCGGGCCCTGGCTCGCCTTCTCGTGCCGGGTCGAGCTCGGGACCGCGGGAGGCGTCGTCACCGCCACCGCCGACGGCCAGCCCGACTATCCGAGCAACTACTTCCCGGCCGGCGACGCCTGCTTCGAGGCGTTCCCCGAGGGAGCGCCGAACCCCAACCACATCCAGTCCCAGGCGCTGGCGCTCACTTTTCCCTCGACGCCCGACACCACGGCCACGCCGATGGGCGGCGGGCCCGTCGGCCTCGCCGTGAACGGCGTCGCGCTCTTCGCGAACGCCGCCGCGCCCGGCCAGGACATCTTCACGGAGGCAGAGACGTTCGACAGATGCGGCGGCCACCCGGACCAGCAGGGCGTCTACCATTACCACTCCGAGCCCCTCGCCATCTCGAGCGACGACGCCCGCCTCGTCGGGGTGCTCCGCGATGGCTACCCGGTGTATGGGCGGCGGGACGCCGACGGCTCCCTGCCCTCGCTCGACGTGTACGGAGGCCACACGGGCCCCACGCCGCACTCCGCCGCCGACGTCTACCATTACCACGTGAACGAGCAGATCAGCACGAGCCCCGGGACCGCGGGAGAGAGCCAATGGTTCCTCACCACCGGCACGTACCGCGGGGCGCCGGCGCCCTGAGCCGTAGGACGTCGCCGCGCAAACGACCCGGCGGCGCCGATCGGAGCGGCCCGGCAGACCGCTCGAGCGCTCGCGCAGTCCTCGCCCCGCCAGGGGCCGCCCGAGCTCGCTGGAGACGTGATGGCTCCAGGGAACACGAGACGGGCGCCGCGGCTCACGCCACGGGCGCGGTCGGCGGGACGGGGAGCGGCCCCGGCGTCGTCTCGTCGAGCCGCCGCCGCTCGTACCAGGGAGTCAGCAGCACGGCGCCGCTGACGTACGCGGCGCAGAGCGCCGCCCCGATGAGGAGGTAGACGAACGCGCCGGTCCGGAGGCGCGGGTGCCGCCCCGCGAACACCGTGGGCCGGGCGCCGTCGCTGACGCGCAAGGAGTAGGTGCAGGCGGCGCCCTCGTGGCAGGCGGCGAACACGCTCGCCGACACGGGGAGCGACACCCGCTCGCGACGCCCGGGCGCCGCTTCGTAGGAGAACGTCACGGAGTGGTGCATGCGAAGGTGCGTCTTGCTGCGGGCCCTGACGAGCTCCGGCCACTGCTCGCGCGCCTCGCCCGTGGCGCGGACCACGCGGCCGGTGAGGAGCGATGCGTCCATCTCCTCCAGCACCTTCAGGTGCAGGGCGAGCAGCGCCGCGAGGAGCCAGACGGCGGCGCACGCGTGGTAGACGACGCGCCCCGCGCGCCCTGCGGTGAGCGCCCTGGTCGAGAGGACGAGCGGGGCGAGCTGGGAGCCCCGCAGGGCGAGCGGGCGGGCGCCGTCCGCCTTCGCAGCCACCGTTCCGCGGTACGCGGAGTCCGGGGCCGCCACCTTGGTGCGCGGGCGCATCGCGCCCTTCGCGAAGACGTGGTCGCCGGCGCGCAGGCGGGCGCGGCGGACGCGCCGCGCCGCGCCGATCATGTCGACCGCGTCGATCGCACCGAAGAGCTTCGTCTTGGCGTCGGGCTCCACCCGCACCGAGCGACCGTCCTCCAGCTCGAGGTCGAAGGGCTCGCTCCGCAGCTCGCGCGCGACCTCCGTCCAGCGGGTCTTCGGCCCCTCGTGTCCCTCGCGCTCCTTGCCCACCTGGGTGACGCTCACCTCCACCGGGGCGCTGTCGCGATCGAGGGGCCGCACCCGACCGACCACCAGGGCGGGCCCAGGCCGACCCGAGAAGCCCACCGCCTCGGCCTGGCGGAGCCGGAGCCACGTCCTGACATGAAGCACGGCCAGGCCGATCGCGGCCGCCACGAAGCCCGGGAACACCACCCACCCGAGCCCGATCGCCAGCAGGTACGAAGGGGTGGCGCCAAAGAACCCGACGACGTCGGACGTCACGAGCCGCTCCGACCCTGGGCCAGCACGCGAACAGTGTACCAGGGTGCTAGCGGCCCTACGCCGGCCAACGCACCTTGCCGCCGCGTGCGCGCCAGGGCACGGAGCGACATGCGCTCATCACCTCGCTCGCCGTCCGCTCGCCGCTGGCTGCTGCGCGCCCTCGCCGCCGCAGCCCTCGCACTGCCCGCGTGCTCGGGCGACAACCCGTCGGCGCCGACGCCCGCCGTGAGCGAGGCCGCCGCGTCGGCCGCTCCCGCCCCGGCCAAGGTCGCCTCCCAGCCGATCACCGAGGTGGCGATGCCGGCGGAGGCGATCGGCGTCGTGGCCGCCAGCGATCCTGCGACGCTGCTCGCCGACCTCACCAAGACCGTACAGGCGGTGCAGCCGGGCGCGAGGCCGCTCGAGGGGGACCTCTTGCCGCTCGTCGGCCGCGGCTTTCGCCTCCAGAGCACGGCGGCCATCGATCTGAAGCGCTCCGCCTCCCTCGCCTTCTTCGACCTCAAGAAGTACTCGAAGGCCGGGTTCGTCGCGAGCTTCCACGTCACCTCGCGGGACGAGCTGCTCGCCGCCGCTCCGGCCGACCGCCGAGAGAACGTGAGCGGCAACCAGTACGCGTGGGGCGACGTGTTCGTGAACTTCGACGGCGACGTCGTCTTCCTCTCCGGGGAGGAGGCGCTCTTCCCGACGCACGGAGACTTCCTGCGGAGGCTCGGCGCCGCCTCGTCCGGCCCCGGCGCGAGCGCCGTCATCAGCATCGACCACGTGGGCGCGCTCTACCGCGCGGATCTCGACGCGGCGGCCAAGCAGTTCGGGGCGATGGCGTCGGCGCCGGAGGCCAAGAGCATGGAGGCCACGTTCGCGATGATGTCCACGGCGCTGACCGAGCTCGACACGGTGACGATCGATCTCCGTCCCGCGGAGGGCGGGCTCGTGCTCGACTTCGGCGCCAAGCCGAAGGCGCTGTCCACGTGGAACGTCGCGTTCCGATCCCTGACCGCCGCGGCCGAGAACCCGCTCGCGCCGAAGCTGCCGAAGGAGAGCCACGCGGCAGCGTACGCGACGTTCCCGCCGAGCAGCCGCGACGTGCTCCTCAAGTACTTCGAGTGGGCGACCTCCCTCTCCGGCATGGAGAGCCTCGGCGGAGCCATGGCGGGGTACAAGGACGTCGTCGAGTCGATGACGGGGGACATGGCGTTCGGGCTGTTCCAGCTCGAGGGCCAGTCGGCGCCGTCGCTCCTCGCGATCTCCGGCGTCACCGACGCCGCCAAGGTCAAGGCGGCGCAGCGCAAGATGGGGGAGGCGCTCAAGAACGCGGACGTGAAGTCGGCCGCCGGCGGGAAGCTCAAGATGAGCTTCAAGAAGGCGGCCTACAAGATCGGGGACGTCGAGGTCGACGTCACGAAGACGGAGATGGAGGGCGCGCCGCCCGGCCTCGGCGACCTGATGAGCTGGGTCGGGGAGGGCCACTCCGCGGTGACGAAGTCGGAGGCCCTGCTGGCGTACGGCCCCACCGCGCGCGCGACCCTCGAGGCGTACCTCGGCGGCAAGGTGACGGGCGGCCTGGACGCCTCCGCCATGGTCATCGACGCCAAGAAGCACGGTGTGAAGGGGGCGATCGCGACGGCCGCGTTCAGCGCGTCCCACGTGATGTCGATGTTGGGCGTGTCCCAGGCCGCCGTGTCGAAGGGGGCGGTCTCCATGACGTTCGGGGCCGTAGGGGGCGCCCTCCACTTCGTCCTGCACGTGCCGGACGCGCAGCTCCTCCCGCTCGCGGGTGGTCTCGAGGCGCTGCAGCGGGCGGCGATGGGGGCAGGCCCACCCAAGCGGCCGGGGCCCAGCGGGCCGATGCTGGTCCCGAGCCCCAAGCAGCGCTGACCCGCGCCCGGAGGGCCGGCCGCGCCTGCGGAGCCCCTCGGCCGTCCCGCCGCCTCAGAGGTCGCGCACCTCGATCACGTCCCCGTCCGACGCGCCCTCGGTGACGGAGAGCAGGTTCCGGAGGAGGTTGCCGAACACGTCGTCGAGCGTCTTGGCGTTCGGGTCTACGAACGGCACCCCGCCGATGGAGCTCACGAGCTGCGTCGAGCCGGTCGCGACCGGGAGCGCACGAAATGCGAGGACCGAGAGGGTGCGCTCGCTCACCGCGAGGTCCGCCGCGGGCCGCTCGAGGAGCGCCGCCTGCGCCGCGGACGCCTCCGCGCGGAGCTGCCGCGCGGGGAGCGTGACGGTCCCGGCACCCAGCGCCTCGCTCACGCGGAGCAGAGCCGGGACCGGCTCGGAGAGGTGGTGCTGGACCGTATCGCGGAGGAGCGCATACGTGATCCACCGCACCTCGAACGACCCCTTCGGTCCGACGAACAGGAAGCTCATGTCGCCACCCTACCCCATTCGGACGCAATTCGCTCGGGTCGCCCGACGAGCCGAGGGGTCGCGGCGGGGCCTCGCGAGCAGGCTCCCCAAGGGGGCTCCGCAGCGGGCGGGTCTCACGTAAAGTAGCGGACGGACCATGAAGGCGACGCTCTCCGAGGGTGACGAGGCTCCTCCGTTCGATCTCGCTGCCACGAACGGCAAGCGCGTGGCGCTCGACGAGTACCGGGGCAAGAAGCTGTGGTTGCATCTCTTCCGCTACGCCGCGTGCCCGTTCTGCGCGCAGCGCGTGCACGCCCTCATCCGCCGCTTCGACGAGATCCTCGCCGGCGGGCTCGAGATCGTCGCGGTCTTCCCCTCCCCTCCTCAGCGCCT
Source organism: uncultured Polyangiaceae bacterium (assembly GCA_964492175.1). Taxonomy (GTDB): domain Bacteria; phylum Myxococcota_A; class Polyangia; order Polyangiales; family Polyangiaceae; genus Xiheicaenibacterium. The sequence continues at coordinate 12,198 of CAZBJI010000083.1, read as the reverse complement.
CGCGAAGTACGTCGCGCAGTACGAGCCCCAGTTCCCGGTGGTGTCGGACGTGAAGGAGACCCTCTACGACCTCTACGGCGCTCGGACGAGCTGGGCCGGAGCGCTCAAGAGCGGCGCAAAGATCCACCGCGTCGCCAGCGCGCTCTGGCACGCGCCGAACTCACCCCTCGCGGTGGACGGGGCGGTCCACCGGATCCCCGCCGAGTTCATCATCGACCCCGCGGGCAAGATCGCGCGCGCCTACTACGCGAAGGAGCTCGATGATGGGCTCCCCATCGAGGCGGCCCTCGAGATCTCTTCCACCATCGCGGCCAGCTGAGGCCTGCCCGCGATCGAGGCGAGGGGGAGGTGAGACCTCCCCCTCCAGCCGCGGCGTCCCGTCCGCTACTCGGCGGCGAGGGCCTCGCGCGCGGCGTCGGCGTCGACCGACTTGTCGTTGCCGTGGGTCTTGTCATGCAAGATCCCCTTCTTGACCTGCTCGATCGCCTCCTTGGTGTGCTGGATGGCCTTCGCTCGGTGCCCGCCCTTGTCGGACGAGGCCTTCTCGAGCTGCGCCTTGGCGGTCTCGAGCGCAGTGAGGGCCGCCTGCATGTGAGGTTGTTTCTGATCCGCGTGCGCGACGTTGTCGTTGCTCCCCACCACCAGGACGAGCGCGCCAGCCAGCGCCAGGGTGGATGCCTTCCAAAGCCAATCAGCTCTCATGTGTGTCTCCTTCGACGGTGAGCGCCACCGTCGGGCGCGACCATCGCAAGTCCGGTGCCGACGCGCGGCGCCCCGGTTTGTCCGGTGTCGACGTCGCAGACCTGCGGCGCGCCGAGCCCAGGTGCGGAGCGACCTCCGCACCCCGCCGCGCGGCTCGCGCGGATCTCCCCGGAGACTCAGCGTGGATGTACGCTCCGCCCTGGGAGGCGCACATGGACAGGGCGCAGCGGGTGAGGGAGCTCGTCGTCGCGGCGTACGGCGACGTGTTCGGCGAGCGTCCGGGAGCGCTCGAGGAGACGGAGCTCGAGGAGGACGAGGACGGCCGGGTGCAGGAGCTCCTCGAGCGCCTCACGACCGAGCTGGACATCGAGGAGCTCGACGACGACGTCGCGGCGAACCTGGAGGAGCTCGTGACGGTGCTCGTCGCGCGCCTCCCCGGGGACGACTAGCGAGGCGACGCTCCGTCGCCGGGCCTCCTCACTCGACCGAGCTCTTCGTGGACCGACAGCTCGGAGGTGCAGAGCGGCGCCACCTTGCGCTCGGAGCGCCCTCGCGAAGTCAGATTTGGCGCCCATGCTCAGCGCGCTCGTCTTGCGATCGTGCCGTCATCGTCTAGAATTACGTCGTGGTCGAGGATCTCGCGACGTCGCAGGCGCGGGCGGCGGCCCGCCTGGCCCGAGCGCCGGCGGGGCCTCGGCGGAAGCGCGCGGACGCCGGCCGGCTCCGCTTCGCGGCGCAGGTGGTGGCCGAGCTGGGGCGATTGGCGTTCGCCGAAGATCTCGCCCCCGATGCGGCCCTCGAGCAGCTGCGTGTGTTCTGTCGCAAGCATCGCCAGAGGTGCCCCTCCCGCGCCTCCGTCTACCAGATGCTCCGCAAGCTACCGCTGCCGTCCCTGAGGATGGCTCGCTTGCCGGCCAGCGTCACCGCGGCGCTGTACAACCTGGAAGGCGTCGACGAGGTGCCGGCGGATCAGGTCGCGTTCTGTTGCTTCAACTTCGGAGATACGGCGGCGATGAGCTTCGCGTCGGGGCTCCCGGTGATCGCGCTCACGCGCGCGCTGGCGATGCGCGGGTGGCGGCCGAAGAGCCGCTCGGTCGCGGAGGCCGTCCTTCGCGTGAGGAGGAGCGATGCTCGCCGCAGAGCAGGTGATCCCCGCGGCGCTGAGTAAGGCGCTCGAAGGCTTGGACGGGTGGTTCCTCATCGGCGGGCACGCGGTCCGCTGTTGGAGGCCCTATCGTCCGAGCCGCGACGTCGACCTAGGGGTTCGAACGCATCCCGCGGCGGCCAAGCTGCTCGCAGCGCTGAAGCGGCGCGGGACCGTGACCTTGATCGAGCGGTCCAAGGACACGGTTCACTTTCGCTTCGAGGGCATCGACGTCTCTCTGTTCGTGCTCCCGCGCGTGGGTCGATTCGTGGAGGACCGGCGCCTCTCGATCGTGGGGATCCTGTCGACGAAGCTCCACGCGATCCTCGACCGGGGAACCAGGCGCGACTTCTTCGACCTCTACGTGGTCCTCCATGATCAACGGCTCTCCGTCGCCGACTGCCTGTCCGCGTTGCGGTCGGTCTACGGGCCGAACGTGGATGACGGGCTCCTGCTGAGAGCGCTGGCTTTCTTCGACGACGCCGATCGAGAGGCGAAGCTGCCTGGCGAAGGACCGAGAGACTGGGGCCTCGTGAAGCGCTTCTTTCAGGAGCAAGTGGGCCGACTGCTCATTCCCCCGACCCGGGAGCTCGTGATCGCGACGCGCCGCGTGGATGTGGCGCGGCCGCCGAAGCGGCGTGCCCACCGGTGAACGCGTGCGCCTCGTACGGGCGGTTCGGGCTACCGCCCGCGATCGTCGCTGGGACCAGGCGTCGGGATCGAGCGGCGAGGCTCTGCTGACCGCGCCGCGGTCCCGACGCCATTCCCCGCGCGGTCGGGCGGGGTCAGGGGATCTCGATCTCGCGCCAGTCTCGCAGGAGCTGCACGTTCCCCGGCATGCGCCTCGGGAGCGTCGCGGGTAGGCCCGCCCCGCCGATCACGACGCGCGTGCCCTCGCCCGCGGACCTCGCGACGGCGCGCGCGTACGCGAGGAGCGCGTCCGCCTCGGTCGCGAGGATGACCGACACGCAGACCCAGTCGTGGGGCCTCTCGGCGAGCAGGCCGGCCAGGTCCTTCGTGGGGACGTCCGCGCCCAGGTAGGTCACGCGGCAGCCGCGCAGCGAGAGGTGGACCGCCAGGGCGAGGAGCCCGAGCTCGTGCTTCTCCTCCGGGAACGTGGCGCACACGACGCGCGGGCCCGAGGGCCGCCCCACGCCGACGTGCAAGAGCATCGCGACGAGCTGGTCTCGCGCGAAGGCCGAGGCGAAGTGCTCCTGCGCCACCGACACCTCACCGCGCTCCCAGAGCTCGCCGACGCGCCGGAGCAGCGGGAAGTACACCTGGTCGATCGCCGTGAGGTAGGGCACGTGGAGGAGGCGCTCCACCAGCCGGTCCGCGCGGGGCCGGTCGAAGTCCAAGAGGGCCCCCAAGAGGTCGTCCTGGACCTTCGCGAACGAGGACACGACCGGCAGCGGCGCCTCCGCCGCGGGACTCGGCGGCGCTCCCCCCTCCCCGACCAGCTCGACGGCCTCGCTGATGGCGAGCCCGCCCGCGAGCGCGTCCCGCAGCCGGAGCAGGAGCCTGACGTCTTCGTCGGAGTACAGCCGGTAGCCGTTCGAGAGCCGCTCGGGCGACGGGATGCCGTACCTCCGCTCCCAGGCGACGAGCGTGTTCCGTGGGATGCCGGTCAGCTCGGTGACGGTCTTCATCCGGTAGCGCATGAACCTGGGCTCTACGACTCGGCCGCGACGCCGAGAGGAGGGGAGCGTCGCATGGTCAGCCCGAGCCACGCCACGATCGCGAGGAAGATCCAGCCGACCTTGGCCGTCGCCGGGACCACCGCGCGACCGGCCGACGGGTCGCAGCCCCGCCTTCGAAGGACCAGGCCGATCGCGCGGTACAGTCGGCTCGCCACGAGCACGGCCAATCGGCCGCGGGTTGGCAGGAAGCGGACGCCGAGCTCGGCGCTCGCGTACAGCCCGTCCGCCATGGTGAGCAGCTCGGAGACGACCTGCGCCACCGCGTCGCGCGGCGCGGTCCCGGCGAGCACCGCCTCCTGAGACGTCCCGGCCGCGCGCAGCCTGCGGGCTGGCAGGTACACGCGGCCCCGGGCCGCGTCCTCGGCGACGTCGCGGCAGATGTTCGTCAGCTGCATCGCGAGGCCGAGCTGGATGGCGTAGCGGCGCGCGCGGGGCTCCCGCGCCCCGAGCAGCGCGCACATCAGGACGCCCACGGTGCCGGCCACGAGGTACGCGTACTCGAGCAGCTCCGCGTCGTCCTCGATCCGGGCGCCCGAGAGGTCGCGGCGAACTCCGGCGAGGAGCTCGTGGGCCGCTCCGACCGGCATGCCGCGCCGCGCCGCGAGGGCGCAGACCGCGACCCCCTCCGCCGCGCCGTCCCCAGAGAGCCCTCGCGCGAGGTGATCGATCTCGGCCTGCGCCGTCGCCACGTCGCTGGCCTCGTCCGCCGCGTCGTCCGCCGCACGGCAGAAGGCGTAGAGCACCGCCGCGTCGTCTCGCAGCGCCGGGCCGAGGAGCAGCGACGCGACGCGGAACGTCTTGGCCCGCGAGGACATGATCGCGCGCGCGCGCGCGACGCCATCCCGCGAAGGATCCACGGAGCTCACGGCCGCACCTCCGATCGAGGGAGGGTCGAGCGGGCCGGGCGCGGGAAGACCCGCTCGAGGACCTTGGCCGAGCAGAGCACCCCCGGGACCCCCGCGCCGGGGTGCGTGCCGGCTCCGACGAAATAGAGGCCTCCCACGTCCTCGGACACGTTGTGGTAGCGGAAGTAGGCGGACTGGGTGAGCCGCGGCTCCGGCCCGAACGCCGCGCCAGCGTGCGAGCGGAGCTCCCGCTCGAAGTAGCGGGGGTCCACGCTGAACGAGGTCACGACGGAGCGGCGCAGCCCGGGCATGATGCCTCGATCGAGCGCGTCGAGGATGCGGGTCATGTACTCCTCGCCGCGGGAGGCCCAGTCGATGCCGCTCTCCTGGTTCGGCACGGGAGACAGGACGTAGAAGGCGTCGTGGCCCGGCGGCGCGAGCGACGGGTCGGTCCGCGTCGGTCTGTGCAGGTAGAGCGAGAAGTCCTCGGCGAGGACCTTCCGCTCGAACACGTCCTCCAGCAGCTCTCGGTAGCGGGGGCCGAGGAGGATGGTGTGGTGGGCGACGTCGGGGAACGTCCGGCGGGTGCCGAAGTACCCGACGAAGAGGCTCATCGAGTGCTTCATCCGGGCGATCGACGCGGCGTCGTGCCGCCTCCGGCGCTCCGGCGAGATCCACTTCGTGTACACGGTGGAGGGGTCTGCGTTGGCGACCACCCGGTCGGTGGCGATGCGGAGACCGCTCTCGAGCTCGACGCCACGCACGCTCCCCCCTCGCACGTCGAGGCGCCGCACGGCCGCGCCGGTCCGGACCTCGACGCCGAGCTCGTCGAGCAACCTGGAGAGCCCGGCGACGATGGAGGTGGTGCCGCCCATGGCGAAGTGCACGCCCCACTTCCTCTCGAGCCAGTGGATGAGGAGGTAGATCCCCGGGGTCCGGAACGGGTTACCCCCGATGAGGAGCGGCTGGAACGTGAAGACCTGGCGCAGCCGTTCGTCGCGAACGTGGCTCGCCACGAGCGAGTGGACGGATCGGTAGGCGCCGAGCGAAACGAGGTCCGGCACGATGCGGAGCATGTCGGAGAGCCGCCCGAAGGGCGCGTCCGCGAGGCGCGTGTAGCCGACGTCGAAGATCTCCTGCGCGCGCACGACGAGCCGTCGGTAGCCGTCGACGTCTCTCGGCGAGATCCGCTCGATCTGCGCGAGGAGGCGCTCCTCGTCCCCCACGTAGTCGAAGCGCTCCCCCTCGCCGAAGAGGACCCGATAGAACGGGTCGACCGGAACGAGCTCGAAGTAGTCCCGCCGGTCCTTGCCCGCAGCCTCGAACAGCTCGTCGAAGAGGTACGGCGCCGTGATGACGGTCGGGCCCGCGTCGAACGTGAAGCCGTCGCGCCGGAAGACCCGAGCGCGGCCGCCGACCTGATCGCCCGCTTCCAGGACCAGGACGCGGTGCCCCATGAGGCGCAGCCGCACCGCCGCGGCGAGCCCGCCGAAGCCCGCGCCCACGACGACCACCGGGGGCGGGCTCACGCCACGCCCTCCAGGTGGACGGCCTGTCGCGTGGTGCAGCGGTCGGCGAGCTCGCGGGCCAGGGCGAGGAGCCCGGGCTCGACCACGAGCGCGCGCGCGTGGAGGATGCGGCGCGCGAGGGCGTCCATGCGCGCGAGCACCCCCTCCACCGCGCCGCTCGCGCGGAACGCCTCCGAGGCCTTCACGACGGATGCGTCCGTGGTGGCCTCCCGGGGGGCGCGGAGGACCTCGAGGAGCCACGGCTGATCGGCGGGCCGGCGCGCGAGGTGCTCGACGACGAGCGCGCTCACCTTTCCTTCGCGCAGATCGCTCCCCGGGCCCTCTCGTCCCTTGTCGCCGTAGAGGTCCAAGACGTCGTCGTAGATCTGAAAGAGCAGCCCGAGCTCGACGAACGGCGCACCCAGGCGCACCGACGCGTCGAGCGGACGACCCGCGAGCAGGGCCGCGCCGACGATCGGCAGGGAGAACATCGCGCCCGTCTTGCCGTGCGCTGCGGCCGTGTAGCTCCCCCAGTCGAGGCGCTCCTCGGGCAGGAGGTCCAGCTCCGCCACTTGGCCCTGCACCGTGGCGATCGCGTGCTCGGCGAGGATCCGAGTGAGGTCCGCGCTCCGCTCCCGCGCCACCTCGCCGAGCGCGAGGTACGGGAGCATCAGCATGAAGTTCCCTGCGTTCAGTGCCTGCGGCACGCCGTGGCGCACCCACAGGGCGGGCCGCCCGCGGCGCATCCGGTCGCCGTCCTGGACGTCGTCGTGGACGAGCGTCGCGTTGTGGAGGAGCTCGACCGCCGCGGCCCACGGGACCGCGTCCAGCAGGTCGGCGTCGAGGGTCCGGGCGGCCGCGAGCGCCAGCCGCGCCCGGAGGCGCTTGCCCCCGCAGGCCAGCTGCTCGCGCGCCATGGCGCCGACCCGGTCGGGGGGCGAGGTCGAGGCGAGCCGGTTCATCACCCGCTCCACCTCCGCGAGCCCCGGCGGATCCAGCGCGGCGTGCCGTTCGTGGTCGACGTTCCTTCGACGATCGATGCGGATGGTGTTCATGCGGGCTCCTCTTGCAGCCATGATCGGGTGAGGGTGGGGTGGCGTCGGGCGACGAGGCGGAGGAGGTCGGCGCGGACGGCGGGGTCCGCGCGCACGAGGACGCGCACCATCGCTCCGGCGATCGCCGCGGGCGTGAGCGTTCCACGTAGGAACCCGAGCCAGGCGGCGTCGGGCAGCGCGAAGAACGCCCGCAGAAACGCCCGGAGCCTCGGGAGATCGAACCCGCAGATCGCCTCCATGCCGAAGGCGTAGAGGGCCCAGGCCCGCCGGCGCTGCGCCGGCCAGAGGAGCTCGTGCGCTGCGCTCGCGGCGTCCTCCGGCGCAGGGGACGCGGCGAGCGTTCGGGCGAGCGCGGGGGCGAGCGCGAGGGCGCGCGCGACCTGGTACCCAGTCGCCGGGTGCACCATGCTGGCCGCGGCCCCGAACGGGACCACGCGTTGGGCGCGGCGCGGGAGGGGCACCCCGAGCGGGATCACGCACCGCTCCCGGGCCAGCACGCGACGCCGCGAGACGCCCGCTCGATCCAGCCGCGCGTGGAGGCGCGCCGCCAGCGCGGACGGCGGCACCGGCGGGCGAGACGCGAGCACCGTCTCCTCCGCGAAGAAGAGGCCGCCGCCGAGCGGCAGGGCATAGAGGAAGCTCGGCGGCGCGCCCTCGTCCCCGCGGAGGTCCATCAGCGCCATGTCGAGGGACGCGCCGCCCACGTCGAGCAGCTCGCCGTAGGCGGTCTGGAACGCGACCTCGCCTCCCCCGGCGCGCGCGACGAGCCGGCTGTCGGGCCCCGTCGCGTCGACGAACACGCGCGCCCTGAGCGCGGCGCCCGACGCGAGGTGGACGGCCGTCCCCCCGGGGTCGTGGTCGACGGCGGCGACCGCGCCGGAGAGGAGGGTCACGCCCGCCCGCTCACACCCCTCGAGCAGCATGCGCTGCATCGCGGGCACGTCGAGGCGCGCGTAGGAGTGCCCGAGATCGAGGCGCGTCGCGTCGTCCAACCACACGGTCGGCCGCGGCCACTCGGCCTCCACGACCGCCGCGGCGCCCATGGACAGGACCTCGGCCGACCACACCGCGAAGCTCCGCTCCCACGGGGCGAGAGGGGACGGCGCGACGCACGCGACGCGCATCCCGACCTCGGCGCACGCCGCGGCGAGGGAGAGCCCGGCCGGACCGGCCCCGGCGACCGCCACGTCGAAACTCGACATCAACATGTTGCAAACTATAGACACCGCTCCTATGATTGCAACATGTTTGCATCGAGTTCTCGGAAAACCTCGCGAGCCGCCCCGGAGCGAGCCCGGGAGCGGCCGTGATCGCCCTCGGAGCCTCCTCGGTCCCGCCCCATCTCCCTCCTTCGAGAGAGGGCTTCTCCTGGTGGTACGTCGACCTCTGTGGTCCGGAGGGCGAAGCCGTCGTGCTCATCTGGGCGCGCGGCTTGCCGTTCGTGCCGGAGACTCCGGCGCGCGCGCGCGCCGAGCAGCACTCGATCGTGGTCGCGGTGTACGAGGAGGGTCGAGAGTCCTTTTATGCGCTCCAGACCTTCGAGGCCCCGGGCTCCGCGGGAGGAGCCGGGCCGAGCGAGCTCCGGCTCGGGAGGAGCTCGCTCCGCGTGCACCGGCGCGGGAGCAAGGTGTTCCTTCGGGCCGACCTCGACCTCGACGTGACCGGCACCGGGCGGGTGCGCGGCTCGGTAGAGCTCGTCGGCGACCGGGCGCGTGTGGCGACCGAGGGCGGGGGGCCCTTGGGCTGGGCGCCCGTCGTGTGCGCGGGCCGCGGCCGGGCCTCGCTCCGCTGGGACGACGGCTCGTACGCCGCAGAGGGTCGCGCGTACTTCGACGGCAACGCGAGCGACCGCCCGCTCGGAGCTCTGGGCCTAAGGGACTGGCGGTGGGGGCGGCTCGCGCTGCCCGGCCGAGACCTCGTCTACTTCCAGCTCGAGCCCGAAGGCGACGCCGGAACGGCGGGGCCCGTCGTGCTGTCGGTCGCAGAGGACGGGGCCGTGCGCGCAGCGAGGGGGGCGCGCGCCTCGTTCCGTGATGGGCTCCCCGGCTGGTTCGGGCTGCGACGCGCCGAGTCCCTCACGCTCACGGCGGACGACCTACCGCCGGTTCATGTGGACTTCGTCCACCAGGTGGAGGACGGCCCGTTCTACCAGCGGTACCTCGTCCAGGCGACGACCCCATGCGGCCAGACCGGGCGCGGCGTCGCGGAGCGCGTCGTCCCGTCGAGGCTCGACCGTGCGTGGCACCGTCCGCTGGTCGAGATGCGGATCGAGCGAGTTGGAGCCCGGTCGTCGTCGTGGCTGCCGCTGTTCAGCGGTCCGCGCGCCGGCCGCGCTGGGCGCCTCGTCAGCGCGTGGCTGCGGGCACCCGACGTCCGGAAGGGGGCCTCCTCGTGAGCGTGACCTGGCTCCTCGCCGTCCTGCCGCTCCTCGCCCTCGCGATGACCATCGTGAACGCCGCCTCGTGGCGTCGCGGTCGCGTCGGAGCCCGCTTCCCAGGCAGGGTGAGCGTCCTCATCCCCGCTCGCAACGAGGCGGCCCGTCTCCCAGCGTGCCTTCGGGCGCTCGCGGCCAGCGCCCACCCCATCGACGAGATCCTCGTGTACGACGACGACTCGACCGACGGCACGGCGGAGGTGCTCGGCGATCTCTCGCGGGAGCTGCCGTCGCTCCGGATCGTGCGCGGCGGGGCCCTACCGCCTGGCTGGGTCGGCAAGCCGCACGCTTGCCAGCGGCTGTTCGAGGAGGCCCGCGGGGATCTCCTCGTGTACCTGGACGCAGACGTCGCCCTCGAGCCCTTCGGCCTCGACCGCCTCGCCTCGCTCTTCGTCGACCACCAGGCCGACGTCGTCACGGCGCTCCCCCGGCAGCTCACCCGGTCGCTCGTCGAGCGCCTGGTGGTGCCGTTCCTCCTCCTCTCCTACGTGAGCTGGCTGCCCCTCGAGCTGGTCCTCCGCACGCGGGACTCGAGGCTGCTCGCCGCGAACGGGCAGGTGCTGGCGATGCGCGCCTCCACCCTCGCGACGCTCGGCGGCTTCCGCGCCGTCGCGCACGAGATCGTCGACGACGTCGCCTTCTGCCGGCACGCGAAGGTCCGCGGTCTCCGCGTCGCGTTCATCGACGGGACCCGGATCGCGGCCTGCCGCATGTACACGTCCGGGCGCGCGGTGTGGGAGGGCTTCTCCAAGAACATCCACGAGGGCGTCGGTGGCACACCGGCGCTCGCCGTGGTGCTCGGGCTCTACTTCACGGCCTTCGTCGCGCCGTACGCGGCGCTCGCCGCAGCCCTCGTCGCGTGGCCCGCGCTCCTCGGGCCCGCGCTCGTCGGCGTGGCGGCGCTCGCCCTGCAGCAGCTGCTGCTCGCCGCGCGCTGGAGGCAGCCCGTCCTCGGGGCGCTCACCCACCCCGCGGGGGCGCTGGCGGTCATCACGATCGCGCTCAACTCTGCGCGATGGAGCCTCCGCGGCGACATCCTCTGGGCCGGGCGCCGCTACGCGAAGCGTCAGGCCAGGAAGGGCGCGGCGTGAACCGGCACGGACCGACCCGCAGACCCTGGGTGCTCCAGCTCGCGCGCTGGTACGGGCGGCGGCGCGTCGCCCGCGCGTTCGATGGCCTCTTCGTCGAGGGCCTCGAGCGGGCGCAGGCGGAGGCGGCGCGAGGGCCGGTCATCTTCGCGATGACGCACGTCTCCTGGTGGGACCCGTTCGTCGTCGTCCTCCTCGACGAGGCGCTCGGGACGGAGAGCTACTGCCTGATGGACGCGGAGAACCTCGCGAGGCTCCCGTTCTTCGGCTGGATCGGAGCCGTGCCGCTTCGTCGCGCCCAGCCCCGCCAGGCCATCGCCGACCTCCGCCGACACGCGGAGCTGCTCGATCGCCCCGCCCGCGCCCTCTGGATCTTCCCACAAGGGACCCAGCGTCCGAGCCACCTGCGACCCCTCGGCCTGCACAGGGGGGTGGGCCTCCTCGCGGAGGAGCGCGCCACGCCCGTGATCCCGGTGGCCCTGAGCTACGCCTTCCGCGAGCGGTCCGAGCCGACCATCACGGTGAACATCGGCGAGCCCTGCGTCGCGCGCCGCGTCGGCGCGCCGGCGGAGCTCGAGCGTCGGCTGATCGCCGGGCTCGACCGCAACGACGGGTTCGTCGTCGCGGGGCGCGGGGACTACCGCCCCCTCGTGCCGGCACGACGACCGGATCCCGTGCCGCTCTTCGGGCGGCTCCTCTCACGCTTCGCAGGAGGTGCACATGGTTGATGCGATCATCATCGGAGCCGGCGTCGGTGGGCTCGCCGCCGCCATTTCTCTCGCCGCCGCGGGCCGCCGCGTGCGCGTCGTGGAGGCGGCGAGCGACATCGGCGGGAAGGCGGGCATCGTCACGATCGACGGGGTGGAGGTGGACACGGGCCCCTCGGTGCTCACGATGCCCCACGTCTTCGACCGCATCCTCGGGCTCGCGGGGATGCGGCTGTCGGAGGAGGCCCCGCTGCACCACGCCGACCCGTTCTTCCGGTATCGGTGGCCGGACGGGACGAGCCTCGACGTCGCGGCCGACTACCCGACCACACGGAGGAACGTGGCGCGGATCCTCGGTCCCGCCGCCGCGCTGGAGCTCGACGGGTTTCTGGCCTACGCGGCCGGCATCTGGGCCGTGGCGGAGCCCAGGTTCATCCTCGGCGACGCGCCCACCCTGAAGGAGCTCGTCTGGCTCGGGCTCGCGGGGCTCCGCGAGGCCTCTCGGCTCGACGCCTTCGGCACCATGTGGGCCGCCGTCGAGAGGCGCGTGGCGAACCCCCAGCTGCGCACGCTCCTGACGCGCTACGCCACCTACAACGGATCGGATCCGAGGCGCGCGCCGGCCACCCTCAACTGCATCGCCCACGTAGAGCTCGCCCAAGGCGCGGCGGCCGTTCGTGGCGGCACCTACGAGCTCGTCCGCGCGCTGCACCGCACCGCCGTCCGGGTCGGGGTCCAGTTCACGCTCGGCGCCGCCGCCGAGCGCCTCGTCGTGCGCGGTGGCTCGGTCGTCGGGATCAGGCTCGAGGGGGGCGTGGAGCTGCTGGCCCCTGTGGTCATCGCGAACGCGGACTCGGACCACGTCGCGCGGCACCTGCTGCCGCCGGATCGGCGCGACGCGGTGCCGTCCATGGGCGAGCCCTCGATGTCCGCGTACTGCATGATCGTCCGGGCGCGGCGCCGCTCGTCCCCTCCCCGGCCCGCGCACACCGTGCTCTTCCCCGAGCGCTACCTG
>CAZBJI010000082.1:0-33634 GCA_964492175.1 uncultured Polyangiaceae bacterium | reverse complement strand
ACGCCCCGGCGGGCGCTCGCCGGGTTCCTGCGCCACGCGCGCGCGGGCGAGCTCGAGCGCGCGGCCGAGTACCTCGATCTCCGCGGAGTGCCTCGGACGCGGGAGAAGCGCGAGGGGCCGGAGCTCGCGGCGATGCTCTTCGACGTGCTCCTCCTTCGCGTCGAGCTCGATCCCGAGGCGCTCCCCGACGACCCGAGCCCGCCCGGGGTCGGGCCCGACGGGCTGGTCTTGCACGTGGCCGAGGTCGGCGGCGAGTCCTACGTGCTGGCGCTCGAGCCGATCCGGCAGCCGAGCGGAGAGATCGCGTGGATGTTCCCCCGCTCCACCGTGGCCGCGGTGCGGCCGATCTACGAGGCGAACCAGCGCCGGTGGGTCGAGCAGGCCGTCCCCGAGTGGTTGAAGCGGCGCCGCGGCCCGGGGCTCCTCGTCTGGCAGTGGCTCGGGCTGACCGTCCTGACGCTGCTCTCCTACGGGCTCGGCAGGGCGACGGGCGCGGGGGTGGTCGCGCTGGTGCTCTGGCTCGCGCGGCAGGTGGTGCAGCCGGCTACCTCCCTGGTGCGCGCGCTCGGCCGGCCGCTGCGGCTCGCCGTGGGAACGGTCCTCTTCGAGCTCGGGCTCGCCTACCTCCTCCTGCCGGCCAGCGCGGAGCGTGTCGCGAGGAGCGGCGCGAGCACGGTCTACATCCTCGCGGGAGCGTGGGCGGTGATCGCGGTGGTCCGGTTCGCGACCCGGACCTGGGAGAGCACGCTGCCCGAGGACACGGTCGGGGCCCTCGAGAACCGCGGCCTACGGACGCGGCTCGCGATGGTGAGGCGGATCGCGACGGTCCTCATCGCGATCGTCGCCTCCGGGATCGCGCTCCTCCAGTTCGAGGTGGTGCGCAGCGTGGGCGTGTCCCTGCTGGCGTCCGCCGGCATCGTGGGCGTGCTCGTGGGCATCGCGGCTCAGCGCACGCTCGGCGGGATCATCGCCGGCATCGAGATGAGCATCACCCAGCAGGTCCGCATCGGCGACATCGTGGAGTTTTCGCCCGGGGACGTCGGCACCGTGGAGGCGATCTACTTCACGTACCTCGTGGTCAGGCTCTCGGACGACCGCCGGCAGATCGTCCCGGTCACCCGCGTGACGTCGGCGCCGTTCGACAACTGGACACGCAGCGGGGTGGAGATCCTCGCCTTCGTCGAGGTGTTCGTCGACCACGACGCCCCCCTCGCGACGTTGAGGTCGGCGTTCCGGGAGCTCTGCGAGGCGAGCCCGCTCTGGGACCGCCGCGTCTGTCGCGTGGACGTGCTGGAGGTCACCGACCGCGCCGTGCGGCTGCGGGGCGTGGCCTCGGTCGACGTCGCGACCAAGTCCTACCCGATCAGGTGTGAGCTGCGCGAGGGATGGCTCGCGTTCGTTCAGCAGCTCGAGGGCGGGAAGTTCCTGCCCCACGGGCGGGTCAGGTCGACGGTCGAGTCCGCTTCTTCCGAGCCGTCCGCGTCGCCGAAGACGTGAAACGCGGTCCGGATGCGGGTCTCGATCGCGATGCAGTCCAGCATCCAGTCGAGCTCCTCCTCCGCGTCGGTGAAGGTCGGGGCGTCCTCGGCGGACAGGGGAGGCGGCGGAAGAGTCATTACCGGGCTTCTTACCCTGCCGCTTTCGCGAATCTTCCTCGGCCCGGGCCCCAGGGCGCCCGAGGAGCAGGAAAATGCCGAGCGTCTGCGGGCAGGTGGGGAGGACCCCCCGACCTCACGGACGGAGATCCGGGCGATTTTCCCCCATCCCGACCGCCCAGCCCATGGAGTAGCGGGCGTTGAGCTCGCAGCGCGGGTTGAAGCGCGCCGGCTCCCCGGGCGCCCACCGATGGCGGAACCCGTCGATCCCGAAGGGCCCGAAGTAGCCGGCGCGGTGGAGGGCGGCCCCCGAGGCTTCGAGGGCCCGAGCGAGCGCCGCGAGCTCCTCGGCGAGCACCTCCTCGGAGAGGGCTCGCCGGGTCGCGCGCCACACCCCGCCGGCGTCCACGGTGCTCACGCAGGGGGAGCCGGAGGTGAGCGCCCCGTCTGGGCCGATGAAGCCGTGGAGGGACACGTCGAGGAGGCGATCGACCCACGGCTCGATGAGGGCGCCGCCAGAGGCGCAAGCGGCCTCCAGGAAGCCGCGCGCCTCCTTGGTCGCTCGCCCCGCCGGCTGGACGAGGCGGCCCCGCCCGGCGAAGCCGAGCTCCTTCCGGCAGAGCCACCTCCCGCTCGGCGGGGCCGGCCCGTCGAGGTGCCGCTCCGCCTCGCCGACGTCCGCGGTGAAGAGCGACAGCTCCAGGCTGAGGCCGAGCGCGGCGCAGAAGCTCCGGCGGCTCACCCGCGAGAGCACGTCGGCGGTCGGAGACTCTCGGCAGGTCGCGCCCCGCTCACGCAGCGCCTGGAGCGCGCGCGGCGTCGGCGACCAGGCCCGCCCCTCGCGCCCCTCGGCGGTTCCGTCGCGAAGGAGCGCGATGTCCCCCTCCTCGAGCAGCGCCGAGAGCGGCTCGCGCAGCTCGGGTCGCGCCTCGAGGGCGGCGAATGGCCCCGCGTAGGTGCGCGGGTGCGCGAGCTCCTCCTCCGCGTCGAGGTTGAAGAGCCACGCGCGACCCGTCACGGCCGGTAGCTCGCCAGCGAGCCCACGAACCGAGCGTCGAGCCCGGCGCGGTCGCGCAGCCCGACCGCCAGCGGATCCCCCCGCATGAGGAGCGGGGAGAGCGGCGGGGGCAGGCTCCTACGCCACGCGTCGAAGAGCGGCTCGCCGGCCTGGACCAGAGGAGAGAGCCGCGTGAACCACGTGACCGCGAGGCGGACGTGGGGCACCTCTTCGCGCGCGACGCGCTCCTGGAGCAGCGCACCCTCCTCGTCGCCCACGGCTCGGAAGCGCGCCGCGAAGCGGCTCGCGTGATCCAGGTTCGCGCCCTCGAAGCCGATGCCCATCGTGGCGAGGAAGCAGGGGAGGTCGGGGCAGCTCGGGACGCGCTCCCAGAACCAGTCGCGGATCGGGAATGCCCCCGGCTCGTGCCCGCGCGCCCTCAGGTACGCCGCGTAGAGGTTCATGTGGCGGACCTCGTCGAGGAGCACGCGGAGGAGCCCGCGCCGAAGCTCCTCCGGGGCGTCGGGGAAGCGGAGCAGCGCCCAGGCCATGAGCTCCGCGGCGCAGAGCTCGTGGTGGAGGAAGGTGTGGACGAGCTTCGACCGGCGCAGCTCGGATCGGAGCGCGCTCGAGCCGGTGCTCTTGTCGGAGCGGCTCGCGATCGTGAAGCCGGAGCCGCGGCCGGGCCTCGGGTGATCCATCGGGCTCGCGCCCTCCGCGAACGCGCGGGGGGGCGCGCCCGGCTGGAGCTTCTCGGCCCACGTGTCCGACGTGAGGAAGCGCAGCGCCCAGGCCTCCACCGAGGCGCACGCGCCGTCGTCGCCGTGATGAGCCCGGGGTGGCAGGGAAACTCGCCGTCCTTTCGCGGCTTCGCTATACCAGCCCCGCCATGCGGAAGCTCGCGTGTCTCTCGCTGCTCGTCGCGCTCTTCGCCTGTGGGGGAGCCGATCCGCACCTCGGCCTGCCGACCGCCGCACCCGCCGCAGCCGGCGACCCGACCGCGGCAGCGACCGGCACGTCGCCGGTGGCGGCCCCGAGCGCGACCGTGAGCGCAGCCCCGAGCGCGTCGGCGGTCGCGGGCGAGGAGCCGCCCCGCCCCGCCGAGCCCCTCCCAAGGGGCATGACGGTGCTGGTGGTCGGTGACTCGTTCGCGCAAGCCCTCGGCGTCGGGCTCAAGTCCAAAGAGGAGGAGACGGGGATCAAGTTCGTGCTCCGCGGGGAGCAGGCGACCTTCATCCCCGAGTGGGCTGGCCCGAACCGCGGGCTCGCCGCGCTCGTGAAGCAGAGCCAGCCCGATCTCGTCGTCATCTCCCTGGGCGGCAACGAGCTGGCCATGACGACGCCGGAGATCCGGGCGCCCAAGGTGCGGGCGCTCGTCGCTCTGCTCGACGGCACGCCGTGCGTCTGGGTCGCGCCTCCGCTCTGGGGCAACAAGGACAACGGCCTCCTCTCGGTGATTCGCGACAACTCCTCGCCTTGTCGCCACTTCGACTCGAACAAGCTCACCCCGAACCTCCCGCGGGGCGGCGACAAGATCCACCCGACCGCCGAGGGGCAAAAGCTCTGGGCGCGGGACCTCCTCGCCTGGCTCGGCGCCGAGCGCGACCCGTCGTCCGCGCCTCGCTTCGGGCTCCGCCCGCGCCCCGCGGGAGAGTGAGGCGGCGCGGCACGTCCGTCTCGTCGGCTCGCTCGGGGGTCGCGCGGAGGAGGGGGAGGACCGAGCCCGAGCGCCGCGCGCGCCCACGGTCTCCTCCCGCGCTCCCCGGCCGCGGATGACGGGCCGCGAGATCGCGCCGAGCCGAGCCGGCGAGCCGAGCGCGTGGAGCCGCCGAGCGTCTCTCGGCTCACGTGGCAACCCGCGGGAATTCTTCGGCGTGTCCAGCCAAAGCCCTTGCGCTCGCCGCACGGTTCGAAAACGATGTCCGTCGCGCGTCCGCCTTACGAGGAGGGCGGCGCAGGAGCGAAGCAGAGTTGAGCGTGACCACCCCGTCCGGTCCCCCATCGGACATTTCTCAGAACGGCGCGACGGTGAACGCAACTCCGTCTTGGACGATCGAAGACGCTCGCGATCTCTACCTCGTGCGCCGCTGGGGCGCGGGGTACTTCGACGTCAACGAGGCGGGCCAGATGGTCGTGCAGCCCGACGGCGCGCGCGGCTCCAAGATCCCCATCATCGAGGTGGTGGAGGAGGCGCGCCGGGAGGGCCTCGGCACGCCGCTCCTCGTCCGGTTCCAGGACATCCTGCGCCACCAGGTGAAGAAGCTGAACGCCGCGTTCTCCGCGGCGATCGAGGACAACAAGTACCGCGGCCGCTACCGCGGCGTCTTCCCCATCAAGGTGAACCAGCTCCGCGAGGTCGTGGAGGAGATCCTCGACGCCGGCCGGCCTTCGCATTTCGGGATCGAGGTCGGGTCCAAGCCCGAGGTCTACGCGGCCCTGTCGATCCACAGCGACCCCGACTCGCTCATCGTCTGCAACGGGTACAAGGACGACGCCTTCATCCGCACGGCGCTCCTCGGGAGGAAGCTCGGCAAGCGGGTCATCTTGATCGCGGAGAAGCTCAGCGAGGTGCGGGCGATCGTCCGCGTGGCGAAGGAGATGGGCGTGGAGCCCATGATCGGGCTGCGCACGCGCCTCGTCTCCAAGGGGGCGGGGAAGTGGGCGACCAGCGCGGGCGAGCACGCGAAGTTCGGGCTGACCACGAGCGAGATCCTCCAGGCGATCCAGATCCTGAAGGACGCGGAGTTCTCGAACGCGTTCAAGCTGATCCACTTCCACATCGGCTCGCAGGTGCCGGACATCCAGATCATCAAGCGGGCCGTCCGGGAGGCCGCGCGGCACTACGCGAAGCTCCGCAAGATGGGTCAGCAGATCGAGTACCTGGACGTCGGGGGTGGCCTCGCGATCGACTATGACGGGTCGCGCTCCACCTTCCATTCGTCGATGAACTACTCCCTCGAGGAGTACGCGCGCGACGTAATCTACAACGTGGCCGACATCTGCGACGAGGAGAAGGTCCCGCACCCGGACGTCATCAGCGAGTCGGGCCGCGCCCTCGTCGCCCACCACTCGGTGCTGGTCGTGGAGGCCTTCGGGTCCATCGAGAAGCAGCCCGTGGCGGAGGTCAGCATCGACGCCGGGAGCGATCACAAGCTGGTGCTCGAGCTCGCCGACGTGGTGGAGCGGCTCAAGCCCGAGACGCTCGGGGAGTGCTGGAACGATCTCCAGGCGGTGAAGGAGGAGGCGCAGAAGCGCTTCGAGCTCGGCCTCATCGAGCTGCCGGTGAAGGCTCGCGTGGAGGAGCTGTTCTGGGGCATCGCACGCCGCATGCTCGCGATGCTCGCCTCGGGGGAGGACGTGGAGGTGCCCGACAGCCTCCAGGATCTGAAGCCCCAAATCGCCGATCAGTTCATCTGCAACTTCTCCGTCTTCCAGTCCCTGCTGGACCACTGGGCCCTCGGCGCGCTCTTCCCCATCGTCCCGCTGAACCGCCTGGCGGAGCCGCCGACCACGGAGTCGACCATCGTGGACATCACGTGCGACTCCGATGGCAAGATCTCGAAGTTCATCGACCTGCAGGACGTCCGCGAGACCCTCCTCCTGCACGCGTTCGACGGAAAGCCCTACCACCTAGGCATCTTCCTCACGGGCGCCTACCAGGACATCATGGGCGACATCCACAACCTGTTCGGCCGGGTGAACGAGGCGCACGTCTTCCTCGATGACGACGAGGAGGCCGGCTACTACATCGAGGAGACGATCGAGGGAAACACCATCAAGGACGTCCTGGCGATGACCCAGTGGGACACCCACGACCTCGTCTCCAAGCTCAAGGCCCAGGTAGAGAGCGCCATCAAGCAGGATCGGCTGAAGCCGACCGAGGGCATGCGGCTCATCGCGGAGTACGAGCGCGGGCTGAAGGATCAGACCTATTTGTCCCTCCTGCACGGCAAGGACAGCTAGCCCCGTGGAAGCGCGCTCTCCATGCAGACGTGGGGGCGGTCCCCGATCGGGACGATCCGCAGCGCCGCACGAGGGCTCGGGCGGCGGTCGCGTCGACGGCCGCCGCAGGACCTCACCGCGAGGTGACGGGCCCAGGGGACGAGGTCAAGACGGCCGGGAGCGTAGAGGGAGCCCGCCATGCAACCAGGCGAGCAGCCCCCCCGACGCCTCCGCATCCTGATCGAGCAGCTGGCGCTGCTCCCGAACGGGCAGAAGCTCGGCGAGTACGCTGCGGCGCTGGATCGCTGGATGCGCGAGTGGGCGACCTACGCCGCGCGCAAGGACCTGCCGGAGGCCGAGCGCACGCGGGCGATCTGGGTCCTCACCTCGATGCGCCGCGACTTCAACGCGCTCGTCGCGGAAGCGCGGGCGGCCGGGCCGGGTGCGGGTGGGCCCAGCGAGCTCGACGTGGGGACCGCGCTCGACCGGCTCGACCGCGCCGGCGTCTCGGCGATCAGCCAGGCGCTCGGCGTCCCGTTCGAGCCGCACTTCCGCCCGCTGTTCGAGGTGAAGGCGGTCGAGTACCTGGAGCAGGACGAGCTCTGGGACGACATCGCGCGTCGCGCCGGCTTCGCGCCGGCGGCCGAGGTGGAGCCCCAGGAGCAGCGGAGCGTCGTGGTGCTCACGTACACGGGATCGATCCTCCTGCTCTCGGCGCCCTTCGAGCGGAAGATCCGGCGCCAGTACGTCTACCAGAGCATCTACGCCAACAACCTCCCGAAGGAGGGGGTCCTCGCCCTGCTCGATCCGATCGTCCACCACAGCCCCGTCCGCGCGACGCGGTTCACGACGTCCGCGGTCCGCAAGCTGGCCGTCTCTCCCGACATGCGGTTCGAGGTGCACCGCGCGACGTTCGCGCGGCTGCACCAGACGCTGGGGTTCGCCCATACGCCGCCGGCCCTCCAGCTCCGCCAGGCGAGCGCGCAGATGGACGTCGACGCGCTCAAGGCGCTCGCGCGCCGGGGCGGACCCGCCGGGGCGCCCGCCATGCCGCCCTCCGGCCCCGGAGACGCCGCGGGGCCCGGCGTGCCGGGACCGCACCGACCCCGCGGCATCGACAACACCGTGGTGAGCGGGACGCCCGCGGGCGCCGCGTCGGCGCAGCAGCCGGCTCCCCGTCCGTCGTTCCCGGAGCCCCACGCCCCCGGTGGCGCTCCGGCGGAAGAGGCGCCGGCCGTTCCCGAGCCTGGCTTGCCGAGCGTGTTCGTCCAGGTCCTGCATCGAGAGCGCCAGCGCTCCCAGGCGAAGGAGCAGGAGGAGGTCGCGCGAGCCGAGCTCCGCGGGCTGCTCGCGCGCCTCGTGGATGGCGGCGCCGAGCGCGACCACGCCCTCGAGGCGGAGATCCTGGGTCAGGTCCTGCACCTGCAGCAGCTCGCGGCCGACCGCGGAGAGGTCCCGCTCCAGCCCCAGAGCCTCGCGAAGCTCGAGACCGAGAACAACGACGTCTGCGTGCCGATCCAGGGTGGCCTCAACGTCGGGAAGGTCAGCGGAGGGATGACCTTCGTGCCCGGCGCCTCGTTCGCGGGCCAGCAGATCCTGCGCGGCGCGCCGATCGCGATCCTCGCGCGCGACGCGAGCCTCTACGCGGTGCTCGGCAGCGTGCGCGCCTGGGTCAGCAAGGCGTGAGCACGGCCGTCAGAGCCGCTCGATCACCGCGTCCGTGAACGCGTCGGTGCCCAGCTCGCCGCCGAGGTCCCTCGTCTTCTTTCCGTCCGCGAGGGCCTGCTCGTAGGCGCGCCGGATGGCCGTCGCCTGCTTCTGCGCCTTCGCGTCGTCCTTCTTGGCCGCGATGTGCTCGAGCATCATGACCGCGCTCATGAGGAGCGCGAGAGGGTTGGCGATCCCCTTGCCGACGATGTCCGGCGCCGAGCCGTGGACCGCCTCGAAGACTGCGGCGTGGTCGCCGATGTTCGCCCCCGGCACCACGCCGAGCCCGCCGACGAGGCCAGCGCAGAGATCGCTCATGACGTCCCCGTAGAGGTTCTCGAGCAAGAGGATGTCGAAGCGCGTCGGGTCCTGGACGATCTTCATGCAGCCGGCGTCGATGATCATCTCGTCGTACTCGATGTTCGGGTACTCGGTCTTGTGCACGTGCCCTGCGCAGTGGATGAACAAGCCGTCCGTCAGCTTCATGATGTTGGCCTTGTGCATCGCGGTGATCTTCTTGCGCCGGCGGATCGTGGCGAAGCGGAAGGCCCACTGCGCGATGCGCTCGCAGGCGGGCTTGGTCGCGACTTTCATGCTCATCACGACGCCCGGGATGACCTCGTTCTCCACGCCGCTGTAGAGGCCCTCCGTGTTCTCGCGGATGATGATGATGTCGACGTCGGAGAACCGCGTCGTCACGCCGGGGATGCTCTTCACCGGCCGCACCGCGGCGTAGAGGTTGAGCTTCTTGCGGAGCGCGACGTTCACGGAGCGGAAGCCACCGCCGACGGGTGTGGAGCAGGGCCCCTTCAGCGCGAGCTCGTAGTGCTCGATCGCCTCGAGCGTCTCCTCGGGCATGACGTCGGCGCCCTTCTCGAGCGCCGCCACGCCCGCGAGGTGCTCGTGCCACGTGATCTCGGCGCCCGCGGCGGAGAGCACCTTCTGAACGGCGGCGGCGATGCTCGGGCCGATGCCGTCTCCGGGGATGAGCACGACGTGATGAGCCATGGGCGGAGCGTAGTCCGTCGACGCCTCGTGGATCCAGCCTCGTGGATCCAGTAGCGCACGCGCCGCCGAAGCTGGTAGAGACGTGGCGTGGCCAAACACGACGTGTTGCGGGCAGGTCACCCCGTGCTGCGGGCGCGCGCGGAGGACGTCGCGCCCGAGGAGCTCGGGCAGAAGCCGCTGCTCGCCCTCGTGCGTCGCATGGTAGAGGCCATGCGGCGCGCGCCCGGCGTCGGCCTCGCCGCACCACAGATCGGCGTCTCCAAGCGGGTCATCGTGCTCGAGGAC
This sequence comes from uncultured Polyangiaceae bacterium, assembly GCA_964492175.1. Lineage (GTDB taxonomy): Bacteria > Myxococcota_A > Polyangia > Polyangiales > Polyangiaceae > Xiheicaenibacterium. The sequence goes on along the minus strand of CAZBJI010000082.1, from coordinate 24,100 downwards.
ACCGAGCGGCTCATGGCGCGGCTCTCGGCCGAGGAGCGGGAGCAGCGCGGCCGCGCTCCGTTCGGGCTGCACGTGATCGTGAACCCGGTCCTCACCGTCCTGGACGCGGAGCCGATCACCTTCTTCGAGGGGTGCCTGAGCGTCTCGGGCTACTCGGCGCTCGTCACGCGCGCGGCGGAGGTAGAGGTCCGCGGCCTGACGGAGCTGGGCGCCGAGCTGTCGTTCCACGCGCGGGGCTGGCCGGCGCGCATCCTCCAGCACGAGGTCGATCACCTCGAGGGGACGCTCTACGTGGATCGGATGATGCCGCGGACCTTCGGACACAACGAGGAGGTCGCGCAGCACTGGTTCAAGCTGCCGCCGCGCGAGGTGAAGGAGAGGCTCGGTGCGTAGCGGGGACGAGATCCCCGACGTCCGAGACGGCCTCACGCGGGGGGAGCGCGTCGTGCTGTGGCAGCTCCGGGAGCTCGAGCGAGAGCTCGGGCGTCCCCGGGTGCCGACGGCGATGCTCTACGGCCGCGTGGTGGAGCACGTCGACATGAGCGAGCAGGAGCTGTCGCGGATCCTGGCCAAGCTGGGGGCGGCCGAAGCCTCTACCGCCACTTGAGGAAGAAGAAGTCTCGCTCGCTCGGCTCCGTCACGTACTCGCGCCGGGGCGCCTTGAGGTCCTTGAGCAGCGGCGACGTCGCCGTCGGCTCGCCGCCAGGGCCGCGCTCGTAGACGATGAAGCGCGTGTACGAGTAGTTGATGTCGAGCTGCGCGGCGGCCTGCACCCCTGCGGCCACGAGGCCGTCGGCGAGCCACTCCGCCGTGACGTAGTCGCCGATGGCGAAGTAGAGGATCGCCGGGTCGGCGCCGACGCCGATGGCGCTCCGCCGGATCTCCTTGTTTCCGTCCTCGGCGCCGCCCCACTTCTTGGCGCGGTACTCGCTCGCGAGGTCCGCGTGCTTGGCGCCGCCCTCGACGAGGCAGGGCGCGGTCTGCCGGTACCAGGCGAGGTCGCTCGCCGTCGGCGCCAGCGTGCTCCAGGTGCCGACGCGGTAGCCTCCGTCGCTCGTCTTCGCGAACGTGCAGAGCTCGGGCGTGGGCGCGAGGAGCACGTCCTTGCCGATCGCGATGCCGTGTCCGCCGTGTCGCTTCTTGAAGCCGCCGTTCGTCACCGCGACCAGCGCGGCTCGGTCGGCGGCGGGGACGAGCCCGGGCCGGCGCTCCACCGGCACGCTCGTGCCTTCGGGCTCGGCGGTGCCGGCGACGAGCTCCATGGAGAGGCGCGACGTGTCGATGGCGACGACCTCGACGATGACGAAGGGTCGGATCTTGTGCGGGTGGATGACGGTCCGTGCGAGCGGAGGGTCCGTCGCCGCCCGGTGGACGGGGAGCGGCTTCCACGTCCCGTCGCCCGTCGCCGCCGTCCGCTCGACGGGAGGACGCACCGGCGGCGGCGGGAAGGCGGCGGGCCTTGCGGCCGGGGGCCTCGCGCCGTCGGCCGGCGGCGCGGAGGCGGAGGGCGCGGCGCAGGGCGGGCACCCGACCTCGTTGCCGCAGACGCAGTCGGCGCGCGAGGGCACGATCGCTGCTTCGGAAGCGGCAGCCGCAGGGACGGGCACCGAGCCGGGCGGCGCGTCCGCGGCGCACGACGAGAGCAACATCAAGGCGGCGAGCACGCGCATCCGCGGCAGTGTGGCGCGGGCGCGTCGCGCGCGCCAGATCCCGGTGGCGGAGCTCCGCCGCGCTCCCCCCGACCACGCCTCGAGCCTCGGCCGCGGATCCAGACCCGGTTTGACGGCGTGGAGGCCATCGGCTAGGCGGACGCGACATCTTGAGCCCCATCGGTCGCCACGTCATCGCCGATCTCTACGCCTGCGCGCCCGAGTGCCTGAACGACGTCGCGATCCTGGAGGACGCCGCGGTGCGCGCGGTGCAGGTGTCCGGCGGGACGATCCTCGTCCACCACGCGCGCGCGTACGAGCCGCAGGGGGTCACGGTGTTCGTCATGGTCGCCGAGAGCCACCTCTCGCTCCACACGTGGCCCGAGCACCGCTACGTCGCGGTCGACTACTTCACCTGCGGAGACGGCATCGCGCCCGAGCGGGCCGTCGCGGTGCTCTCCGACCTGCTCCGTCCGGAGCGCGTCCGCACCCGCGAGATCCCTCGCGGCGACGAGCTGTAGGGGCCGCCGGGGCGGCCGCGGCGTGCGCTTGCGCCGCCGTAGCGCCCCGCTCCCACGGTACTAGGATGCGGCGATGGTCGCATCCAGCCGCGCCGCCGCCGTGGAGCTGCAGCGCCGCGCCAACCGCAGCACCGAGGACGCCTGGGAGCGCTTCGCGCCCCACCGGGCGCGCGTCATGGCCCTGGTGCCCGCGGTCGGCGCGAAGCGCGTCGCGGTGCTCGGGGCCGGCAACTGCAACGACGTCGATCTCGCGGTGCTCGCAGGGACTGGCGCCGAGCTGCACCTCGTCGACGTGGACGAGCCGGCGGTCCGCGAGGCGCTGGCGCGGCAACCGCACCACGTCCAGCGTCGTTGCCACGCCCACGCGCTGGACCTCTCGGGCGTGCTCGACCTCCTCGAGGCGTGGCGCGAGGCGCTGCCGCGGCCGGGGGCGCTGGAGGGCCTCGGCGAGCGGGTCGCGCGCGACCTCGTCGCCACGGTCGGGGAGGTGGACGTCGCGCTCTCGAGCGGAGTCCTGAGCCAGATCGCGTGGACCTGCAAAGAGCGCCTCGGCGCCGATCACCCGGCGCTCGACGCCGTCGCGCAGGCGGCGGCGCTGGCGCACGTCCGGGGGGCGGCGGCGCTCCCTCGCCCGGGCGGCGCCGTCGTGCTCGTCGTCGACTCGGTGTCGACCGATAGGCACCAGATCGAAGAGCTCGTCGCGGCGTCCGACGCGGCGAGCGTGCTCCGGAGCCTCGCGGCGGCGGGCGCTTGCTACCCCGGCACCCACCCCGACATGGTGGAGCGGGCGCTCTCCGCGACGCCGGGGATCGCCAGCGTCCGGCGCCGCGGCGCCTGGGTGTGGCAGGTCACCGACGACCGAGCCCACCTCGTCTACGCGCTGGTCGCCCGACGCAGGGCGCAGCCCGCGGGGGGGTGACTCAGGGCGAGTTGGCGGCGCCGGGCGTCGGCATGGTGCTGAAGAGCCAGTCGTTGGCGGCGTCGTTCGTGTCGGCGCCGTTGGGCAGTCGGACGAGAGATCCGGTCGCGCTCGCCGAGTCTTTCGCGGCGGTCGGGGTGTTCTCGACGAAGTCGACGAGCCCCACGCCGGGCACGGTCGCGCTGACCGAGCCTCCGTACGAGAGGACGTCGACGACCGCGCCGTTGGCGAAGAGCCCGAGGGCGTCGGGATCCCCGTTCTGGATGGAGGACGAGAGGGTGACCTCCACGGCCCCGTTCGCGATCTGGCCGAGCAACGTCGCCGAGCCGAGGACCAGGTACTGCCCCGCGCCGAGCGAGCCGGCGCTCGACAGATCCACCGTGGCGTACACCGTGGAGTTCGAGCCGTTGACGAACACGACCGAGTAGCCCGCGAGCGAGACGCTGCTCGCCGTCGGGTTGTAGATCTCGACGAACTCGAGCGTGTCCGTGCTCGGTTGATCGTAGTCGACCTCGTTGATGACGAGGCCCGCCCCCACGGTCACGGCGACCGCCGCCTGGTCCATCAGGCTGGCCGAGGTGGCGGTGAGCGTGGCCGACGAGACGGCGCCGAGGTCCGTGTACGAGAAGCTCGCGGAGAGCTGGTCGGCCGGGATGAGGACGGGCGTCGCGAAGCTCCCGGCGCCGGCCGGCGCGACGCCGAGCGTGACGAGGATCCCGCCCGGGGGCGCGGGGATGTCGAGGGTGAGGTCCACGGCGGTGGTGCCGCTCGCGACGACCTGGATGGGGTCGGGGGAGATCGTGAGCGCCGCGGGCTGCTCGTTCGCGGCGAGGACGCGCACCGTGGTGGTGTCCTGGAGGACGCCCTGCGTCGCGGTCAGGACCACGTTCGAGGCTGGGGCGACGCCGGTCATCAGGACGACCGCCGAGCTCTGGCCCGTCGGGATCGTGACGCCGCCGCCGGCGACGGTCAGCGCACCGGCTCCGCCAGTGATCGGGATGAAGGTGTCCATGTCGGCGGGGGCGGTCAGCTGGACCTCGAGCACGAGCGGGAAGCTCGGCGCCGAGGTCTGCCCCTCTCGGACGAAGGTTTGCGCCAACGTGAAGCCTGCGAGCTCCGGGTCCCCGAGGACCAGGTCCGCCCCGCTGCGCGGCTCGATCTTCTGGTTCCCGTTGCGGTAGTCGACGACGCCCGTGATGGTCGTGTACGTGGTGCCCACGGCGGGCAGGGGGCTCGTCAGGTGGAGGAAGTCGTTCACGCGGAGGCTGCCTCCGACCTCGAACTCGTTCGTCGGGGCGCTGTCCCCCGGGCCCACGGAGGGGCTCACGCTCGTGACTTGCACTCCGCTCACCATGGCGAGGACGCCCTCGTAGGCGTTGGCGACGGCGCCGCTAGCCTCGGCCACGGTGAGCGGGACCGGCGCCGGGGCGGCCTCGCCCGTGGACGTCACGGAGATGGACGCGTCCTTGAGCTGCGTCTGCCCGTAGAAATCGCTCACGGTGGCGGCGGTGACGTCGACGCGTGCTCCGGGCGGGACGGCCAGGCAGTCGACCGTCGGGTCGTAGACGAAGACGCCCGAGTACTCCGGGCCCGCGTAGTCGGCGTCGCCCGCCTTGTGCTGCAGGAAGTACCCGATGGGCGCGCAGCCCGTCACGAGGACGTCGCTGATCGAGACCGACCCACCCACGAGCCCCTGCTTCACGTCGTAGATGGTGACCGGGCAGGGCGCGCCGCCCGGGTTCGGCGCCATGGGGCAGGCGTCGCAAGCGTCGCCAGTGCCGTCCATGTCTGCGTCCTCCTGACCCGGGTTCGGATCCCCCGGGCAGTTGTCGGCGGCGTTCGGCACGCCGTCCGAGTCCGAGTCGCCCGGCGTGATGGGCGTGCAGACGTCGGTGTTCGGGTTGAGCGGACACGGATCGCAGGCGTCGCCGGCCCCGTCCGCGTCGTAATCGCCCTGCGCGCCCTCATCGAGCGGGCGGATCGGGTTGAAGACGGAGGGACAGTTGTCGCTCGCGTCGCCGACGCCGTCGCCGTCCGCGTCACCCGCCGTCGGGCCGCCGTAGACGGACGAGCCGTTCACGCTGACGGGGCGGGTGGGGGCGCAGGAGGGCTCGTTCGGGGGCGCCCCGCAGAAGAAGTCGGCGTACACCTCTCCGGCCGCGCTGAGCGCGGCGTACGACATGCCGACCTCCGACTGGGTGCACAGCTCCTTCGCCGTGCCGCACACGTCGAGCGCGTCGCACCCTGCGCCGACGAGGCCTTGCACGACCGCCGCGTCGCCGTAGATGGCCTCTCCGCCCCGCATCACCAGCGCGACGGTGCTCGGCTCCCCGTCGATGATGGCGCGGTAGTCGGGGTTGACCGCCGCGTCGTAGATGGCGATGTCCGCGACCCGGCCGACGGCCAAGACCCCGATGCGTTGGTCCTGGTGAAGGGCGCGGGCGGCGCCGAGCGTCACCATGCGCCAGAGATCGCGGTCCGTGAAGAACCCGTCGAGCTGGTCCTGGTTCAGCCCGTCCGCGCACGCGAGCTCACGGAACATGTTCATCGAGCCGGTCACGATCCAGTCCGTGCCGAGGGAGATGTTCACGCCCACGCGAGCGGCCACCGTGACGACCGCCGTGTCGCCGTACAAGGTGACGTTGGACCGGGGCGACCAGATGAGGCTGGTGCCGGCGGCGGCCATCTTCGCGTAATCTCCAGGCAAGAGCCCGACGCCGTGGATGAACGCGCTCTGCGACTCCACGAGATCCTCCCCGCGCTGCCCCTCGCCGTCGACGCACACGAACTCGTTCCGCGCGAACGCGTCGATCCCCTCCGAGACGTGGGGCGTGTAGGCGTCATCCATCGCGATGTCCATCTGGCTGTCGATGCTCGGGTAGCCGCAGCCCATCGCGAGCTGCTCGCCCCCGCTGTCGCCGAGAGGGAAGGTCTCGAAGTGGACCGGCTCGATCCCGAGGCCCTCCTGATCGTCGCGATCCAGGTTGCGGAGGAAGCCGGGCGCGCTCCCGGACCCGACGAGAGACGTGGCCCCGGAGAGCAGGAACCGGAGCTCGCCCCACTGCACCTCGGCCTGGGAGGAGCTGCCTTGCGAGGTGATCTTGGTGTGGCCATGCAGGCCCTTGCGCCAGTCGTGGCGGTGCTCGTACCGCTCGCCTGTGTCGGTGTACGGGAGGTTCTGCGCGAACGTGATGTGCTCGTGCGTGTTGATGAGCCCCGGCGAGATCACCGCCTCGGGGCACTGGACCAGCGTCGCGCCGGACGCCGCGGTACAGTCGCAGCCGACGCACGTGATCACGCCGCCCCCGTCGACGATCACCTTACCGCCCCGGAAGATCGTGTAGGGGCCGAGCACGTCACCCTGCAGCACCGTCTCGCCGGCGCCCGGCGTCACGGCGCAGGTGCCGGTCGGCAGCGGCGTCAGGTCCTCGCAGACGATGTCCTCCGGCGAGGTCGTGCAGTCCGCTTCACAGCCGTCGAACGGGACGTCGTTCGCGTCGTCGCAGTCTTCGTCCAGCTCGGTGATGCCGTTCCCGCACGTGGCCTCACCGAGGCACGCCGCGGAGCAGCCGTCCCCGCTCACCGTGTTCCCGTCGTCGCACTGCTCCCCGGCGTCGACCGCGCCGTTGCCGCAGAGGGCGCTCGCCTCCGACTGGCAGGTCGCCGAGCACCCGTCGCCGCTCGCGGCGTTGCCGTCGTCGCACTGCTCCCCGGCGTCCACCGTGGCGTTGCCGCAGAGGGCGCTCGCCTCCACCTGGCACGTCGCCGAGCACCCGTCGCCGGCGGACTTGTTGCCGTCGTCACAGCCCTCGCCAGGGTCGACCGTGCGGTTGCCGCAGCTCGCGCCGTCCGGCCCGTCGGCGGTGTCGTCGGCGCACCCGAGCGGCCCAGGGAGCAGGACGAGCAGCAGACAGCCGAGCAGAGCGGCTGTGGGGGATCGAAGAAGGTAGGAGCGGGGCGGAAGCTTCACGGGTGCACCTCGGAGCGCTCGGGCATACCGGACCGGCCGCGCGGCATCATGCGGTTTCGGCCTCCCGCCCGCCGTTCCCGGGCGGTCGCCGGCCGGCGGCCCGAGGGACACGCCTCCGCTTGACGCGGTGTGTCTACCGGGTCACCTGGGAGCGAGCCGAGAGGGGCCTGATGGACGCGGCAGCGCGGGCGACTCCCGAACTCCCGTGAGGTAGGCTAGATTGTCTGATGGCGTAACTTGACGCAGCCTTCGGAAGCGGTCCCGGGACGGGTGATCGGCAGGTACGCCCTGTTCGATGTGCTCGCCGCCGGAGGGATGGCGACCGTCCACATCGGCCGGCTGCTCGGCCCCGTCGGGTTCGCTCGCACCGTCGCCATCAAGCGCCTCCACCCGCAGTACGCCCGGGATCCGGAGTTCGTCTCCATGTTCCTCGACGAGGCGCGGATGTGCGCGCGCATCCGGCACCCGAACGTGGTGCCTACCCTCGACGTCGTGGCCACGCAGGGCGAGCTCTTCCTGGTCATGGATTACGTGCAGGGCGAGTCGCTCGCGCACCTCATCCGCGCGGTCGCCAAGCGCGGGGACCGCATCCCGTGGCGCATCGCGATCAGCATCATGAGCGGGTGCCTCCACGGCCTGCACGCCGCGCACGAGGCGAAGGACGAGCGCGGCCTCCCGCTCGGGCTCGTCCACCGCGACGTCTCGCCGCAGAACGTGCTCATCGGGGTCGACGGCATGGCGCGGGTCTTGGACTTCGGGATCGCGAAGGCGACGGGTCGCTTCCAGACGACCCGCGAGGGCGCCGTGAAGGGAAAGCTCGGGTACATGGCGCCCGAGCAGATGGCGGCCGAGGGGGTCACGCGCCAGGCCGACGTGTACGCGGCGGCCGTGGTCCTCTGGGAGGCGCTCAGCGCGAAGAGGTGCTTCGACGGCGACAGCGAGGCCGTGGTGCTCGCGCGCGTCCTCACCGGGGAGGTGCTCCCGCCGAGCAGCGTGTGGGGGGACATCCCGGCCGCCCTCGACGAAGTGGTCCTGAAGGGAATGCATCGGGATCCGGCGGCGCGCTTCCAGTCGGCGCGTGAGTTCGCGCAGGCGCTCGAGAAGCTCACCCCGGCTGCGGTCGGAGAGGTGGGGGAGTGGATCGAGCTCACCGCGCAGCAGACGCTGGAGGATCGCGCGCGCAAGGTGGCGGAGGTGGAGGAGGGCGCTGGCGGCCTGACGCCAGCGGCCACCGACGCGCCGCCGCCGCTCGATCGGTCGGCCGCGACCGGCGGGTCGATCCGCCCCACGGCGATGAGCGAGCATGGGGAGCCTACGCCCCTGCCGGCTCGCGCCGCACCGCGCTGGCTCGTCCCGGCCGTCGGCGCCGGCGCCCTCCTGCTCGCGCTCGGGATCTGGGCGGCCGTCCGGGGAGGGGAGCCCGCCGCGGCGGGCAGCTCCGCGGCGGCCACGCTCGCGCAGAGCGCGCCCACGGGCGGCGTCGCCGCGTCCGGGGCGGCGGGGCCCGTCGCCTCCGACCTGCCCTCCGCGGCCGCGTCTGCGCCCCAGTCCACGTCCGCGGCCGGCGCGGAGGCGTCGGCGGAGCCGTCAGCTTCTTCTTCGGCCAAGCCGAAGCCTTCGGGTAAGCTGCCGGGCGTGCTGCCGACGTCGAAGACTGGCTCGCCGTGGTCCCTCGGAGGTCGTCAGTGACGAGCCTGCGGCCGGGCGTCCAAGCCCGGCGGTGTCTCCCCTCCCGGTGGTGGTTCGTTCGAGCGGCGGCGCTCGCCCTCTCGCTCGGGCTCTCGGGGGCCGCCCTGGCCCAGCCGACGGCGGAGGACCGCGCCGCCGCAGAAGCGCTCTTCGAGGAGGGCCTCAAGCTGGTGCAGGCGGGGGAGATCGCGACGGCGTGCGATCGGTTCGGCGAGAGTCAGCGGCGCGATCCCCAGATCGGCACGCTCCTCTACCTCGCGACCTGCCACGAGCAGCTCGGAAAGAGCGCGACCGCCTGGGTGGAGTTCAAGGACGCGCTTGCCCAGGCCCAGCAGAGCGGCAAGGCCGACCGCGCGGCGCAGGCGCAGGAGGGCGTCACGCGCGTCGAGGCGACGCTCTCGAAGATCAACCTGACGGTCGCGGGCGCGGTCAAGGACCAGCGCGTGACCGTCAACGGGCGGGAGGTGCGGACGTTCGGGGTGCCGCTCCCCTACGATCCCGGCCAGGTGACGGTGGAGGCGGAGGCGCCCGGCCACAAGAAGCTCACGAAGCAGGTCGAGCTGGCGAAGGGCCCCGTCACCCTCGACGTCGAGGTCCCCCCGCTCGAGAGGGAGGTGGTCGTCGCGCCGCCGCCCACGGAGCCTCCCGAGCGCGATCGTACGCTCGCGTACATCGTCGGGGGGGTAGGCCTCGGTCTCGTCGGCGTGGGCCTGGCCTTCGGCGGCGGCGCCTTGGTCGAGAAGAGCGCGGCAGACGATCACTGTGAGCCGCCCGACACGCGGAAGAGCTGCACCCAGGAGGGTCTGGACGGGCACGACCGCGCCAACGCGTGGGCCTGGGCTTCCAACGTCACCGTCGGCGTAGGGCTCGCCGCGGTCGCGACCGGGGTCGTGTTCCTCTTCGTCGGGCCGGAGCTCTACCCAGCGGCCGCGCCGAAGCAGGCCGGGCTGCGCGCGCCCTACCTCGATCTCGACGACCGCGGCGCGGCGACGGTCGGGCTGACTGGCGTCTGGTAGCGCGCGCGCTCGCGCGTTGACATTCCGCGCTCCGTCCGCCATACGCGTGGGCCTCCCATGGCACTCGAGGTCGGAATCGTCGGGCTCCCCAACGTCGGCAAGAGCACGCTCTTCAACGCGCTCACGGCCGTCGGCGCCGCCGCGGAGAACTACCCCTTCTGCACCATCGAGCCGAACGTGGGCGCGGTGCCGGTCCCGGACGAGAACCTGGAGGTCCTCGCTTCGCTCATCAAGACGGAGAAGGTCATCCCCGCGATGGTGCGGATCGTGGACATCGCGGGCATCGTCCGTGGCGCCAGCCAAGGGGAGGGCCTGGGGAACAAGTTCCTCTCCCACATCCGGGAGGTGGACGCGATCCTCCACGTCGTCCGCTGCTTCGAGGATCCCGACGTGGTCCACGTGGACGGGAGCGTGGATCCGATCCGCGACATCGGCACCATCGACACCGAGCTCCTCCTCGCCGATCTCGAGACGGTGCAGTCCAGCCTCGAGCGCCTCCGCAAGCAGTCCACCCACCAGAAGGACCTCGTGCCGACGGTGGAGGTGCTCGACCGGTGCAACGCGGCGCTGAAGACGGGCAAGCCGGTGCGCGCGGTCGGCATCGACGATCCGGAGCAGCTGAAGATCCTCCGCGGTTTCGGCCTGATCACGGCGAAGAAGGTCCTCTACATCGCCAACGTCGACGAGAAGGATCCGCTCGGCCAAGGCCCCGCAGCGCAGCGCGTCCGCGCGCACGCCGACGCGGAGAAGAGCGGGGTCGTGCCCGTCTGCAGCAAGCTCGAGGCGGAGCTGGCGGAGCTGCCCGCCGAGGACCAGAAAGAGATGCTCGCGAGCCTCGGGATGAAGGAGCCCGCGCTCTCCGCGCTCGCGCGCGAGGCGTACCGCCTCCTCGGCCTCGGCGTCTACTACACCGCCGGCCCGAAGGAGATCCGCGCGTGGCAGATCCCCGCGGGGTGCTCCGCCCCGAAGGCCGCGGGGGTCATCCACTCCGACTTCGAGAAGGGCTTCATCCGGGCGGAGGTCTACGCGGTGCCGGACCTCGTGAAGCTCAAGACCGAGGCCGCGATCCGTGCGGCGGGCAAGCTCCGGGTCGAGGGCAAGACCTACGTGATGCAGGAGGGCGACGTCGTTCACTTCCTGTTCAACGTGTGAGGCCGGGGGGCGCGCCGGAGGAGCCATGAGCGCGCTCACGCTCTCGAACCTGGGCAAGTCGTTCGGCGCCCGCGTGCTCTTCGAGGGCGTGAGCCTCCACCTGGAGAAGGGCCGGCGGTACGGGCTCGTCGGCGCGAACGGCTCGGGCAAGACCACGCTCCTGCGGATCCTCGCGGGCATCGAGGCGGCGACCGAGGGGAGCGTGGGCTTGACCAAAGGGGGCCGCCTCGGCGTGCTGCGCCAGGACCGGTTCCTCGACGACGAGGCGACGATCCGCGACCTCGCGATGCAGGGAGACGACGTCGTCTACCGCGCCCTCGTGGATCACGAGCGGCTGTCCAGGGAGGGGCGGGCGGACGAGGCGCTCGCGCTGGAGGACGTCCTTCGGTTGCAGGACGGCTGGGCGCTCGAAGCGCGCGCGGGGGAGGTGCTCGAGGGGCTGGGCGTCGAGACGCGCTTCCACGGCCGGCCCCTCAGGACGCTCTCGGGCGGCTTCAAGCTCCGGGTCCTGCTCGCCCAGGTGCTGCTCGGTCGACCCGACGTGCTGCTCCTCGACGAGCCGACGAACCACCTGGACATCGTCTCCATCCGTTGGCTGGAGAAGTTCCTCTGCGCCTACGACGGGTGCGCCGTCGTCGTCTCGCACGATCAGCGGTTCCTCGACAACGTGGTCACGCACGTCCTCGACGTCGACTACGAGACCGTGACGCTCTACCACGGGGGCTACTCGGCCTTCGAGGTGGAGAAGGCCGCCCGAATGGAGCAGAAGCAGATCGAGATCGATCGAGCGGAGGAGCTCGTCGCGCAGAAGATGGCGTTCGTCGAGCGCTTCCGCGCCAAGGCGACGAAGGCGCGGCAGGCCCAGAGCCGCCTCAAGCAGATCGAGAAGATCGAGATCGCGGAGGTGAAGCCCACGAGCCGGCGGACGCCCCGCTTGAAGCTCACGCAGGCCCGCCCGAGCGGTCGTGACGTCCTCGTGGCCGAGGGCGTCACGAAGCACTACGGGGACAAGCGCGTGCTCGCCGACGTCGCCCTCACGCTGCGCCGCGGGGAGCGGCTCGGGGTCATCGGCGCCAACGGCGCCGGCAAGTCCACGCTCTTGCGCATCCTGGCGGGCACGCTGGCGGCCGACCGAGGCGAGGTCACGTGGGGTCACGAGGTCCACCTGGGGTATTTCCCACAGGACCACAAGGAGCTCTTCCCGGACCCGAAGAAGAAGGTCATCGACTACCTCTGGGACCTCTGCCCGCTCGAGCCCACCACGAGCGTCCGCGGCAAGCTGGGGGCCGTCCTGTTCTCGGGGGAGGACGTGGACAAGCGCGTCGAGAGCCTCTCGGGGGGTGAGGCCGCGCGGCTCCTCTTCGCGCGGCTCTCGGTGGAGAGGCCGAACGTCCTCCTGCTCGACGAGCCGACGAACCACCTGGACATGGAGGCCGTCCAGGCGCTCGCGAGCGCGGTGCGCGCGTTCGAGGGCACCACGGTCTTCGTCTCCCACAACCGCTGGTTCGTCTCGGAGCTCGCGACGCGCATCCTCGAGATCAAGGCGGACGGCGTGGTGGACTTTCCGGGCGGGTACGACGACTACCTGGCGCGCTGCGGCGACGATCACCTGGACGCGTCGGTCGCGCTGCGCGCCGCGCGAGGCAAGGCGGACGACAGGGGCCCCGCGAAGGCCGGGGCGGGCGCTCCCGAGCCCGACTGGGACGAACAGAAGCGCCGGCGCAACCGCGCCAAGGCGCTGCGCGAGCGGAGCGTGAGGCTGGAGGCGCAGATCGCCGAGGCGGAGGCGCAGCTCAGCGGCATCACGGCCGGCTGGTACGAGGACGGCTTCTTCGAGAAGACGCCGGCGGACGAGGTCGAGCGCCTCAAGGCGCGTGAGGAGGCGCTCACCAGCGAGGTGCAGCGGCTCATGTCGGAGTGGGAGTCGGTCGAGACGGAGCTCGGCGGTCTCGACCTCGGATCCGCGTAGCCGCTCCCACGGCTGCCGCGCGCGCCCTTCCCCCCTTTGCCCGCGGCGAGGGCGCTGGTAGACACTTGCCATGTCTACCGTCCGAGCCTCTCACATCCTCCTCATGTACCAAGGGTCCGACCGGTCGAGCGCGACGCGCAGCAAGGCCGACGCGCAGCAGCAGATCCAGTCGCTCCTCGGTCAGGTCCAGGGCGGCGCGGACTTCGCTGCGCTCGCTCAGCAGAACTCGGACTGCCCGTCCAAGGCCAAGGGCGGCGACCTCGGCAACTTCGGCCGTGGGCAGATGGTGAAGGCGTTCGAGGAGACCACCTTCGCGCTCCCCGTGGGCGGCGTGAGCGGCGTCGTCGAGACGCAGTTCGGCTACCACATCATCAAGCGCACGGCCTGAGCGCGGCGGGTCCGGCGTCAGCTCGCCGCGGCCGCCAGCACGGCAGCGGCGTGCTCCGACGGGTTCACGTCGAGCCAGACGGCCTTGAGCTTCCCGTCCTTGCCGATGAGGAACGACTGGCGCGACGCGTAGCCGAGCCGCGTGGGGACCTTGAACGCCTTGGCCACGGCGCCGTCGGAGTCCACGACGAGCGGGAACGGCAGGTCGTACTTGTCGATGAAGGCCTGGTGCGAGCCCGCGTCCTGGGACGAGACGCCGTAGACCTCGATGCCCGCCTTCTGGAACGCCGCCCACTCGTCCCGGATCCCCTTCGCCTCCACGGTGCAGCCGGGCGTGTCGTCCTTCGGGTAGAAGTAGACGAGCACGGCCTTGCCCTTCAGGCTGGAGAGCTGCACCTCCTTGCCGTCTTGGAGCTTGAGCGAGACGTCGGGCGCCGGATCCCCCACGGCCAAGGCCGCGCTCTCCGCGGCGGGCGCGCTCGAGCCCGAAGCGGTCGTGGTGGGCGCCGGGTTGCACGCTGCGAGGAGGACGGCCACGAGGCTTCCGGAGAGGGTGCGCATCCCCGATCCTTGTCACTCCGCGTCGCTGGCGGCAACCGAGGCCTCGCGGCCCGGGTCACGCGGGGACGGGCCGCAGCACGACGACGGAGTAGCCCACGGCGGTCCCCGCTCCCGCGTTGGCGTAGCCATGGCGCTGGTCGCCGCGGAACACCACGACGTCCCCGGACGCGACGAGGAAGCGCTCCCCGGACGCGACAAGCTCGATCGTCCCCTTCTCGCACGCGAGATACTCGCGGGTGCCGGCGGTGTGCGGCGTGCCCGACATGCGCGAGCCGGGGGGCAGCTCCAGGCGCTCGAGCACCATGTTCGGCACGCGGTGCGGAAGCAGGGTCCGCACCACGACGCCTCCGCGCTCTCGCACGCCGAGGCTGTCGCGTGGGTAGTGGCGCGCGGCCGGGGAGGGGCTCTGCAGGAGCTCCTCGAACGGCACCGAGAGGGCGGCGCTCACCTTCGAGAGGACGCCGAGGGTGGGGTTGGCCGCGCCGGACTCCAGGTTCGCCCAGGTGGCTCGCGGGAGGCCGGAGGCCTTCGCCATCTGCTGCTGCGTGAGCCCGCGGGCCTCGCGCAGCGTCCGCACGTTGTGCCCGAGCCGGGACGCGAGCTCGCCGATCTCGACCTCCTCCATGGCCCGAGCATGCCAAAACAATGACCAGGATGACAGCACGATGTCACGCGCGGGGGGCGGCGGGGGCGCACGGCTCGCCTCCGTCGGCGCTCCTCGGCGGACGTTGGTGACAGGCCCGCGTCGATGGGCGACCATCGCGGCGTGAAGGGCACGGACCCCGAGCGCACCCTGCCGGACGGGGGCCCGTTCCGCGTCGGGGGCGAGCCGCCGGCGGTGCTCGACGTCGACGCCACCGTGCCGGCGCCGGGCCCTCCGCCCGCCGCGGCCGAACGCGAGATCGAGGATCCGACGATCGAGCCGGCCACGCGGCACCGCCCGGCCGACGCGGCTCCGGGCGGCTTCCAGGGATCCCTGCGCCAGGGGCAGACGGGCCGGCTGGCCGAGATCAGAGAGATCCTCGCCGACCTCGTGAAGCGCCACGAGAAGAAGATCTGGTGGCTGCACACGGCGTACGCGCTGTCGCTCGGCGCGTTCGTGGCGACCTTCGCGCAGAAGGGCTTCGAGCGCGCCCGCATCCTCACCCTGATGCTCACCGCGGCGTGGGTGCTCGTGGTCTTCTTCTTCCGGTTCTTCGGGACCGGGGCGCAGCAGGACTTCATGACGGCGTGGCCGGGCGCGCGCCGGCGGTTCTTCATCATGACGTACCTCATGAAGAACCTCTTTCAAGGGATGCTCTTCTTCCTGCTTCCGTTCTACTGGAAGAGCACCAGCATCGACGCGGGGACGACCCTGCCGCTCGCGCTCCTCGGCGCCTGCGCCATCCTCTCGACCCTCGATCTCGTGTTCGATCGGGTGCTCTTCCGCTTCAAGCTGATCGCCTCCGCCTTCTTCGCCGTGACGCTCTTCGGCTGCGCCAACGTCGTGTTGCCAGCGCTCTTCTCGGACATCTCCGCGCTCGCGACGCTCCTGGTAGGGGCGGCCCTCTCCCTCGTCACCTTCGTCCTCTTCCACGTCCCGCTCGCCTCGCTGCGGCGCCCGCTCGCCGCGGGCGCGTTCGGATCCTTCATCGTGTTCGGGGTCGTCGCGGCCTACGTATTCCGGACCGCGATGCCGCCGGTGCCGCTCTACGTGAAGGACGGCGGCGTGGGGACCGGACTTCGGGACGACGGCACGCTGACCGTGGAGGTCCGTGCGGTCCGAGCGGCCGCCGTAAAGGAGCTCTTCTGCGTCACCGACGTGAAGGTGTTCGGCGCCGGTGACACCTTCCGCCACGTGTGGCGCAAGGGCTCCAAGGTGCTCGAGCACGAGCGCACGGAGGGCCCCGACGCCGGAGAGAAGGGCGTGGTGCGGGTCTCGTCCCACCTTCCGGAGCTGCCCGACACCGAGGTCGGGAGGTACACGGTGGACGTGGAGACGAGCGCGGGGCAGATCGTCGGGCGCGTCGTCTTCGACGTGAAGGAGTGAGGGGCGGCTCGCCCGGCCGCGGTCAACCGGCGTCGACGTACACGAACGACGCGGGGACGGCGAGGCGGTAGCCGTCCTCGGCGAGCTCGATCGTGAGGCCCGTCTTCTCGAGCAGCACGCGGAGGCGCCGGACGTTGACCCAGAGCGCGCCGTCGTGACGGAGCGGGTTGTAGCGGCCCGCCCAGAGCTGGTTCGCGAGGTCCTCCTTCGTGACGACCAGGTTCGGCCTCGCGGCGAGCGCGTAGAGCAGCTTGCGGAGCGCGGGCCTGTGCGCGAGGCTGAGCGCCTCGTTCTTCACGCGGAGCTCGTGCTTCACGCCGTCGAGGACGACGTCGTACCGGAGCGCGCCACCGCGCGCAGCGGGCACCTCGCGCTTCGCCGACGTCACGAGCACCGGCCCGCCGAGGCGCTCGAAGACCCCGGGGGCGACGTCGGCGTCGACGCCGTCCGCCGCGGCCTCGGCGCGGGCCTGCTCGAGCGCGCGCGTGACGTCTCGCGGCTTGCCCTCCACCCGGGCGAGCAGGGCGCGGGCCACGTGGCCGAGCGCGCGGTCGAGGCCGTAGCCCGGCCCGTCGACCTCGAGGCCGTCGAGGGCGCCGCGCATCACGTCTCCGCGCCCCGCGGCGGCGGCGCGGAGCGCCGCGAGGGTCCGGTGCCGCACGAGCTCGCCCCGCTTGGTCGCGGGCGGGGCCGTCGGCGGCGGATCGGCGTCGAGCTGCGACTCGACGTCGTGGCTCAGCGCCCGCTCCGCCGCTCGGCACGGCCCGAGGAGGCCCACGCCCTCGGCGGCGGAGCGCGTCGCGGCGAGGACCGACCGTCCCTCCGCGCGGCGTCCCGAGGTGAGGAGCGCGCGCCCGACCAGCGCCTCGACGCTGAGCGCCGACATGACGTGCCCGGTGCGCTGGTAGGCCGTCGCGGCCGCGCGCAGCAGCTCGAGCGCCTCCGCTCGCTCGCCGAGCTCCCAGGCCACGACACCGCGCATCCGCGTCAGGTAGGTCTGGGAGCTCAGGTCGTCGGCGCGCGCCCAGCCCGAGCGCGCCAGATCGAGGAGTCGCTCGGCCTCCTCCCTTCGGCCCGCGCGCGCGAGCATCGCGGCGAGCGAGGCCGGGATGAGGTTGCCCGTGGCGTAGGGGGGGCCGTCGGCCGGGACGAGGTCGAGGCACGACGTCATGGCCTCGCGCATCTCGGCGTCCTCCTCGTCCGCCCACGCCGAGACGCCGCGGTAGAAGTGGAGCAGCGAGGCCTCGGAGCCCGTGGTCTTCGACGCGGCCTCGCGGAGCAGGGTCCGGCCCTCGGCGCCGCGCCCGAGCGACGTGAGGCTCCAGGCGAGCTGCGTGAGGACGCCCCTCCGCAAGTCGCCTGGGAGGCTCGGATCGGCGAGGAGCGTCTCGAGCCTCCGCCGCCCGTCGGCGAGCTGGCCGATCATGAACGAGGTGGTTGCGAGGGAGTACTGGATCTCGTGTCGTGGCTCGACGCCGGCGTCCGCGAGGCGGACGAGCTCTTGGACGGCGGCGCGGGCCTCGAGGAGCCGGACGAGGGCGCGCGCGCGCGCGAGCTGGACCGGCGGGGTCCGCCGCTCCGGGGGGATCAGATCCACGGCGCGGAGCAGGACCGCCGTGGCCCCGAGGCGAACCAGATCGGCGCCGCGGCTCACCAGCAGGACGCCCGCCGCGTCGAGATCGCCGGCCGCTACGAGGTGCCGGGCCGCCTCGTAGATCTCGGTCACCGGATCGAGGCCGAGCATGGGGGTCATCGCCGCGAGCTCCCGGTGGAGCGCGGGGCGCTCGGCCGCCGGAAGCGCGCCGAGGACGAACGGCAGGAACGCGCTCGTCAGACCGCACGTGCCGGCGCCGTCCATGTCCGCGACCAGCACCGCGACGAGGCGCCGTGCCGCGGTCCGCACCCCGGGGATCACCGGCTCGAGCGCCGCGAGCGGTGCGCGCACCTCCGCGAGGGCGAGGAGACACGCGAGGTGCAGCTCCTGCGGGCCCAGATCGAGCACGGTCCGCTGCATCGGGTCGTCGCCCTCGAGGTGACCCGCGTGGGCGCGCCGCAGGAGGAACGGGTTGCCGCGCGCGTGGGCCTCGGCCACCTCGTAGCTGCCCGACGGGCCGTACAGCTCGTCGAGCGCCTCCCAGAGGGCGCGGGACCCGGCCTCGCCGAGCCCCGCGAGGTGCACGTCGATCCGGTCCGCGTCACCCGGCCGGACCGGGACGAGCTCGCGCGACGTGACGATCGCGCGCCCCCTGCGCAGGGCCACCGCGAGCCCCGCGACGAGCGCGGCGCGGTCGTCGCCGGCCAGCCGCTCCAGATCGTCGAGCACGAGGAGGCAGTCCCCCTCGTCCAGCCGGTAGGCGAGGTCCTCCAGGCGCTCGGCGTCGCTCCGAAGCTCCGGGACGGGCCCGCCGGCCGTGAGCCGCCGGAGATCGTCCAGGAGCGCGCCGAGCGGCTCCCTCCGCAGCTTTCGGTGGAGGCTCTGGCCCCCTCGCCGCGCGGCGAAGGCGTACGCGAGGCCGCTCTTGCCGACGCCCGCCACGCCGACGACGAGGGCGACGGCGACGCGCGCGAGCCCGCCCGTGAGCCGCGCGAGCTCCGCCTCACGTCCCACGAAGACCGCGGGCGCGGAGGGGACGCGCCCTCTCACCCGACCTCCCGCTCCTCGGCGAGCCACGCGCCGACGCGCTCGCCGATCATGAGGGTGGGGAGGTTCGTGTTGGCGCTCGGGATCGTGGGCATCACGCTGGCGTCTGCGACGACGACGCCCTGCACGCCGAGCAGGCGGCACCGCCCGTCGACCGCGCCGTCCTCGATGCTCCCGGCCGTCATCGGCACCGTCCCGCACGGGTGGTACCCCGAG
This sequence comes from uncultured Polyangiaceae bacterium, assembly GCA_964492175.1. GTDB lineage: Bacteria > Myxococcota_A > Polyangia > Polyangiales > Polyangiaceae > Xiheicaenibacterium. The sequence continues at coordinate 5,381 of CAZBJI010000082.1, read as the reverse complement.
CCGGTGATGCGCGGCAGCGTGTCGAGGATCCGGTCCCGGCGGGAGAGGGTGCCGCGCGTCGGCAACATGGGCACGGCGATCTTCGCCAGCGCCGGCTGCCGGGCTACCTCCCACAGCAGCTCGATGCCGTCCACGATGCGCGCGCGGTCGCGCGCGTCGGCGAGAAAGGACGAGTCGATGTGCGGCTTCTGGCGCGGATCGGCCGACGGCAGGTGCAAGGTGCCGTGTCCGCTGGGCTTGCCGATCGCGCACATGAGCGTCACGGCCGGCAGCTCGAGGCCGAAGAGCGGAAGCCACGAGCCGGGCTGGAGCTGGAGGTCGAAGGGGTGCGGAGAGCCCTGCGAGGTCGCGCGCGCCATGGTCTGGATCAGCGGATCTTCGACGCTCGAAAGGCCTCGCCTCGGCGCGAACAAGATCGCCGACCCCGGGTGATCGAGCAGTCTCCTCCCGACCGACGGCGAGTCCACCAGCAGCTCGACGGCGAGCCTGGCGAGCTCCCGCCGGGGGCCGATCCCCGATCGGAGCAGGAGCGCGGGCGTGGCGATCGCCCCACAGGCGACGACGACGCGGTCCGCCGAGAGCACCGTGACCACCCCCCGGTCCTCCACCTCCACGCCGCGGAAGCGGCGATTCTCGAAGAGGAGGCGCCGCGCGAGGAGCCCCGCTCGGATGGTGAGGTTCTCTCGCCGGCGCACCTCGGGCGTGAGGTAGACCCGCGCCGCGCTCATGCGCTCTCCCCCCACCTTGTTCATCGCGTGGGGCCCGACGCCGCTCGGGAGCTCCGGATCGTTGTGGTCGACCGTCGCCGGATAGCCGACGGCGAGCGCGGCCTCCACGAACGCGGCCTGCCACGGCGTGAGCTCGTGGGGCGGGTGCCTGCGGATCGGCAGAGGGCCGCCCTGGCCGTGCCACTCGTTGTCGAAGTCCAGATCGTGCTCCAGGCGCTTGAAGAACGGCAGGCAGCGCGCGAAGGACCACTCGGAGAGCCCGAGCGCGGCCCACTCGTCGTAGTCGTACGGGTGACCGCGGAGCGCGATGCACGTGTTCACGGCGCTGGAGCCGCCGACGACCTTGCCGCGCGGGAACGCCCACGTGCGCTGCTGCGCCGTGGGGCGGAAGCGATACGCCCAGTCGTGCGAGCGCGCGTTCTTGCGCCCATCGCGCAGATCGCTCGGGACCGCGGCGGCGGAGGCGTAGTCGGGCCCCGCCTCGAGGAGCGTCACCTGGTGCTCGGAGCGCTCGGAGAGCCTCGCCGCGACGACGGTCCCGGCCGAGCCGGCGCCCACGACGAGGGTGTGCATCCGTCGTTCGTAGCGAACGAGACGGGCCCCGTGAAGGGGGCGGCGACTCGGCGCGTGCGTGTAAAGTGTATAGTCATACTTGACACGGAGAGGCCTGCCCCTATAGATCACACGGCAGATGGCCCTCTTCTCCCAGCTCAAGCGAGACATGCGATCGTTGGTCCAGGGGATCTTCGGCGACAAGAGCGCGCCGGTGGACGAGCGCGCCCCCACCAAGGGGGAGCGCGGCGCCGGCAAGCGCCCGCTGCCGAAGCACGGCGGTCGCATCCTCTCGGTGGGGGAGGTCGTGAAGGAGACCGAGGACGCGGTGAGCGTGATCCTCCGTGACCCGACGGGAGCGGCGCTGCCGTTCGAGGCCGGGCAGTTCTTCACGTTGGTCCTCTCGATCGGCGGCAAGGAGGTGAAGCGGGCCTACTCCGCGTCCAGCCCCAGCCAGGAGACCGCGGAGGTCCGGATCTCCATCAAGGAGGTGCCCGGCGGGCAGGCCTCGCCCTACCTCGTGCGCGATCTGCGGCCGGGTACGGAGCTGGAGGTGCTCGGGCCGTCGGGCGCGTTCACGGTGCCGGAGGGCGCGAAGCGGCTCGTCCTGCTCGGCGGCGGCAGCGGGATCACCCCGCTCATGAGCATCACGAAGACCCTCCTCCGCGGGGGAGGCGACGAGCAGATCGTGCTCGTCTTCGGCAACCGCGCGGAGAAGGACATCATGTTCCGCGCCGAGCTGGAGTCCCTGGTGGCGGAGCACGGCGGCCGGCTCACGGTCCGGCACGTCCTCGAGGAGGCGAGCCCCGCCGCGGCGCGGCAGGGCAAGCTCGATCGCGGCACGGTCCTCGCGGAGCTCGACGCGATCGGCGCCTTCGAGGGCGACGAGGCGCATTTCTTCATCTGCGGCCCGCTCGGGATGATGGACGAGGCGCGCGCGGCGCTGCTCTCGCGCGACGTGCCCCTGGCCAGGCTCAAGGAGGAGCGGTTCGTCAGCCTCTCCGACGGCCCCTCGGGCGAGGAGTCGTCGGAGGCGCAAGAGGTCGGCGCCGTCATCGCGGGCAAGAAGCGCTCCTTCTTCGTCCGGCCCGGGCAGACCATCCTGGAGGCGGGCCTCGACGAGGGGCTGGAGCTGCCGAACTCGTGCACCGTGGGCGGGTGCGGCACGTGCCGGGTGAAGCTCGTCTCCGGCAAGGTGAGCATGGCCGAGCCGAACTGCCTCGACGCGGACGAGCGAGCGCAGGGCTACGTGCTGGCGTGCTGCTCGAAGCCGCTCTCACCCTGCGTGATCGAGGTGGAGTGATGCGCCGGCGCCGCAAGCAGGAGGAGGGGACGCCGGCGGCGAAGCGGTATCGCATGCGTGATCTGTGCGCGCTCGCGGGGCTGGAGCGGCAGACCATCCACTTCTACATCCAGGAGGGCCTCCTCCCCGAGGGGACGAAGACGGGCCGCAACATGGCCTTCTACGACGAGGAGCACCTCGAGCGGCTGCAGCTCATCAAGACGCTGCAGAGCGAGCGCTTCCTGCCGCTGCGGGCGATCCGCGCGATCCTGGGTGGCGGCGGCGGCGGCTTCTCGAAGGAGCAGCGCGCCCTCCTCTCGGAGGTCAAGCGCAGGATCCAGGGCGGCGGACGGGGCAGGGAGCTCGTGGCTCGGGACGGGCGGGAGCGGGTGCTCGGCCAGAAGGCGCTCGCCTCGCGTGCCGGTGTCGGGGTGGAGGAGGTGCGGGAGCTGGTCGTCCTCGGCCTGGTCGCCGCGGACGAGCGCGGGCACGTGCGTGAGTCCGACGCGTGGCTCGTCGAGGCGTGGGGGGAGCTCATGCGCGCCGGCCTCACGCGCGACCGCGGGTTCTCCGCCAAGGACCTCGCCCTCGTCGACGAGGGCGTCGCGGCCCTCTTCGCGCGCGCGAGAGATCTCTTCCTGGAGCGCCTCGGTCACCTGTCGGCCGAGGAGCTGGCGCAGGTGGTCGTCCGCGTCCTGCCGCTCATGAGCGATCTGATCGCTCGGATGTTCACCCAGAAGGCACGCGACACGTTCGCCCTCGCGGCGGACGAGCCGGAGCGAGCCGTCCCCGTCACGCACCCCACCCACAAGAGGAGCGCCGCCTGACATGCTGAAGCGAGACGTCGTGAACGTGTTGCCGCCGCGGGTACGGGATCAGGTCGACGCCTGGCTCGAGGCCGCGGAGGTGGTCTCCGAGATGAAGGATCCCAGGGTCCTCCGGTCGCTCGGCCCGTCCGCGGTCCGCGGCCTGCTCCTGCACCGGGGCAAGCAGGGCACGCCGACCAAGATGCAGGCGAGCCACGCGGCGCACTTCGACTGGACCTACCCCTCCGACCAGCCCAAGATGAAGGAGCTCTACCGCCGGGCCAAGGCGGGGCAGTGGGACGGAGAGCGAGACCTACCCTGGCACGTCTCCGTGGATCCCGAGGACCCGGAGCGGGCGCTCCTGCCGGACCGCTTCATCGACAACTCGATCTTCGAGAAGCACGGCGTGTACCTGGACGAGAAGGAGCAGCGGCGCATGAACGCCGCCATGGCCACCTGGATGCTCAGCCAGTTCCTCCACGGCGAGCAGGGCGCCCTCTTCGCGGCGGCGCAGGTGACGGAGGCGGTCCAGTTCTTCGACGGCAAGCTCTACGGCGCCACGCAGGTCATGGACGAGGGCAGGCACGTGGAGGTCTTCACGCGCTACCTGACGGAGAAGCTCGGTCGGCTCTACCAGGTGAACGACAACCTCTTCGTCATCATCGACGCTCTGATGACCGACTCGCGCTGGGACATGAAGTTCCTCGGCATGCAGATCATGGTGGAGGGCGTCGCGCTGGGGGCGTTCTCCATGATGTTCCAGACGACGAAGGAGCCGCTGCTCCGCGAGCTCCTCAAGCGGGTGATCTTGGACGAGGCTCGGCACGTCCACTACGGCGTCGTCGCGCTGAAGGAGCACATCACCGAGCACCTCGGCGAGCGGGAGCGGCAGGAGCGAGAGGACTGGGCGTACGAGGTCGCCCTCCTCATGAGGAACCGGTTCATGGCCTACGAGGTGTTCGAGGAGTGGTTCGAGGGGCGGATGTCGCGAGAGGCGTGGCGCGAGGTGATCGCGCGCTCGCCTGGGATGTCCGCGTTCCGGCACACGATGTTCCGCCGCATGGTGCCGAACCTCCGAGAGATCGGCCTCATGTCGCCGCGCATCATCCCCGCGTACGAGCGCGCCGGGCTCATGGAGTACTACCGCGGCCCTGCGGCGCCGGATCTGAGCGGGGAGCAGATGGTGGCCGAGCTCGAGTCGGAGGAGGCGTCGCGACCGGCGGCCTGATGGTGCCAGCGCTCGGCGGCCGCTCGCCGCTCAGCAGGGCCTGGTCTTCTTCCGCCCCTTGAGCTTCTCCGTCATCTTGGGGCACACCTCCTTGATCTTGGAGGAGGCCTCCTTCATCGCGGCGCGGAGCTCCTCGAGCTTGGCTCTGTCCTTGCGAGCGAGATCGTTCTTCTCCTCTGGATCGGTCGCCAGATCGAAGAGCTGGTAGCCGTCGCCGTCCCCGAGCTCGTAGAGCTTGAAGGAGCCGCGGATCAGGGTGCGGCGCCGGTCGTTGTCGCTCGTCCGCGCGAGATCGCTGATCACGTCTCGCGGCTTCGTCTCCCCGCCGGCGAGCTCGGGCACCAAGCTCTGGCCCTGGAAGCTCGGGTCGGGGGCGACGCCCATCACGTCGAGGATGGTCGCCGGCAGATCGATCATCCCTCGCGGGACGTCGATGCGCCGGGGGACGACGCCGGGAGCGCGCACCATGAGCGGGACGTGGGTGAGCACGGTCCAGAGCTCGAAGCCGTGCCGGTGCATCTTGTGCTCCCCGAACGCCTCGCCGTGGTCGCTCGTGATGACCACCATCGTGCGCTTGCCCCAGGGCTGAGCGTCCACGAAGTCGAGCACCTTCTTCACGTGCATGTCGGTGAAGTAGAGCTCGCCGTCGTAGAGGTTCTTCGCGCCCTTGCCGAAGCTCTTCCCCTCCGGGTGGCCCACGTACTGATCGTGCGGATCGAGCAGGTGGTAGAAGGCGAAGAAGCGCTTCTCCGTGTTCGCCTTGTCCCCCAGGTGCCGGAGGATGA
>CAZBJI010000081.1:0-33693 GCA_964492175.1 uncultured Polyangiaceae bacterium | reverse complement strand
ACTGCAATGCGCCAGAGCCCAAGTCTCTTCGTCAGCGCCCTCGCTCTGGCAGGCATCCGCGCCGCGAGGTCGCTCTTTTCACCGATGTCGTCCTTCAGATTGTAGAGTTCGACGTGGCCGTCCTCGGCGAATTCTATCAGCTTCCAGTCGCCCTGCCGGATGGCGCTGCCGGGCTTCCCGCCCTGATTGCTGTAGTGCGGATAATGAAAATAGACGGCATCGCGGGTGAGCGCCCGACCCGACCGGAGAGGTGCGGTTGGCCCTCGCGACCGCCGCGCTCTCCTCGGGTCGCATCGCCGCGGGACGCGACTGCGCCGAAGCGGCCCTCCAGGCTGGCGACGTCGCCCCTGCCCTCCGAACCGAGCTGGAGATGCAGCGCGCGTGGGCGCGGTTCCACGGAGGTGAGTGCGACGAGGCGCGCGCGGAGGTCACGGAGCGCGCGACGGACGAGACGAGGCCGCTCGCCGCCTTCTTCTGCCTGATGACCCTGATGCAACAGTTCCGAACCGGCCGGGAGCTCTCGGACGCGGCGGCCACGGCGCGTCGCCTCCTGCCGGACGGCGCGCCCCCGTACACCGCCAAGGTGACCGTCCCCCTCGCCCTCGCGGCGGCGCTGGCGCGGCTGGGCCGCGTGGAGGAGGCCGACGACCTGTCTGGACCCGCGCTGGAGGAGGCGAGTCGCCACGAGGACGCCCAGACGCAGGTCTACGTCAGGCGGATGCGCGCCGACCTCATGCTGGCCCGCGGCGACCGGCTCGGCGCGCTGGAGAACATCCGCTCGGCCGCGGACGCGTACCGGCGCGCCGGGAGCAAGCTCGGGTGGCTCCTCGGCTCGTGCTCGACCGCGCGGGCGCTCTTCGAGCTCGGGCGCAGGCGCGAGGCCAGCCGGCTGCTCGAGGACGCGGAGGCCGAGGCGCGGGAGTGCGGCATCGGCAGCGTCGTCGTCGCGGCGCAGGCGGCGCGGGCCGCGGATCCGATCGCCCGACCGGGCACGGAGCCGGCGCCGCGCGGTCACCGGAGCGAAGAGGCTCGGGCGCTCGCCCTCGCGGCGCTCGCGGCAGGGTCCGAGGGGCAGCGCGCGCCGGCCGAGCGGATCCTCGAGGAGCTGGCGCGGGTGGTAGGCGAGCGAGGCTACGGGGTCGAGCGCGCCGTCGCCTCGCTCACGCGCGCCACGCTCGCGCGGATCGAGGGGCGGCTGGCCGAGGCGGACCGGCTCCTCGCCGAGGCGCGGGCCGCGGCCGACGCCGACGGTGTCGACGCGGAGGTGTTCGACGACCTCGCGGGGCGCGTGGGGGGAGGGCGCGCCGTGACCGCGAGCACGAAGCGCGCCTTGTCGGCGGCCCCGCCCCCGATGGCGTACGACGTCGTGCTCGACGGCCGCAGCCACGAGCTGCGCGCGGGCGGGAAGGTCGTCTCGCTGTCGAAGCGACCGACGCTGCGCAAGCTGCTCTACGCGATGGCCGGCAAGCCGAACGTCGCCCTGTCCAAGGCCGAGCTGGCGGCCGCCATCTGGCCGGGCAGGTACGATCCGCTCCGCCACGACGGTGCGCTCTGGGTGAACCTCCGCCGCCTCCGACAGCTCCTCTCGCCATCTCCGCTGGTCGTCGAGCTCTGGGGCGACGGGTACCGGCTGGTGGTGCCCGAATCGTTCGTCTACCTGGATCCAGGCCGAGCCGAGTAAGCTCTGAGATCCGTGCCCCGCGGGTTGCCAGTGCTGATCGTCGACGACGACGCCGTTTCGCGGCGCGTCCTCGCTCAGGCCCTCGACAAGGCGGGCTTCCGCACCGAGGTCCTGTCCTCCGGCCAGGACGCGCTCGCGTGGTTCAAGACCGGCCAAGCGTCGATCGTCTTGCTCGATCTGGTGATGCCTCCGCCCGACGGCTACGCGGTGCTGCGCATGCTCCGCGCCGTGCCCGAGACCCGCGACCTCCCCGTGGTGGTCCTCACCGCCGTGGACGCGGACGAGGAGGTCAGCCGCGCGTTCGAGATGGGCGCGGACGACTTCGTCCGGAAGCCCTTCAAGGCCGCCGAGCTCATCGCGCGCATCCGGAGCCAGCTTCGCATGCGCGACTACGTGGAGGCCCTCGCCACCCGCGAGCAGGACGCGCGCGTCGTCCTCGAGCTCACCCAGACGCTCTCGTCGACGCTGGACTTCAGGAACATCCTCTACACGGTGGTCCGGCGCATCGCCGACGTCGCTCGGGTCGACCGGTGCAGCATCGTCCTCGTCCGCGACGAGAGCCAGGTCGGGTACGTCGTGGCGGCGAGCGACGACAGGGATCTGCGGGATCTCCCGATCGATCTCTCCAAGTACCCCGAGATCCAGCGCGTCTTGGAAACCGGCGACCCGCTGTTCATCGAGGACGCCTCCACCGACCCCGTGTTCGACGCGATCCGCTCCGCCCTCCCGGCCGGCTCGTTTCGGTGGCTCGCGTGTCTCCCGATCACCTATGAGTCGAAGCCGCTCGGCGTCCTGTTCCTGCGGCGGCGCCTGCCCCACAAGATCGCGGACCAAGAGCTCTGGGTGGCGCGCACGGTCGCGAGCGCGACGGCCATCGCGCTCCGCAACGCGAGCATCATGCAGAACCTGCGGGAGCAGACGCGGGAGAGCACGTACGCACGGTTCGAGGCCGAGCGCCGGATCCGCGCGCTCGAGCCCTACGCGGACTTCTTCCACGCGTCGGCCGACGGCATCGTGGTGCTCGACGCCGAGGCAACGATCCTCTTCTCCAACCCGCGCGCGCGCGCCATCCTCGGCAGGAGCGAGATCGAGCTGTCGCGCCAGACGTTCATGGACGTCCTCGACGAGCGCGACCGCGCCCGCCTTCGGCGGCTCCTGGCGGACCAGTTCGGCAGCCGGCCGCGCCCGCGCGGCGAGGCCCCGACGGAGGACCTCGCGGCCATCGTAGGAAACGGGAGGCGAATCCTCGACGTCAGCTTCGTCGTGATGGAGGGCGACGAGACTGCTCTGCTGACGTTCCGCGACGTGACGCAGGAGCGTGCGATGGAGGAGGAGCTCACCAAGACGAAGGAGTTCCTGGAGCGCGTGATCGAGAGCTCCGTGGACGCGATCATCTCGGCGGACACCGACGGGACGGTGCTGCTCTTCAACCGCGCCGCGGAGAAGATCCTGGGCTATGCGGCGGCGGACGTAGTCGGCCGGGTGAACGTTCGAGATTTGTACCCGCGAGGCTACGCAGAGGATCTCATGCGGCTCATCCGCGGTCCCGAGCACGGCGGGCCGGGACGGCTCGAGCGTTACCAGACGGAGGTCGTCGCCAGCGACGGGGCCCGGGTCCCGGTGTTCATCTCCGCCGCGCTGATCATGGACCGCGGCAGCCCGATCGGCTCGGTCGGGGTCATGACCGATCTCCGCGACAGGCTGCGCATGGAGGCGAGCCTCGCCGCCGCCCAGGAGGAGCTCCGCGCTCGCGAGAAGAAGGCCCTCATCGCGGAGCTCGCCGGCGCCGCCGCACACGAGCTGAACCAGCCGCTCACGAGCGTGCTCGGGTACGCCGAGATCATCCGGCGGCGGGCCAAAGAGGGCCAGCCCCACCTGCGCGAGATGGAGGCCCTCGCGGCGGAGGCGGAGCGGATGGCTGAGATCGTCCGGAAGATTGGGACCATCACCAAGTATGAGACGATGGCCTACGTGGGCGAGTCCAAGATCCTGGACCTCGACCGGTCGAGCGGCGTGAGCTCCAGCCGCTCTCCTCCCTCGGACGCCACCGAAGAAGGAAAGCCGCGTTCCCCCTCCCCCCCGGAGCGGTCATGAGCGTCCCCAGCCGCGGAGACCGGCTGGAGGAGACGATCGTCGTGAGCGGCGGCGACGTGTCGGATCGCCTCCTGCAGCAGCTCGCGAGTCTGCCCCCGGACGCCGAGCTGGAGGACGCGATCTGGGCGCTCGTCTCGGCCTTCGCGGACGGAGGCGAGGACGTCTGCATCGGCGTCTGCGTCCCGAACGTAGCGGGGGAGCAGCTCATCGTCCGGCACGCCCCTCGACCGAGCCGCCCCCGCATGCACGACGCCGCACGCCTGTTCCCCGAGATGGAGCACGAGGACATCCTGAGGGTCCCGTTCGACGACGGGTCGTCCCTGCACGTGGGCGGGCCCACCGTGCTCGAGGGGGACAGGCGCAAGGCGGCGGAGCTCCTGGCTCTCTCGATCGGCAGCACGGTGCGGCGGGCACGCCACCTCGAGTCGCTCAAGCGAGAGTCCCAGGAGGCCAAGAGCCTGCGGGAACAGGCGGTGCAGAGCGACAAGCTGGCGAACCTGGGACGCATGGCCGCGAGCGTGGTCCACGAGCTCAACAACCCGCTCACCTCCATCGTCGCCTACACGGATCTGCTCCGCCGTCGCTTCGGGGATCGAGACATCGACCCATCGGACCGGGAGCGGCTCGTTCGCATCTCCGAGGCCGCCAGCCGGGTGCTCGCCTTCACCCGCGATCTCGTCGCGTACTCGCGGCCCTCCCCGGCGTCGCCCTCCCCCATCACGATCCACGACGTCATCGATCGCGCGCTCGTGTTCTGCGACCACGTGCTGAGCGACTCGCACGTGACGGTCGTCCGAAGGTTCGGCGAGGTGCCGTTCGTGTTCGGGCTGCACGGGCCGCTCACCCAGGTCTTCGTGAACCTGATCACGAACGCGTGCCAAGCGATGGACCCCGACGGCGGGACGGTGGAGATCGAGACCGGCACCCACGAGTCGACCGGCAACCTCGTCGTTCGCATCCTCGACCAAGGGCCCGGGATCCGGCCCGACATCGCGGACCGCCTGTTCGAGCCCTATTTCACGACGCGCGGAGAGGCCGACGGCAACGGGCTCGGCCTCCACATCGTGCAGACCATCCTCACCAGTCACGGCGGCAGCGCGACCGCCCGCAACCGGGACGGGCGCGGCGCCGTGTTCACGGTGGAGCTGCCCGCGCGGCCGCTCCGAGCGCCCTGAGCCTGCGCACCAAGGTCAAAGGACCTTGATGCCGATGACGAGGATCCCGCCCTTGAACTCGGGCCCGGCGGCGAAGAAGAACTGTTTCTTCGGGGACGTCGCCGTGAACGTGAGCAGCTCCTTGCCGTCCGGCTTGGTGATCTTCACCCCGAGCAAGAACCGCGATTTCGCCTTCTTGTCGGCGCTCATCCCCTTGTAGGTCAGCAGGAGCTTGCCGTCGTTCGGCAGCTTGGACTCCGACTCCTTCTGCTTGGTGAGCGCGGCCGTCGACTTGGTCAGCTGCCGGTAGGTGTCGTAGGAGGAGAACGGCGGCTTCTTGAGCTCGGGCAAGTCCCCGAGGTTCTTGTCGATGCCCTTGCCCTCGTTGGTGGCGTGGAGGATGAGGATCTCCACCTTCACCTCGGCCGGCGCCTCGTCCGCCTGCAGCGGCGCGCCGTCCGAGGCGAGGGCCTGCGGAGCGAGCGCCGCGAGACCACCGCTGACCAGCACCTTCAGGAGCACACGCCGGCTCGTCATCGCTGCCTCACTCGTCTCTGACCCACACGACCGTCGTCGAGACGCCCTTGCTGCCGCCGCCGACCTGATAGATCGCGCCGAGGCGCGAGCCGAAGTCTACCGAACCAACCTCCACGGGTGCCTCGACTTCTTCCGGGTCGGGCGCCCGTGCCAGCGCCTGATCGGGGAACGTCGAGCCGGCGCCCGACGGATCGAGGCTGGCGGACGGGAGCGGTTGCACCGGCTGGTGTTGCGGACCGTCGGCGCCAGCCACCGGCGCCTCCGGAGGAGCGGACCGGCCCCACACGAAGAGCGCGACGGCGGCGGCCGCAGCGAGCGCCGTGAGCGGGAGCAGCAGGCGCCCGCCGTCCTCCGACACGGGCCGCTCCTCGGCTCCCGAAGGCTCCTTCTTGGCGGCGCGATGCGCAGCGAGGTCCACCACCTTGCGCCCACGCTGCTCGCCCTCGGGTGCCCCGGGGTCGCCGACGCTTCCGTCGGCGGGCTCGGCTCCCCCTCGCTCCGTCGCGAGCAGGTCCAACACGGACGACGCGACGTCGAAGCCGGCGGGCGCACGGGACAGGGTGGCCTCGGCCACCAGCGCGCTCCCGAGGGAGAGGCCAGCGAGCTTCTTCGACCCCTCCGGGTTGGACAGAACCCACGCCTCGACCTCCGCCCGCCTGGGCTCGTCGAGCTCCCCGTCGTGCAGGAGCATCAGCTCGAGGTCGGTCGGGGCGCTCACGGCTCCTCCTTGGAGCGCGCGGAGTCCGAGCGCGTTACGTCGGGGCGAGCCTCACCGCGGGCGCGACCGCGGCCGCTCTCCTGCGTGGAGCCGGCCAAGGGCTGGGACGGTTCGGCGCTCTTCACCCCCTCGGGGGCGCGCGCCGGGCGATCTTGTCCGGCGCCATCCGCGGGGGTCGAGGCCTCCGGCGGACTGCTGCCCGGCCCGAGCTCGGCGTACACGTCCGCCAGGGCGCGCTGCATCTTCTGGCGAGCGTGGAACAGGCGGCTCATGATGGTGCCCTTCGAGACGCCCATGGCCTCGGCCATCTCCTCGTAGGACAGCCCCTCGACCTCTCGCATGAGGATGACGGCTCGGTGGTACCACGGCAACGCGTCGAGGGCCGCCTGGATGCGCGCGGCCATCTCTTTGCGCCGGACGACGTCGATGGGATCGGCCCCGTCGATCCGAGAGACCAGGGCGAACTCGCCCTCGGAGTCGTCGGACAGGTTCCGCGCCTCATCGAGCTCGGCGCCCTTGCGCCCGGGCTTGCGCATGAGGTCGATCGCGAGGTTGGTGACGATCCGATAGAGCCATGTGAAGAACGTGGAGCTGCCCTCGAACGTGGCGAGGCCCCTGAACACGCGAAGGAACGCCTCCTGGACGATCTCCCGCGCGTCGTTGTCGTCGCGGACGAGCCCGACCGCGATGGCGAAGGCGCGCCGCTGATGCCGCTCCACGAGGCTGCGGAAGGCAGCCTTGTCTCCGGCTTGGGCTCGCGTGATGAGTGCACGATCTTCCTCGGCTTCCCGTGATCTTAGCTCCCGGTTGGACGCCTCCGCCGATGCCCTATTCACGGCCTCGGCACCGGCGCCGCCGCCGGTGAGGGCGGCCCGGGCGCCGTTGGGGGGAGGAGGCGTGGCGGGCACGGGCGGTAGGGTACAGCTAGTCGGCGGCTGGGGGTGGCCAGAACCGAGGGAGGCCGGCGGTCCCGCCAGCTCGGCAGCGCCGCAAGCCCATCAGTCGTCTTGCTCCGGGAGCTCGCCGAGGGTCACTTTCACGTCGAACTCCTTGGCGCCGCGGCCCACCTTGACCGTGGCCGTCCGACCGACCCCGAAAATGCTCGCGAACCAGCGGAGCGCGTTCGGGTCGTCCACGGCGTTGCCCTCGAAGCTCATGATCACGTCGTCGACCTCGATGCCGCCGCGTGAGGCGGGGCCGGAGCCTTGAACGGCCTTGACCCACACACCTTTCGCGTTGGGTCGCCCGAGGCGTGACGCCTGGTCCGCAGGGAGCTTTGCGACCACCACGCCGAGGGCGCTTCGGCGGATCTTTCCGTCCCGGAGCAGCAGCGGGAGGAGCTGCTTCACCATGTTGATCGGGATCGCGAACCCGATGCTGTTCGCGTTGGCGCGGATCGCAGCGTTGATCCCGACGACCTCGCCCTTGACGTTCAAGAGGGGCCCGCCCGAGTTGCCCGGGTTGATGCTCGCGTCGGTCTGGAGGAAGTCGAAGTAGCCGCTCGGGTCGAGGCCCTTGACGTCCTGCTCGGTCCGCCCTTTCGCGCTCAGGATCCCGGCAGACACCGTATGGTTGAGGCCGAACGGGTTGCCGATGGCGACCACCCAGTCCCCGACCAAGATCTGGTCCGAGTCACCGAGCGGGAGCGCTGGCACCGAGGCTGCTTCCACCTTGAGCACCGCGACGTCGGTCCGCCGATCCGAGCCGACCACGCGCCCCGAGACGTGGCGCCCATCCTTGAAGCCGACGACGATCTCGTCGGCTTTGTCGATGACGTGGTGGTTCGTGAGGAGGAACCCCGCAGAATCGTACACGAAGGCGGTGCCGGTGCCCTCGGCCCGGGTCCGGCCGCCCTCCTTGTAGATCGCCTTCACCGTGGCGACCGACGGGTCGGCCGCCTGGACGAGCGCCGCGAAGGACATCGGCCGCCCGCTCATGTCGACCAAGGGAGGCCGATCCTGCGGTGGCTGGGCCAGGACCGAGGGGACGGGGGGTGGGCCCTGGTCCCCTCCCTGCGTGTCACGCGCCTTGCCGGACGCCGAGCCGCCCCAGCCGAGCCGATCGCAGCCCAGGAGCAGCGTCAGGAGGAGAAGCAGGGGCACCCAGCCCCAGCTGGCCCCCCGCGCCGTCCCTCGCCGCGACACCTGGCTACGCTGGTCCACCACGCTTCTGCACCTCCACGTAACGTGCTCGGAGATCATAGAGGGCCTGCGCGAGCAGACGCTCCTCCTCACCCGTCAGGTTCCCCTTGGTCTTCTGCTGGAGCAGCTCGAGCAAGTCGATGTTCTGGCGAGCGAGCTCCAGATCGGGCTCGGTCCCCTCCGCCGGCGCGTCTCCCAAGTGGACGTACGCCGTGCCGATGACACCCAGCACGAAGGTGGAGAAATCCAGCTTCGGGAGCTCGGGCGAACCCTGCGTCACGGGCTCTCTTCCTCTTCCTCGACGGTGGCGGACAGCGCGGGCTGCCGCAGTCCGAGCGCCTCTCCCCGCTCGGCGGCGTCGGGGAGCTCGCCGAGGTGCTTCTCCAGAGCCTTCGGGTCGAGCTGACCGCTCGCGAGGAAACGCTCGCGGACGCGAACGTCGAGCGTGTTCGGACCAAATACGCTCTGCTGGCTCTTCGAGGCGCTCTTGCTCATGGATCGGTTTGCCTTCTCTGTGGGTTCTGTCACGCGGAGACCGCGTGCGCAAAAGGGCTAGTTCTTCTTGGGTTGGATCTGGACCAGCGGCGCGGCGGCGGGCGAGCCCGGGGCAGAGTGGACCGCGCCGCAGCCGCAGGCCTCCTCGTGATCGAGCTCCGCCTGGGCCTCTTCGATCTCGGCCTCGGTGGCGGGCCGCACGTCAATCACCCGCACGTCGAACCTCACGCGACACCCCGCCAGCGGGTGGTTCGTGTCGACGAGCAGCGCGTCCTCACGGACCTCGACGATGCGCAGCACCATGTCCCCCTCGTCGGTCGTGGCGACGATCTCGTCTCCGGCCGAGAGATCCGCGGCGCCCTCCAGGCCGTCGCGGTCGATCTCGAAGACGCCGTCGGCCTCGTGCAGCCCGAACGCGTCCTCGGGCGCCGCGACCACCGTGAGACGGTCTCCGACGCTCTTGCCGGAGAGCGCGCGCTCCATGATCGGCAGAACCTGACCGTACCCGTGCACGTAGGACACCTTCACCGGATCCGCGCCAGACGCCGGGCCCCCGTGTCCGTCCTCGAAGAGGGCGTACTCGATGGTCACGTAGGTGTCGGGGAGGACGGTCGCCGTCGGCACGTTGCCCGTGCATTCCCACGGCAAGCCACGTGGATCAAAGCAAAACAATTCCCCTTCGGGGGCACCGCGGCGCCGAGCCTTGGACCCACGAGGACGCCGTAGCGACAGGGGCGGTGGCGGATCCCTCGGTCCCGGGCTAGAGAGGTCCTGCGGATGGACGGCTCTGGCTCAGGTGGCGCCGAGCGGGCGAAGCTGAAGCGCGATCTCGCCAGCGTCGAGGGCGGGCGGAAGTGGCTGCGGCGCGCCATCGTCGTCGGCCTCATCGGCGCCCTCGGCGGAGGCCTCTACGTCTACCGCGAGAGGACCGCGCCGCCGCCACCCCCTCGGTACGTGCTTGCCGAGGTCACCAAGGGAGACGTCTTCGAGACGGTTCAGTCCACCGGCCAGGTCAAGCCCGTGACGGAAGTCCAGGTGGGCGCGCAGGTCTCCGGGCGTGTCACCAAGATCCACGTCGACTTCAACTCGACGGTGAAGGCGGGGGACGTGCTCGCGGAGATCGACCCGACGCTGCTCTCCGCCCAGATCGACTCCTCCAACGCCCAGCTCGCGGCCGCGAGCGCGTCCGTCAAGAGGGCGGAGGCGAACTTGGAGTCGACCAAGCTCCGCCTCGACCGCGCCAAGAAGCTCGTCGCAGAGAAGGTCGGCTCACAGGCCGACCTCGACGCGGCCCAGGGCGGCTACGACGTGGCGGTGGCCGAGGTCGCCGCCGCGCGCGCACAGGTCGCCCAGATCGGCGCCCAGCTCAAGCAGTCGCGGACGAACCTCGACTACGCGAAGATCCTGTCCCCGATCGACGGCGTCGTCATCACGCGCTCGATCGACGTCGGCCAGACCGTCCAGGCGAGCTTCCAGGCCCCCACGCTCTTCGTCCTGGCCCAGGATCTCCGCAAGATGCGGGTGTTTGCGGACATCGACGAGGCCGACGTAGGCAAGCTCGAAGAGGGGATGTCGGCCGACATCGCGGTGGACGCGTTCCCCGGCGCGACCTTCGCCGGCAAGGTGGTGCAGGTCCGGCTCTCCCCGGTCAGTCAGCAAGGAGTCATCACCTACGCCGCCGTCATCGACGTCGACAACCCGGACATGAAGCTGCGGCCAGGCATGACCGCCACGGTCAGCATTCGCAGCGCCGAGGCCAAGGCCGCGCTGCGAGTCCCCAACGCGGCGCTCAGGTTTCGACCCTCCCCTCCCCTCGACGAGGCCGGCAAGCCGGTCCCCCAGGAGCCGCTGCCCAAGCTCGAGCCCGGCAAGGGCCGCGTGTGGATCGTGACCGACGAGACACCGGGCGCAGAGAAGATCGAGCCCGTGGTCGTCGACATCGGCATCAGCGACGGGATCTGGACCGAGCTGAAGTCGGAGCTGGAGGCCACGAAGGTCATCCGCGACGAGACCGACGCGGGCCCCGGTGGCTCGAGCGGGTCGCGCCGGCGCGGAGCGTTCTGATCGACGATGGAGAGGCGCGGCGCTCGGAACGCGGCGAGGTGAGCGTGGCAGTCGAGCCGCTGATCCAGCTCGAGGACGTCTGCAAGAACTACGGCACCGGCGCGGCGGTCGTCCGCGCCTTGCGCAACGTCACCCTCGTCGTCGAGCGTGGTGACTTCTTGGCCCTCGTCGGCCAGAGCGGCTCCGGCAAGAGCACCATGATGAACATCGTGGGCTGCCTCGACCGGCCTACGAGCGGGACCTACGTCCTCGACGGCATCGACGTGACCGACCGGTCGAACGACGCGCGCGCCATCGTCCGGAACCGCCTCATCGGCTTCGTGTTCCAGGGCTTCAACCTCCTGCCGCGGACCACGGCGCTCGAGAACGTGGAGCTCCCGCTCGTCTACCGCGGCGTGAGCGGCCGCGAGCGGCGCAGGCGCGCCCTCGAGGCGCTCGACTCGGTGGGCCTCGCGGACCGCGTGCACCACACGCCCAACCAGCTGTCCGGCGGCCAGCAGCAGCGCGTCGCCATCGCCCGGGCGCTCGTCACGAGCCCGCCGCTCCTGCTCGCGGACGAGCCCACGGGCAACCTGGACACGCGCACGAGCCTCGAGGTGCTCGAGCTGCTGCAGCGCCTGAACGACAAGGGGATCACCATCGTCCTCGTGACGCACGAGCACGACATCGCGGCGTGCGCGAAGCGCGTCGTCACCATGCGGGACGGCCGCGTCAAGACGGACGTCCGCAGCGCCTCCCCCACGCGGGCGCGCGCCGCGCTGGCAGACTTGCCTCCGATGGAGGAGGGTTGAAGATCGTCCTCGCCGCCCTGCGCATCTCGCTCCGCGCGATCGCGCGCGCCAAGGTCCGCGCCGCGCTCACCGTCCTCGGCATCTTGATCGGGGTCGCCGCGGTGGTGGTCGTGGTGGCGCTCGGGAACGCCGTCCGGGACCGGGTGGTGGGGGAGATCAACTCGCTCGGCGCCAACATCATCTTCGTGTTCCCGCAAGACACGCGAAGCTCGGGGGCACGCACCCAGCCGCGCGCCCGGCTCACCGAGGAAGACGCCGCCGCGCTCCTCCGCGAGGCGACGAGCCTCTCCGCCGTCACGGTCCACAGCTCGGCGGGGGCGCAGGTGGTGGCGGGCGACCGCAACACCTCCACCCAGGTGATGGGCGTCGGCGACAACTACCTGGCCATCAAGGGGTTCTCGCTGGTGGACGGCGCACCGTTCAGCCCGTCCGACCTCCGCACGAAGGCGAAGGTCGTCATCCTCGGGGAGACGGTGAAGCGTGAGCTCTTCGGCTCGTCCGTGGACGTGGTGGGTGAGTACGTGCGGATCGGCAAGCACCCCTTCCGCGTGGTCGGCGTCCTCTCCGAGAAAGGTCAGTCGCCGTTCGGCGAGGATCAGGACAACCGCGTCATCATGCCCATCGGCACGTTCCGCGCGCGGGTGGTGCGCGCCGCCCCGGGCCGGGTGCAGATGATCCTGGCGCAGTCCAGCGACGAGCGCACGGTGGACCGGGCGACGAAGCAGATCGAGTCGATCCTTCGCCAGCGCCACAAGATCGATCCCGAGGACGAGCCCGACTTCGGGGTCCGGACGCAGTCCGAGATCCGCAAGTCGAACGAGGCGACGTTCGCCACGCTGACGGCGCTGCTCTCTTCGGTGGCGGCGATCTCCTTGCTGGTCGGCGGCATAGGCGTCATGAACGTCATGCTCGTCAGCGTGACCGAGCGGACGCGGGAGATCGGCATCCGCATGGCGATCGGCGCCCAGCGCGCGGACATCCTCATCCAGTTCCTGATCGAGGCGATCGTGCTCAGCATGCTCGGCGGCGTCCTCGGGCTGGCGCTCGGCCTCGGTGGCGTGGCCCTGCTCGCGCGCTCGCTCTCCTGGCCGTTCGTCATCCCGATGGAGGCCGTGGTGGCCTCCCTCGTGACGAGCGCCGGCGTCGGCATCGTCTTCGGATTCCTCCCCGCACGCCGCGCCTCCAAGCTCGACCCGATCGACGCGCTGAGGTACGAGTGAACGGGCTCGCGCTCGTCCTGCGCATCGTGGCCTCCCTGGGCCTCGGGCTGCGCGCCGTGGCGAGGAACAAGCTGCGCGCGGGGCTGACGACGCTCGGCATCATGATCGGGATCGCCGCCGTGGTCACCGTGACCACCCTGGCCGAGAGCGCGCGCACCGCTGTCTCCGCGCAGGTCAGCGCCCTGGGGAACAACGCGCTCCTGGTGTTCCCGAGGTCGGCGCGCGCCTCGGGCGCACGCGAGTCGGCGGGCTCGCGCCTGAACGAGCTCGACGGCAAGGCGCTCGTGCGGGAGTCGACGAGCATCTCCGCCGCGGCGCCGTTCCTGAGCGCCTCCGCCGTGCTGGTGTACGAGGGTGAGAACACGGCGGCGTCGGTCATCGGAACGCGGCTCGACTACCTGACGATCCGCAACTGGAAGGTGAGCTCGGGCGAGACGTGGACGCTCAGCGCCGAGGCGGTCGGGGAGAAGGTGATCCTCGTGGGGGCGGAGACGGCCCGCAAGCTCTTCGGCTCCCAGGACCCCGTCGGCCGGCGCGTGCGCCTCGGCCGGTTCACCTTCGAGATCCTGGGCGTGCTGGAGGAGAAGGGCCAGAGCCCGTTCGGCCAGAACCAGGACGAGATCGTCGTGATGCCGATCTCGACGATGCGGGGCGCCGTCCTCCGGACCCGGCCCGGAGAGGTCCACGGGCTGCTCTTCAACGCGACCACCGCCGAGACCACCGACCGCGCGAAGAAGCAGGCAGAGGAGATCCTCCGCTACCGGCACCGGATCCAGAGCGGCCAGGAGGACGACTTCGCGGTGCGCAGCCAGGCCGAGTTCAAGAAGCTCCAGGAGACGATCTTCGGCACGCTCACCCTCCTGCTCGTGGGCGTCGCCGCGGTCTCGCTCGTCGTGGGCGGGATCGGCGTGATGAACATCATGCTGGTCAGTGTGACCGAGCGAACGCGCGAGATCGGCATCCGGATGGCGATCGGCGCGCGCGAGGTGGACATCCTGACCCAGTTCCTGATCGAGGCCCTCGTCCTCGCGACGCTCGGCGGCGTGTTCGGGACGCTGCTGGGCTACGGCGCGATCTACGGGTTCTCCAAGGGCCTGGGCTGGGAGATGTCGGTCGCCCCGACCACGCTCGCCGTCGCCCTCGGCACGAGCTCGGGGATCGGCGTCGTGTTCGGGTTCTTGCCCGCGCGAAGGGCGGCGCAGCTCGATCCGATCAAGGCGCTGGGCCGGGAGTAGGCCTCAGAATCGAAGGACGATGGCGCCGCCGCCCTTCTTGGGCGCGACCGCTGCCGGGGCCCCGCCCGGATCCAGGATGAGGACCAGCACCCCCGCCGCAGCGAGGACGCCTCCGCCGATCAGGAGACCGTCGGCGGCGCTCGCGTAGGTGTAGGCCGACGCGTACTCGGCCTCGATCACGTCGACGTCGACGAAGGCGGGGCAGCTGCCCTGGGGCGTGCACTCCGGGGGCTGCTTTGCGGCGGCCTCGGAGGCGCGATCCACCGCGAGGCCTCCCATCACCGCACCCGCCGCGAGACTCGCGCCCCCGAGCGAGGTGAGGACCACCCCGAGCACGCGGAACGGATCGAGCGGCGCCTCCGTGGGGCCGTCGGGGACGACGACGGGCCTGGGGAGCGAGAGGCGCAGGGTCTTCTCCGAGTCGCCGCGGTGAAGGACGACGGTGCGTTCGATCTTCCGGACCCCGTCCGTCACCACCACCCGGTACGTGCCCGGGTCCCGCGAGAGCCGCGCGCCCGTGGTGATGGGCTCGCCGTTCACCGTGACGCGGGTCGCCGGGGTCTGCCCCTCCACGAGCACCGAGAGGTGGGGCATCGACGCGCTGAGCGCCCGGCGCTCCTTCGCGGCGTCCGACTGCGCTTGGTGCCACGGCGCCGGGGCGGTGTCGGGGATGGGCTCCCGCAAGACGGCCGCGTACACCGCGTCGGCCTCGACGAGGCGCCCGAGCCTCTCGAGCGAGCGGGCCTCGAAGAGCTGCAGCACCGGCGAGTGGTAGGCCGCCTCCGCCTCGCGGAAGAGGCGCAGCGCGGCGGACCACTCGGCGCGCTCGAAGTGCTCGACGCCCTCACGCCCCTTCTGGATCGCGACGTCGGCAGGGCTCGGCGGCGTGTCGGGGTCCGGCTGCGCGCGCGCGTGTCCAGTTGCCGCGGCGGCGAGCGCGACGACGAGGACGCCGGCGAGGCGACGCCGGGTCCGTGCGGCGGCGGTCATTCGGTCCCCGGCACCGGGATGCCCTCCAGCACGCCGGCGCACCCGTCTCCCGCGATCGCGGCGACCACCGTGGACCATTGGAAGTGCGCCTCGGCCTGGTACTGCCCAGGCGCGCCGCTGGCCGTCAGCCCGACGTCGACGGGGCCCGGGTCGGGACGGTGCTCGGCCTGGGACCCGTCGACGGACCTTATCTGCGTCCACACCGGCCGGTCGGTGGGGCTCTGCGGCTCGCGGTAGTAGAACGTCAGCACGTCGTTCAGACGACAGACGGCGATGTCCGCCTCGCCGTCGAACCCGATGCTGAACGTCGGCCCCCCGACATCCAGCTGCCCTCCCCACGCGTCGTCGCGGCTGCGGACGGTCGCCACCGTCGGCGGCACCTCCGCCTCGTCACCGTCGCAGCGCAGCGGAGGCTCGTACGGCCCCGGCACGATGCCGATGAGCAGCGTCGACCAGCGCGCCTCGGCGCGGTCGACGTCGGACTGTCGCACCACGAGCCCGACGCCGTTGCCCGTCGCCAAGCAGTGGTTCGTGTCGACCTGGTTGAGGATCTCGACCCGGACGGCGAGCACGAAGTCGTCCTCCAGCCGCTGGAACATGAGCGGCCCTTGGCTCGCGCCGTCCCAAGCGCCGCCTTCGCTGACGCGCGCGACGAAGTCGCCGTCGTCCGGGAACATGTCCCCGACGTCCTCGTTCTCGAACCGCCAGCAGCGCTCGAGCAGGTGCTCCCGGGTGGTGCCGGCGAAGAAGTCGTCGAAGTACGGGAACGCGCCGTCCTCGCCGCCGGCTCCGGGCGGGCAGGCGTGCACCGACACGCCCGAGTCGACGACAGCCCTGCACGAGGCGAGGGGCGCACAGGCGAGCCCGAAGATCGCCGTCCAGGTTCCCGGGCGCATCGCGGGCGAGCCTAGCAGATGGCGTGCCGACGACGGCGGCCCGGCCTACGAGGGATACCGGCCCGTCCGACTGCTCGACCGGCCACACCTGTCCGGGCTCCAGGACAGCGCCGCGTCGCTAGGTCCCGAGCACGTGGACCGGCGGCGATGGTTCCGCTCTCATTGGGGGAGGCACGCGCTTTGCGATGAGCATCGACGAGGAGCCAACATGAACACGATGAAGCTGACGATCTCGCTGACCACGCTCGCCCTGATGACCCTCGCCGGCTGCACCGGAGACCCGGGCGCCGGACAGAACAACGAGGCGCTCCGCAAGACGCTCGACGAGGCGACGATCTCGCTCGCGGACTCGGTCACCATCGCGGAGGGCTCCCTCGCGGGCGGAGCGGCGCGCAAGGCCACCCTCCTCACGAAGTCGAAGCTCGTCTCGGTCGGGGCGCTCGCGAACGGATCGCTGCAGGACGTGCGGATCGATCTCGGCGGATCCGTCGTGTCCACCCAGGCGGTGGAGGGGGCGGCGACCCCGTCGTGCGAGGGCGCCGTGGGGCTCGGCGCGGTCATCGCCGCCGCCGAGGACGCCGTCGACGGCGAGGCCGTGACCGTCATCCCGGACGACGACGACGCGTGCGACCGCGAGGTCAAGGTGCTCGACGGTGACGACGTCCTTTGGGAGGTGAAGATCGCGCCGGACGGGTCCGTCAAGGAGACCGAGGTCGCGGACGACGCCGACGAGACCGACGGCTGACCTCGCTCAGGAGGCAGACCCGCGCAGGTTGTGCCGGCGGAGGATCTCGTTCAAGTGCGAGCGAGCCATCTCCGCCTCCCTGGCCGCGCGGGCGACGTTGCCGTGGGTCTTCTCGAGGAGCGTCTTGACGTAGTGCTCCTCGAACTCCCCGAGCAGGATCCGGCGGGCCTCGCCGTACGGGAGGACCGTGAGCCGCGCGAACGGAGACCCGAGATCGGCAACGTGCTCGGGAGACCGCTCGTCTCGCAGGGCGACTGGCTCGCCCATCGCCAGCGTCGCCTGCACGTAGTTGCGGAGCTCGCGGACGTTCCCCGGCCACCGGTACCGGGTGAGCTCGGCCATCGTGTCCGCCGGGATGACGTCCGTGACGGGCCCGGTGACGCCCTCACGACGGACGAAGTGCTCGACGAGCAGGGGGATGTCGGATGCCCGCTCCCGCAGCGGTGGGACCTCGAGCGTCACGACCGCCAGTCGGTAGTAGAGGTCGAGGCGGAAGGAGCCCGCGTTGACGTCCGCGCGCAGGTCTCGGTTCGTGGCGGCGACGACGCGGACGTCGACCTCGATCTCCGTGTGCCCGCCGACCCGGCAGAAGCGCCTCCTCTCGAGCGCGCCGAGGAGCGTCGTCTGGAGCTCCGCCGGGAGCTCCCCGATCTCGTCGAGGAACACCGTCCCGCCGTCCGCGTGCTCGAAGGCGCCGCGCTTCATCCGCTGCGCGCCGGTGAACGCGCCCTGCTCGTGGCCGAAGAGCTCGCTCGCGACGAGGGAGGGCGTGAGCGATCCACAGTCGATGGTGACGAACGGCCGCTCTGCGCGCGGGCTCGCCTGGTGGATGGCCCGCGCCAGGAGCTCCTTGCCCGTCCCCGACTCCCCCACGAAGAGAACGGAGACCTGGCTCTGCGCGACGCGCCGCAGGTCCCTCATGAGGCGGCGCATGGCAGGCGTCGCGCCGCGCAGCTCTCCGAGCTGATCCTCGTCGTGGAGCTCGACGGTCGCGGGTCTCCCGGCCTCGACGAGGAGCTTGGTCTTGCCGAGCGTCAGGGTGGTGCCCGGCGGCACGACCGCCCGCTCGACACGCACCGGTCCCACGAGCGTCCCGTTCGTGGATCCGAAGTCCGCCACCAGGACCCCCGCCTTGAGCGCCGTGAGACGCGCGTGGTACCCGGAGACGGTCCCGTCGGTCAGCACGAGATCGTTGTCCTTGGCGACGCCCACGGCGCCCTGCTCGCCCTCCCAGCGCGCCCCCGCGTCCGGCCCCTCGCGGACCGTGACCACCACCGTCCGGACCGGCATCGCCTCGGGCAGCTTCAGCGCGACGGTGCCGCTCTTGGGCTCACGGCTCATGGCGGCCGATGGTAGCGCACGACGCGCTGCTCGGCGCGGCCGGTGGGGGCCCCGGGGTGGGCGCCGTCCGCGTGCTACCCTGCACCCGCATGCTCAAGAGGGGCGAACTCATCGGCGGCCGCTACCGCCTGATCGAGCCGCTGGCCTCCGGCGGGATGGGGACCGTGTGGCGCGCCGAGCACGTCGAGCTGAACGCGCAGGTCGCGCTGAAGGTCATGCTCGCCGACTCCGCCAGGACGCCCTCGGGCGAGCGGCGCTTCCGGCGCGAAGCCCAGGCCGCCGCGCGGCTACGGAGCCCCCACGTCGTGCACGTCCAGGACTTCGGCGTCCACGAGGAGCAGCCCTACCTCGCGATGGAGCTGCTTCAGGGGGAGGACCTGGAGAGCCGGCTCGAGACCCGCGGGAAGCTCCCCCCCGAGGCGTGCGCGACGATCTTGGACGGCGTCGCCAAGGCGATCGACCTGGCCCACGCGCACGGCATCACGCACCGTGACCTGAAGCCGGCCAACATCTTCCTGGCGAAGGACGGCGACGCGGAGGTCGTGAAGGTCCTGGACTTCGGGGTGGCGAAGGTCGAGACCTCGAACGCCGCGTCGACGACGGGCGCGGGCCTCGTCGGCTCGCCCGCGTACATGAGCCCGGAGCAGGTTTGGGGAGAGGGAGTGACGGCCAGCACGGACCTCTGGTCGCTCGGGGTGGTCGCGCTGGAGATGCTCACCGGGGAAAACCCGTTCGACGCCGGACCGCTCGCCAAGGTGTTCGACCGCATCGTGCGCGAGGACCTGCCGCGCGTGAACGACCTCCTGCCCGACGCCCCCGCGGGGCTGCAAGGGTTCTTCGATCGCGCGCTCGCGAGGGACGTAGACGAGCGGTTCTCCTCCGCGGCCGAGCTGGCCGGCGCGTTCCGCCGAGCGCTCGCGGGAGAAGCGCCGACGGCGCGGCCCCGCTCGACGATCCCGCCCAGACCCGCCGCGGAGGGCAACCCGCGCCGGGCGGTCGATCCCCACGCGGCGACGCTCGACGGCGCGGCGCCCGCGACGTGGAGCCGCCGCGCCATGGCGGCGACGCTCGCGGGCGCTCTGGCGACCGCTGCGGCGGTCATCTTCCTCGCGAGCCGCTCCCCGACGCCCCGGCTCGACGCTCCCGCGAGGGCGGATCGGTCTTCCGCGGAGACGGTCGCGCGACCCCCGAGCCCGTCGGCGCCGCCCGAGCGGAGCGAGAGACCGGTCTTCGGCGCCGCTAGCTCGGTGAGCGCAGAGGCGCCGTCCTCCGCCGCGGCGTCCGTCACCGCGGAGCCTTCCACGCAGGGGACGGCGGAGATCGCCGCGAGCGCCCGCCCCCCGCCCCTGCCCAACGCGGGCCCGGCGGCGTCCGCGGGCGGGGCGGTGACCCTCCCCCCGTCGGCCGCGCCGCCGAGCGCGACCGCGGCTGCGAGCGCGAGCGCCAAGAGGCCCGACCCGCTGTTCGGCATCCCCCAATAGGGGCGGCGACCGACCCTACTTCTTCAACAAGTCGCCCAGCGTGCCGAACTTGCTCTCGCGCTTCACCTGCTCGCGGTACTCCTGATAGGCCTGCTTCTCGGCGTCCTCTTTCATCGCCCGGATGCTGAGCTTGGTCTCGCCGCGGCGTGTGTCGACGTCGAGGACCTTGGCCTCGAGCTTGGTCCCGATCGGGAACGTGCGCCGCAGATCGGTGCCGCGCTGGGTGTTCGTGTGCCCCGCGGGGATGAACCCACGCGCGGCGCGGCCCGTGAGGCCGATGATCCGCACGAGCAAGCCGGGCTCGCTCGTCTGGACGACGGCGCACTTGACGACGCGGTGGGGCCCGACCCTCGGTCGAGGCTCGTCCGCCTCGTCCGCGGGGGGCGCCGGATGCACGGCGATCTTGCGCGTCGCGCTGTCGCAGGACGCGACCACGGTCTCGATCTCGTCGTCGAGCTTGAGGACGTCCTTCGGGTGCGCGATCGGCTTGAGCGAGAGGTCCGCCGTGTAGCACAGGCCATCGATGCCGGGCTCGAGCTCGATGAACACGCCGAAGGGCTGCATCCGGACGACCTTGCCCTTGTGCCGCGTCCCGATCGCGTACTTCTGCGCGACCGCGTCCCACGGGTCCCCGGTCATCGCCTTGCGGCTGAGCCAGATCTTGCCCTTCTCGTCGATCCTGAGGACCTTGACCTCGATCACGTCCCCGGGCTTGAACAGATCGGGCAGGCGCGCCGTGCGGTCGTGGCTCGCCTCCGTGACGTGCACCAGCCCCTCGACGTTGTTCAGGTCGGTGAGCGCGACGAACACGCCCCACTGCACGACCGTCCGCACCGTCCCGCGGTGGACGCTGCCGGGCTCCAGCGCCTTGAGCGCCTCGTCACGGGCCTTGAGCGCCTCGTCCTGCAGGAACTTCTTCCGCGAGACGACGATGTCGCGCCCCTTCTTCTCGTACTGCAGGACGACGAACTCGAGGCGCCGGCCGACGAGGTGAGAGAGGTCTGCGCCCGGGCGGATCTCCACGTGCGACGCCGGCGCGAACGCGCGGAGCCCGTCGATGTCCACCTCGATCCCGCCGCGAACGTAGCCCGTGACGAAGCCCTCGAGCGCCTCTTGCGAGTCGCGCGCCGCCTCGAGCTTCTGCTTCGAGTCGTCGATCACGAACGGCGCGCGCGCCATGCGCAGCATTCCGCCGCGGACCCCGTGGCTCGCCACCGTCGCGATGAACTGATCCCCGGGCTGCGGTGGCTCCCCCTCCCCGATGTCCCGGCGATCGAAGATGCCGAGCGCCTTGCCTGCGACGTCAATCCAGATCGTGTCGTCGGTGACGCGCTCGACCTTGCCGAACACCTCCTCGCCGATGCGGAAGGGGAGCGGCTCGGGCTTGCGCCGACGCTCGCCGTAATCCCCGTGGCCCTCGCCCGGCTGCCCCTCGGCCCCGGCTCCGTCCTGTTGCCCCCCGGGCGGCGCGCCCTCGGCGCCGGCGCCCGGCTTCTTCTTCCGCCGGCGGCGCCGCTTCTTCTTGGGCGCGTCGCCGGCGGCGCCGGCCTCCGCCGCTGCGCCGTCGGTCCCCTCTGCCGCCTCGGCGTCGCCGTCACCGTCCTCGGCTTCCCCGTCGTCGCCTGCCTCGCCGTCGGCGCGCGCCCCGCTCGCGGCGTCGCCGTCGGCGGCCTCCCGCGGGGGCTCCTCTCGCGAGCCCTCGCCGCGCGAGGGCTCCTCCTGCGAAGCCTTCTCCTCGGAGGGCTCCTGGCGCGGAGGCTCCGCGGCAGGGGCAGCCGTCGCCTCGCTGACGCGCTCGGCTTGCGGCGGAGGCGTCTCGATCTCGAGCGCGCCGTCGGTGGAAGCGCTGCGCGACTCGAGCCCCACGGCGGGCGAATCGGCGGGCGCGGCGGTGGTTTCTTCGTTGGTGTTCATGGATGTTGCTGCGATGTGAGGCCCGCGCTCGCCGCGCCGAGTCGCGCGGTGACCTCTTCGGGCCGAAGGGGTCGGGAGCCTAGTACATCGTCCGTGAAGTTTCTGCGCGCATGACGATGGATTCGCGGAAATTCGGTGGCCATGAGCCGTGCCCGTCGACGGCAGTGAACCAGGGGCCGCGTGTGCAGGTGCCGCGCGAGGACGCTCAGCGGGCGATCGGCAGGTGACGGTTCTTGCCGCCGCTCCGATCGATGACGAGGCTCTTGCCGGCGCGCTCGACGTTGGCGGCCGTCACCCTTCCCGCGAGGCGCTCGGCCACGCCGGTGAGCGCCTTCGCGACGGGCGAGTCGGGCGCGGCCTGAACGACGGGCGTGCCCGCGTCCCCCCACTCGCGGATCTTGGGATCGAGCGGGATCTGCCCGAGCAGCGGCGCCTCCGCGAACTCGGCGACGGCCGCGCCGCCGCCCGAGCCGAAGAGCTCGTGTCGCTTGTCGCAGCCGTCGCACACGAAGTAGCTCTCGTTCTCGACCACGCCGAGGATCGGGATCCCGACCTTCTGCGCCATGCTCACCGATTTGTAGACGTCCTGCAGCGCGACCTCCTGCGGTGTCGTGACGATCAGCGCCCCGGTCGTGCGGAGCTTCTGCGAGATCGTGAGCGCGATGTCGCCCGTCCCGGGCGGGAGATCCAGCACGAGGTAGTCGAGCTTGCCCCACTCGACGTCCTTCAGGAACTGCAGCAGCGCGCCCTGCAGCATCGGCCCTCGCCAGATGACCGCCTGGCGGGGGTCCTCCAGCATGAAGCCCAGGGACATGAGCTTCAGCCCGAAGCGCTCGAGCGGCATGAACTTCTTCCCGTCCGCCGAGACCGGTCGCCCGCTCACGCCGAGCATGGTCGGGATGCTCGGCCCGTACATGTCCGCGTCGAGCAGGCCGACGGCCGCCCCCGCGCGCTGGAGCGAGAGCGCCAGGTTGGTCGCCACCGTGCTCTTGCCCACGCCGCCCTTGCCGCTCATCACGAGCACGATGTTCGCGACGGTAGGGCACGGATCGTCGGCGATGATCTCACGCTCGGTGATCTCGAAGCCCCACGTCACCGACACCCGCGACGCCCCTACCTTCTTGGCCGCCGCCTCGACGTGCTCGAGGAGCGCCTGCTTGGGGGCGTAGGCTGGGGATCCGACGACGAGCCTCAGCGTGACGGCGGCGCCATCGACCGCGACGTCGCGGACGGCGTCGAGGGCGGCGAGCGGCTGGCCTACCTCGGGCTCCAGGAGCGCGCCGACCGCGGCCTCGACCGCTTGAACCGTGAGGGACATGGCAACCGATTAAGCCCACCTCGGGCGTCCGTCAAACGCGCACCTCACGAAACGTCACAAAAAGTCGAGACCGCGGCCCACCAGGACCGCGGCCTCGCGCGCCGTCACGATCCGGAGCGGCTCAGCCGCTGACGGAGCCGACCACGCTCACCGAGGCGCTGAAGCCTGCCTCGATGTTCACGACGGCCTCTTCGATCGCGGCGAGCGCCGGGATGATGCAGAAGACCGCCTTGCCGTCGCCCTCGAGCGACGCGTCCAGGTTGCCGGCGACCTCGAGCATCGCCGTGGCGTTGCCGACCAGCAGCTCCGCCTTCGCCTCCGCGATGAGGAAGATCTGCGGGAGCCACTTCTCCAGCACCGCGATCTTCGCCTTGATGTCGACGCTGCCCGACGCCTCGATCGAGACGCTGGGAGGCGTGCACTCGGCCTTCGCGCTCGCGCTGGCCTTGCAGGACGCCTGGCACTCGGCCGAGGCTTCGCAGCTCGGGGGCTTGAGCTCGACGTTGCACTTCGGCGCCTTGTAAGCGACCGAGCAGCCGCCCTTGCACTCGCCGTTGCACGTGACCATCGCGCCGGCCATCGGAGGAGCGCAGGACCCGCGGCACGAGCCCTGGCAGCTCGCGGAGCAGGTGCCCTCGCACTGCCCAGCACACATGCCGGTCGAGTCCATGCCGTCGCACTTGCCCTCGCAGGTTCCGCTGCAGGAGCCGGTGCAGGTGCCTTCGCAGGCGGCGCTGCAGTCGACGGCGACGCTGGCCGAGCCCTCGCAGGAGCCGGTGCAAGACGCCTCGCACTTGCCCGAGATCTCGCCCGGATCACACCGCGCCGAGATGTCCCCGCCCTCGCAGCTGGCGTCCACCTGGCAGCTGCCCTCGCAGCCGGCCTGGACGTTGACGTCGAGCGTGCACTTGGCCGGCTGGACCTTGATGCTGAGGGACGCCTGGGCCTTCAGCGCCGTGATCTCTGCGACAGCGAGCTGACACCACGCTGCCGTGATCTCGTTCGGCTCGGTGGCGGTGACCTTGTCCGCGTTCGCCTCGTTCATGTCGACCGCGATGCCGCGGCACGCCACCCCGAGGTCGCTCACGATCGTGGTGGCCGCAGCCGAGAAGTCGCCGATCGCCTGCAGCGCGAGGCCGAACTCGATGTTCCCTTTGCCCTCGATGCCCCAGTCGATGGAGACCATGTCGGTGCCGGGCTTGAAGTCGCTGCAGCACAGATCGTCGACGCAGCCGGAGCCGCTGAGGACCATCGCCGCCGCCGCGAGCGCGAGCACCGCAACCGGTACCCCAGCCAGACGGAAACTCTGCTTCTTCTTCTTCGTGTCCATCCCAAGCTCCCTTTCGTTTGAAGCGCGGCCCGACGCCCCTCTGGGGGGAACCCCGAACCCTCTGTTCGCGTTGTTCGGGCGAACCGATACCAGAACCCACTGCCCTTGCGAAGTACCGCCCAGGGCCAAGCCAACGTTGGACGGAGGTTTCGGCTAGAGAATCACACCAACCATCAACTTGCTAGAAATGCCGGCCCGCCGCGGGCCGATCGCGACCCGACTGCGAAGCGCCCTTCACGGCTCGGTGAGAGGCCAGCACTGGAACTGCTGAGAAATGAACGGCACGTAACACGTGTGGTAGACGCTGTCGGTTGGGGCCACACCCTCCGCCTCGTCGAGGCACTCCCCGTTGCGACCGGACGGCGAGAGCGGGCACTGGCTGTCCACGGTGCAGCTCGTGGAGAAAGAGGCGTCGAAGCAGCCGCGCTGCCCGAGCGCGAGGTCGGCGCAAGCCTGGGTGTTGCCCGGGCCGGCCGGGCCGCAGTCCAGATCGTTCAGGCAGGGGTAGCAGAAGTTGTTCGTCGCAGGCGGGACGCAGGTGCCCACGCGGGGCACGCAGAACCCGACCTGCGGGGCCGCCGCGCCCGCGCAGGCGAAGTCGTCGGCGCAGTCCGCGTCGATGAGACACGTCTCGGCGCAGTGGAACGTCGAGCCGACCTGCACGCACTGCATGTCGGCGCGGAGGGAGCAGTCCACCGACGACGCGCAGGGGGCGCACGGCTCGCGCTTGATGCACGCGTTCCGCACCAGGGAGACCGGCCCCTCCTTGAGCGTGCCCCCGATCGACGCGTTCGTCGCCTCGATCTGATCGCAGGGCACCTGGAAGTCGTCGTCGCCCTTGGCGGTGGTGCAGGTCGCGCCGGGGACGATTTCCCCCGCGCGGATGACGCCGCAGTAGTACCCGGGCGCGCAGTCCGCCTCCGTCGCGCAGTCCACCGTCGTGCAGTAGGCCTCCGCGTCGTTCAGGCCGTCCGTCCGGCAAACGAGCGGCTTGCAGTGCGCCGGATCGCACCCGCCGTAGTCGCAGGGCGTGCCGTCGGGGCAAGCGGTGGGCTGCGTATCGCACTCGTGCCCGAGCGGGCACGGGAGGCCCACGAGCGGGTGCGACAGCACGGCGTCACACACGTGGATGCTGGCACCGTCGTTGAGGCCGGTGGCCGAGTCCTCCGTGACCGCGACGCACCCTTGGTTGATCTCGTCACCCTCGAGCTGGGAGAAGCAGTCGCTGTGCTTGGTGCACACGAGCTTGCAGCGGTTGCCGACGCACGTGTTGCCCTCGAAGCACTTGGACGCGTCGCACTTCGCCTCGCAGACCTCGGTCCCGTCCACGTCCACGAGGACCCCGCCCTGATCGGCGCAGTCCTTCGCCTTGGGCCCCGGATCTGTCTCGGTCTTGTTGCAGCCGGCCCCGACGAAAGAGGCGGCGGCCAACGCCAGCGCGGTGGAGAGGAGGAGCTTGGGCAGTGCCATGACGGAAGGTCCTTCGAAGCTTGGGCGGGGGGCTTGCCCCCCCCAAGGGAAGAGCACGGTTCGGGCGGGCGGCCCCGGTCCACTGGAGATCCAGGCAGATCGCAGGCAAGTCGGCTTGACGCCCGGGGCCCGCGCCGGGATAGTTGCCTTACTACATCCCCTGCCGAGGTGTAAGCCATGCGCAAGCTGTGCTCTCTCATCGCCATTGCTTCCGTGCCGTTCGCCGTCTCCTGCGCCGAGGAGGAGGTCGACAACGAAACCGTCGAGGATGCCACGGTCGAAGAGGTGGAGGGTGAGGGCCAGGAGCCCGTCGTCGACGCGGAGCCCGCGTACCCGCTCGGCCCCTACTCCGACTACGTGGGCGGCGTCATCCGCAACTACAAGCTGATGGGCTACACGCAGCCCCACCTCGGCAACGCGACGTCCAGCATCCAGATGGCCGACTTCTACAACCCGACGGGGACGGAGATGTACCCGCCGGGCGCGCCGTACACCGGGCCCAAGCCCAAGGCGCTGCTCATCGTCGTCTCGGCCGGGTGGTGTGGGCCCTGCAAGGCGGAGAACCAGACGCTGCCCGGCCATTTCGCAGAGTACGGCCCGCAAGGCGCGCAGTTCATGCTCGTCCTCGCGGAGAACGCGGGCGGCAAGCCGCCGACGCTCGAGTACCTCTACAACTGGACCCAGACGTACAACAGCGCCTGGCCGGCCGTGACCGACGGAACCAGCAAGCTCTTCGAGCTCTGGGAGGAGCCCGCCTTCCCGGCGAACATCCTCATCGACACGCGCACCATGACGATCCACTCGCGCTACGCCGGCGCGGATCCTCAAGTCTTCAACGACCTCGAAGACATCCTCGCGCAGTAGCGTCGCGAGCAAACGCTCCCCGCCGTCAACACGGCGGGGCCCTGTCCGCGAGGTCCGGCAGACCTCGCGGTCGCCCCAAAGCCTCGTTGGAGGCCCGGTACATGCACCTCTCTCCCGTGCTCCTCGCGGCCCTCGCCGCGCTCGCTCTCACCTCGTGCAGCGGGAGCCAAGCGTCCCCGCGGTCCGGCGGAGGGGCGTCCGGCGGGGAGTCGTCCGGCGGAGGTGCCGCGACGAGCCAGCCGACCGGCGCGCCGACGGCCAAGGGCAACGCCCCCGATTTCACCCTGCCATCGCTCGACGGCAAGAACATCAGCCTGTCCGACTACGCGGGCAAGAGCGTCGTCCTCATCGACTTTTGGTCGACGACGTGTGATCCGTGCCTCGTCGCGATGCCCCACCTCGTGGCGCTCTACGAGAAGCACAAGGCGCAAGGTTTCGTCATCCTGGCGGTCTCGCTCGACGGCCCGGAGACTCGGTCGCAGGTGAGCTCCGTGGTCCACGACAAGAAGATGACCTTCCCGGTCTTGCTGGACGAGGAGACGAGCGTCGTCGCGCGCTACAACCCGAAGAAGGACATGCCGTTCTCGGTCCTCATCGACAAGAACGGGAACATCGTGAGGAAAAAGAGCGGCTACAACCCCGGCGACGAAGTGAAGCTGCAGGCCGAGGTCGAGCAGCTCCTCCGGTGACGATGCGGCCCGGTCGCGGCTGCGGCGCCGCGCGTTGCTCCCTCGGATGGACGGGCCTGATGGCGGGGGCGGTGGTCCTCGGATGGCCGTCCGGCGCCCACGCGATCGAGGTCGAGGCCGTCGGCGGCGAGACGCTGACGATCGACATCACGAACACGGCGACCGGGGCCTACGCGTTCGACAACCGGGACGACAGCCTGGACGTCGCGCCGGCTCCGCCCACCATCGTGAACGACACCTTCGGGGAGTTCTACGACCGGCTGAACATCCAGGCTTACTACTGGCGGCTGCGCGCCGGGGCGCGCATCGACTTCGCCGCGTACTACGAGCAGCTCGACGACCAGGACATCGTCGACGTGGCCAAAGAGCGGCTCCCGGAGGCGAGCGGCCCGGACCGCCAGGCGTACGTCAACGCGTTCTACCGCGAGCTCAACACGCGGTACCGCACGACCATCTACCCGTCGAAGCTCTTCCTCGGCTACACGGCCCCCGGGGTCGACGTGACCGTGGGGGACTTCTACGCTCAGTTCGGGCGGGGCCTCGTGCTCTCCGTGCGCAAGATCGACGAGCTCGCGACGGACACCACCATCCGGGGCATGAAGGCCTCCTTCAAGAAGAGCTGGGAGAGCGCGTCGCTCTCGGTGACGGGCCTCGCAGGCCTCATGAACCCGATCCGCATCGACGAGCAGAGCGGCCGCCGGCTGAACGGCGACGGCTCGCCCGTCTTCTTCGGGTTCCCCTCGGCGGACGACCTCATCGTCTACAACTTCGACGAGCTCGGCAACGCCGGGTACACGAAGGAGCGCGCACGCCCGAGCTACCTCGAGGACTCCATGTACGGCCTGTCGCTCGAGGCGGGTCCGCGCCAGGTGCTGCTCGGCACCCACGCCACGCTGCTCTCACGAAAGTCGTACGCGGAGGCGAACCTCCGCTGCGCCAGGGCGAACGATCCGAACTGCGGGTCCACGTTCCCCACCTTCTCCACGAACAACCCGTCGCGGCTGCGTGACACCATCCTCACCGCGAGCGGCACCATCAACGTGCCGAGCTTCTGGGACCACGGCGACGCGTACGTGGAGGTCGCCGCGCAGCACCTCACGGACGGACGACCGATCGACATCGGGGCGGACGGCTCCTTCGTGAGAGAGGAGGACCTCACGGGGTACGCCGTGTATGTCGGCGGGACCGTGCGCGCCGGGCCCGTCGCGATCAACCTCGAGGGCAAGCACTACCGGTCGTTCCTGCCGCTCTCCGCGAACATCAACTCGAACGGCTCGGCCGACCCCGCGTTCGCCGCCCCCGAGTACGATCCGGTGGCGTACAACCAGCCGCCGACCGCCGAGCCCATCTACACCCAGCAGTTCGGCTCACCGAACGTCTGCAACACCGGCGGCCGGGCCAAGGTCGACTACCGCCTCGCCAAGGACGTCCTCGTCTACGGGTGGCTCGGCTATTACACGAGCTTCTCCGAGGTGAACCCGCTCAACACGAAGTGCGACACGAGCGATCCGACGGCGCAGACGAACACGTGGGACTCCGCGACGGGCGGCGATCTCTCGTTCGACAACCACCGCTCCTACGTCAAGGCTTGGGTCGGCCTCCGCGACACGGCCCACGCCGACCCCGTGGAGGGCGTGAACCTCGCGGGGCCGAGCGACATCTTCTACCGGGAGGGGTACGTGCGCTACGACGTCGCCGCGCACCTAGGCGGGGACTTCACGCTCCAGTCCCAGGGCTTTCACCGCCACCGCTTGGAGCCGCAGCTCTCCTCGGACTCGTGGAACGAGGGCGAGAACTACCTCGCCCTCCGGTGGGCGCCCTACCTCGCGTTCATCTTCGGCTACGAGTACCTCGGGCGGCGCGGGTGTCAGCCCGACGACAGCGTCGAGCTCTGCCACTATTTCAACGGCGGCATCCAGTTCAAGTCAGCGGACAAGGAGAAGATCGTGGAGCAGGTGTTCGACACCGTGAACCTGTTCGTCGGTCAGCGCCGCGGCGCCATCCGCTGCGTCTCGGGGGTCTGCCGAAACTTCCCGCCGTTCGAGGGCGCCAAGCTCGAGCTGACGTCGAGGTTCTGATGGCGCTGCCGCCTGGTCCCTCCGACGTCGCGATGCGCCTCACGTACGCGTGGCTCACGCGACCCTTCGAGTTCCTGGAGGACTGCACCGAGCGGTTCGGGGACGTCTTCACCTTCCACCTGCCCCAGCTGCCGCCGCTCGTCGTGTTCAACGATCCCGAGGTGGTGAAGCAGGTCTTCGCGGAGCCCGGCGACGCGCTCCACGCGGGCAAGTTCAACCGGTCGTTGTCGGCGTTCCTCGGGGACAAGAGCGTCCTGATGGTGGACGGCGCGTCCCACATGCGGAAGCGCAAGCTCCTCCTGCCCCCGTTCCACGGGGAGCGGATGCTCGCGTACGGCGAGCTGATGATGGAGCTCGCGGACGAGGCGATCGACGATTTCCCCGTCGGCTCCCCCTTCGCGTTCCACGAGCGGATGAACCAGGTCGCGCTCAACGTCATCATCCGGAGCGTCTTCGGGTTCACCCCGGGCCCCAAGGAGGACGAGACGCGCCGGCGGATGACCGAGCTCCTCGACGTGATGACCTGGCCCCCGCTCCTGCTGCCCTTCATGCGCGTCGACCTCGGCCCGTGGTCCCCGTGGGGCAAGGCGGTGCGGCTGCGCGCGCGGGCCGACGACGGGCTCTACGCGGAGATCCGCGACCGGAGGGCGGCCGGCCCGTCCGGCAAGCAAGACATCCTCTCGCTCCTGCTCGAGGCCCGGGACGAGGTCGGGCAGCCGATGTCGGACGAGGAGCTCCGAGACGAGCTCGTGACGCTCCTCGTCGCCGGCCACGAGACGACGGCGACCGCGCTCTCTTGGGCTCTCCGCTGGATCCTGGACGACGCGCGGGTCGAAGAGCGCCTGCGCCGAGAGCTCGACGAGGCGGGCGAGCTCTCGCCGACCAAGGTGCAGAGCCTGCCCTACCTCGACGCGGTGGCCCGGGAGGCGCTGCGCCTGTGCCCCATCATCCCGATCGTCGGGCGCCTGCTCACCCGCCCGGAGACGATCGGCGGCTGGGAGCTGCCCGCGGGCACCGGGGTCCTCTGCTCCATCTACCTCGCGCATCGACGCCCCGACGTCTTCGAGGATCCGTCACGCTTCTGGCCCGAGCGGTTCCTGGGCAAGAGGTTCACGCCGGCGGAGTTCTTCCCCTTCGGCGGCGGAATCCGGCGGTGCATCGGCATGGCGTTCGCGCTCTTCGAGATGAAGATGGTGCTGGCGAAGGTGATGCGCCGCACCGAGCTCGTGCTCGACGGCAAGCGACCGATCCGCCCCGTGCGGCGCGCGATCACGCTGATGCCGTCGGAGGGCCTGCGCGTCCGCATGACGCGGAAGCTCCCGCGGGTCGCCGCGCCCGCGGCCTGATCGGGTCAGAGCTCCTTGGCCAGGATCGCGCACGCCACGTTGAGGCGGACCTGCGCCTCCTTGTCGGCCAGGAGGCGGGCGGCGCGCCCGAGCTGGCCGATGGTGACCAGGTTCCGGCCCGCGTAGGCGCGGGCGTACTGGTTCTTGGAGGCGAGCTCCTTCTCGATGAACTGGACCACGCGGGTGTCGCCGAGGCCGGCGAGCTCGGCCTGCGCTCGCGGAGCGTCCACGTCCGTCGCCATCGCCAGGACGACGAGCTTGTCCTTCGCGCTCTTCTGCTCGTCGGGCTTTCCTTCTCGGGCGAGACGCGAGAGCGCGAGCACCGCGATGCCGGGGTCCCCGGAGTCCTTCACCTCGCGGATGGTGTCGAGGACGAGGTCCGACGACGGCGTCATGAGGATCGCGAGGCTGCGGTCCTCTCTCGTGCCGACCTTGATCGCGCGGACCAGCACCCCGAGCGCCGCGTCGCGCGCCTTCTTGGAGGCGTCCTCCAGCGCCGACGAGCGCGCGAGGAGGAGCGCCGCGTGCACCGCGCCCTCCCCGCCCGACTCCGCCGCCGTCTGCAGGTGGTACCGCCCGCCGGCCTCGAAGGTCTCGGGGGCGGCCCACGCCGCGGCCACCGCCTCCCGCATGCGCCCGTCGGCGCGGAGCCAGAGGTCCTTGAGGGCCAGCCCGACCCGGCGCCCGCCGAGGCGGCCCAGCGCGCGCGCGGCGGCGGAGCGTGCCTGGGGGTTGGGATCGAGCCGGGCCGCCTCGAGCAGCGCGTCGAAGTCCCCGGCGGTAGGGTGAGAGAGCGCCGCCTTCACCGCGCCGAGCCGGACGCGCTCGTCGAGGTCCCGGAAGAGGGAGCGGCGGAGGACGGCGTGCTCGGGATCGATGAGGCTCCTGGCGCCGAGCGCCCGAAACGCCGCGCGTGGGTCGTTGTCGAGGGCATAGTCCTCGAACTCGTCCTCGCTCTCCAGGCCGGCAGAGAGGAGGACGCCGGCGGCAGCGGCGGCCACGTCGTCGTCGCCGTCGCTGCGGTCGTCGAGCGCGCCCTCCAGGGGCTCCGCGCAGGCGGCGAGGCCGAGGATGAGCTTCTCCCCCTCCTCCCCCTTCGCGCGCTCGATCTCCCCCTCCGCGATCGCGCGCGCGATGTCCTGAACCTCCCCGTGGGTCAGGGTGCCGGCCTTGCGCGCGGCCTCGATGTCCTTGCCGAGGCGGCCGAACTCCCGCGCCTCCGCCGCCTCCACGAGCGGCGACGCGGCGCAGCCCGTCATGGCGAGCGCCGAGAGCACGACCGCGACGGCGCCTCCGCGCCACGTGGATCCCGATCGAGGAACGGCGAGCCGCTTGGGGCCCGTGGGGGCGGACATGGGAGATGCTTTCACATGGCGAGCGAGGTGAATAAAGTGAAACATTCGCTTCTCGAAGCGCCCGGCGCCGGCCTGACCGGCGCCGCCGCTGTTTCACCCGAGGAACCCTCAGCCTGACGCTGCGAGCCGGGCATTCCGCCACCCGCAGCCATCCTCAGCGCGAGGAGCGCACACGCCGCAGCCGCGTCCGCTGGCAGATCTCCACCAAACACCCCCGAATGTCGGTCGTCGTCATCGCCAACGTGCGGGCCCGGGGCTTGCTCCGCAGGGCCGAGCGCCTCGCCTGGCTGCGGTCGCTCTCGCGAGGGCGAGCCGTGGTGCACGAGACGTCCTCCGTCGCCGAGCTCGCGGCCCTCGCGCCCGCCGTGGCGGCGGCCGACCCCGATCTCGTCATCCTCGCCGGCGGCGACGGCACGTTCATGAGCGGCGTGACCGCGCTCGCGCCTCAGATGATCGGCAGGCCGTGGCCACGCGTCGCCCTCCTGCCCCTCGGCACCGTCGGCACGATCGCGAGGAACCTGGGAGACCGCCGCGCGCCGGAGGTGCTCCTCGAAGAGTGGCTCGCCGCGCCCCTTGACGCGCCCGCGATCCCGCGAGCCACGCTGGCGGTCGAGGCGACGATCGGCGCCGCGGTCGAGCGTCGCGTCGGCTTCATCGTGGGGACCGGCCTCGTGGCCAGGTTCTTCGAGGTCTACGAGGCGGAGGGGGCCGGAGGCGTCCCGCACGCGGGGCGGATCGTGGCGCGCGTCTTCGTCGAGTCGTTCGCCGGCGGCCCGGTCGCCAAGCGGGTCCTCACGCCGATCCCGTGTCGACTGGAGGTGGACGGCGAGACGCAGCGCCTCACGGGTGTCTCCCTCCTCTGCGCCGCGGTCGTGCGCGATCTCGGGCTCTCGATGAAGGTCTGCTACCGCGCGGGGGAGGATCCGGAGCGTATCCACCTGGTCGCAAGCGGGCTCGATCCGTTTCGGCTCGGGCCTCGCGCGCCGCTCGTCATGCTCGGGCGCACCATCGGCGGCGAGGGCCACGTGGACCGGCTCGCCCGGTCGTTCCGCGTCCGCTTCCCCGCCGGCGGGGGCCCGTACGTGCTGGACGGAGACTCCTTCCACGCCGACACCTTCGAGGTGACGCCGGGCCCGATGGTCCCCATCATCGGACCCTCGCTAAGCAACGCCGGGTTTGGTTGAATCGACGCATGCGGCGTGTCGTCGACGTGCGCACCGGGGAGCGCACCGTCACCTTCGGCGCGTTCGCGGCGCTCTTGCTGATCACGGGAGCGCACACGCTGCTCGAGACCGCTCGCGACGCGCTCTTCCTCGCCAAGCTCCCCGCGGAGCGCTTGCCCTGGATGTACATCGCGATCGCGGTCGCGGGGCTGGGTCTGGCGCGGCTCGGCCGGCGCACGAGCGGCGCGGTCATGCTGTCGGTCCTCGGCGCGACGGCGGTCACCTGCGGGTTCTGGGTGCTCGCCGCGTCGCCCTCGGCGGCGCTGCTCTACGCGCTCTTCGTGTGGACCGGGATGGTCGGCTCCTGGCTGGTGCTCCAGTTCTGGCTCCTCCTCGGCGGCGCCATGCACGTGGGGCAAGCGAAACGCTTGTTCGCGTTCAT
Source organism: uncultured Polyangiaceae bacterium (assembly GCA_964492175.1). Taxonomy (GTDB): domain Bacteria; phylum Myxococcota_A; class Polyangia; order Polyangiales; family Polyangiaceae; genus Xiheicaenibacterium. The sequence continues at coordinate 141 of CAZBJI010000081.1, read as the reverse complement.
CGGCGCGGGCGGCGTCCTCGGCGCCACGCTGGGCGCCGCCGCCGCGCGCGCCGTGGCGGGCGCGATGGAGGCTCGGCACCTGCTCGTCGCGGGCGCGGCGCTCTTCGCGGCCGCGGCGGTCCCGGCGGGGGTCGTCGAACG
>CAZBJI010000080.1:21660-33710 GCA_964492175.1 uncultured Polyangiaceae bacterium | reverse complement strand
GACCGCACCCACGGCCACGCCGAGCGCGGAGGCCGCGCCCACCGCGGATCCCGCGGCCACGGTCGCGGCCGCCCCGCCATCGCCGCCCGCCCCGGGGCTCCCGCCCGCCGCCCCAGCGACTCAGCCGCGTCCGCCGTCGGTCGGCGGGCCGCCCGCGGTCGCCCCCCCTCCGGCGAAGCCGCCCACCCCAGCGGGTGGGGGCAAGCCGAAGCCGGACATGCCTACCTCGATCTGAGCGCGGTCACTCGACGCCGTCGAACTCGGAGGGCTCCTCGAGGATCGGGCGGAGGCGGTCGACGCGGGCGCGCACGGTGTCGGCGGTGTCGGCGGTGTCGGCGGCCTCCTCCGCGTCGTCGTCGCACGACTCCTCGTCTTCCTCCACGTCCTCGTCGTCGTCCACCTGCAGCACGGGCAGCCGGCGCTTGCCGACCGGCCCCTCGTCCACGTAATCCCGCAGCGCTTCCATGTCGCGGAGCGCCTGGAGCTTCGCGAGCGCCTTGACCTCTACCTGACGGATCCGCTCTCGCGTGAGGTTCATGATCGCGCCCACGTCCTCGAGCGTCGTCCCGCCTCGGTCCGCCACGTCGAGCGCGCAGCTCTCGTTCATCTCCCAGACCTCGAGGTCGGGGAAGTTCAGCTTGATCGCGCCGGTCCGGGCCGACACGTCGAGGAACAGGTGGTGCTTGCAAGAGACGTAGGGACAAGGCCTCGGCGCGTCAGCGCACTCGATGCGCGTGCGCGGCTTGAAGTAGTCGGTCTCCGGGTAGAGCATCCGGCCGATCTCGAGCTCGCGCTTCGTCATGCGCTTGACGCTGATCGTCCGGGCGCGCACCTCACGCTTGCGGCGCGACCGGCGCTGCTCGCGCGTGATCGCGGTGTCCGAGGTGGGCCGGGGAGCGCGGGCAAGGTTTCCGACCACCTCCGTCGCGAGCCCAGCCTCCGCCGCAGGCTCCGTCCCTTCCGGGCTGGCTGCTTCTGGGGGGGTGTCGAAGTCGCTCTCCATGCTCATGCGCTGCCTCCCGGAAAAACGAAAAAACGTGCTGATTCGGCGCATGGGTGCGCCGACGCGGCGGAGCCCATCCGCCACGCGACACCCGCCGCGGGTTCCCCGCCGTATTGCGGCGAGACGAGTGGGGCCGTGCCCCGTGCTGCTATGTGCCTCGGACGTGCGGGTCGCCCCCGGCGACGCGCCCTTGCTGCTAGCCCGCCGCGCTCTGCTTCTGCGGCGACGGGGCGGCTCGAGAGAGACGTGACTGGGCGGCGAGCCGCTCCTCCAACTGACCGAGACGCTGCAGGAGCTCCCTGGCGAGCGACTCGGCGGCGCCGATCTCCGAGCCCACCACCTTGGCGGTAGGCTCGCTGCGCTGCTTTCGGACCGCCCCTCGGAGCGTCGAGAAGATCCGCTCGAGCTTGCGCTCGAGCTCCTCGATGTCACCGCGGACGAACAACACTTCTCGCTGAATTTCCTCGATGGTGAGGTTCATCGCCATCATGTGCTTGATGGCGACGATCTGCCTGACGATGCTCGTGGGGTAGACCCCTTGCGAGCCGCTGTGCTTGCCCTTCTTGCCCACGCGGACGCTCCGCGGGAGCAAGCCGAGCTGCACGTACTTCCTCAGCGTCGCCTCGCTGAACTTAAGCCCGTGACCTTCGAACAACTGCAGGATCTCGGACGAGGTGAGACCTTTTGCCTTGGTGGCTTCGAGCGCGGTCAGCACGTCATCCGGGATCGTCAAGGTGGATTCCCTCAGGGAGGGCCGCTGCGTATTGCAGCGTGTCAAGACGACCGGACGATATTCCACTCAATGGAATACAGTCAATTTCTCTCTAGGCAATTATTGTGGACAGCTCTCGTTTCCCTCGCTTCGAAGCAATTTTTCGCCTCTCTCGGACATTCTTCTTCCTACCAAAGCGCCCTCGCTGGGGAAAAACCCGCCTCAAAAAGCTGAACGTTTGCACGGACTTGCCTACCATATCGCACATGTCGTGCCAGCGCCTCCCTACATCGTCGTAGGACTACACGCCGGGCCCCGGGCCCTTCCCGCGGTACCCTCCCGCGCGATGGCGAGATCGAGGAGGCAGAGTCGCGACGTGACGGTGCGCGGGGTCCGGATCCGGGCCACGGAGGCCGGGCCGCCCGGCGCACCCGCGCTCGTCCTGATCCACGGGTTCATCGTGAGCCACCTCGAGTGGGACGACGTGCTGGATCGCCTCGCCACGCGCTTTCGCGTCATCGCGCCCGATCTCCCTGGTTTCGGGGAGAGCGAGAAGCCCAGCCCGTCGCGCTACCCCTACGGCGTCGACGCATTCGCCGAGGCCATCGCCGACGTGATGGCGGCCTTCGACGTCGGTCGCGCCCACGTGATGGGGCACTCGATGGGAGGCGCGGTCGCGATCACGCTCGCCGCGAACCACCCGGAGATCGTGCAGCGTCTCGTCCTCGTCGATCCGCTCGTCTACCCGTCGCGGATGGCCACCAAGGCCAAGCTCGTCCTCTACCCCGTGGTCGGTCCCCTCATCTTCAAGCAGCTCTACGGGCGCGGCATGTTCCGCGCCTACTTTCGGGACGACGTGTTCGGGGGCTCGCCCGCGATGAACCTGGCGCGCGTGGACGAGCACTACGAGCGCTTCAACTCGCCCGCGGCGAGAGAGAGCGCCTACGCGACGCTGCTCACGCTCGAGGACCGCCGATCGATCGTCGCGCGGCTCGGGCGCGTGCGTGTCCCGTCCCTCGTGATCTGGGGCCGCGACGACCGCGTGCTGCCCGTCTCCCACGCGGCCCGCCTGGCGAAGGACCTCGGAGACGCGCGGCTGGAGATCCTCCCGACGGGTCACTCCCCCGCGGAGGAGAGCCCCGACGCGTTCCTGGGCATCGTGACCGAGTTCCTCGAAGGGCGCAGGTGATCCTGCGCGCGGCGCCGAGGCGGCGGCCCGGGCTGCTCCGGCGCGCGCTGCGCACCACGGACGGCCGGGTGGGCGCGGCGCTGCTCCTCTTCGTGGTCGCGCTCTCTCTGCTCGCGCCCGCGTTCCTCCCCTCTCCGGACCACAGCGACTTCGGCGCCGCGGCGGCGGCGGACGGCGGCCCGCCGACGCCGAGCCTGGCGCACCCGCTCGGGACCGATAGCCTCTTTCGGGACGTGCTCGCGAGGCTCGGCGCCGGCGGCCGGGTGTCCCTGCTCATCGGCGCCGTCGGCGCGGGCGTCGCCACCGTGGTCGGGCTCCTCGTCGGCGTGGGCGCCGCGACGGCGCGGCGCGCTGGCGCGAGATCCGTCGACACGCTGCTCATGCGCCTGGTCGACGTGCTGCTCGCGCTCCCTTTCCTCCTGTTCGTCACCACGGTCGGGACGCTCGTCGGGCGGACGGACGCGACCACGCTCGTCTTCGTGCTGGGCCTCACCGGCTGGACGGGCCTCGCGCGCGTCGTGCGCGCCCGGGCCGAGCGCGTCCTCTCCGAGGACTTCGTGCTGGCGTCCCGCGCGTTCGGCGGCGGGATCACCCACATCGCTTGGCGGCACGTGCTCCCGAACGTCGCCGAGGTCGCCATCGTGCTCGCCACGAGCCTCGCGGCGTCGATGATCCTCGCCGAGGCGGTCCTCGGGTACCTCGCGGTCGGCATCCAACCTCCCCAGGCGACCTGGGGACGGATGCTCCACGAGGCCGAGACGCTCGTCGTGCTGAGACCCCTCCTGGTCGCGGCTCCCGGCGCGTGCATCGTCCTCACGATGCTCGGCCTCCACCGCCTGGGGGAGGCGCTGCGCGCGGCGTCGGAGGTCGACCGAGAGGTCCCCAGCGCCGGCCGGTTTCCGCTCGACGTCGCGATCGCGTGCGCCGCGCTCGGGCTGCTCGTCGCGCTGCCCGCTCGCCAGCTCGCGCCGCCGGCGGACGTGGCGGGGGGCGAAGCCCCGGTTCGCGGGGGCACGCTCCGCGTCGCCACCGCCTACACGGTCCGGACGATGGACCCCGCGACGGCGCCGGACGAGATGTCGATCGCCCTCGCGCGCCTCGTGTTCGGGCGGCTGATCACCTTCGACGCTGCCGGCCGCCACGCGCCCGCGCTGGTCGAGCGCTTCGAGTGGGGCGAGGGCGCGACCTCCATGCGGCTCTACCTCCGCCCGGGCGTCCGGTTCCAGGACGGCGCGGTGCTCGGCGCGGCCGACGTGAAGCGCTCGATCGAGCGGGCCCTGGACCCGAAGGCTGCGTCGCCAGGAGCGTCGAACTTCGCGAACCTGCTCGGCTACGACGCGTTCCGAAGTGGGGCGGCCTCGGGCATCGAGGGCGTCGAGGTCGAGAGCGATCTGGTCGTGCGCATCCGGCTACGCGAGCCCGACACGACGCTCCCGTCGCTCCTCACGCTCTCGTTCCTCGCCCCGGTCTGCCCGTCCACGCCGGCCTCGGTGAAGGACACGACGGAGGCGTCGCTCTGCGGGGCCGGCCCGTTCCGGATCGATCGATTCGAGCCGGAGCGGTCGGTGCGGCTCGTGCGCCACGACGCCTACTACGAGCCCGGCCTGCCGTACCTCGACGCCATCGAGCTCTCGCTGGCGGTGCGGCCCCAGACGCAGCGCTTCTTGTTCGAGCGCGCGGAGCTCGATCTGGTCCGCGAGCTCTCCGGCGCCGACGGGGCGCTGGTCCGCGCGGACCCACGCTGGGCCCCGTTCGGCCGCTTCGTGGAGAGCCTGCGCTCGAACGCGATCTTCCTGAACACCGAGCTGCCTCCGTTCGACGACGCTCGCGTCCGGCGCGCCGTCTCGCTCGCGGTCGACCCTTCGGTGCTCTCGAAGGTGCGGGCAGATCTCCTCCCTCTCTCGCGCGTCGTCCCAGCCGCGGTCCCCGGGAGGCGCGCCCCAGCGATCGAGCGCGTGCACGACCTGGAGGCCGCCCTCGCCGCCATGGCGGAGGCGGGTTACGCCTACGATCCTTCGACGGGTCACGGCGGCTACCCGGAGCCCATCGACTACGTCACGGTGCCGGACACGTTCGAGCAGAGCGCGGCGGAGATCTACCAACAGCAGCTCGCGCGCGTGGGCCTGCGCGTCCGGCTCCGCCTGCTGAACCACCAGACCTACCTCAGCGAGGTGCAGCGCCGCGGCCGCTCGACGATGGGCTGGGCCGGATGGCAAGCGGACTACCCCGACGCGCTCACGTTCTTCGATCCCAAGCTGGTCAGCTCCGCGATCGGTCCCGTCTCGCAGAACAACTCGTTCTACGCGGACGCCGAGCTCGACGCCGTCATCGCCCGCGTCCGGCGTGAGCCGGACCCGGACGCGCGAGACGCCCTCTTCTCGCGCGCGGAGGAGATCGTGCACGAGGACGCAGCCTGGATCCCGGTCACCACGACCCGCGTCTTCGAGCTGCGTCAGCCGTGGCTCATGGGCTACGCCGGCACGCCGCTCGAGCAGCTCGATTTCGCCGGGACGTGGCTGAGGCCAAGCCGGCCCGGCGCGGGCGGCGGCGCGCGCGTGCTCGGGCTCGCGCACCTCATCGGGGTGGGCCGATGACGGGGATCGCGGCCGCCCTCCGGCGCCTCGCGTGGGCGGCCGTCCTGCTGCTCGGGGTGACGACCGTGACGTGGGCGCTCACGGCCCTCCTCCCGGGAGATCCGGTGCAGGCGGCGATGGGGCCTCAGGCCTCCCCCGCTGACGTCGAGCGAGCGCGCGCCCTCTACGGTCTCGAGGACCCCGCCGTGGTCCGGTACGGTCGCTTCCTGCAGCGCCTCGTCCACACGGGCGGCGCGACGGGGCGGGGGTCCGGAGACCACACGTCGTGCGCGGCGGTGGGCGTCGGCCTGCACGTGGATCTCGGCGAGAGCTTCACCTACCGCCGCCCCGTGGTGGAGCTCGTGAAGAAGAAGCTGCCCGCCTCCCTGGAGCTCGCCGTCGCAGCGTCCCTGGTGCAGCTCCTCGTGGGGGTGGGCCTCGGCGCGTTCGCGGCCGTGCGCCGTGGGACGCGCTCCGACCACGCGATCGTCGGCGCGAGCGTGGCGATCGGCGCCGCCCCAACGTTCGTGCTCGGGCTGCTGCTGCAGTACCTGCTCGCTCACCGGACCGGGTTGTTCCCGCTGGACGGCTACGGGGCGCCGGGGCTCGAGCGGCTCCGGGCGATCGCGCTCCCCGCGCTCACCCTCGGCCTGTACGGCACGGCCGTGCTGGTTCGCCTGGTGCGCGCGGAGCTCGGCACCGCCCTGCGGCAGCCCTACGTCATCGCGGCGCGGTCACGAGGCGCCTCCCGCGCGCGGGCGGGGACGGTGCACGCGCTGCGCAACGCGTGCGCCCCGATCGTCCAGCTGACGGTGCTGGAGCTCGGCGCCCTCGTCGGCGGCGCCGTCGTCACGGAGCGGCTGTTTCGCTGGCCTGGCCTCGGAGAGATGGCCGTGGTCGCCGTCCAGAACCGCGACGCGCAGGCGATCGTCGGCGTGACCCTGGTCGCGGCCGCGGGCATGGTCCTCGCGACCGCGCTCGCCGACGTCATCGGCCTCGCGCTCGATCCGCGGCAACGCTCCGCGTGATCGTCTCGGTCAAGCGGGCCGGCCGGCGCCCGCGGCGAGCGCGCCCGACGACCGCACCACGTCCGCCCTCACCGCGTCCGAGAGGTCGGCGCGCTCCTCGCCCCCGGCGAGCACCGAGAGGAGCGCGTCGTCTGCGCTCCGGGCCTCGTACCACCACGCGCGCTCTCGCAGCTCCGGCGCGAGCCGCCCGAGCTCCGCCCTGCGCTCCGCGTTCACGCCCGTGAGCTTGCGACAGAGCGCTGCGCGGCCGGCGTCGAGCTCCGCCAAGCCCCGGTCGAGCGCGTCGACGGCGCCCCCGAGCGCGCCCACGTCCGATCCGCCGTCCCGCGCGATCTCGACGAACCGCAGCGCCGCGGTGCGCAGCGACTCGAGCTGGTCGCGCGCCGCGAGCCCGTCCAGCGACGCGGAGGCGAAGAGCGCGCGGTCCTCTTCGCCCTCGGCGAAGGCTGCCTCGAACGCGTCGTCGCCCGCGCGGGACAGCTTCGCCGCGCAACCAGCGACGTCTGCGGACGCGATCGCCTCGCACACCTCCGCGAGGGACAAAGCGGAGAGCGCGCGCTCCGTCTCTTCGGGGCGCGCGCTCGTGGGCTCGTCGGGCCGCCTCACGGCGTCTCCGACGGCCATGAGGATGGTCTTGGTCGAACGACCGCCGAGCTGGACCAGACGGCGCTCGAGCCGGGACGTGGGGGCAGAGGGGGGCATGGGACATCGCCTCCTTTCAGGTGGAAGACTCCGCATCTCGGATCTCCAGGATGAAGAGCCGGAGGTGCGCTTGGGCGCGGCTGATCCGCTTGTACGAGTTGACGACGGTGATCCCGAGCGCCTTCGCGACTCCCTCGTGATCGTCGACGTCCTGGTGATGGTAGAGCGCCCACGCGGCGGCCTCGTTCGGGTGCTCGCGCTGGAGCCGCTCGAAGGCGCGCCGATAGAGCTCCTCGGCCTCATCGCGCTCGGCCTGGCGGCGGGAGCGCTCGACCGCCTGTCCGATCTCGGGCAGGGTCGCCTCGGGCTCGTCCCCGTCGGGAGCGGCGGCCGCGAGCTCCTCGTGGTGGCGGCGGTAGTGGTCGATGGCCGTGTGCTTGACGATGCGCAGGAAGAAGGTCCGCGCGCTCGAGGCGCGGTGTGCGCCTTGCGCGTCGGTCGTCGTCCCCCGGAACTGGTCGAGGCCGCGCTCGATGAGCTTGCACGCGGCGTCTTGAAACAGCTCCTCCTGGTCCGACTCACCACCCCGCCGGTAGCTCTGCTGGATCCGGCGGATGACGTAGAGCGCCGGGCGGCGCCATCGGTCGAGCAGGACGCCGAGGTCCCGTGAGGGCTCCTGGCCCTCGGCTCTTCGGGCGAGGATCCGCCCGAACAGCGCGTCGTCATCGAGTTCCTCCGGCGAGCTCGTCATCGGGACCGGCAACGTAGCACGCGACCATCCCTCCGACGTACGGCGGGACCGGCGGGTCCCTGACACGGACCGGTGGTTCCTCCGCCGCCTAGCGCTACTGGCTGAGGGCCTCGCACTCCGAGGCGTAGGGGGACTCCGCCGAAGCGAGCTCGGCGCACTTCTTGAATGCGTCCTTGCCCCCCTGTCCCGCAGCGTTCTGCGCCGCGCCGAGCAAGTACCAAGACTGGGCGGATCCCGGTGACTGCTGGGTGAGCTGTCTCGCTAGCGCGACCGCGCGCGCCGTCTGCCCGGCCTGCAGCGCGTCCGTGATGCGCTGGCTGAGAGGGGCCGAGCTGTCCTCCGGGGGGGCGGGGCCGGGCCCCGGCGGGAGCCCAGTGCCAGGGCCGGGCACGGGCGGGGCCTGCGACGCGGAGGGCGCCGCGGTAGCGGACGGCACGCCGGCCGAGGCGTCGGGCGTCGCCGAGGCCGTCGCCGACGCGCTCGCCGAGGCCGGCGGCGCGGCCGAAGGCAACGCGGAGCCCGCGGGCTCGAGGCGCTGAGGCGCCGACGAGACGGGGCCGGGGCCCGGGCGGGCCGTCGACGGGATCTCGGGCGTCGGCGGCGCCTTGGAGAGCAGCCCCACCGCGACGGTGGCCGCGAGGACGGCGCCCCCGATGAGGACGATGCGGCGCACTCGCTGCCGCCGCTCTTCGACCGCCGGGTCGACGGGAGGCTCTTCCTCGAAAGGCTCCTCCTCTTCTTCTCCCTGGGCGGCCTGCCCTCGCTCGAAGTCCCCGAGCAGGGCGTCGGTGAGGCCATCCTGCTCCTCGCGAGGGTCCGCGGCGGGCTCACCGCCGACGGGCTCGGCCAGGGACGCTCGCGCCGGGGACGGCCGAGCGCCGCGTTCGTCTGGCGCGTCGTCGCGCTCGTCGTCGGCATCGCCGTCCTCGGACTCGGGGAAGGCGATGGGCGCGGGCGCCGAGAGGGGCTTCGGCCGGACCGACTCCAGGAGCAGCCCTCCGGCGGCACCGGCGGCGGAGGCGGACTCGGCCACCGCCCCCGACGGGACGGTGGCCGGCCCGCTCGGTGGCGTGGGCGCGGGGGCGGGGGCGGGACGCACCGGCTCCTCGACGACGGGGACACGCGCAGGGGCGGGCACGGAGGCGCCCGCGAGCTGCTCCGGTCCCGGGATGATGCTCTCGCTGAGGACGCGGACCGGCGCGGGCGCGACGGACTCGGTGCTCGGTACGAGCTCCTCGTCGTGCTCGCTCCGCTGCATGAGCAGGCCCTCGAAGTAGAGCTTGGAGATGGTGGACAGGGTCGAGAGGTCCTCGAAGGGCGAGGAGTCCACCACCTGCATCAGGCTCCGCTTCCCGTCGAAGAGGCGCAGGATGCCGTTGAGCTCGTCGGGGATCTCGCTGAGCCGGCTCAAGAGCTCCTCCGAGTCGACCTCGAACACCGTCTCGAGCGGCGGCAGCACCTCGAGCAGCCGCTGCCACTCGTCGAGGCGCCGCATGCCCTCCATGAGCACGCCCTGGGTGGAGGCCTCGACGACGTCCTCCGCGTCCACCTTGCAGAACTCGACCTCGAAGCTGCCCTCGCTCCAGATGAACGTGCGGTAGATCGCCTCCTCCCCGATGAGCGCGCCGGGCTGTCGCGGATCCAGCGAGGGATCCACCCCCCGCGGCCACAGGTGCGCGTCGACCAGCTTCCCATCCCGGAAGTAGATCTTGGCCTGCGCCTCGGTCTCGGTGTTGACGACGTGCACGATGCCGCTCTTGCGGCTCACCTCGAACGTCTGGAGGAGGTCGACGACGCCCATGTCCGCGAGCGCGCCGGCGAAGCGCGTCCTGCCGCCGCTCGTGGGCGCTCGCGTCGCGATGCCCTCCTGTGTCCTTCGGGCGAAGATCAGGTTGATCCGCGTGATCAGCTCGCGGACGAAGATGGGCTTCGTGAGGTAGTCCTCGACGCCGAGCTCCAGGCCCCGGATCTTGTCCTCGATGGAGCGCTGGCTCGCGAGGAAGAGCACCGGGATGTGAGACCACTCGGGTCGGTCCTTCAGCTTGCGGACGAGCGCGTACCCGTCCAGCCCGGTGAGGCGGGTCTCGGTGATCAGGAGATCGGGGGGCGAGACCTCGAGCTTCTGGAACGCGTCGTTGCCCTCGAGCGCCGTCGTGACGCTGAAGCCCGCCTTTCGAAGGCTGACCTCGAGCACACGCAGGCTCCGAGGGTCACCGTCGACCAGGAGGAGCTGTCGCTTCGCCACGCTTGCGGACGGCAGAATGGCGAGCCGCGTCGCCGCGTGTCAAGGTCGCGCCTACCGATCCCCTCCGCGAGGCACAAATCGCGCCGGTCGACGAGCCCTTCGTGGCGAACCGACCGCGCGCTCCCCCTCGAGAGCGCGACCCGCGGGGGGCGGCGCGCCGCCGCTCCCCCGGGGCCCCGCGGCCTCAGATCTCGGCCAAGATCGCGTCGCGCTTCTTGCCGAACTCGTCGTCGGAGATCAGGCCCTTGTCCTTCAACCCCTTCAGCTTGGCGAGGCGATCCTCGATGGAAGCGCCGGGCGCCGCGGCAGCCGGCGCGGCGCCCGCCACCGGGACGGCGAACTGCGGTTGGCCGCCTCCCATCGCCCCCGCGGCCATGGCGTTCGCCATGCCGACGCCGATCGCCATCTGGGCGCCGAGGCCCGCGACGTTGCTGCCGCCGCCGCCCTTCGCCATGCCTTCCCCCGCGCCCATCATGGCCTGGCCAGCGGCGTAGTTGGAGTAGTTGCCGGCGAGCTGCTGGACGTAGCGCTGGTCTTGGCCAAACTTCTGGTCGAGCTCGAACTGCTTGGCCTGAGCCGAGTCCGAGGCGATCCCGATCTGGCGACGCGCCTGGGCGCGCTGCTTGTTGGCCTCCCGGAGGAGCTTCTCGTCCTCGGCGCCGAAGTTGATGTTGAAGTCTGCGATTTGCAGGATCTTCACCCCGATGTCCGCGAGGTTGGGCGCGCTCTGGACCATGCGCCCGGAGAGCTCCGCGGTCATCCCGCCGAGGTTCAGCAGCGACCGGCCCGACTGGGCGCACATCTGCCCGACCACGGTCTTCACGCTCATGAAGAAGAGCTTCTTGATCCAGTCGACCGTGGCGTCGTTGTCGTTCGAGCCCGCGGCCTGCCCGTGGTAGCCGATGACGAAGCGCACCGGATCGGTGATCACGAGCGAAAATTCGCCATGAATCCTGGGCGTTACGAACTCGAAGAGGATGGGGTCCTCCATCTGCTCGAGCTTGCCGCCGAAGGGGATGCTCCGGACGGGCTGGGTCTTGACGAAGAAGATCTCGGCGATGAACACGTCCCCGCCGGTGAACTTGTTCACCAGGTTGTTCAAGAAGGGGATGTTCTGGGTCTGGAGCGTGTGACGCCCCGCCGGCAGCCACCCCTGATAGACGCCGTCCTTGAAGAACAGCGCGCACTCGTCGCTGTCCACGGTCAGCTGAGACCAGAACGGGATGTTCTGATCCGGGTGTTTGTAGACGATCAGGTGCTTCAGGTGATCCGGGCGAGCGATCATCATCTCGCGCACGCCGCCCTTGACGAAATCCATGATCCCCATCTGCCGTTCTCCTTCTTGCACCGATTCGCGGCCCGCCGTGTCCTGCCTCAGGCGGCGCCAAACGCACACCGACTCGAACCGCGTGCTTGTAGCACCTCGGTGCGGGGAGAATAATGCCTGACTCGTGGGTCGGCAACGAGGCTCGTAGACGAACCGACTCGCGGCCTGCCTCGCGTCGCTCACCAGGAGACTCATGCTAGCCCCCCTAGACCCCGCCACCCTGTCCCCCCCGGCCCAGAAGATCCTCCAGGGCCCTCCCAAGATGCAGGAAATGGCGGCTCGGGGCATCGCGCTCGGGGTTCCCCCCGGCGACCTCATCCTCTTGCTCGTCGCGCTCTCCCAGGCCCCGGAGCCGTCCGTCGCTCAGCTCGCCGACAAGACCCTGAGCGCCCTGCCTCAGCCGGTCATCGCCGGCGCCCTCGCGGTGAGCCTCCAGCCGCAAGCCATCCACGCCTTGGCCACCCGGTACCACGACCGGATGGACATCCTCGAGCGCGGCCTCGCGATGCCCGGCATCGCGGTCGACACCGTCGAGGACGTCGCCCGGGTGTGCGGGGAGCACGCCTGCGAGCTCCTCGCC
>CAZBJI010000080.1:0-21650 GCA_964492175.1 uncultured Polyangiaceae bacterium | reverse complement strand
CCAAGATCATCGAGTACCTCTACCTCAACAAGCACTGCCGCATGTCGACCGCGGACCGCATCGTGGAGCTCGCGGTCCGCAACAACGTGGAGGTCAGCCTCCCCGCGTGGAAGGAGGCCGCCGCCGCCATCCAGAACGAGCTCATCCTCGAGACCGACGGCCAGCCTACCCCCGACGATCTCCTCTTCAGCGAGAGCATCCACCTCGCCGACGCCGTGCGCCAGCACGGCGACAACATCGAGGACGCCGTCGTCGAGGGGGAGGACCCGGCCGACGTGGAGGTCAAGGACCAGTTCAAGCCGCTCTACCAGCGCATCCTCTCCATGACGAACTCCCAGCGGATCCGCCTCGCGTCGATCGGCACGCCCGAGGCGATCCTCATCCTGGTCAACGATCCGAGCCCGATGGTCTCGGTGGCCGCCGCGAAGTCTCCCCAGGTGAACGAGGCGGTCGCCGAGCAGTGCGCGAAGCGGCGAAACATCTCGAGCGAGGTCCTGACGGCCATCGGCCAGCGCCCCGAGCTCCTCCGGCGCCTCTCGACCAAGCGCGACCTCATGAAGAACCCGAAGACCCCGCCCTCCCTCGCGCTCAAGCTCATCAACCACTTCCAGGAGCACGACCTCAAGCGGATGGAGAGCGACCGGAACGTGAACGGGTCGGTTCGCCAGCTCATCAAGAACCACCTGGAGCGAAAGAAGCGGTAGAGGGGGTCCATGAGCGACCTCGTACGGTTCGGCGTGGCCATGGATCGCGCGCTGCTCGGCGCGTTCGACGAGCGGATCGCCGCCAAGGGATACGAGAACCGGTCGGAGGCGCTGCGCGATCTGGTGCGGTCCGACCTCGCCCGCGAGGCCTGGAAGAGCGGCGCGCGGGTCGCCGGGACGCTCACGTTCGTGTTCGCGCCGAAGAGCCGGCTCGAGGTGGGGCAGAAGCTCGACGAGGCCCAGCCGGGCGTCGTCGCGTCGGTCCTCGAGGTGCGGCTCGACGGAGCCAGGTCGCTCGGCGTCGCCGTCCTGCGAGGCGCGGCGGAGGAGCTCGGGGCGCTGGCCGGCCGCGTCGGCGGAACCCGCGGGGTGTTGTCGGCGGAGCTCACGGTCGCGTGCGCCGAAGCTGGAGGCGCGTCGTGACGACCGCGCGGCGGAGCCGCCGCGTCGTGGTCGTCGGCGCGACCGGGCGCCTCGGCGTCGCGATCGCGCGGGGCCTCACCGCCCGGGGAGACGAGGTCGTTCTGGTCGCCCGGGACGCGGCGAAGCTCCAGGCCCTCGCCAGCGATCTGGGCGCCGGCGCGTCTTCGCCCGCGGTGATCGCCAAGGATCTCCTCGACGACGACGCGGCCACGTTCGTGGCGAAGCGCGCCACGGAGACGGGCGACGTCACCGACGTGGTGCTCGCGTGCGGGCCGTTCCCGCGCACGCCGATCGAGGAGCTCTCGAGGAGCGATCTCGACCTGACGCTGAAGGTCCACGCGATCGCCCCGCTCCTGCTCGTGAACGATCTCGCCGGGGAGCTCGCGCGGCACGAGGGCGCCGTGGTCGCGCTCACCGACAGCGGCGTCGCGCGCCCCTACCCGAACCACGTAGCCTACCTGACGGCCAAAGGCGCGCTGCAGGCCGGGCTCCGGGCGCTCGCCGTGGAGCTGAGCCCGCACGTCCGCCTCAACGTCGTCTCGCTCGGCATCGTCGCCGATCCGGAGGCGGACGAGGACCCGCTGCGCACGCACCGCGTCGCCTCGCGCTCGCCGCTCGGACGGTTCGGTACGCCGGACGAGGTGGTGCACGTGGTGCTCTCGCTGCTCGACGCGACGTGGGCCACCGGAGAGATATGGGGCATCGGGAGATGAGGGCCTTTGCGGTGTGCTTCACGCTGTCGAGCCTCTCGGCGCTCGGGTGCGGCGGGTCCAGCGCTCCGGCGGACCCGCCGCACCCGAGCGCGCAGGCGCCGATCGACGGCGAGCGCCTGGCGCGCGTCTACGCGGCGTTCGGGTACGGCAACTGCCTGACGGGCAGCGACTGCCCGCGCGTCTTCGCGAAGGCGGCGGGCGTCGACCTCGGGGCCGACGGCAGGGCCGCGGCGGCGAACCCGCGCTCCTCGATGCGGAACCCCGATCCCGAGTGGCTCCTCGAGTGGGACAGGCTCCCCACCAGCGAGGCCGGCGCGCACTACGCCTACGAGGCGCTCGCGCTCGCAGCCGTCCGGCGATCCTGGACGAAGGCGTGCGACGACGCCTACCGCGCGCACCGCGCGCGCGTCGACGCCGAGCTCGCGACGCTCGACAAGGCGATCGCCGAGAGGAACCGCGATCCGAACCCGTACGATCGGCTGGGCGGCCTGCTCGCGCTCGCGCCTGCCGCGCCGAAGAAGGGCGCCCTCGGGGAGTTCGTCCCTGGCAGCGACGCCGTACGCCATCGGTTCGAGACCGCCGTCTTCGACGCGTTCGAGGACACGGCGCGCACGTTCGTCTACGTCTTCGACGCGCACGCGCCCAGCGACGAGCTGCTCGCCGTCCTTCGGCCCCGCCAGGCGGAGGCCTACGAGCGCGACGCCTTCTGCGCGGACGCCTCGTCCGGCGGGATCGAGGGCGTGCCGAGGCTGCCGGACACGTCCGCGTGGGACAAAGAGGTCCGCGCGATGGTCCGCGCCGCGATCCCCGAGGAACGCCTCGCCGCGGTGGCGAAGCGGCGGGCCGAGCTCACCGCGCAGACGCAGCTCAAGTTCGCCAAGGCAAAGCTCCCGAACCCTCAGCTCCCGTCGGGCCTACGGGAGCTCCAGGTAGCGTCGGTCCACACGTTCGAGCGCGACGGCAAGCGCGCGATCGTCACGAGCGTGGTCACGCGCGAGGAGCGGAGCGGCGCGAAGACCGTGAAGATCGACGAGACCGTAATCTCCACGTTCCCCGACTGGCCGAGCGGGGTGGTCCTCGCGCCCGGGGACTCGGTCTCGTTCTACGGCGCGGAGGTGAAGGTGAAGGACACGGTGATCCGGTCGACCCCGGAGCTCGAGCACCTGAGCCGGCAGACGTCGCTGGAGGCCAAGCACGTGACGCGCCTCACCGCGAAGGGCGTCACGAAGAAGTACTTCCGCTGAAGTCCGCGGCGGATCCCGCTCGGCTCCCGGACGAATCTGCCGCGGCCCGCCCGGGCCGCGCGGCTACTCTTCGGCGTCCTTCGCCTGCGCCACGCGGACCTTCGTCTTCTGGGGGCTGACGATGAACGTCACCATGCGCTCCTTGGCCTCGAACTCCTGGCGGTAGATCTCCGCGGAGCGCTTGTACTTGAAGGGCCCGATGCGCACGCGGTGCCACACGCCGCGATCCTTCACGGTCGCGGCCTCGACGTAGGCCTTGTGCCCGCGACGGCGCAGGACGGCAGCGAACGCCTCGGCGTCGACGGCCTGGTCGAAGGAGCTCACCTGGAGCTGGAACCCGCCGGGGCCGCCCGCCTCGACCTCGGTGCCGACCTCGCGCGACGCGGTGCGCGCCATCGTCGTCAGCGCGTCCGCGTGCCCCATCGTCTCCTTGCCGGCCGCGGCCAGCACGTGCTGCGCCGGGAGCGGCACCACCGGGAGGCGGTCGGAGGCGATGGGGGGCGTGGTGGGGTGGCCGGCGGGGAGCTGGAACTCCTCGTCTTGCTGCGGGCGCTTGTCGCCGCGCACCGCCTCGAGCGCCGTGGTCTCTCGGTTGCTGCCGCCGAGGAGCTTCGGGAACGTGACGTCGAGCCCCTCGGGCGGCGCGTCCTTCGCCGCGCGCTCGACGAGGGCCCCGAGCGGATCGGCGCCCTGCGCGCCGCTCGTCGGCGGCTTCTTCAGGAGCACGACGGCGGCGAGGATCAGACAGGCTCCGCCGAGGGAGGCCACGATCAACGCTCCGAGGCGCGAGCCCGGCGGCCCAGCGTCGGACTCCTGCAGCTCGTCGAGGTTCCGGATCTTGGAGGAGGGGCTGCCCTGCATGCTCCACCGGTTACCGCGTCCGGCGACGGTCCGCCAAGTTCGTGACCACAATATCCTACATCGTCTCCTTCAGAGGCGCGCAGGCAACGTACTGGCTCGAATTTGCACGGCCTTCCATTCGGTCTCCTGTAGCTCGCGGGCCGGGTCGGAGTCCGCGACGATGCCGCCGCCCACCCAGTACTCACCCTCCCCGTCCGGCCCCATCACCGCGGTGCGGATGGCCATGCAGAGCCGCATCGACCCGTCGTGGGCCGCGTAGCCGAGCGCGCCGGTGTAGAGCCCCCGCCGCGCGGGCTCGAGCTCCGCGATGATCTCCATCGCGCGGACCTTGGGCGCGCCGGTGACGCTCCCGCTCGGGAGCATCGCCTCGAGCACCTCGGTCCGGGAGACGCCCGCGCGCGCGCGGCCGCCGACGCGCGCCAGCCGGTGGTGGACGGTGGGGAGCGTGACGACGCGCGGCGCGCCGACGACCGTGACGGACCCGCGCGCGCAGACGCGCGACAGATCGTTGCGCTCGACGTCGACGATCATGCCGAGCTCGGCGCGCTCCTTCGGATCGAGATCGAGCTCCTCCGCCGCGCGCGCCTCCGCCGCCGCGTCGGCCGCGCGGGGGCGGGTCCCCTTGATCGGCTCGGTGACCAGCGCCGCGAAGCCCGCGCCCCTGTCATCGCTCCGGGCGTCCAAGAACAGCTCGGGCGAGGTGCCGACCGCGACGACGTCTCGCCCGCACGGGACGAGCGCGCCGAACGGCCCCGGAGCGCGGCGGGTGAGCGCGCCGAGGAGGGCCACCGCGGACGCGCCGCCACACCAAGGCCGGACGCGCAGGAGGAACCGCCGCGCGAGGTTCACCTGGTAGAGATCCCCCGCGTGGATGAGCTCGATGGCGCGCGCGACGCGCGCGAGGTGCAGAGCCTCGACCTCGTCGGTCTCGACCTCGAGCGACACCTCCGCCGGCTCCGGCGCCCCCGCCGAGCAGAGGCGCGCGAGATCCGCCACGGCCCCCGGGCTCGTGCCCACGACGCGCACCTCGGCCGTCGCGTGATCGATCACGACGACGGCGGGGTACCGATACCAGCGGGGGTCGCGCACGAGCGGCGGGGGCCGGTCCACCTCGGCGCGCCAGGCGGGCCGCTCGAGCGCGTCCCGGCGGGCCTCGTACGGGAGCGCGCCGACGAACCACGGCGCCGCCGCGAGCGCGTGCCCTACGTGAGCGGCCCGCGCGCCGCGGAAGGGATCGAGGCCGACCACCTCGTCGTCTGCGTCGCACGCGACGAAGGAGCGCCGGCCGTAGGGGCTCGTCCCGGCGTCCGAGACGAGCACCGCGAGGTCGGGCCGCCCCTGGAGGCGGCGCGCGACCGCGTGCGGATCGGCAGGGACGGCGAGCGCGCGATCGACCAGCACGCGCGCACCTTAGTCCCGTGGAAACGAAGTTTCCACGGGCTGCGCTGGGTCCGCGAGGCAGCTCATCGTTCGTCACGCGACGGACGACGTGGAGGCCGAGCGAATCGTGCTCGGCGCGGGGGCGTCGGCGCCCGCGGCGCGTAGGCCTACTCCGAGCGGCGGCGCCTCCCGCGCTCTGCGAGCGCGTCGGCGCCCACCCTCTGCGCTGCTTGCCTTTCCCCCCCACGTCGGCGAGCCTCGGCCCCCCCCATGTCCTCGGTCCCCCTCCCCTTCGTCGTCGCCGTGGCGCTCTCGGCGTTCACGGTCGGCTGCGGCGACCCGCCGACCCTCTCGCTAGAGGTCACGCCGGGGCACGAGACGGGCTCGCTCAGCGAGGACCCCGCGATCGCGGAGATCGAGATCGTGGCACGAGGCGCCGAGGGCGAGCTCGAGCTGTCCGCCAAGGCGAAGCTCGGCGGGAGCTTCGATCTGGGAGAGGTCCCAGACACCTCGATCGTCACGTTCGAGCTGACCGGCCGGGGCGGCGACGGCGCGGTGCTGGCGCGCGGCCGCAGCGTCTCGGTCCCCGTCGCCGCGGTGAGCACGGACGTGCTCTCGCTCTTCATCCAGCGGAGCGATCGCTTCGCGCGGCCCCCCGGAGAGATCGTCCGCTCCCACGTGCACGCGCCCGGCGGCGTCGTCGCGGAGCGCTTCCTCGTGCTCACGGGGGGCGACGCCGCGGCCGGCGCCGAAGGCCCCGCCGACCCCGCGTTCGGCGACTACTACGATCTGCTCGGCCTCCAAGGCGCCGAGAGCCAGGCCGTGCTCCCGCGCGCGGCGCGCTCGCTCGTGGTTCGAGGCAACCGGCTGATCCTGATCGGCGACGACGGGGCGAGCTTCGCGGATCTCGATCTCGGCGCGCCGGGGGAGCTCGAAGCGCCCGCCGGGCTCTCGTTCGGTGACGTCTCGGGCGGCGTGGCGCTCGAGGTCCCTGGCGGCACGACGCTGGTCGTCGGCGCGACGCGCCCCGAGGGAGCGACCGCCGGGGTGCTCGTCGTCGACGGCAACGGGGCGCTCACCGGGCTCGGGCTCAGCGCCGCGCGCGCAGGCGCCGCGGCGGCCTTCGTGGAGGGCTTCGGGCTGGTCGTGGCCGGCGGGAGCCCCGACGCCGCGGGCGCCGAGGTCATCGGCGAGGATCTCTCCGTCTCGGCGCTCCCGTTCCCGGCCGACGGCGTGACGGGGGCGGCGGCGGTGACGCTCGGCGAGGACAGGCTGGCCCTCTTCGGCGGCCTCGACGCCGCGGGTCTCCCTGCCCCGACGCGCGTGCTCGACCTGAGGTGCGCCTCGGCGTGTGTGCCCGAGGTCGTCGCGGCGATCCTGATCCCCGAGCTCGTCCGGCGGGGCCGCGCGTTCGCGACCTCGTCGGCGACCCTCGTCGTGGGCGAGACCGCGGCGGGCGAGACCCTCGCCTTTCGAGCGTCCCTCGGCGAAGGATCCTTGCTCCCCCTGCCGCTCCGCGAGCCGCGGTTCGGCGCCACCCCGATCCCCGCGCCGAACGGGACGCTGGTCGTGGTGGGGGGCCTCACCGCCGCGGGCGCGCCCGTCCGCTCCGTCGAGATGTTCTTTCCCGAGTGACTCGAGCCCGTCGCCGGTGGCTGGCGCCGGCGCGCCGAGCGGGTCCACGTTCTCTTCAACCACGAGGAATCCATGGCGAGACGACACGTCCTCCTTCTCATCAGCGCGCTCTGTTTGTTCTTCGTCGGCTGCGGCCCGAAATGGGTCGTCATCCAGCAGGCGAGCCCCAACCCGTTCGTCGGCAAGACGGGCGACTTCTCCGTGCTCCCCGTCGACTTCACGGGCATGAAGGTCGGAGAGAAGAGCGAGGAGCAGTACCTCTCGGCCAAGGACGAGAAGCAGAAGGCGAGCTTCGAGGGCGACAAGCAGGCGATCTCCGAGCGCTTCCAGGCGAACCTGAAGGAGACCGCCGGGGGCGAGGGCATCACGGTGAAGGGCGCGGCTGGCGAGAACAAGGGCTTCCTGGTGAAGGCCAAGGTGGAGTTCGTCGAGCCGGGCTTCTACGCGGTCGTCGCCTCCGCGCCGAGCGAGATCCGGATGCGCGTCAGCATCGAAGGCCCCGACGGCAAGGTGCTCGACATCATCGAGCTGAGCCATCAGACGGACTCGCAGTCCGGGTTCAGCGTAGGCGGCATCAGCACGAACCCCTCGAGCGGCGGGCGCCTACGCGACGACGCCGAGTGGATCGGCGAGGCCGTGGCCGAGTACATCATCAGCCGCGTCAAGCCGGAGTAGGCGGGGCCCTCAGGGGCCCACGGCGACGACGCCCCGGGGCGTGACGATGGCGCGCGCGATCGGCGCGCGCGCCGACGCCCCGGGCCAGACCACGCAGTCCCGGACGGCGCCGCGGCCGGCGACGCGCCCGGCGGCGCCGACGACGACGCGGTCGAGCGTGACCTCGGGAGCGACCGACGCCGTGTCGGCGACGAACGCGGACCGTCCGTCCAGCCACGCGAGGTTCGCCTCGAGGTAGGCGGCCAAGGATCCGGTGTCGACGAACGAGCCCGCGTGCCGGAACGTGGAGAGGCGTCGGCCCGCCTCGAGCGCCGGCACGAAGACGTCACCGACCAGGCAGCCCTCCGGCGGGAGCGCGCGGCGCGTCGACGCCGAGAGCACCACGATCCCGAGGTAGTCCGCGGCGACGCCGCCGCCGAGGTCGACGTGGCGGAGGCGGCGCACGGCGCCCGACGCGTCGACCGCCACCGTGCCCCTGGAGGCGGCCGCGGACACCACGAGCGTCGCGTCGGCGCCCGCGGTCCGGTGCGCCCCGACGAGCGCGCCGACGTCCAGATCGGCGAGGATGTCCGCGTTCCAGACCAGCACCTCTCCTTCCCCGACGAGCGCCTCGGCGCGCCGCACGCCCCCCGCGGTACCCAGGATCGCGGGCTCGTGGGAGAGCTCGACCGGGAGCGGCTGTCGCGAGCGCCAGGTCGCGTCGAAGGCCTCGGCGCGGTGGTGCGTGTTCACCACCGCGCCAGGGACCCCGGCCGCCGCCAGCCGCGCGAGGACGTGGTCGATCTGCGGCCGGTCGCCGACCGGACAGAGCGCCTTCGGTCGCTCCTCCGTCAGCGGTGCCAGCCGCGTCCCGAGCCCCGCCGCGAGCACCATGGCTCGCGGGGGCGAGGCGCTCACGACCCGCCGGCTCCGCCGGCGCCGCCGGCGCCCGTGGTCGCCGCGGCCGTGGTCGCCGACGTGTCCTCGCCCTCCTTGGGCGGAGGCGCGACGAACGCGCACTCCGTGAGGTGCTCCACCTCGGTGAGGATCTCGCAGGGGGACTTGCCCTCCGCGCCGGCGATGACCGAGACGTCGACGCACTCGGCGATGAGGAGCGCGCCCGCCTTCTTGCACGCCGCGGTCGCCCGGATCGCCTTGACGCACTTCGTGACCTTGCCGTCGCTCGGCTCGCCGCCGTCGATGTTCTCGAGGCCGTGCAGGCACTGGTCCCGGTAGAGCGTCTTGCAGTTCCGGACCTGGGTCTCGGTCGTGATGCCGAACGAGAAGTCGTCGCCCTTGCAGACCGGCGCCGCCTCACACCGGGCGTTCTCGATGTTGCGGCACGCGTCCACCCCGACCGCGTCGGTGCCACACGCGAACGCGAGGAGCACGACGACCGATGAGGCGACGAGGAGGGCGCACCGGTGCATGCCGAGCCGGTAGCACGCGGGCTCTCGCCCTGCCCAATTTTTGGCGCCTCCGCCCGGCTCCGCGCCGCCCTTTTGGCTGGGTGCAGAGAGGCAGCTGGGCTAGGAAGGTGCCTGGTGCCGCGCACGACCCTCCCCCTCGAAACTGCGAAGGAATCGCCTCACCCGGCCTTGCCCCCCGGCATCGCGCGCCGCCGGGCCGGGCGTGGCCGCCGTCCGGCCCTCCCCTCCCCGAAGACGGCGGCAGGCCTCGGCTGCGTCGCCCTGTGCTGGGTGTCCCTCGGCTGCACGGGGGGCGACGAGGTGGACGACGACGATCTCGTCCAGACGGCGGTCGTCGTCGACCCGGCGGAGTTGCTCGGCACGGTACCGTGCGCCGCGATCCAGGGCGCGGCGCGCTCCTACGTCGCGACCCTCGTCGACGTAGACACCGGCGAGCGCGTGGGGCCATCGTCGCCCGTCACGTGCGGCGCGCCGCTCGCGTTCCACGCCGTGGAAGTCACGCACCGGTACGGCGCAGAGGTGTCCGTGTTCGACGTGCCCGCGGAGCAGGCCGGAGGCACGCCGCGGTGGTCGACCACGTGCGGGCTCTCCGGCGCGGGCGCCGCGGAGGTCGTCGTGGGGCGCCAGACGCGCGTGCGGGGGTGTACCCCCCTCGCTGGGCCTGGCGCCGCCACGACCAGCGTCGCGGTGGACGCGACGGCCGCCGCGGCGGAGCTCGGCTGCGTCGCGAGCGGCGGCCTCGTCGACGCCATCGACATCGTGCCGGTCGAGCCGGCGGGTGTCGCGCTCCCACCGGTGACGATCGGCTGCGGCCAGCCCGCGGTCCTCTACGGGACGGACATCGAGCCGAGCGTGCTCTACGCGTTCCGCCTCGAGGCGCGCCGCGCCGGGAGCGCCACGGCGGACTTCGGCGCGCGCTGCACCGCGGTCGCCCGCGACGGGCTCGCGGTCGAGGCCTCCTGCGCGCTGCTCGTGGAGACGGGGACGCTGCGGTTCCCCATCCCGGATCTGACGGAGGCGGCCGGCCTCTCCTGCGGCTCCTCGGTCTCGCGCGCCACCATCTCGGGCTTCGGCGCCGACGCTACGATCCCGACCACCTCGGTGCCCTGCGACGGCCCGGCGTCCGCCTCGTCGCTCCCGCCAGGCGCCTACGCGTCCACCGTCGGGCTCTACGCGGGCCCCGAGCTGCGCGCGTCCTTCTCGTGCGCCGGCTCGGTGCTGCCAGGCGTGGTCACCGAGCCCACCTGCATCGCGAACTGATTCAACATGGAAGAAGCATCGAGCGCCACGGGTCGAGTCCCCGTCAGCATCCAGGACGAGCTCCGAACGAGCTACCTGGACTACGCAATGAGCGTCATCATCGGACGCGCGATCCCCGACGTGCGCGACGGCCTCAAGCCGGTGCACCGGCGGATCCTGCACTCGATGAACGAGCAGAAGATCGGCCCGGGCGGCTCGCACAAGAAGTGCGCGCGCGTGGTCGGCGACGTGCTCGGCAAGTACCACCCCCACGGGGACGCGGCGGTCTACGACGCGCTCGTCCGCATGGCGCAGACCTTCAGCCTGCGGTACCCGCTGATCGACGGCCAAGGCAACTTCGGCAGCGTGGACGGCGACTCACCCGCCGCCATGCGCTACACGGAGTCGCGGCTCTCCCGCGTCGCCGTCGAGCTGCTGGAGGACATCGACAAGGACACGGTCGATTTCACGCCCAACTACGACGACTCGGAGCTCGAGCCCACGGTCCTCCCGGCGCGGTTCCCCCAGCTCCTCGTGAACGGGTCGGGCGGCATCGCGGTCGGCATGGCCACCAACATCCCCCCGCACAACCTCGGGGAGATCGTCGACGCCACGGTCGCGCTCATCAAGAAGCCCGACGTCACGATCGACGACCTGATGCACCTCTGCCCGGGGCCGGACTTCCCGACGGGCGGCACCATCTTCGGCAAGATCGGGATCGAGCTGGCCTACAAGACCGGACGTGGGGCCATCGTCGTGCGGGGCAAGTCGCACGTCGAGAAGATGCAGAAGGGCGAGCGCGAGCAGATCGTCATCACCGAGATCCCCTACCAGGTGAACAAGGCGCGGATGGTCCTCAAGATCGCGGAGTGCATCCGCGACAAGCGCATCGAGGGCATCAGCGAGGTGCGTGACGAGAGCGACCGGGAGGGCATGCGGGTCGTCGTCGAGCTGAAGCGCGACGTCTTCCCGCAGGTGATCCTGAACCAGCTCTACCGGCTGACGGATCTCCAGAGCACGTTCGGCGTCATCAACCTCTCCATCGCGAACGGACGGCCCGCGGTCCTCACGTTCAAGGAGACGCTCCAGCACTTCGTCGAGCACCGGCGGGAGGTCGTCACCCGCCGCACGCGCCACGAGCTCCGCCAGGCGGAGGCCCAGCTCGAGATCACCGAGGGCCTCGGCGTCGCCACGAGCGACATCGACAGGATCGTCGAGACCATCCGGCGGTCGAAGGACCCGGAGGAGGCGCGCACCGGCCTCATGGCCCTCCCCCTCCGCGGCCTCGGCGAGCTCCTGCGCCGCGCCGGCCGCCCCGACGACGAGTGCGCCGCCGCCGACGCGAAGGGCGACTACTTCCTCTCGGAGCGCCAGGCCAAGGCGATCCTGGACATGCGCCTCGCGCGGCTCACCGGGCTCGAGCGCGACCGCCTCGCCAAGGAGTACGGCGAGCTCCTCGCGGAGATCGAGCGTCTCCGCGCGATCCTCGCCTCGCCCGAGCTCCTCATGAGCGTCATCGTCATGGAGCTCGAGGACGTGAAGCAGCGCTTCGCCGACGCCCGCCGCACGGAGATCGTCCCCAACGAGGCCGAGATCCAGGTGGAGGACCTGATCCAGGAAGAGGACATGGTCGTCACCATCTCCCACGGCGGCTACGTGAAGCGTACGCCCGTGAGCGAGTACCGAGCTCAACGCCGCGGCGGCAAGGGCAAGATCGGGATGGAGGCGCGCGACGAGGACTGGGTCAGCCAGCTCTTCGTGGCCAGCACGCACACGTTCGTCTTCTTCTTCAGCGACAAGGGCAAGGTCTACGTCAAGAAGGTCTACGAGATCCCGAGCGCGCCCAGGAACGCCAAGGGCCGCGCGATCGTGAACTTCGTCGGCCTGGAGCAGGGCGAGAAGGTCGCCGCGATCACGCCCGTTCCGGGCTTCGATCCGGGGCGCTTCGTCGTCACCCTGACGCGCCGCGGTCAGATCAAGAAGACGGAGCTCAGCGACTACGAGAACTACCGGGAGAAGGGCATCATCGGCGTGAAGATCGAGGACGGAGATCAGCTCCACTCCGCGGTCATCACGGACGGCTCGCGCGAGCTCGTGATCGCGACCCGCAGCGGCCTGTCGATCCGCTTCGCGGAGAAGGAGGTCCGCGCGATGGGCCGGGCCACCGTGGGCGTGAAGGGCATCGAGCTCGGCGACGGGGACGAGGTCGTCGGCCTCTGCGTCGCGTCCAGCGGAGAGGACCGGGTCCTCGCCGTCTGCGAGCGCGGGTACGGCAAGCAGACGCCGCTCGACGAGTTCCGCCTCCAGAGCCGCGGCGGCAAGGGCGTGATCCTCATCGACGCGAGCGATCGCAACGGCCCCGTCGTGGGCATCGCCATCGTCGGCCCCGATCACGAGCTGCTCCTCGTGACGGATCAGGGTCAGATGCTCCGCATCAAGGCGGCCGACATCCGCGAGACCGGCCGCAACGCTCAGGGCGTACGCCTCATGAACGTCGCGGACGGCGAGCGCGTCGTGGCGATCGAGGTGTTCGACACCCGAGACGAGCCTGGGTCCACGGCGTCCCAGCCTCCGCCGTCCTCGCCGCCCGAGAGCGATCCGCAGAACGGCGCCGCGCACGACGGCGGCGACTCCGACGGCGGCGACGCGTGAGGCCCGGGCGCCGGGGCAGCCGCGCCCTCGCTCCCCGCAGCGCCGCCACGCCTCCGGGTCGGGCGGAGCGTCAGACCGCGGGGCGCGGCCCGTCGAGGTGACTCGCGTGGCGGCGCGGAAGAAGCTCCGCAAGCAAGCGCGCGCGCTCGAAGCGCGCGCCGCCTCGGTCAATCGCGGGGCGCCGCGTATTACGCTCCCCAACCCAGCGCGCCCCCACGCCCTCGACGCCGCCGCGCTCCCCGACCTGGTGATGGCGGAGTGGCTCGAGCGCCTGATCGTGGCGGGCGACGCGTGGCGCCGCCAAGACCTGGCCGCCCTCGAGTCGGTCCCCCTCGGCCTTACGGAGCCGGCGGCCGCGACCTCCCGCGTCACGTGGTTCTGTCGCCACGCGGGCGCGCACCGCGCCGCCTTCGGCGACGAGGCGCTCGGCCGCGCGGTCTGGTACCTGATGGGCGTCGGGTGCGAGGTGTGGCGCACCGTCGCCCGCGCGCGGCCCGCCGACGTGGTCTCCGCCGTGAGCTCGCTCCGATCGCTCTACGCCGACGTGTTCGCCGCGCTGCCCTTCCCGGCCGACGGCTCACGAGACACGGTGGGGAGCTTGGAGAGCGCCGGTTACATGCTCTTCGACATGGACGGCGGGCTGCTGCCGTTGCTCTGCGCGGGCGGAGCCGCCGGGGACGCAGCGCGCGGCGTGGTCGAGCACGCCCTCGGCCTCGACGCCCCCCTCTGCTGGTACGGCGCGCTGCACGCGCTGGGTCACGCCCACCACCACGGCGGCGCGTCGTTCGCGCCCCCGATGATCGACCGCTTCTTGGCCGCGCGAGGCGCGACGCTCTCGCCCTTCTTCCGGCGGTACGCCGCCGCGGCGCGCGCCGGAGACGTGGCGTGACGCGTCGCGTGGGCGCAGGCTCCAGCAGGGTGCTGAAGTAGCCCACCGTATCCAAGGTCGAGGCGCTGACGACGACCTCTCGGAGCGGCACGAGCGCAGAGGGGCTGCCCACCCCCGGTCGATGCTCGGCGCTGCACGCCTGCGCGTCGCCCGCCCCTCCCCGACTCGGCGCTGCCCGCCGAGTGGGAGGGGCCGTGGTCAGGTTGGCGCGTCGAGCAAACGGGCCATCGGGAGGAGGGTGTGGCCTGCCGCACGACCTCTTGAAGGAAGCGAGCTCCGACCTCGTGGGAGAGCAGCTGCGCTCGATTCTTCGTGAAGACCGTCGGCACGAAGCTCGACGAGCGGCGGCAGCGCGCGAGCGCGCCATCCGCCAGCTTCTCGATTCGCCGGATCGCGTCGTCCTTCGGTACCCGGCTCCCCAGAGTCAGCAGCATCGTCGTCGACGTCCGATCTTCGGGGTGCCCTCGCATCGGCGCGACCTATCCATCCTCGCGACGACGTCGATCCCTCCCCCGGCGCGCGCAGCCGCGAAGCGGCGAGCACGACGGTTGGGAGGGACGCTCTCGCGCAGCGAGAGCGAGGGTGGGCATCACCTCACTCTCCCCCCGGACCCTTCTTCAGTACCCTGCCAAAGCCGCCGCCGCGCACGACCGGACCACCCGGCGTGGGCGGGACCGAGCCGTGGTACGCTCGATGGTTCATGGCCGGAGCTCGGGTCGCGGAGCAGTTGCCACGCCAGGTGGGGCGGTACGTGCTGCACCACCAGTTCGCGTCGGGGGGGATGGCCGCAGTCTACTTCGGGCAGCTCATCGGCTCCGTCGGCTTCAGCCGAGTCGTCGCGATCAAGCGGATGCACGAGCAGTTCGTAGCGGATCAGGATTTCGTCAGGATGTTCGTCGACGAGGCCTGGCTCGCTGCGCGCGTGCAGCACCCGAACGTCGTCCAGACCGTCGACGTGGTCGCCGACGCCGGGGAGCTCTTCATCGTCCTCGACTACGTCCGAGGAGAGGCGCTGTCGTCGCTGCTCCGCGAGGCCCGCGCCCCCGTCCCCATCGGGGTCACGGCCGCGATCGTCTGCCAGTCCCTCGCCGGCCTCCACGCCGCGCACGAGGCCCGCGACGAGGCCGGGCGCCCGCTCGGCATGATCCATCGCGACGTGTCGCCTCAGAACATCCTGGTCGGCGTCGACGGCCTCGCGCGCATCACCGACTTCGGGATCGCGAAGGCCGCGAGCCGACTGCACGTGACGCTCGAGAAGCAGATCAAGGGCAAGCTCCGCTACATGGCGCCGGAGCAGATCACGAGCGACGCGAAGATCGACCGGCGCGCCGACGTCTACGCGATGGGCGTCGTGCTGTGGGAGACGCTGGCCGGCCAGCGCCTGTTTCGAGGCGAAACGGTGGAGCAGCTCCTCCTCTCGATCATCCACGACACGGCGCCGAGCCTGGCGGATCGCCGGTCCGACGTCCCCAAGGCGCTCGACGACGCCATTCGCAAGGCCGTCTCTCGCACCGCGGCCGATCGGTTCGCGACGGCGGAGGAGTTCCAGATCGCCCTCGAGCGCGCCGTCCCTTCGGCGTCCGCGCGCGCGGTGGGCGAGTGGGTCCAGGCGGTGTCTGGCGCCGCGCTCGCGGAGCGGCGGGCGATCGTCGATCGGATCGAACAGAGCGCCGCCTCCCGCACCAGCGTCGCGGCGCAGCTCGCCGACTTCTCGAGCGGGCAGGGCGCCGCGGCCGGGGCGGCCCTGCGGCGCGCCCCCGCCGAGCCTCATGCGGCGACGAAGCCCGACGGGACACCGCGAGCGCCCTCCTCCGCGGGGGAGGAGGCGACCGTGGTGGGCCCCCCGCCTTCGTTCGGCGATCCGCAGGCGCCGTCGACGGTTCCCGAGCCCGCCGCCCGCGCGGTCGTCGGGTCGGCGCCCGGCGCTCGAGTGGATCCTCTGCTGGAGATCGCGCCCACCGTCGTCGGAGACACCGGCGCTTCGGACTCGCTGCAGGCGATCTCCACCACGCCTCATCCCGGCGCGCGGGCCACGGGCCCCGCGACGCTCGGACCGTCTCCCACGGAGCCGACGCCGACCCAGCCGGCGCCGACCGAGCCGACACCGACCCACCCGGCGCCGACGCAGCGAGCGTCGGCCGGCGAAGGCCCTTCGGGCGCGGCGGCGGCGCTCCGGGTCGGGCTCACCGCGGTGAGCGGACCCGCGGCGCCCGTCGTGGCCGCCCCGACGATGGTCGCGCGGCACATCGCGCCCTCGCAGGTCCCTACCGACACGACGGTCAGCGGCTACATCGCGCTGCCCCACTCATTCCCCTCCCCCGAGCCCGCTCGCGCGCCCAAGTCTCGGCCCGCCCTCACCGTGGCGGTCGCCGCCGCCGCGGTGGCCGCCGCGATCGGAGGCTCGTACGTCCTCCTCGGCCGAGGCGGGCCGTCGAGGCCTGCGGGGACGCTCCTCGCTCTGGAGGCGACACCGCGCACGGAGGCGCCCCGAGCCGAGCCCTCGGCGGACCCTGGCGCCGCGCCATCGCACGCCCCCGCCGCGTCCACGGAGGTCTCCGTGCAGGCGTCGGCGAGCGCGCCCTCCGCGAACCCCGATGCTCCGAGAGAGAGGCCGCCAGATCCGACGGCGGTGCAGCGCCCCCCGAGCTCGCCGAAGCCTCCCGCCAAGGGACCGGCGGCGCACGTCCCGAGCGAGGACAGCCTGTGAGGTTCGGGCGCCTCCTCTCCGCCCTGGCGGTGACCGTGGCGCTGACCTCCGCTACGCCGACGCCAGGCTCCGCGGGCGAGCCCGACGACAAGGCGCTCCAGCTCTACAGGCAGGGCCGCGCCGACTACCTCGCCAAGCAATACGACGCGGCGGTCCGGGCGCTCAGCCAATCCCTGGCGCTGGTCGAGAGCCCGAAGTCGGCGCTCCTCCTCGGGCACTCCCTCCGGGAAGCGGGACAGCCGGCCGCGGCCATGATGGCCTACGAGCGCACCATCTCCATCGCGAGGGCCAGGCCCGACGTCTCGGTCTACCAGGCGGAGCTCGACGACGCCCGGAAGTGGTCGGCCACCCTGAAGGAGGAGCTCGCCGAGCTCGTCGTCGCCGTGCCCAAGGGCGCTCGGGTCACGGTGGCGGGCGCCGCGATCACGACGACGCCTCAATCCGCGACGGAGGACGTCGCCCGCGCCTGGCGGACGCCGGGGCCGGTGGAGGTGACCGCCAACCACCGCGGGCGAGAGGAGACGCAGCGCGCCGAGCTGCCCAAGGGGAGACCGACCGCGATGGCGTTCCGGCTCGAGGAGGCCCCTCGGGCATCACCCCCGGGGACCTCCGCTCCTCCGACGCGAGGCGAGCCGGGCGCGGATCGAACGCCCCTGTGGGTGCCTGCCGGCGTGATGACGGGCGTTGGCCTCGTTGGGATGGGACTCTTCACCGGCTTCGCCGTGAGCGCGCAGGCGAAGCTGGACGACCTGACGGAGCGATGCGGGCCGCGGTGTCCGGAGTCCGAGCGTCCGCTCGCGGACGAGGGAGAGCGCGACATGCTGATCGCGAACGTGTCCCTCGGCCTCGGCGCCGCCGCGCTCGCCACGGGCACGATCCTCTTCATCGTCGAGGGAACGAGCGCTCCGAGCGACGCGACCGTGGCGCTGGCTCCGGGCGTGCCGGTCGCAGGCCGGCTCGGGGTGGACGCGGCGGGCCTCTCGGTCAGGGTGCGCCTCCCGTGACCGCGCGCGGCGCCTCGGCAATCGGTGGACGGCGACCGTCCCTCGGGCCCCCGCCGTGGCGCCACGCGGTCGCCGTCTCCTTGGCGGTCTCCGCGGGGTGCGTCCTCGATTTCGATGAGCCGTTCTCGGGGCGCTCCGACGGAGCAGGCGCGAGCGCGACCGGTCCGAGCACGGGGACGACGACGACGGCCGGCGCTGCCGGCGGTGGTGGCCCGGGCAGCGGCGGGCTCGGGGGCGGGGGCGCCCCGCCTCAGACGTGCGTGGACCGGTGCGTCGAGGACGATAACCCCTGCACCACGCGGACGTGTGTCGCCGGCATGTGTCAGGACAGCCCGAGCGGCGCCACGCCGCCGGACACGATTGCTGGTGATTGCATGGCGCCGGTCTGCGCGGGGGTTCTGCTGGGGAGCACCCCCGACGACGCGGACGGCCCCGGGCCGATCGCCGGGCAGTGCTCGTACCCTGGCTGCTCCGGGGGCGTGCTCACGACGGTGAACGCGACGAACGGCACCGCGTGCGGTGCCGGCGGCACGTGCCAAGGGGGGCTCTGCTCGACCTGCAACGTCCCGCTGGACTGCGGAGTGGACTTCGACTGCACCCACTTCGATTGTGTCGGTGGCACCTGCATGATCCTCCCGAGCAGCACCTTCCAGGGCTCCCAGGTCGTCGCGGACTGCAAGCAGCGCACCTGCAACGGCTCGTCGACGACGCCGGTGGAGGTGCCCGACCTCCAGGACAAGGACGACGCGAACGCGTGCACCTACGACGAGTGCACGGCCGGGATGGCGTACCACACGCCGGACAGGATCGGCCTGCCATGCGGTAACCCTGGCGTCTGCAACGCGTCCGGAGTGTGCCAGTCGTCCTGCGCCGCCGACGCAGAGTGCTCGGGGTTCCTTTCTGGCCGCGACTGCCTCGACACGAACGTGTGCGGGTGTGACGACCCCGGCGACTGCCACGGTGCGCCCTGCATGTTCGGCAAGTGCACCTGCAGCGGAGACCCGGACTGCGCCTCGTCGACGGACGGCTACCAATGCGTCGACGTCAACCTCGGCCGCTATTTCTACTGCGGGTGCTACGTCAACAGCCCGAGCTGCCCCGGCGGCAAGACGTGCGTGCCCGTCGCGTTCTTCACGGACTACGGGATCTGCCAGTGATCGGCCGACGCCTCACGCGCGCCGCGCCGGCTCGACGCCGAGCATCGCCCGCACCTCCTCGAGGTCCTTCTCCCAGAGGTCCTCGAAGCGGACGACGGGGAGGAAGCTCGCCGCCTGGCCGCGCCGGTACCCATCCCAGACGCGCCGCGCGGAGCCCGGAGCGCGCAGGAGGGTGCCGAGCACCGCGATGAGCCACGCGCTCGGCATGCGGAGCTGGGCGTAGGTGAAGGCTTGGAGCGCGAGCTCCCCCGGGACGTCGGGCGCGTACCCGGTGAGCACGTGCCAGAGGTCGTGGGTCTGGCGGACGCGCTGAGCCACCCACCGCGGGATGGCCGGGAGCGACGGCGGCGCCTGGAAGAGGTCTGGATCGAGCCCGTTGTCGTCGAGGTAGCGCGTGTAGGCGCCGCCCAGCGTCGAGGCAGGCAGCGCGCGCAGCTTCGCCCAGTCCACGGACCGAGAGTCGAGCCCGGGACGCTCCGAGAGGAGCGCCAGGCCGGAGGGATCGGCGGCGATTCGCCCGATGAAGGCCGGCAGGCGCGGCGCGTTGAGGGTGATGCCGAGGAGGAAGACCTCCACGGTGTCGTCGGGGTTCCGCATGAGCCGCGTGAGCGCAGTCGCCGCGACCCTCAGACGGGCGAGCACGCTCCCGTGGAGCGCGATCTCGATCGCCCGGCGCTCGTCGATCCACCCGGCGCTCGCGCCTCGGTCGGTGCCGCCATCGCCAGTGAGCTCCTCCAGCTTCAGGGTCGACAACATCGTGCCTCCTATTGTTACGCTCGACAATAACGCCGTGGGCGCTATTGTCAAGCTAGACAACAGCTCACGAAGGAGCCACGAGGATGGAACACCGACTCGAGCGGGTGACGCGCCTCGTTGTGGTCACCGCTCGGGGACGCGATCTCCGTGACCGCGTTCGGCGTCTCCTTCCGGTGCGTGGGGATCGAGCGTCTCATCGCCCTGAAGCGCGAGCTCGGTAGGCCGCGCGATCTGGCGGCGGTGCTGGAGCTGGAGGCCATCCAGCGACTGACCTCCGGCGAACGCTAGCGCGAGCGGGGATCCCTGCGTCCGCTTCCAGGGTGGCTCGGCGTCGGGCGCGGGCTCGCACCACACGCACCCGTTGCTCGGCTCGAGGTCCTGGCAGCTCGTGAGGTGCGCCGGGGCGAGGGAGGGGATCAGACTTTCGTTGTCAGGCGTGACGACTTCCCGTCTGCTCGGTCCATGGCCCGCCCCCGCGAGAGACCCCGCCCCCGGATCCGCAGGAGCCCCGAGGAGGCGCGGGAGCTCATCCTCGGGGCGACCCGCCAGCTCCTGAGAGAGCGCGCGCCGGACGCGATCGGCCTGAAGGACGTCGCGCGCGCCGCCGGCGTGAGCCACGCGCTCGTCACCCACTACTTCGGGACCATCGACGCGCTCGTCGACGCCGCGCTCGAGACGCTGGCCGAAGCCAACCGCC
This sequence comes from uncultured Polyangiaceae bacterium, assembly GCA_964492175.1. GTDB lineage: Bacteria > Myxococcota_A > Polyangia > Polyangiales > Polyangiaceae > Xiheicaenibacterium. The sequence continues at coordinate 1,505 of CAZBJI010000080.1, read as the reverse complement.
ACGAGCTCGTGCGCCGCGTCCTCGGGCGGGCCGACGAGGGCCCGCGCGCGTGGATGGAGCAGTGGTTCGAGTGGGTGACGCGCCCCGAGGCCCCGCGCCTCCTCGCGTGGTCGTTCCTCACCGGCAAGACCACGCGCGCCGACTTCTTCTCGCGCCGGACGCGGGGCCTCTCCAAGTTCGCCGACCTCATGCAGCAGCGCTTCGCCGGCGAGCTCGACGTGAGCCGCGAGGACATCGAGTTCATCCTGCTGCTCCTGATGGCGGCGCCCTTCGGCTACGCGATCGGCCGGGCAGGCTTTTGGTCCGGTCTCGGCAAGGACAAGCCGGGGCCCGAGGAGGACGCGATGTTTTTCGGCCGGCTCGCGGATCTGGTCGAGCGCCTCATCGAGGACCGGCGCCTGCCGGCGCGGGCGCTCGAGCGGCGGCGGCGAGGTCGGTGAGCGCGGCCGGTCGGGCGCGATGGCGGCTCGGCTCGGGCGCATGGGTCGGCGCGACATGAGCGACGCGTGCAGCGAACGGCTCGACGCCGTGCAGGCTGGGAGTCGTTCGGCGACGAACCAGATCTTGTTGCCCATGCTCGTAGACGAGACCTGGCTCGCCGTGAGCGCGCGGCCCCGCGGTCTTCACCGGTCGGGCAGCTTCTCGAGGTCCATCTGCACGATCCACCGCACGTCGTTGCCGGGGCCTCCGGTCGGGTACGCCTTCGCGAACACCTTCCCGCCCCGGAGGTAGAGATCGCGAGGCCCCGTCTGCCAGCTGATCCCCTCGACCAGCGGCAGGCGCTTGCGACGCCGCCCGGTGACGTCGTAGAGACGAACGTCGGGGTGCGCGTGGCGGACCGCGATCCACCCGTCCCCGACCGACGTCTGATCCGCGCCGAGACCTGGCAGATCGAGGTCGGCGATCTTCCGTGGCTCGAGCGCCTCCGGGGAGCTCGCCACCTTCGCGGTGTAGAGCTCGTACCGCTCGAAGAGCTGGGTCGAGATGAAGCCGGTCGAGCGGATCCAGCCCATGTCGACGCCGTCGGTCGCGAGCTCGTCGTGCGAGTGGTCCGGCTCCACGAGCACCGGCACGGCCTGGTTCTCCGGGCCCGGCCACGCCCAGATCCCGTTGATGCCGTACGTCCAGCCGACGAAGAGCAGGTAGTCGGGCCCCAGGCCCTCCGACACCATACCGGTGACGCCCGGCGGAGGCTCCGGGCGGAAGGTCCCCCAGTTCGGGAGGTACCGGACCGTGAACCGGCCCCAGGCCTCGTGCACGACGAGCATTCGATCGTTGATGGACGCTCCACTGGGAGATGCTGGCTGAACGGGACCATCGAAGGTGGCGACCAGCGTCGGTGAGTCCATCAGCGACTCGGGTGGGCCACCGACGACCGTATAGGGTCCGTACTGGCGCCAGAGCCGCAGGATGGCGTATCGAGAGTCGCGGAAGTTGGGCCCAGCAAGATTGCACTGGCTCGAGACGAGGTGCACCCGCCAAGCCCCGAGCACGTCGTCGCCTTG
>CAZBJI010000079.1:0-34635 GCA_964492175.1 uncultured Polyangiaceae bacterium | reverse complement strand
GGCGCCGCCGGAGCGTCCCCGTGCCCGAGCACGGCGCGTCCACGAGCACGCGGTCCGCTCCGTCTGGCACGTCGCCTGGTCCCACCGACCAGTCCACCGCGTGCACCGTCACGCCGGGGACCCGCGACGCGAGGCGCTCGAGCTTCTTCGGGTGCAGGTCACACGCGACGACGCGCCCCCCCGGCTCGACGAGGTGCGCGAGGAGCCAGGTCTTGTTGCCCCGCCCCGCGCAGGCGTCGAGCACGACGTCGCGCGGGCGAGCGCCGGCGGCGAGCGCGAGGACCTGCGCGCCCTCCTCCTGCACGATCCACGCCTCCTCGAAGCCTGGGAGCCGTTGCGGGTCCCCCCCGCCGGAGACGAGGACGGCGTGCGCAGACAGCGCCCCGGGGCGGACGTCCGCCCCCGGGGCGGCGGCGCGCAGCCGCTCCATCACCGCGTCGCGATCGGTCGCCCGGGCGACCGCGAGGGCGAGCGGCGGCGGCGCTCGATCCGACGTGAGGTAGGCCTCGCGCCCCGGCTCCCCGAGGGCGCGCTCCAGCGCCGAGACGAGCCAACCCGGCGTCGAGGCGCGCACGGCGGCCGCGAAGTCCGGGCGGCCGCGCTGGAGCTCCCGCGCGAACCCGCGCAAGATGGCGTTGGCGAACTTCGCTGGGCCCTCCCCGAGCTCGGCGCGCACGCCGTCGACGGCCTCCGAGACCGCGGCGTGGGGCGGGAGCCGATCCAAGAACGCCAGGGAGTAGAGCCCGGCGAGGAGGTGCGCACGCGCCTCCGGCTTCGTGGGCAGCTTGCCTCGGCTGGCGAGCCGCTCGCCCGTCTCCCTCAGGAACGGCTCGGTCCGGAGGACGCCGTAGACGAGCTCGGTCGCGAGCCGCGCGTCGCGCGGGTCGAGCGCCGCCCGCCGCAGCTCCGCGTCCAGCGCCGCCGCCGCGAACGCCCCGTCGCGGAGGACCCGCGCGAGCACGCGCGCCGCCACGCCGCGCGCGTCCCCGCCCTTCTCGTGGGTCACGGGACCAGCTCCCTGACCTGCCCCTGGATGACGTCCCACCGTCGCTCGACGTCGTTCTTGAACGCGATGACCATCAGGCCGATGAGCATCGCCATCCCGAGGAGGCTGGCGATCTCCCGGACCCGGAGCGGGAGCGGCCTTCGAAGCAGCGCCTCGAAGCCGAAGAACACGAGGAGCCCTCCGTCCAGCACCGGGATCGGCAGAAGGTTGATGAGCCCGAGGTTGATCGAGATGATGGCCATCGCCCAGATGAAGTAGGAGACGCCCTTCGCGCTCTGCTCCCCGACCACGTCGTACACGGTGATGGGCCCGCCCAGCGTCGAGATGCTCATCTTGCCTTCGGCGATGCGGACTGCGCCGACGATGATGAAGCGCGCGACGTCGTAGGTCTCCTCCACCGCGGCGATGAACGCGTTCCGGATGCGGTGCGGGCTCTCCACCGGGGCCTCCGGGACGAGGGGCGCCCAGTTCTTCGCGCGCAGCACGTAGCGGGACTGCTCGCCGCCGTACTCGTCGACGTAGAGCTCCCGCCGGAGCTGGATCTTGCCGCTTCGGCGCACCCCTTGGCGCTCGAAGAGGACGGTGTGCTGCTCGTCGCGGCGCTGCAGCAGCAGCTCCTCGAAGGTGATCCAGGCCTGCACCTCCTGGTTGTCCACGGCGATGACGCGATCCCCCGGGCGCAGATCCGCCATGTGCTCCGCCGACCCCTCGGGCACGTGAAACACGTAGAGATCCGCCGGCTCCATCCCCGTCCTCTGCAGGAAGCCGCTCCCGGTGGGGTCGGGCGTGAGCGCGGCGACTCCGGGCTCGTAGACGGCGATGTCCGCCATCGCACCGAGGGCGTTGGTCACCTGGACCGGCCGCAGGTAGGTCACGGGAACGGTCTCGCCGCGGTTGTCTGCGAGCGCCGCCTCGAGGTCGACGAAGCGCGCCACCGGCTTGCCGCGCACCTCGATGACGACGTCGAACGTTCGCAGCCCGGCCCGGTAGGCGGCGGAGTCCGGGCGGGGCACGCCGACGACCGCGGCGGCCTGGCTCGGGCCGACCCCGATCTCCCCCACGGTGTCGACGATCTCGAAGGGCCGCTCGTCGCGCTTCTCCTGCGGCGTCACGCTGACGAGCACCCGCTCGCGGCCGCGGAAGACGCTGAGGGTGAGCTCCTTGCTCGGGTTGTCCCGGATCGCGCGGGTGAGCTCGGCGAACGTGTAGACGGGCTCGCCGTTGACCTCCAGCACGCGATCACCCGGGAAGAGCTTGCCGTCCGCGGGGTGGCCCGGCGCGACGGTGCCGATGGTGGGCGGAGGCTCCGGTCCCTCCCCGAGGAGGACGACGAAGTAGAGGAGGACAGGGAACAAGACGTTCATCGCCGGACCCGCGAGCACGATGATGATCCGCTTGTAGAGCGCCTGAGAGTCGAACGTCCGCGCGCGATCCTCCGGGAGCACGGCCTCTTGCCGGGTCTCGCCGAGCATCTTCACGAACCCGCCGAGCGGGAGCAGCCCGATGCAGTACTCCGTCTCTCTGCCGCGGATGCGGAGGATCTTCGGGCCGAACCCGATCGAGAAGGTGAGCACCTTCACGCCGAAGATCTTTGCCCACACGAAATGCCCGAGCTCGTGCACGAAGATGAGCACGGAGCAGAGCAACGCGAAGTAGACGAGGTCCACGGGTCGTCAGCCGAGGGGCTTGGTGGCCGCTCGGATCACCACGCCTAGCGCGATGCCGCCGGCGGCAAAAGCGAACTCCATCCAGTCGCTCCCGTAGAGGAGCGCGAGGGATCCCACCGTGCCGAGGATCGGGATGACGGGGCCGAAGGGGATCCGAAAGGGTGCGGGTGGCGCCTGCACCCGGGGCTGGTCCCGGTAGCCTCCCGGATCCAGCGGCTCCGGCGGCTCCGGGGGCTCCGCGCGAGCCTTCGCGCGGAGCACGGGCACGGCGGCGCACGTCACCGCGTACTGGAACACGACGGTGACGTTCGAGAACCCGACGAGCTCCCGGTACGTGAAGAACGCGCCGAGGGTCGCGGTGACCACCGTCGTCACCAGGATCGCGACGTGGGGGGTCCCGAAGCGCGGGTGGACGCGCGCCATGGCGCTGGGGAGCTGACCGCCCTCCGCCATCGCCTGCGCGTACCGCGGCGTCCCGAGGGCGCTGCCCGCCGTGAAGCCTCCGACCGAGACGACGCTCCCCACGAGGACGAGGAGGCCGAGCACCGGCGCGAGGTAGCGCGCGGCGTCCACGAGCGGCGTGCCAGACTCCGCGCCGAGGCCGGGGTAGCTGCCGACGAGCGCCGCCTGGACGACGACGAAGAGCAGCGCCGCGAAGAGCAGCGAGCCGACCGTCGCGACGGGGACGTTCCGTCGCGGAGAGGCGGTCTCACCCGCGGGGACCGGGACGACCTCGAAGCCCTGGAGCGGGAACAGCGCGAGGTATACGCCGTTCGCGACGCCGGCGGCGCCGAAGGGGAGGGGACCGCCGAGCCGGGAGGGATCGAAGCTCATGAACGCCACCGCGATGAACGCGAAGATGGCCACGAGCTTGCCGACGGTCATGAGGCGCACGAGGAGCGCCCCTGGTCGCACGCCGACGTAGTTGACGGCGCCGAGCCCGAGGATGGTCAGGACGACGAGCGGACGGAACAGCACGTGGTCGCGCAGCCCGAGGAAGTCGATGAACTGCGTGCCGTTCGCCGCGAAGCTGATGAAGGCGTTCAGGTAGCACGCCCAGCCCACGACGAAGCCGACTTGCCCGCCGAAGGCCTTCGTCGCGTAGAGGTACGGTCCGCCGCTCCTGTCGCTCTTGCTCGAGAGCTCGGCGAAGCAGAGCGCGACCGGCACCAGGACGAGCGCGCAGAGGACGAACGACAGCGGGGAGAAGCCCCCCATCGATCGCTGCATGTCGTCGGGGAGCGAGAACACGCCGGAGCCGACGATCGCGTTGACGCCGATCGCGAGGACGTCGAGGAGCCCGAGCCGCCGCGCCGCGGGCACGCCGTCAGCCCCCCGCGAGGAGCTCCAGCCTCGCCACCCTCGAGCAGCGCTCCGAGATCGAGCGCATGAGGCGCAACCGCGTCTCCCGCACCGCGAGGTCGTCGCTCATCACGAAAACGTCCAGGAAGTACTGGTGCATCACCGGCGCGATCGAGCTGACCTCGCGCAGCAGGCCCGCGTAGTCGCCGCGGTCGGCGAGCGCCTGGGTCCGCGCCGAGAGCTCGTCGTGCGCCCGGAAGAGGGCGGTCTCGCTCGCGTGCGCGTCGGGCGGCGGCGCCCCCGGGGCGCCGGTGCTCGCCTTCTCCGCGATGTTCGTCGCGCGCTTGAACACCTCTCCGACCTTGGCGCGCGTCGCCTCGTCGAGGCCCGCGAGGGCGGTCACGCGCGCCCGCACGTCCAGGGGGCGCTCGTGTCCCACCGCGAGGCACGCGCGCACGACGTCGGCGGGCCATTGCTCGGAGAGGAGGCCGCGGAGCCGCTCCCCGGCGAAGTCGGTCACCTTGGCGACGAGCTCCGCCTCCGCGAGGTCGAGCTTCTTCTCCGCGTACCCTGCGTACGCGTCGCGCGCCAGGTCGGCGACGGACAGGTCGAACCCGCGATCGAGCAGGGTCCGGAGGATCCCCAGCGTCGCGCGCCGGAGGCCGAACGGGTCGGCGGCGCCGGAGGGCGATAGCCCGATGGCGAAGCAGCCGACCACCGTGTCGATCCGATCGGCGATGGCGACGAGCGCGGCGGCGTCGGACGTCGTCGTGGCGTCCGACGCCCCCCTCGGCCGGTAGTGCTCCCGGATGACCTCGGCGACCTCCGGCCGGATGCCCTGGGCGAGCGCGTAGGCGGCGCCCATCTCCCCCTGCAGCTCCGGGAACTCACCGACCATGAGCGACACCAGATCGCACTTGGCGAGCCGCGCACCCTCGGCGGCCACCTCGAGGGTGGAGGCGCTCCCGGTGACGCCGGGAAGGCGCGCGCCGACGAGTCGGACCAGCCGCTCGATGCGGTCCACCTTCTCGAGCACGGTGCCGAGCCGCTTTTGGAAGACGATGCCCCCGAGCTTCTCGCGCCGACTCGCGAGCGGCACGCGGCCGTCCTCCGCGTAGAAGAACCGCGCGTCGGCGAGGCGAGCCCGCATCACCCGGTCGTTGCCGCGCGCGACGTTCTGGGGCTCGAGAGCAGTGTTCACGACCGCGAGGTACCGGGGCAGGAGCTGGCCGGCGGCGTCGCGCACGCCGAAGTAACGCTGGTGGCCCTTGGCGACCTCCAGGATGACGCGCGCGGGGAGCTCCAGGAACTCCTCCGCGAAGGTCCCGACGATCACGTGCGGCTCCTCCACGAGCGACGCGTTCTCCCCCATGAGGAAGTCGTCCTCGATCAGCGCGCCGCCTGCGGCACGGGCGCCCTCCTGCAGGGCGCTGGCGAGGGCCTGCCGCCGCTCGGCGGGGTCGACGAGGACGTGGGCGCCCCGCATCGCGGCGAGGTAGGCCGACGGCGCGCCGATCTCCACCGGCTGGGGCGCCAAGAAGCGGTGCCCGCGGCTCACCCGGCCCGCGCGCACCCCCGCGTAGGCGACGTCCACGACCGCCGACCCGAAGAGGGCGACGAGCCACTGGATCGGCCGCCCGAACGCGACGTCGAGGTCCGCCCACCGCATCGACTTGCGGAACGGGATCGCTGCGATGACTCCCTCCAAGAGGTCGGGGAGGAGGTCCGCCGTCGGCCGTCCCTCCTCGCGCCGCGTCCCCACGAGGTACTCGCCCTTGGGGGTCTCGACGCGCCTGAGCTCCGACACCGGAACCCCGAGCTTGTCGGCGAACGCGAGCGCCGCCTTCGTGGGTTGCCCGTCCTTGAACGCAGCGCGCGTCGGCGGCCCGGTCACCTCTTCCGCGAGGTGAGGCTGCGCGGTGGTGACGCCCTCGACGAGGAGCGCCAAGCGACGCGGAGTCCCCACGGCCCGGACCGAGGTGAACCCGACGCGGAGCGCCTCGAGGCGAGCCCTCGCGAGGCCTGGAAGGGCGTCGAGCGCGGCGTCCACGAACGACGCGGGTAGCTCCTCACAGCCGATCTCGAGGAGGAGATCGCGGGTCTCCGACATGGGCCCCGGACGGTATTCGGCTCCCTCCTAGGGGGCAAGGACCCGTACTCGGATTCTTTCCTCGACCGCGTTCGCCCTCCCGCGCGCCGGCGCCGCGCGACCTCACCACGACCCGACGGCCCGCGCGACGCGTCGGGGTCGACCCCGAGCGGACGCGGTCGTGATCCCCTGTTCGCTCGCTCGATTGGGGACTAGCGTAGGCGCGCGTGGTGGAATCAGCTCTCCCACGCGGCGAGCGCGCGCGGCTCGCCGCGGACTGCCTCGAGGTCGCGCTGCAGGGCGCCGCGCTCGCACGGGCCGGGTTCGGATCGGCGCGCGCCGTCGAGAAGAGCGCGCGCGATCTGGTCACGGCGTCCGACGTCGCGACGCAGGAGCGGATCCTCGCGTTGCTCGCCGAGCGGTACCCAGGCGTCGCCGTCGTCGCGGAGGAGGGGGAGGCGGCGGACGCCGAACTCCCATCCGGGCTCGCGTTCGCGGTGGACCCGATCGACGGGACGACGAACTTCGCGCACGGCCACCCCTTCTGGGCGGTGTCCGTAGGGGCGCTGCACGGCGGCGAGCCGCTCGCGGGCGCGGTGGTCGCGCCGTGCCTCGCCCTCTCGTGGCACGGGTATCGGCACGGTGACCGAGGTGAGGCGTGGAAGAACGGTGCGCCGTGCGCGCCGAGCGACACCTCACGGCTGAGCGAGGCGCTCCTCGCGACGGGCTTCCCGCCCGACCGGTCGCGAGGGCCGGAGGACAACTTCGCCTCGTTCATCTCGGTCAAGCGGCGCGCCCGCGCGGTGAGGCGCTGCGGCGCCGCCGCCATCGACATGGCCTTCGTCGCGGATGGCACGTACGACGGCTACTGGGAGCGGCGGCTCCACCTGTGGGACGCGGCGGCCTCCGCGGCCCTCGTGCTCGCGGGCGGCGGGCGCATCACGGCGCTCGACGGCGGTCCGCCGCTGTATCGTCGCGGGCACCTCGTGGTGACGAACGGCCACCTCCACGACGAGCTGATCGCCGCGGTGCACGAACCAGCCTGACGGTCCCCGGGGGTCCTCGTGCCGCACGCCGGGGGTCACGGTGACGTGTAGCGTCGCGGAACGTCGAAGACATCACCTGCCGCTCGGCATGCCGCCGCGCGGACAGCGGGCATGTCGTTGGGGGGGCCATCACGTCTGCTCGGCGGATGGCCGCGAGCAGCGCGTGCTGGGCGACACCACCTCGTAGCGCGAGGGCTCGGCGCGGGGCTCGCGCGGGGCGCGCGCGAAAGGGGATGCGTGGACGAGGTCGACAGCGCTCGTGGGGCTAGAGCGTGCGGCGGACGCGGCGCCGCTGCTCGGAGAGGTGCGTCTCCATCACGGCGCGGCTCTCCGGCGACTCCACCAGCGTCCAGGAGTCGAAGTCCGCCGTGCCGCCTGCCTCGGCCAAGAGGATGTCGACCGCCGCGGTCGCGGTGACCAGCCCGTCCTCGGTCCCGGGGAGATCGACGATGGCCGCGCGCGCGCGCAGCTTGGAGAGCGTCCCCGTCAGGCGGCGCACGAAGTCTCGGAGGCGGTCGGGCCCCATGTCGGCGCCCGCGCCGAGCCCGAGCAGCAGGAGCTTGTCGAAGGACAGCTTCGGCTTGCCGGGGACCATCACCACCTCGCCCACACGCCCGGTCAAGAAGCCGCGCATCATCAGGCGCGAGAGCAGCCCGCCGAGGCGCCAGTCGCAGAGGCCCGCCACGCCCTTGGCCGGACGGACGTCCTCGTGGACGCCGACGGCCAGCACCTCGGCGTCGAGCTCGTCCAGGCGGGCGAGATCGGGCGACGTGAAGCGGATCAGCATCGAGGCGCGCTAGACGCTGATCGCGCCCTTGCGGAACTCGCTCGTCGCGATCTTCACGTTCACGCACGAGGGCTTCTTCGACGCGAACGCGGCGTCCAGCGCGGGCCCGAGATCCGCGACCTTCTCCACCCAGGCGCCGAAGCCGCCGACCGCCTCCACGACCTTGTCGTACCGGGTGTAGTCGAGCGCTGTGGCGACGGCGCGCTCTTGGCCGTAGAGCTCCACCTGGCCCCGCCGGATCTGGGTCCAGCCGGCGTCGTTGCCGATCACCGCGATGACGGGGATGTCCTGCCGCGCCATCGCCTCGAACTCGAGCCCGTGCAGGCCGAACGAGCCGTCCCCGTACACGAGGACGACGTTGGCGTCGGGGCGCGCGAGCTTCGCCGCCATGGCGTACCCAGGGCCCACCCCGAGCGTGCCGAGCGGCCCGGGATCCATCCAGAGCTGGGGCCACTCGAGCTTCAGGACGTAGGCGGCCGTCGCGACGAAGTCCCCCCCGTCCCCGATGACGATGTCCCGCTTGCCGAGCCTCTTGCCGAGCTCGGCGCAGACGCGGAGCGGGTTCGGCGGGTCGTCGCTCGACGCGATCTCCGCGGCCATCTTCGCGCGGCTCTTGTCCTCGGCGGCGCGCACCGACGCGAGCCACTCGGGCGCCTTCTTGCCTCTCACGAGGGAGAGCAGCGAGTCGAGCACGTTCCCGCTGTCGCCGTGGATCGCGAGGTCCAGGCGGCGATTCTTGCCGAGCTCGGCGCCGTCCAGGTCGACCTGCACCACCTTGGCCGCCGGCGAGATCGCGCGCCCGTAGTCCAGGCGAAAATCGAAGGGCGTCCCGAACACGAAGCAGAGGTCCGTCTGCCCGAGCGCGAACTTGCGCGAGCGGGTCATCAGTCCGCGGTGCTCGTACGGGAGCCCTCCGCGGGCCATCCCGTTCAGATAGAACGGCGCCTCGACCGCGTCGGCGAACCGGCGCAGCACCCCCGCCTCCTGCCCGTGCGCGTCGCCGTGGAGGCGCGGCGACCAGCGGAGCTGCGTCCCGATGATGAACATGGGGCGCTCGCTCTCGGCGAGCAGCTTGGCGGCGGCCTCGATCGCCGTGGGGTCTCCGCCGGGGCGAGGCGCGGGAGCGGGAGCGGTGGCCGGCGCGGCGTCGTCGCCCCAGTTCATCAAGAGGTCGAGGGGCATCTCGAGGAACACCGGCCCGGGCACGCCGGCTTGCGCGATGCGGAACGCGGAGTCGATGTACTCCTGCACGCGATCCACCGCGGGCACCGCCACGCTCCACTTCGTGATCGGCCGCATGAGCTCGAGGTGGTTCATGTCCTGGAGCGAGCCCATGTCCTGGAGGGCCCGCGGGCCGGCCCCGCCGATGATGATGAGCGGCACCCCCGCGCGCTGCGCGTTCGCCGCCGCGGTGACCACGTCCGTCACGCCGGGTCCCGCGGTGACGGCGCAGACCCCCGGCCGCCCGGTGACGCGGGCGTAGCCGTCGGCTGCGTGACCCGCGGTCTGCTCGTGGCGGACGTCCACGACCCGGATCCCCTCGTCGAGGCACCCGTCGTAGATGGCCTGGATGTGGCCCCCGCAGAGCGTGAACAGATGCGTCGTCCCGTGGCGCTTCAGCGCCTTCGCCACAAGCTTGCCGCCGTGCATTTGAGCCATGGGGCCATGTTCCCGGCGGGCGGAGCCGCGTCAAGCCCCGCGAGCGCCTCCGCGCGCACGTTCCCGGCCCGAGAGCTTCGTGGCGCCCCCGGCACCGCTCGTCTGCTGGTCACTTGCTCGCGAGCCGGAGGACCACGAGGTGGGTGTGGCCGTCGCCAGCGCCGGTGGAGAGCCTCACCGTCTCTCCAGCGGCGATCTTGGCGAACTGCTCGACGCTGATCTTCACCTCGTGGGTGTGCGGCGCCGCTCCCTGGATGTCGTAGGCGCGGGCGCGCTTCGCCTGGAGGTGCGCCGCCGGCACCACGAGATCGTGCCCGTCAGTCCCGCCGATTTCGACGTCACACGCGCTGATCCACTCGGGCGGATCCTCCGCCGGCGCGCAACGCAGGAGCACGCGGTGGAGGTGCCCACCCGTCTTGGACGAGGCCAGGCGGACGGGCTCGCCGGAGAGCAAGCGCGTCCAGTCGTCGGCGGTCACCGTGAACGTGTGACCGTGGTCGCTCTTGCCCCGGACGTCGTAGGTCTTCTTCGCCGCCGCGCGCGCGTCGACCGCGGAGGGGGTGAGGACGTGGCCGTGGTTCGGTCCCCAGAAGACGTGGACGCGCTCGCAGCTCGCCTTCGCCTCGCACATGCCGCCGTCCGCGTTGTCCGCGCGGCCCGGGCGCGCGAAGGCGCCGAGCGCCAGCGATGCTCCAGCGCCCAGAGCGGCTCGCCTCTTCATGGCCGGAGACTACACCGACCGCGCGGCGAGCGTCCCGCGCCGCACCAGCACGCTCAGCACCGCCGCCTCGAAGATCCAGTCGCAGGTGCTCCCGACCCAGATGCCGAGCAGCCCCCAGTCCAGCGTGACGGCCGTCACGTAGGCGACGGGGAGCCGCACCAGGAACGTCCCCGCGAGCGTGACGCCGAGGACCGCCCCGGTCGCCCCCGCGCCTCGCAGCGCCATCCGCATGACCGTCGCGTATGCCATGAAGGGCTGCGCCGCGGCGGCCACGTAGAGCGACAGCGTCCCGACGCGGACGATCTCGGCGTCCGCGCTGAACGCGCTCATGAGGAGCCGCGGCGCGAGCACGAAGACCAAGCCGAACGCGGTGAGCAGCAGGACGGAGAAGCGCGCGGCGATCTCCGCCGACCGACGAGCATCCCCCGGTCTGCCCTGGCCGAGCTTCTGAGCCACCAGCGCGCCGGCCGCGATGCCGAAGCCGTCCGCGGAGAGGAAGCAGATCGCTTCGATGCTCACGAGGGCCTGGTTGGCCGCCATCGCGGCCGTGCCGAGCATGGCGACGATCGCGACGAACGCGACGTAGCCGCCGTTGTAGGCGAGCTTGTCGAGGAACGCCGGGACGGATACCCGGAGGAGGCGGCGCAGTACCTCCAGGTCCAGGGCTCCCCCGCGCGCGAGCTCCTCGCGCAGCGGCAGGGGGCTCGACCTCGAGAGCAGCACGCCGACCAGCAGGACCCCCTGGACCACGGCCGCCGCCGCCGCCCCGATCGCAGCGCCACAGATGCCGAGCTCCGGCAGGGGCCCGATCCCGAAGACCAGGCCGACCGAGAGCACCAGGTTCACCACGTTGCTCACGGCGGCGGCGAAGAGCGGCGTCCTCGTGTCGCCCGAGGCGTGCAGCGCAGCGGCGGCGGTCGCTTCGCAGAAGGAGAGCGGGAGCGTCGGCAGGACGATCCACAAGTAGAGCGCGGCCTCTCGCAGGACGTGCTCACCCGCGTGCGGGAAGAGCAACGGCAGCGCGCTCCCCACGGACGCCATCGCGCCTCCCGCGACGACCAACCCGAGCACCGCCGAGGCGAGGAGGGAGACCGCGGCGACGCGGGCGGCCTCCCGAGGCGCGCCCCGGCCGACGGCCCGCCCCGCGATCGCGAGCGTGCCCGCCGAGAACGCCGTGAAGATGGCGTAGAAGGTCCAGAGCAGGACCGACGAGATCTGCAGGCTCGCGAGCGAGGCCGCCGCGTAGTTCCCGAGGACCAGCCGGTCCACCAGGAACACGAGCGTGATGAGGAGCATGTGCGTGATCGCGGGCCACGCGAGCCTCCACACCTCCTGCATCAGCGGATCGCCGCCCGTGCCCGCCGCCGGCGGCAGCAGGCACTCCTTCGGGGTCGCAGCGATCTGCACCCGGGGAGAACGCTCGGCGCGCGGGCCCGCAATCCCGGGCCGCCCTCCGGGCGCGGGCGGCGCTCGGGCCACGGGCGGCGCTCGGGCCACGAGCGGCCCTCGGTGTACGGGCGGCCCGCCGGGGCGTTGGCGGGCCTCACGTCCCGGGCGGCGCGCGCCGCGCGGAGCCCGCCCGGATCAGTTGGACTTGACCGTGACCTTGAACGGCGACGAGCAAGCGGTGTCCGAGCAGACGACGATCTTGCAGTCGCCCTCGACCACCTTGTCGGCGTCCGTGCTGAAGGAGACGCTCTTGGCCTTGCCCTCCTTGCCCGCGACGTCCTCGAACTTGGCGTCGGCCTTGACCAGCTCCGTCTTGCCGAGCCGGCCGCCGTCGGCGACCTTGAGGGCACACTTCAGCGGGTAGTCCTTGTTGATGTACCAGTCGGGGACCGTCTTCAGCTTCAGGCCCAGCTTGCCGCTGGCCCGCTTGGCCTCGACGGTGACCTTCGCCGCGTAGTCCTCGTCCGCGGTGACGGTGTCGCTGGCGGTGAGGACGGTGGACGCAGCGCCGAGCGCGATCGTCGCGAGAGCAAAGCCGAGCTTCATGGTCACTCCTGTTGGTCGGTGGTCCGAAGTATCGCAAACCGTGTGCCGAACCGGAACACCCTCGGCGTCACCGCCGGCGTGGCCGCTGCCCGCGACATCGCAGGCACCTCGACCCATACGGTGAAGGGCGGGGGGTTGGTTTCGGTGCCCATCATGGTGTCCTGGCGATCCACTCGGATCGTGCGCGTCCCTCGGGCTGCTTCTCCGGGGCGATGAATTTTCTGGTAGAGACAGGGGCCGCACCCCACGGGTGCGAGTCCGTTGCTTCGCGGCGCGAGCCCGATCGACGGAGCCTCGCCGCCCGCTATTCTACGGAGCGACCGGTTCCTCACCCCTCCTTCCCATGAACGAGCGAAGGCGCGATCGCAGAAATCCCATCGAGCTCCCGGTAACGGTGAAGTGGGGAAAGAAGAGCTTCCCCACGACGACCGTGGACGTGAGCTTCAAGGGACTCGGCATACGGCTCCAAGAGCAGCCGCCGCCCCGACAGCTCGTCCAGATCGAGATCGAGATCCCGGGCGGGGCGCCGGTGACGGCCCACGCGATGGTCGTTCACAAGCAGGAGGGGGCGATCGGCGTGGAGTTCTTCGGGCGGGGCGTCGGCCCCGAGTGGGACGCGTACGTTCAGACCGCATCGCGGACCTCTCTCGGGCCCCCGCCAGCGGGCTCCCATCCACCGCCGGCGCCAGGGGCTCCGCCGCCCCTGCCGCCGGTGCAGCTCCCGACGACGCCCGCCCGCGCCATGACGCCGGCTGCGGGGGTGACGCCCCCGGTCGGGGTGATCCAAGTGCAGCCCGCTCCGGGGCACCGCACCGGGCCACGCACCTACACGGGCGCAGAGCGCCGCCGCGCGCCGCGCATCGCCCTCCGCTTGGAGCTCCGCCTCCGCACCCCGCGCTCGATCCACAACGGCTACACCACCGAGGTGTCGATGTTGAGCGCAGGTCTCTTGGTTCAGGACGCGCAGGTCGGGATCGGCGAGACCGTCATCCTCAACCTCATCCAGCCCGGGACGAGCTTCTCGTTCCGGCGGGACGGTCTGGTGAAGCGGCTCACGCAGCTCGAAGGGGGCTGGTCTCACCTCGGGGTGGAGTTCACCCCCCTCGAGCCAATGCGTGAGGTCCTCTTCGCCGACTTCATGAACGTCGCGTTCGCCTCCGTTCAGACCAAGCCCTGAGTTCAGATCTGAAAGCAACTATCTCATAGTCGCAACCAAGAGCGACTCATTCTGAGACACATGCACCGTGGGGGCACCGTTCGGGCCCCCCACCCTGCTGGCCCACATCTTGCTGATCCGGAGCTCGAAGCGCCCGCGACGGTACCCCCCCCCCGCCGTCGAACGGGCGCTTCACTTTTTCGCCTCCCGACGCGCGCCGCGTCGCTGCCCGGTCGTCAGCGCTCGATCACGACGGCGCGGAAGATCTTCTCCGCGTCCCCGAGCGACGGAGCCTCGAAGGCGAGCAGCAGCCCCTCGTCGGTGTAGACGAGACCGAGCTTCTCGAGCGCCTCGACCTGCTTGGCGTCGGGCGCCCCCGAGGTCGAAGGAAACACCGTCACCGAGAACGCGATGTTCCCGTGCTTCCCGGACAGCACCGCGCCACCCTTCGGCGCGTCGCTCGGCTTGGTCGAGAGATCGGTGACGCCGGCGTCACGCAGGGCCTTCTCCACGTCCGCGGGCCCAGCACCCTTCGCCGGCTTTCCTTGGATGGTGTCGCCCGGTGAAAAGAGGATCGGGTAGCGCACCGTGACCATGCCGGACTTGGGCTTGGGGAGCTTCAGCCCCGCAAAGACTCTCTGCGCGCACTCGATGAGCGCCGTGTCCTTGAGATCCGCGTCCGGCGCGAGGTCCTTCATCGCCCCGTCCGCCCCGAGAGAGAACGTGAAGATGATGCGACCCTTGAGCGCTGCGCTCTTCTTGATGGCCTCGTCGTAGCAGCCCTTGAGCGCGGGTACGCTCTCGCGGACCGCGCGGTGGACGGGCTCGTGCAGGATCTCTCCGGTGATCTGGGCAGCGCCGGCGCGCGCCCGAGGACCTCCGACGCGGCGCCGGCTCTCGCCCGCGAGCTCCGAGGACGCGGTCGTCGTAGGCTTGGGCGGCGACAGCGTGGACGGTGACGGCGCGCTCGCGCTCGCGCTCGCGGGCGCTCCGTCGCCGCACGAGACGCAGCCCAACAGCAACCCGCACGCCGTGGCGGCTCGGAGTCTTCGCATGCGCGAGTCGTACGGGAGGTGGCGCCGCGCGTCGACCCGCGCGCCGCGCGTCCTTCCCGGCGTCCAGCACGGGCCGGCGTCAACCGCGCGCCGCCTGTCGCGGCGTGACGCCGCAGAGCGGGGAGGCTCAGTTCAGGCGGTCGCCGGTGAAGCCGACCGTGAACGTGACGCTCGCTGCGACGATCGCAGCCTCGAGCCCCGGGTCGGGCGTCACGTCCGCGACCCAGAGGCAGCCGCCGGCGTACGCCACGGTGACGACGCCTTGCTCCATCCGAGTCGCGGTCCACTCGGCGGTGCCCTCACCCTCGGTGACGAGGTTGGCGTCTGCCACGGACCAGCCGAGCAGCGCGCAGTTGACGCCGTTCGTCACTGCGCCGCCCCCCAGGTAGAGCCGGAAGCTCTCGCCCGCCTCGCCGATGACGCCGAACGCGTCCTGGGTCGTCACGGTGATCTCGCCGTCGCACACGTCCTCGCACTCGGGATTGTTCGTGCCGGCGCCGCACGCTGCGGGATCGGCGGGGCGCGTCGCGCCATCGCACTTCTGCGTCGGAAGCGCCACGATCATCTGGTGCTCGTACTGCGTGTTTCGCTGCTCGATCGAGACCGTCTCGGGCCACGCCTCCGACGGACAGACGATCTCGGGGCGCGCGCAGTCGAGGTCGAAGGTGAGCGGCTCGCCCTCGTGGTCGATCGTCACGAGCCCGCCTTGGGCGCCGACGGTCGCCGTGTACACCGCCCCACCGATCTTGATCTCGACCCCGATCTCGCTCTCGTAGGCGATGTCCCACTCGCCCGTGACGTCGGGCGCCTCCGACTGCGAGGCGGCGGCGCAGCCGTCCCCCTTCGCCCCGGTGAGGACCGGGACCGCCGCCAAACAAGCCACACTCGCCAAGTACCGGAAGGAAGCGTGCATCGTGGACCTCCGCTACGTGGGCTTCGCAAGGGTCGCTCCATCATACTTGCCCGCGTTTCGCCCTCGAAATCACGCGTACCGTAAACTCGCGTTCACGGCCGCCCGTCGCGCACCGGCCTGCGCCAGCTCGCCGCGCGCCAAGGCAGCCGCTCGCGCGTGAGCTGGCCGGCGAAGTACGCGAGCCCGGCGCGGGCCACGAGCTCGTTCGTCACGACCCACCGCTCGAGGAGGACGCGGCCGGAACCATAGATGTAGTCCAAGCTGGCGGCGCGCCGCGTCAGGTCTCGGCCTACCTGGCTGCGAGCCAGGAACGGCCCGTGGTCGTGGAAGCCCAGCTCGCCCCGCGCGAGCCGCGGAGCGAGGTAGCGGGCGGCGACCTCGCCGGTGAGGATGGCCTGCGCGATGCCTTCGCCCAGCACCGGATCGATGCCGCCGGCCTCCCCGACGAGGAGGGCGCGGGGCTGCGCCAGAGAGGCAGTGGGCACGAACGCGCGCTCCGAGAACCGCTTGGTCGGGCCGAGCGGTCGGGCGCCGGGCGGCGTGCGGCGGACGGCGCGCTCGTCGATCGGGGGGCGTCGCGGCGCGTCACGGAGGGCGTACACGCCGCGGCAGACCTGGATGCCTCCCCCGAGGGGCGTCGGGAAGTCCCAGCCGTACCCGCGCAGGGCTCGGTCGCTGAGATCGAAGTGGATGACGTCGTCCGGGGTGTCGCGCGGGCCGAAGGTCGTGTCGAGCTCCACCACCTGCGCGACGATGTCGCCGCGGTCGAACCCGAGGTCCCGCCTCACGACGCCGCCGACGCCGTCGGCGCCCACGACCACCTCCGCCCGGAGCACCTCCCCGCTGGCCAGGGAGAGCTCGAGGGGGCCGCTGGGGGTCCGCTCGACGTGGCGCACGGCGCACCCTTCGAGGATCGCGATCCCTCGTGTCCGAGCGACGCGCGCGAGCTCGGCGTCGAACTCGAGGCGTCGCACCACCCGCCCCGAGGTGCCGCTGCCATAGGTGACGACCCTCCGCGTCGAGGTGGTCACCCCGATGCCGCGGATGGGCGCCGACGGGACGTCGACGGTGACGCCGATGCGCGCGAGCGCCGCGTCACCTCGGAGGCCGATCGCGCCTGCGCAGATCTTGTCGCGCGGGAACCGCGCCTTCTCGAGCACGACCAGCCGCCGCCCGAGCGCGGGATCGAGGCTCGCCAAGAAGAGCGCGGTCGAGAGCCCTGCCGGGCCCGCCCCGACGATCGCCAGGGGCAGCGCCGGGGGCTGGCTCATCGGTCCAGCGCGGGGCACGGCAGCAAACGCGGCGCGAACCGCTCACGCTTCAGCCGCTTCCCGACCTCGTCGTTCGCGTGGTAGACGTCCTGCGCGTCCATCTGCGCGCGCAGCGTCTCGCGCAGCGCGGCGACGATCGCCGGCTTCTGCGCGGCGAGGTCCCGCAGCTCGCCGGGGTCGCGGGCGAGATCGTAGAGCTCGCTGCCGCCGGTGTCCGGGTCGGCGACGAGCTTGTACGGGTAGCAGACGACGCCCTCGTAGTGCTTCCACCCTTGGATGTTCAAGAACACCGCGGTGCGCTTGCCGGCGGGGCCGTCCTCCCGCAGGTGGGCCACGCTCTCGCCCTGGTGCGCCGGGTGCGGAGGCAGCCGCATCGCGTCGACGACGGTGGGCAGTACGTCGAGAGAGGAGACCGGGGTCGCGTCGTCCCCCGGCGCCAGGACGGCGGGGTAGTGCACCAGGAAGGGGACGCGGGACTCACCCTCGAACAGCGTCCGGCCGTGCGTCACGAGATCGTGCTCGAAGAAGAGCTCCCCGTGGTCCGCCGTGATCACGAGGACGGTGTGGTCCAGCAGGCCCTTCGCCTCGAGGGCGTCGTAGAGCCGGCCGAGCTGGATGTCGACGTAGTGGAGGGCGTTGTCGTAGCGGTTCAGGATGGCGGGGAGGTCGGACCTCTCCCAGACGACGTAGTTGAAGGTCCCGCGCGGCTCGTCGGGGAGGAAGGGTCGCGGCGCCGTGGACGGGATCGGATAGGGGAAGTGCGTGGACTGGAGGTTGATGTAGACCGAAAACGGCGTGTCCTTGTTGCGGTCGATCCAGCCGATGGCGTGGTGGATCGTCTCCTCGTCGGGCGAGACGTCCTCCGTCACGAGATCGAGGTGCTCGCCCTGGTGGTCGGGCGCGTGGCGGAAGTACGTGGCCGTCCCGGTCTCTTGGAACCGCTTCATCCCTTGCCACGTCTCGTCCTGGCTCGAGATGGTCGCGGTCGCGTAGCCGATCGACGAGCCGAGATCGTGCAGGAGGACGCGCGGGTAGTCGAGGCGGTGGTACATGTCGAAGGAGCTGCTCCGACGGGGAAACAGCGAGGAGATGACGGCCATCTGCGCGTAGTTGGAGTGCGTGGCGGTCGTGTAGGCGTGCGTCATCCTCAGGCTCTGCGCCGCGATCCGGTCGAGGTTCGGCGTGACGTTGCGCGCGTAGCCCAGGTAGCCGAGGTGGCTCGTGGCCACGGACTCGAGCGTGACGACGATCACGTTGGGTCTGTCGCCGACCTCCCGGGCGACCTCCAGCCAAGAGGCCCGCTCCTCGAGGCTCGGGCTGTCGAGGGCCTGGCGGACGAGCGGGCTCGCGTCGACCACGAGCGGATCGTGGGCGCGCCCCGCGGACGCCACCGACGCGAGCAGCGCGACCTCCGGGGAGGTGCGGGCGATGCGCGGCCCGATGGGCTCGCGCGCAGGGGCGACCGTCGCGAACCCGGCGACCGCGACCATCGCCGCGCAGCCTCCGACCTCCGCGCGTCGCACGCGGCCCGGATCGACCGTCATGCCCCGCCTCAGGATCCACGCCAGCGCCGCGGAGAGGACGAGCGCGAGCGCGACGGTCGGGAGCAGGTAGCCGAGGTACTGGGCCCGGATGGCGCCGACGATGTGCTCGCTCGAGTTCAGAAAGAACGCGAGGCCCGAGCTCGTGAGGTGCGAGCCCATGAGGACGTGCACGGCGACGCCGAGGACGTGGAGGAGGAGCACGACCGTCCCGAGCGCCGTCGCGAGGCCGACGGCCAGGCGGCGGCGCGACCGAACGCCGAGCCGCCGCGCCGGGAGCAGCGCGACGGCCGTCGACAGGAACACGACCGCCCCGAGGAGCGACGCCGTGACCGCGACGCCGACCGCTCGCTCCCACCAGGTCGGGAGCGTCGAGGCCGTCGCCTCCGCGGCGAACCGGGCCACCACCGCCTGCCCCGCGGAGCCCACGAAGAGCCCGGTGAGCGCCCCGAGGACGCCGGCGCGGGTCGCGGCCAGCACGCTCTGTCGCGCGTGACCTAGGGCCGGTGGAACGGGTGGGGCGGAGGAGGTGGAGCGGAGCACGAGGCGACTCGCCGACGATGCAGCGTAGCCGCGTTCTCACGTAGATGACACCTTCGCGCCACGTGAGGGTGCGGCGTTGCACCCCTCCCGCAAGCGTGCGACCCCGGAGGAGCCTTGAGCCGCAGCGTCGCCCTCCGCCGAGCGCTCGCGCGCGCCCCCACCGCGCTCGTCACGGCGTATGCCGTCGTCGCGGCCTTCGGGTGCTACTTCTGCATGTACGCGTACCGCAAGGCGTTCGCCGCGGGCACGTTCGCGGGCGCCGTCGACCTCGGCTTCGGTGTCTCGCTCGACAAGAAGACCGTCCTCGTGCTCGCGCAGGTGGCCGGATACTGCATCTCCAAGTTCCTGGGCATCAAGATCGTGTCCGAGCTCCGCCCGGAGAGGAGAGCGGGGGCGATCGTGCTCTTCATCGCGATCGCGGAGGGCGCGCTGCTCCTCCTCCCGGTCTTGCCGGATCGGGCGCAGGCGCTCGCGCTGTTCGTGAACGGCCTCCCTCTCGGGATGGTCTGGGGGCTCGTCTTCGGGTTCTTGGAGGGGCGCCGGACGAGCGAGGTGCTCGGCGCCGGCCTCTGCGCGAGCTTCATCGTGGCGAGCGGCGTCGTGAAGAGCGTCGGCAAGGTCCTCCTCGACAGCGGCGTCCCCGAGCTCTGGATGCCGGCGCTCGTGGGTCTCCTGTTCCTGCCTCCCCTGCTCGCGTGCGCGTTCATGCTGAGCGCCTTGCCCCCGCCCTCGGAGGAGGATGAGGCCGCCCGGACGCGGCGCGCGCCCATGTTCGCGGACGCTCGGCGTGCCTTCGTCCGCGCGTACGCGCCAGGGCTCGTGCTCTTGGTCGCGCTCTACGTCGTGCTCACCGCCGTCCGCGACTTCCGCGACAACTTCGCCCGAGAGATCTGGGACGCGCTCGGGTACGCGGAGGCGCCCAGCATCCTCGCGACGGCCGAGGTCCCCGTCGCGGTCGTCGCGCTCGCGACCGTGCTCGCCATGGTCGGCATCCGCGACAACCGCAAGGCGCTGCTCGCCGTGCACGGCGCGATCCTCGGCGGCGTCCTCCTGGCGGCCGGCGCGACGTTCGCGTTCCGCGCCGGGCTGATCGGCCCGGCGGCTTGGATGATCGGCCTCGGGACGGGGCTCTACGTGGCCTACGTCCCGTACAACTGCGTCCTCTTCGATCGCCTGGTCGCGGCGACGGGGTCGGTCGCTACGGCCGGCTTCTTGATCTATGTGGCGGACGCGTTCGGCTACCTCGGCAGCTCGGCGCTGCTCGTCTACAAGAACCTGGGACGCCCCGACCTGCCCTGGGTCGACTTCCTGGCGTCCACGTCGGTGGTCACCGGGATCGCCGGGGCCGGGGTCCTCGCGCTCAGCGGTGCGTACTTCTGGCGGAGGACGCGCGCAGCGCCGTAGGCCTCGCGGATCCGGCCGCGGATCAAGACTCCCTTCGCGCGGGGGTTTCGGGTAGGCCGTCGGAGAACCGTGAAGCTCACCCAGGGCCTGAACCCGTCACAGAAGAAGGCGGTCGAGCACGACCTCGGGCCGCTCCTCGTGCTCGCCGGCGCCGGGTCGGGCAAGACCCGCGTCGTCACGACGCGCATCGCGCGCCTGCTCGAGCGCGGTGTCCCGGCGAGCGGCGTGCTCGCGATGACCTTCACGAACAAGGCCGCCGCCGAGATGCTGGAGCGCGTGACGAAGCTGGTCGGAGAGCGACAGGCGAAGGACCTCACGATCGGGACGTTCCACCGCTTCGGGCTCTCCGTGCTGCGCGCCGAGGCGCGCGCCCTCGGATTTCGAGGCGGCCGCTTCACGATCTTCGATCAAGCGGACTGCGCGGGTGTCGTGCGCGAGGCGCTCCGGGGCGTCCAGCCCGGCCGCAGCTACGACGTGGGCGCGATCCTCGGCCGGATCTCCGCCGCGAAGAACGAGTTCCTGGAGCCCGAGGAGCTCGAGCGGCGCGGAGGCCGCGCCGGCAAGGAGCCCACGGAGTACGACGAGATCACGGCGCTCGTCTACCCGCGCTATCTCGCCATGATGCGGGGGTTCCAGGCGTTCGACTTCGACGACCTGCTCTGCGAGGTGGTGCGGCTCTGGCGTAGGCGCGAGGCGATCCTCGAGAAGTACCGGCAGCGGTTCCGCTACGTGATCGTCGACGAGTACCAGGACACGAACCACGCGCAGCTCGAGCTCGTGCGGCTCCTGGCGGAGGGGCACCGCAACGTCTGCGTCGTGGGCGACGACGACCAGTCGATCTACGCGTGGCGCGGGGCCGACGTGCGCAACATCCTCGACTTCGAGCGACACTTCCCGGGCGCCAAGATCGTCAAGCTCGAGGAGAACTATCGCAGCAACGCCAACATCCTGCGGGTGGCCGCGGTCGTCCTGGAGAAGAGCGGGGCGCGCCGCCACGGAAAGACGATCGTGCCGACGCGCGCGCCGGGCGAGCCCGTGGAGGTCGTGGTGTGCTCGGACTCGGACGTGGAGGCGCGGTTCGTCGGACGGACCATCGACGACCTCGTCCGGACGGGCGCGGCCCGGCCGCGGGACATCGCCGTCCTCTACCGCTCGAACCTCCAGGCCCCCGACCTCGAGGCGGCGCTGAAGGAGCGGCTCGTCTCTCATCGGGTCCTCGGGGGCACCCAGTTCTTCGAGCGAAAGGAGGTGAAGGACCTGCTCGCCTACCTCAAGGTGTGCCTCGATCCCGCGGACGAGATCGCGCTCCGTCGCGTCATCAACTACCCCTCGCGCGGCGTGGGTGACGTGGCCCTCGACCGGCTCGGCGCGTTCGCGACGGCCCGCCAGTGCTCGCTCAGCAAGGCGGTGGAGCAGGCCGCCGAGGTCCCCGAGCTGCCGAGCGGCGCGGTCGCCGGGTGCGCGGACCTCGTGCGGATCCTCTCCGAGACGCGCGCCCGCTTCGCGCGGGGGGAGCCCTCGGGGGCGATCGCCCGGGCCGTGTGCGACGCGATCGGCCTCAAGCGCGACATCCAGGCGGGCGCGACCTCGAACGCGGCGGCGGCCCGGCGCTGGGGCAACGTGGAGGGGCTGCTCAACGTGTTCGCGCGGAGGGACGAGCGCGGCCTCGGCGGCACGAAGCCGACGCTCGAGTTCCTGCGCGTCCTCGCGCTGCGCGAGGAGGGCGAGGACGAGGCGCCGAAGGACGCGGTGACGCTCACCACGATGCACGGCGCGAAGGGGCTCGAGTTCCCCTACGTGTTCGTGGTCGGCCTCGAGGAGGGCCTGCTGCCTCACATCCGCTCGCAGACGGAGCGGGCGACGGACGTCCCGCTCGCGGAGGCCGCGTCGAGCCTGGAGGAGGAGCGTCGGCTCTTTTACGTCGCCGTGACCCGCGCCAAGGAGAAGCTCTACCTCTGCCGCGCCGACGTTCGCGCCTTCCGGGGCAAGCTCGCCAAGCGCGTCCCGAGCCGGTTCCTCGTGGAGATCCCCTCCGACCTCTACGCGCTCCGGGACGAGACGGGGCCGCCCAGCGCCGACGTCGAGGGGATGCGCTCGGGCGCGGCGGGGCTCCTCGCCGCGCTGGGCGTCATGGGCGCGCCCAAGTAGCGCAGCGGGGCGGCGGCGGTCAGTCGAAGCGCGACACGAGCTCGAGGCTGAAGCGGCGCGACGTACCGGTCTGCCCGGCGACGGTGTCCAGCACGGTCAGCACCCAGGAGCCGTTGACCGACTCGTCGCCTGGGACGGCCACCGGGATCGACTCCGGGAGCGGCCCGGCGCCGCGCGGCCACACGAGGACCGTCGTCCCGGCGGGGTTCGTCAGCGAGAGCTCGAGGTCGGTGGGCCGGGCGTGGTCGATGACGACGCGAACGACGGCGTCGGTCGGGACGGTGGCGAGGCCGAAGACCTCGACGCCCTCCCCGGTGCTGCCGCCGGGGCCGTCCGGGATCGAGCCGCTCGACTCGGAGACGAACTCGTCCTTCATCCAAGCCGGGTTGCAGATCCCCTCGAAGCCCTCGCTGCGACCCGCGCATACGAGCCCCTGCGCGCAGGTCCCGGCGAACGAGCAGAGCTCCCCGGCGCCGTCGACCGACGTGTCGACGCATCGTCCGAACGACTCCGCGCCGCCGGTGCACCAGAGGCCCGCCGGGCAGGCCTCCCCCATGCCGCACGTGGGCGAGCCGAGCGTGCGGTCGGCGTGATCGCGGAGCAGGCGCATCGCCGTCCCCTTCACGCGGGGGATCGAGGCGAGCCCCGCGACCGAGGTGATCGGCCGCGCGTCCACGATGTTCTGAGCGGCGCGGCGATCGAGGTGGGCGTCGTCGTCGAGCTCGGCGAGGCTCGCCTCGTTCACGAGGACGAGGACGCGATCGGCCTGGTTCTCGGTGAGGTACACCCCGTGGTACTCGCCGCGCTCGCGCGCGTACCCGAGGAGGCGCGCGCGGGCCGCGAGCTTGCCGATCGTGGCCGGCCCGACGCCCGGGACCGCGTCGACCTCGCCGATGGATCCGTAGGGGTCGTCGTCCGCGGTCCCGAAGACGGTGTCTGCCCCGGCGCGATGCGCGAGGAGGGCCTTGGCCGCCGTCTTGGTGGCTCCGCCCGCCTTCAGCGCCGCTGCGTCGGTGAGCGGATCGTCGAGGAAAGCGAAGAGCGCGAGCGCCTCGACGGTGCCGTCGGCGACCGCGAGCGTGGTGTCCGCGGCGTCCTCGCTCGACGGCTCTTCGCCAGGCGGCGCGCAGGCCAGCACGAGCGAGGTCCCGGCGATCGCCCCCAGCAAGCCTCTGCCGACGCTCATGTGGGGGCAGGTAGTACATTGGCCCCAAGCTGACAAGCGGAGAGGCGTGTAGACTGGTGGAGCTTCACTTTTCTCCGACGTCTGGAGGCAGCGCATGAGGATCCGTCTGTTCGTTGGGCTCGGCGTGCTCGCGCTCGGAGTCGGGTGCGCCGAGGGCGAGACGCTCACGGGCGGCGGCTCGTCGGGCGACGGGGCCGGCCCGCAGGGCGGGAGCTCGGGCGACGGCTCGACGAGCGCGACCGCGACCGCGACCGCGCAGAGCAGCACGTCGAGCGCGACGAGCACGACGTCCACCGCGACTTCGACGGGCTCGGGCGGCGGCGCCGAGTGCGGCAACGGAGCCCTCGAAGGAGGCGAAGAGTGCGACGGCGCCGCGCTCGGCGGTGCGATGTGCACGACCATCGGTCAGGGCTTCACGGGCGGCACGCTCGGCTGCGCGGCCGACTGCACGTTCGACACGACGACGTGCACCTCGCCGCCCGACTGCGGCAACGGCGCCATCGATCCCGCCGAGGACTGCGACGGTACGCTCCTCGGTGGGGGCACGTGCCAGACCGAGGGTTTCACCGGCGGTACGCTCTCGTGCGGCGGCGGGTGCCTCTACAACACGGCCCAGTGCTACACGTGCGGCGACGGCGTGATCGCGGGCGCGGAGGCCTGCGACGGCGCCAACCTCGGCGGCGCCACCTGCGTCTCGCTCGGCCATGACGGCGGGACGCTCTCGTGCGCGGCGAACTGTCTGAGCTTCAACGAAATACCCTGCTCCGACTGCGGCGACGGCCTGCTCGAGGCGGGCGAGACGTGCGACAGCGGCAACCTCGGAGGCCAGACGTGCCAGTCCCAGGGCTTCTCCGGCGGGACGCTGGCCTGCAACGCGACCTGCAACGGGTTCAACACCTCCGCGTGCACGAGCGGGTGCACGATCGTGAACATCCTCACGAACGGCGGCTTCGACAACGGGCCGTTCGGCGGCGGGTGGACGGAGACGTCGACCAACTTCGGCACCCCGGTGTGCTCCACGGCGGCGTGCGGCATGGGGGGCGGCACCGGACCCCACCAGGGCACGTACTGGGCGTGGTTCGGCGGGACGAACACCGCCTTCGAGAGCGCCAGCGTGTCGCGCTCGATCGTGATCCCGGTGGGGACCGCGACGCTGAGCTTCCAGTTCGACCTGCCCGCGTGCGAGGACCCGTTCTGGGCGAGCGACGTCTTCTCGGTGACCATCGACGGCGCCCTCCTGTTCCAGAGGACGAACAGCAGCGCGGAGTGCGGCGCGGTGGGCTGGCAGCAGTTCAGCTTCGACGTCAGCGCGTACGCGAACGGTCTCTCGCACACCATCCAGTTCCAGGGCACGACCGACGACTACTTCGCGGTGACGAACTTCATGCTCGACTCGGTGGAGCTCATGGCCTGCCAGTGATCCGAGCGGGCCGAGCACGTTCCCGACGTGGTGGTCGCCGCGCGCGCCGCGTATCAAGGGAGCCTTAGCTTCGGATCCTTCGTGAAGTCCTCGATCGCGCTCCCCCTCCTCACCGCCGCGCTGGCGATCTCCGGCTCTTCCTGGGCCCAGGAGGACCTGGAGGTCGCCGGGGAAGAAGAGGCCGAAGAGGGGGCCGAAGCGGCGGAGGAGGCCGCGCCGAAGAGACCGCTCACCGTGGCGGTCCCGCCGCCTGCGCCTCCGCCTCGAGCCCCGGAGCCCCCCGCCTCGTCGCGACCGGGCCTCGGTGACTGCACGTTCCTCAGCGAGCCCACGTGCGAGCTCTCCCTGGTGGCCGAGATGGGGCTCGCGGGCGGGCAAGTGAGCACCTTCGGCGTCGTCCCGCTCTTCCATGGCTTTCTCGAGACGGGGCTCCTCGTCCCTTCGCGCGGCACCGAGCACCTCCACCTCGGGCCCGTCTTCGAGCTGGCGGTCGAGACGCACGAGCACGCGCTCGCGTGGCTCGGGAGCCCGCGTCTGCGGCTCCGGTACTTCGCGGGCGGGACGCACTTCGTGGTGGAGGGGTCGGCCGGGCCGCAGTTCCAGCGCTACGCGATGCACGACGTCCTGACGACCGGGACGCGAGCCGGATTCGCCGCGGACTTTTCGTTCGGGTACCGCGGGATCGTAGGCGCGTGGATCCAGGGCGCGGGCCTCCGGGACTTCGCGGGGGACTCCGGGAACGAGCTCCGGTGGGTCGCCGGTCTCCGCGCGAACCTCATGGGCTGGGCCGTGGCGCTCGGCGCGATGGGCAACGCGTTCTGACGGCTCGCCGGGCCCTCAGAGAGAGGTCTTGAGCGCGCGCCGGCGCTCGGCTCGCTCGATCGCCAGATCGACGAGGCGGCTCACGAGGTCGCGCTGCGAGAGGCCGCTCGCCTCCCAGAGCTTCGGGTAGAGGCTGATCGCCGTGAAGCCGGGCATCGTGTTCACCTCGTTCAAGTAGAAGTCGCCCGCGTCGGATCGGAAGAAGTCCACGCGCGCGAGGCCGGCGCACTCGAGCGCCTGGAAGGCTCGGATCGAGAGCTCCTGCACCCGGCGCTCTTCGCCTTCGGCAAGCTCCGCGGGAACGACGGTCGTCGCGCCGTCCTCGTCCACGTACTTCGCCGCGTCGGAGTAGAACCCGTCCGCGTGGTGAACCCGGATCTCTCCGGCGCGCGAGGCGATGGGCTCGTCGTTGCCGAGCACCGCGCACTCGATCTCGCGCACCCCGGGGACCGCTGCCTCCACGACGACCTTCTCGTCGAAGGAGAAGGCGAGGTCGAGCCCCGCCTCGACCTCGGCCGGGGTCCTCGCCTTGGTCACGCCCACGCTGGAGCCGAGGTTCGCGGGCTTCACGAAGACCGTGGGGGCGAGGGTCGATGCCTGCTCGATCACCTGCCGCCGCGCGCGGGCGTACCGTTCGGCGCGCACCGTGACGTGGGCGACGAGGGGTAGGCCCGCCGCTGCGAGCAGGCGCTTCATGACGTCCTTGTCCATGCAGACCGCCGAGCCCGTCACCCCCGCGCCGACGAACGGAAGCTCCGCGAGCGTGAGCAGCCCCTGGACGCAACCGTCCTCTCCGAGCGGTCCGTGCAGGACGGGGAAGACGACGTCGACGCCGCGGGCATCGGCCGCGCCGATCGTCAGGCTCGCGTCGAGGGTCGGGCGCGGGGCCAAGGTCGCCTCGGGCATCGCCTGGTTGAGCCGCACGAGGCGCGGATCGCGCGCTTGACCGAGCAGCGCCGCCTCCTCCTGGCTGAGCCACCGCCCGTCCTTGTCGATGCCGATGAGCAGCGGCTCGAACCGCTCCCGGTCGAGCGACTCCACGACGTTCCGCGCGGACAGAATGGAGATCTCGTGCTCGGCGGAGCGCCCGCCGAAGATCACCGCCACGCGGATCCTGCGCCGGCTCATCCGCGGGCTCTCTCCTGGGCGCGGGCCGGGCTACTCCGCCCTGCGGAAGCTCTTCAGGATCGCCGTGAGCGACACGCCCCGCACCACGTGGCCGTCGGCGAGGACCACGTCCAGCACCACGCGGCCGGCGACCTTCGCCTTCTTGCTGACGCTGATCTTCGAGCCCTCTCGGATCACGGCCTCGTCGAGCGAGACGTCCTCGGTGGCCTGGAGCACGTCGCCGACCTGGACCGCAGCAGCGTCCGCTCGGGCCACCGGGATCGCCCCGGTGGTCGGGTCGACCGAGAGGGCGGGCCACGTGAGGGCCAGCGCGAGCGCGACGACGACAGGACGCATCCGGGACGTAAGTTTGAACTCTCGGCGCCCCGCTTGTCATCCCAAAAGTGAAGCGTACACGTCACCACAAGGGCGCCGCTCACGACGAGCGCGGTGTGCGCAGCGCCGCTTCCGCCTGCTCGAGGCGATCCTGCCCCCAGTAGAGCTCGCCCCGCACCTCGAGCGTCGGCACACCGAAGACGCCGCGCTCCTGCGCGCGCTCCGTCGCGCGAAAGAGCCGCTGCTTCACCTCCGGAGACTCCATCTCGGGCAGCGCCGCCTGCGCGCCCGTGGACCTCGCGACGTCGTCGAGCACGGCCGGATCGGCGAGATCGCGATCCTCCACCCAGAGCGCGCGGAACAGCGCCGACACGAGCGCGGGACGCACTTCGTCGGCGCACGCGAGCGTGAGGCGCAGCGCCTTCACGGTGTTCATGGGGAACCGGCTCGCGAAGCGGAACGGCACCCCCCAGCGCGCCGCCCAGCGGTCGAGATCGCGCCTGACATGGATCTGCTTGGGCTTCGGCATCTCGAAGAGCGGCACGTTCGGCCTACCGAGCGCCTTGAAGAGGCCGCCGAGGAGCAGCGGCTCGAGGCGTATCCGCGCTCCGGTGCGGGCGGCGAGCCCGTCGAGCTGGGTCGAGGCGAGGTACGCGAACGGTGAGGAGTAGTCGAAGAAGAACCCGATCTCGTCGCGGCAGAGCGCGGCGCGGACCTGGTCCATGCGGTCCTGACCCCAGAAGAGCTCCGCGCCGTCGGCGCTCGGAACGACGAAGCTCGGCACGCCGAACACGCCCGCGCGCACC
This sequence comes from uncultured Polyangiaceae bacterium, assembly GCA_964492175.1. GTDB lineage: Bacteria > Myxococcota_A > Polyangia > Polyangiales > Polyangiaceae > Xiheicaenibacterium. The sequence goes on along the minus strand of CAZBJI010000079.1, from coordinate 6,655 downwards.
GCGTCCTCGGTGCGCGCGCGGAGCTCGGCCTTGATGGCGTCGGTGCCGGCCGCACGGACGAGATCTTCTCCGGAGAAACCCGCGTCGGTGAGGGCGCGCGCGACCACGCCTGGATCCTCGAGGTCGAGCCCGTCCCGCCAGTACGCGGCGAAGAGCGCGCGCGAGGCGCGCGGGATGTCGCCCGACGCCAGCGTCGCGCGGAGCGCCAGCACCGTTCGCCGCGGGTGATCCGTCGGGCGCCGCAGAGAGACGCAGCGCGCCGCGGCGGCGCGCTGCAGATCGAGCGCCACGTACCCGAGCCGCGCGGGCGGCATCTGCACGTTCGGATCGTCGACGTTGCCGATCGCCCGGTAGACACCTCCGAGGAGGATGGGCCTGTACGAAATCGTGCTCCCCGTCTGCCTCGCGAGCTCCTCGACGTCCAGCGAAGCGAGATAGGCGTACGGGCAGACGAAGTCGTAGAAGAGCTCGAACGTCATCTTGACGGAACTTAACGTAGGACGGCGCCGCCCGGGCTGGACGATCCTCGGCGTCGGGATCAGAATGTCTCGCGGGCGTGGATCCTCGGGGAACCGGCGCTCCCCCCGATGCGTACGCTCCCGGGGCGCGAGGCTTCCATGACCAAGACCGAGCTCACCACCCTCGCGCTCGCCTCCGCGCTCCACGTCGCGCTGCTGGTGGTCGCGGAGCGGACGCCCGGTCAGAACCTGCTGTTCGATCGCGGGGGCGGGGACGAGGCGTGGATCGACGTCACGATGGAGGACCCGCCGGAGCGGCTCGCGGTCGCCGCGACCGACTCGACCACCACCCGCCCCGAGGAGGCCGACGAGCCTCGGGACGCCACCCCCGAGCGGCGTCGCGAGGCGGGGGCGACGACGCCGCGCGCGGCCGGGCCGAGCGCGGGCGCCGCCGAGGGCCCCGACGAAGGCGCGACCGGAGAGGCGCCGGCCGCTGGCGCCGGTGAAGAGGGCGCCGCCGCGCTGCCTCCGCCGGGCTCGCCCGACGAGTACGGGCCTCCGGAGGCGCCAGCGCCGCGGTTCGGCGTGGGCCCCGCGCTCTGGACGCTCCCAGGCGGGCTGAGCCTCGTGGGTCCCGCGGCCCCTACGGAGGCGCCGCGCGCGAGGGAGCTCGACGCGGAGGCGCCCGCGAAGATCGTCGCGTCCACGCTGCGCGACCGCGATCGCGCCCTCGGCGTGACGCTCCCTGGCGCGACCGTCGTGGTCTCGGCCGTGAGCACGGCGACCCGCGCCGTCGCGGTGCCCCACAACACGCGGGCGACCTTCGAGGTGAAGCTCGGCCCGGGGGGCAGGGTCCTCTCGAGCAAGGTCGTCAAGGCGTCGGGCGGAGACAAGTCGGCGTGGGACGCCGCCGCCAAGTCGGTGGCGGCCTCGCTCGCAGGAAAAAAGCTCGACATCGGCGACGCGAAGACCGCGACGGTGCTCGTGAGCGTGACCACGAAGCACGTCTTTCCGGCCGGCACCGCGAAGGCCGCGGACGTGAAGCCGGTCTGCGCCAACCAGATCCTGAACGACCTCGCGGACGGCCTGGACAAGCAGCCCGACAAGAACCCCGACGCGGTCGTGCCGCTGCTCCAGGACGAGAACGGACGCCCCTGCATCCCGATCGGGGTCGCCGGAATCTCGGACGCGGCGAACCTCGGCGCGCAGAAGCAGATCCAGGTGCAGACGGCGTCGCAGGTCCTCATCGACGGCGAGCAGGCCCTCCCGGCGAAGGTTCAGGCGGTCAACAAAGACCCGTTCTGGCTGGATCGTGGCACAGGCGCGCCGAGGCCCGTCATGCCCCACAAGGCCCGCAAGTACAAACGCGACAAGGAGAAGAAGAAGTAGCCGGCCGCAGCCGACCGCGCGCCGCGCGGGCTAGGGCGTCGGCGCCTCGCTCGTGATCTGGAGGTACGCGTTCGTGAACTCGGTGAGCTCGAACGTGGCGAACGCGTCGTCCTACGCTCGACGCCAAGTTTGGCAGCGACCAGCGCAAGATCCTCCCGAGCCTTCCGTCACTCGTCTCGCGACGCTACGGGACGGGGAACGCGGCGTTCGACCAGGCGCTCGCGGAGGAGGGCAAGCTGCTCGGGGCGGACGCCGCGAAGCTCCTCGGCGACGCCGACAAGATCGCCTTCGACCTCAGGGCGGATCCGAAGGAGGGCGTAGCGGTCGACGCGAGCGCGACGTTCCGGGCGCAGACCTCCTGGATCGCGCGTACCGCGTTCGCGGTGCCGGCGGCGCAGGTCCCGGACATGTTTTCTGGACGGGGGCCGAAGGACGCGACGAGCGCGGGCTTCTGTTGCCGGCTTCAACCAGCCGGGCGTCCGGAAGGCGCTTCAGGGCTCCGACGTGGCCATCCCCATGAAGAACGGCAAGGCTCCGGAGGCGCTCGGGAACGGCGCGTCGCTGGTGGAGGTGCGCATCCATCGAACCAGGACGAATCGGACGCGACGCTCCTGCTGATCTCTTCCGCGGGGCGCGAGCGCACGTGGCTCGCGATGGGCGTGGAGCGCGGCGAGCTGGTCGAGCGCCTGCTCCGAGCGCGAGATGGAAAGGACCCGCTGAACGGATCACCGGCCGCGCGTCTCCAGCGAGCGCCGGGCTGATGCGACGTATCCCCTTGCTTTCTGCGCCGGCCCGTCGTGCCGTGTATGCACCTGCGAGGGTCGAGGACCGTCATTGCGATCGTCCCGTGGTGCCGCACGGAGGCACGGGACGCCGAGACTCCACGCATGTGCTCACTCCTCGGGCAGACCCTGCACGTCGACGGGGCCCTCGCTCGGTGAGGGGAACGGCGTGAGGTACCCCCCGCCGAGCTGTCCGTTGAAGTTCGATCCCCAGCAGGTGACGCGGCCGTGGCCGCGGATGGCGCACGCGCTGTAGCCTCCCGCTCGAACCGCTACGGCGTCATCGACCGAGAGGGCTACGACCATCAGGTACTCGACCGCCGGGCCCCCGAACCTCTCGGCGTGTCCGGCGAACCCGTCGATCGAGGTCGCGACGCCCCTCCGGTCGAGTAGAATCGCGTCGTCTCGGCCCAGCCCCGACGAGGCGATCGCAACGCCCTCCTCGGTCCCTTGCACGGGGAGGAGCGGCTTCGTCGCCCCTCCCTCCCACAGCAGTTCCCCGTCGGGCGCGAGCCCGCCTATGCCGCCGTAGCCGTTCGTGAAGTGCGCGAGCGGCTGACCCAGGCGGAGCGGCTGGGCGAACCCGGTGTTCACATAGCCGGGGACGAAGGGCAGGTCGGGGGCGCTTGGCCGCTTCCCCCAGCAGTGGACCTCGCCGACGCGGTCGAGCGCGCACTGATCGCGCAGCTCGATGACGTCTGCGAGACCCTGGACCCGGACGGGCTGGTCGGAGTCGGCGAACGTCCCGTCCCCGAGCTGGCCCACGTCGTTGCGGCCCCAGCAGTGGACCTCCCCGCGCGTCGTGAGGGCGCAGCGGGCCCGCTGCGCCAGCGACTCGAAGAGCGCGACGTCCGCGAGCGGCGGGGTCGCGTGGGGTAGCTCGCCGTTCCCCCAGCAGACGCCGGTGCGATCTCGCAGCGTCGCGCACACCTCCCACACAGCAGCGCTGAGGCGGACGACGTCCTCGACGCCTGGGACGCGCAGCGGCTCGAGCGAGACGCCGCGCGTCCTCTGGCCGAGCTGCAGCTCCTCGTTCGCGCCCCAGCACCAGACGTCACCGCGCGCCAGGGCCGCGCAAGCGGAGCCGCTGTCCGAGATCGCGACGTCGATGACCTCGGTGCCTCGCCGGCAGGCCGAGAGCCCGCAGAAGAGGTCCGGCGCGCACGCCGCCCCGCACGCGCCGCAGTGGTCGTTCGAGGTCTCGATGTCCGCCTCGCAGCCGTTCGCCGGATCGCCGTCGCAGTCGGCGAAGCCGTACGGACACTCGGAGAGGATCTCGGGCGGACCCGAGAACAGGTCGAGCTCGGATCGCGCGCCGCACGCCGCGGCGAGCGCGAGCAGCGAGGCGAGCGTGAGCAGCGCCGCGAGGGCTACGCGCGCTCGGCGGACCTCAGGGCTCATACGGGAGCCCCGTCACCTCACCGCTCCGCACACCGGCGTCGACCGCGGCGCCGAGCTCCGCGGGCGCGCGGTCGTAGCGCGCGACGCCCACGCGCTCGAGCGACACGTCGGAGCAGCGGAGCTCCACCCGGGACTCCGCGCCGACGGAGGGGGCGAGGCGGAGCTCGAGCGCCTCGGTCACCTCCCAGCTCCCGAGCAGCACGCCGCCCGAGCCTCCGACGACGCTGGCGGTCCCGAGGGAGGTCGAGCGCTGCAGGAGATAGGTCGCGTACGTCCCGTCCGCGGCGAGCAGGATGCTTCCTGCGAGACGGCAGTCGCTCGCTCCGCACTCCGGCGTGTCGAGGGCGGAGCCGTTGCACTGGCACGCGGTGCCCGTCTGCACCCACACGTCCGAGGCGCAGGCGGTCAGCGACCCCACGTCGCGCGCCGCCTCGGTCGGCGGCGTGCTCGCGCTCGTGTCCCCTTCGCACGCGACGAGGCCGACGAGCAGCGCGGCGAGCAGGCCGCCCGAGCGGCGACGACGCCGGCGCGCGACGCTCACGGTGAGCGCGAGGAGCGCGAGAGGCCACGCCGGGGCCGGCACACGCGCGCCGCTCGTCGAGCAGCCGGCGCCGGTAGCACCGATCGTCGTCGCGGGGGCGCGCGCGCTCGGGTCCTCGTCCCCAGCGGACGGCTCTCCGGCCTCTTCGTCGCCCTGCGCGGCGCGCGCCGCGAGCGGCCCCTGGCATCGGGGATCGAGCGGTGACACGACCGCCAGGGTGCCCGGCGTGCCGCACGGGCCCCCGGCGGCGCTGCGGCTGTGGGGGACGCGGATCTCCACCGTCTGCTCCGCCACGTTGCCTGCAGCGTCCTCCGCCTCGAGCGTGACGGTGTAGACGCGCGGCGCGTGGATGACTCCGGCGCGCTCGGCGCGGATGCAGAGCGCGCCGTCGCCGAACACGACGTCCGGCGAGGTGCTCCCGTCGCCCAGGCCGTCGGCCGGCTGGCTGCTCGTCACCGACGCGATCCGCACGGCCACCGGACCCTCGCACGCGTCGGCGGCCGTCGCGACGATCTCGTCCCCGAGCTCGAAGAGGAGCAGCTCGTGATTCGGGGGCCAGAGGCACGTCGCCTCAACGTGCTCCACGCCGAGCACCGGCGGCGTCGTGTCGACGACGGTGACCCTGGTGGTGTCGGTGTCCATCGCCGCGTCGTCGTCGCTCACCGCGACGGTGAAGTGCTGCTGGCCGAGGCCCACCGGCACGGTCCAGGTCGGACCGTCGAACACGAGCGTCGCGCCGTCCCGCGTCGACGTCCAGACGAACGAGGCGAGGTCCGCGGCGCCGTCCGGATCGGTGCTCGCCGCGGCGTCGAGCGTTGCCGTGGCGCCGAGCGCCTCGCACTCGAGGAGCTGCTCCGGCCCGGCCTCCGCGTGGGGAGGCAGGTTCGGGAGGGTGGCGCCTAGGAAGACCCCGAGGCTCGACGTGCCGGAGGGATCGTCCAGCGTCGTCACCGCGCTCACGCCCCGCGTGGCCCAGTCGATCGCGAAGACGACGGCGTTCCCGGCGGCGTAGTCGCGCCCCTTGTTGCCGAGGCTCTCGACCCTCCCCTCCACGTAGAGCGTCGCCGCGTCGGCGACCACGAGGGTCGTGTCGCCGCTCGTCACCGCCGAGGCCTCGATGGGCTGAACGTTCGTGATCGCGACGTCGCGCACCGTCTCGGCCCCGAGCGTCATCGGCCCGGCGCCGCCGATCCGCAGCAGCGAGACCGAGGCGGCGCAGATCTCCGACTCCCCGGCGGGCAAGGGACCCCGGCACCTCTCCGGCAGATCGAAGGCGATGCGCCCCGTGATCGGGAGGCTCCCCGCCTCGAGGCTCCCGTCGATGAGCGCCGTCACGCTCGCGGTCGACGCAAAGGGATCCACGAACGCGACGAGCGACGTGGGCCGCACCTCCGGCGGGTCCGTGAGGAGGGGATCGCAGCCGCCCGAGCAGAGGCCGTCGATGCAGGTCCCGAGCCCGATGTCGCTCACGCACGAGAGGAAGCAGTACCGAGCAGGGGCGTCGGACGGAGGCGCGCCGCCAAACACGCTGACGCTCTGGATCAGCTTGTCGATGCCGAGCTCGATGCCGACGCCCACGTTGCCGCCCGTGTTCTTGCCACACGCGGTCCGCGAGTGGCCGACCGGGGTCAGCGGATCGCAGAGCGGGTCCGACGCGTCCGGCAGCGCCTCCGGCGCGCACGCCGCGAGATCCGCCGCGTCGATGAGCGGCTCGCGCCGGCATGACTTCGGCACGTCCTGACAGACGTCCACGTTCTGGTAGGGGGCGGCGTCGCTCGGGCAGAGGACGTCCGCGTTCTCTGTCAGGGGCGCCTTCCCGTCGGGAATGAGGCAGTGGAACTTGGCGGTGCGGTTTGCGCTGTTCTGCACGCCGCTCGTCTCCTGAGACGGGAGCCATCCCTCAGGGCAGCCGTCCTGCTTCAGAACCGTCGCTCCCGTCACGGGATCGAGGCAGAACTCTACGTTCCAGCACAGCGCGCAGAACATCGACCCCTCCACCAGCGAGCCTGGAGGATCGGAGAACGTCGGCGAGTCGGTGATCAGGCACCCGCTCGAGACGACGCTAGCGACCGGCGTCAGCACGA
>CAZBJI010000078.1:0-34775 GCA_964492175.1 uncultured Polyangiaceae bacterium | reverse complement strand
ACGGCCACGACATCGACAACACCGACTCGGTGCTCGAGGCCGGGCTCGGCTTCGCCGTCGATCTGAAGAAGCCCGGCGGGTTCCTCGGCAAGGACGCCGTGCTCGCCAAGAAGGCCGCGGGCCCGCTCACGCGACGCGTCGTGCAGATCCTCCTGAAGGATCCGGATCCGATGATGTTCCACGCGGAGGTCGTTCATCGCGGCGGCAAGCCCGTCGGGTACATCCGCGCGGCGTCGTACGGCCACACCCTCGGTGGCGCGGTGGGTCTCGCGATGGTGGAGGCGGGCGAGCCGGTCACCGCGGCGTACCTGGCGGACGCGGCGTGGGAGGTCGACGTGGCGGGCAGGCGCTACCCGGCGATCGCCTCGATGAAGCCGCTCTACGATCCGGAGATGAAGCGCGTGAAGTGTTGAGGGCAGCGCGCGTCCCCGCGCGGCCGACCTGACCCTCAGCGAAAGCGCATGGCGAGCCGGAGACCGGCGGCGACGAGCGAGAGCGTGTCGGCGTCCAGCCGGACGGCTCCTTCCACGCGGTCGCCCGCGTGACGCATGCGGAAGTCCATGCCATCGCCGAGCAGCGGCGTGAGCCACGCGTAGTCGACCCGCTTGCGCAGCGCCTCCTCGACGGCGTACGCCACGATCGCGGGATCGCGACCTGGCTCCACGCGGCCCTCGACCTTCCCGGCGAGCGCTCCGTCGGGCTCGACGCGCAGGGTGAGGTGGACGTCATCGAGGAGCCCCGGAGGTCCGGCCATGCGGCCCGCGATCGCGACGCCTGGCTGGGCCGGCTCGAGGCCGGTCGTCTCGGCCAGGGCGGCCGCCAGATCGGGCGCGGGGCGGAGGGACACCAACAGGAGGTGCTCGTTCACGACGGTGAACACGGCGGTGCTCGTGGTCCGAGTCGCGTAGCGCACCCGGAGGGTGGGGGGCGCCTCGGCGAGCCACTCTGCGGGCTCCACGCCGTCCTCTGCGGACAGCTCCAAGAACCTCCGGATGCGCTCGGAGCGGATGTGGTGCGTGAAGAGCGTGAAGCAGCCGATCCGAGGCTCGCAGCCCGCCACCGCGCCGTCGATGTCGACGGTCGGATCGATGCGGGCGGCCTCCAGTGCGTCGATCGCGGGGAGCGCCTCGATGAAGTCGGGCAGGAGCGGGCGCTTCCGGATCTGGGGGTAGAGGACCACGAGCACCCTCGGTCGCGTGACCTGGCGCACGATCGCGAGCGCGTCCCGTCTCTCGGGCATGGCCAGCGGAGCCGGGGGGGCGGACGGCTTCGCGGAGGGGGCCGCCGGGATCGCCGTGGGCTCCACCGGCGCTCGGGCCGAGCACGCGACGAGCGACAGGTAGAGCGTCAGGGGAAGGAGGCGGAGCCGCATGGGAGGTCTGGGATGCGCCCACGGGGAGCGGCGGGGAGATCTGCCACGGCTGCGCGGATCATGCCACGGCGCCGGGCCGCGGTGCTGCGAGCCGTCGACCTCGCCTGGCGCGCCCTCCTACGCGCGTCAGCGCCGTCGTCGCCTGTGCCTGAGCCACAGGGCGGCTGCCGCGACGATCCAGAGCGCGACGCTCGTGCGGGGAGGTGCCGACGCCTCACAGCCAGCGCACCCGCCCGACTGGATCGGCGGGGGCCCGAGCGGATCCTCCGGCGCCGGAGCCGCGCCTGTCGCCGTCGGCGCGGCCGAGGGGGCCGCGGAGGGGGACGCGCCGGGCTGCGGCGTCACGCGCGCGGCGACCATGGCGAGCGAGAGGGCGCGCTGCACCTCGGGGCTCAGCGTGGCCGTGTCGAGGCCCTGGCCGTGCTTCGCGCCCGTCGAGATCCAGTAGCGCAGCGCGACGATCTCGGGCGGCGTCGGCTGGGGGTGCCCGTCCGGCGGCATGTGATCCACGTCGTCGAGGGCGACGGTGACGCGCTGCAGGAGGAGGCTCTGATCCGGCTGGCCCGGGACGACCGGCGGTCCGCTCTCGCCCCCCTGGAGGAGCAGCTCCAGGCTGTCGACGCGGAGGCCGCCGGCCGCGTCCTCGTCCAGGTGGCAGGCGCCGCAGCGGGCGAGCAGCACCACGTGGGTCACCTCCCGGAAGAGATCGATCGTGGGGCCGAGCGGCGGCGCCGGGAGGCTCGGATCCACGCTGGCGACGACCGTGGGCACGGCGGACGCGCTCGGCGGCCCGCTCGCGGTGGCCGGCGGTGACACGGTCGGCTCGGTCGTCGGGTGCGGCGGCGGCCCCGAGCCGCGGAGCCTCTCGGGCAGGCTCGCGAGCGTCGTCGCCTCGTCCGCGCCGTTCTCCACCCACCACGCGATGATCTCGATCTCGCGCGCGGTCAGCTGCGGGGACTTGGGCGGCGGCATGTGGTCGTCGTGCGTGAGCGGGAGCTGCAGTCGGGTGACCAGCGGGCTGTCGGAGGCGCGTCGGGCGACGACCGCGGGGCCGGCGGCTCCGCCGCGTGCGAGCGCGCTCATCGAGTCGACACGCAGCTTGCCCTTCTGCTTCGCCTCTCCGTGGCACTTCTCGCACTTCGCCTGCAGGATCGGCGCGACGTGATCGCGGAAGAGGAGCCCGTCGGCGCGCGCCGACGGCGCCGGGACCGGCGTCGTGCCGACACCCTGCGGCGGCTCGGCGGACGCGCTCGGCTCGGTGGTGGGCGCCGCGCTCGTGCTGGGCGTGGCCGAGCTCGTCGTGGCGGGCAGCGCCGAGGCGCTCGGCGCCGACACGACCACGCGATCGAGCAGGGCCCGCGACGCCTCGGGTGGGAGCGCGTCACGGACCCGCAGCGTGTCGTTCGCGCCGCGGTCGATCCACCACGCGACGAGCGCGATCTCCTCCGCGCTCGGACCCTCTCGACCCTCGGGAGGCATGCGCTCTTCGTCCTCGACCGGCAGGCGCATCCGCGCCACGAGGGGGCTCCGCTCGCCGCCGCCTGGGACGACGGTGGCGCCGCCGTCGCCCCCCTTCCTGACACCTTCGAGCGAGTCGAGGCGGAGCCCCGCCTTGACCGTCTCGGCGCCGTGACACTCGACGCATCGCTGACGCAGGATCGGCGCGATGACGTCGGCGTAGACGAGCGGCTCGCGTCCCGGTGTGGGCGGAGGGTCCTCGGCGGCGCCCTTGGGGGGCTCGCCGCCGAGCCAGCCGCGAAGCGGCTCGGGCGCGTACTTGGTGAGGTAGCCCTCGCCTCGCGTGATGCTCCCGCCGAAGTGGGCGCCCGCCGTGAGCACGCCCATCGTGAGCCCGAGGATGGCGCGGTAGCCGTGGCGCATCCACGCCGTCCGCTCGGCGACGCCCCAGGCCGCGAGGGAGAGCCCAGCGCCCAGGATCGCGAGGAGCGTGAGGCGGCGGTGCCAGAGAACGAGCTTGGAAGGAAAGCCGCCTCCGCCGGCCAAGAGGTGACCGGCCACGAAGGCCGCCACGGCAGACACGACGAGGAGCGGCAGCGCGACGCTGATCGCGTGGTCGACCCGGACCCTCCACCGCGGCCAGAGCGAGAGGGCCTCGGCGACCGCTACGACCACCAGGACGCCGATGGGGAGGTGGACCACGAGCGGGTGGAAGCGACCCACGAAGAGGGACAGGTCCCCCGAGGAGCGGCCGACGAGGAGCCGATCGGCCAGGAACGCCGCGACCATGCAGCCGAGCCCGAGGTAGACCGCGGGGTGCTGCCAAGGAGGCTTTTCTCGGGCGCTCAAGCGGTGCTTCTCCGGACCGTGACGGTCCGACAGCATACCGCGAGAACGCTTGGGCGCCCTCCGGCGCTTCCCCGACGGAGCCAGAGGCCCCGCGCGGCGGCTCCAGCGGGCTGGGACGGCGAGGCGGAGCCCCGCGTCAGAGTGTCCGGGCGCAGCGCAGGCCCACGTTCTGGCCCATGATCGACGCAGGCAGCCCTGCGCGGTGGGCGGCTCGATTCTCGCCCGGGATGCAGTTGTAGGAGCCGCCCTTCATGACGTGGCTCTCGTACTCGTCCGTCGATGGGATCACCGGATCCACCGCGTCGGTGAGGTACTGCTGGGCGCCGTCATGGGTCCACTCCCAGACGTTGCCGCTCATGTCGTAGAGGCCCCACGCGTTCGGCGCCTTCTGACCGACGGGGTGCGTCATCTGCGACCCGTTGTAGAGAAACCAGGCGATCGAGTCGAGCGTGGGGTCGAGGTGACCACAGATCGTGAGGTCGCCGGCGTACGTCGGGCCGGTGGTCCCGGCGCGGTAGGCGTACTCCCACTCGGCCTCCGTGGGCAGGCGGTAGCCGTGGCAGGCGTACGGATCTCCGAGCGGCTCGCAGTGTGTCTCCGAGCCCTGACCGGTGCACGCGTAGCAGCTCGGCATCTCGGCGTACTCGTTCATCGCCTCGCAGAGCGCGGCGGCGTGGTGCCACGTGACCGAGTCGGTGGGGCACGTCGGTCCACACGCGTCGAACGAGGAGAGGTTCTCGCCCGTCAGTGTGAGCGCGTCGCCCTGCGTCATCTCGGTCGCGGTGATCTCGAAGGCGCGCGTGAGCGTGACCATGTGCGGGACCTGGTTGTCCGAGGTGAAGCAGCTCTCGCTGGACGGCGCGCCCATCGTGAAGGAGCCCGGTTGGATCGCCACCCAAGTCCCCGGTGGTGTTCGCGCTGGGACGGGCTTCGGTCCCGGGTCCTTCGCGCCGCCCGCGCCGGCCGAAGGGCCGGAGGTGCCCCCTGCGCCCGCCGAGGACGAGGCGTCGCCGTCTCCGTCCCCGCCTCCGTCCGCTTCGCCGGGATCCCCGCCGCCGCCTCCGTCGTGCGATCCGGGGGTGCAGGCGACCAAACCGGCGCCGAGGAGAGCCGAGTGGAAAAGGTGAGCGCGCATCGAACGGTACCTCCGAGGGGCATCCTAGGTGCGCGTCCGGCGGGTCCTGCTGTCCGCGTCCTTACTTCGCCTTTCACCAGCTCCCGGGGGAGCGGGGGGAGGGGCGTCGGGTCGCCATCCCGAGGAGCAGTCATGAAAGATTCATGGGAAAGTCATGGCGTCGTGCTAGGGTCGATCCATGCAGAGGAGTGAGTCGCCCGCGTTCGGGCGGATCCCTCGGGGGGCGACACACTGGAGCATTCGGCGTCGAGGTGACTACGCGTGGGAGTGGTGCACCTTCGCGGGCCGCGACGGGGTCGCCCAGCAGGAGTTCGGCATCGGTGATCTGTCGCTGGCGCTGGTGCGCAAGCGGTGGGGCGCGGGGACCTACCGGGTCATGTTCCTCTCCATCGGCGGCGGAGCGCGGCAGGTGTTCGGCAACGGGAAGGTGTTCGAGCTCGTGGGCTCGAACCAGACCGGCTCGCCGCGTCCCATGGGCAAGATCACCCCGGAGCCGCAGGCCGAGCTCACGGCCACCCACTCGGACATGGTGCGCGCGCTGCTGCTCGCTGGCGACGGACGCAGCGCCCCCAAGGATCTCTTCGAGGCCCTCGCGGTGCCGACCGGGATCGGGCTCTCGCAGCTCTTCGCGTTCCAGGAGCGCGCCACGGAGCGCCTCGAGGCGATAGAGCGGAGGATCGCCGCCATCGAGGCGCGCGTCGGGGTGCCGTCGATCGACGGGTCGCGTCTCGATCGCATGCTCGACAAGCTCGAGTCCATCGAGGCGCGGCTGCCGCGTCCCGCTTCGCCCCAGGCGATCGGCCAGATGCGCCCCGCGCGGCGCCGTCCTTCCCCGGCCGGATGACGAGGTCGTCGGTCCTCTCGGCGATCGGGCGGACACCGCTGGTGGAGCTGGCTCGCGTGGGCTCGGGGCTCCGCGTCCCGGTGCTCGCGAAGTGCGAGCACATGAACCCCGGCGGGAGCGTGAAGGATCGGATCGCCAAGGCGATCGTCGAGGACGCCGAGGCGCGAGGCGCGCTGCGACCCGGGATGACCGTCGTCGAGGCGACCGCCGGCAACACGGGTGTCGGCCTCGGGCTCGTCGCTGCCTGCCGCGGCTACGGTCTCGTGTGCGTGATGCCCGAGAAGATGAGCGTCGACAAGCGCGCGTGCCTCGCCGCGATGGGCGCACGCCTCGTCATCACGCCGAACGCTCCGCCGGCCGATCCCGAGAACTTCCAGAACGTGGCGCGGCGCCTCGCGCAGGAGCACGGCTGGTTCCTCGCAGACCAGTTCGCGAACCCGGCGAACATCCGCGCGCACGAGGAGACGACGGGCAGCGAGATCCTCGAGCAGGTCGGAGGTCCCGTCGGCGCGTTCGTGGCGGGCGCGGGGACCGGCGGCACGATCACCGGCGTGGGTCGCCGCCTCAAGGCCGCCTGCCCCGGGGTGAAGATCGTGCTCGCGGACCCGGTCGGATCCTCGCTCGCTTCTTGGGTCCGCACCGGAGCGCTCGGCCCGAGCGGGGCGTACGCTGTGGAGGGGATCGGGTCGAGCGAGCCGCCGGTGAACCTCCACCGGGAGGTGCTCGACGACGCCGAGAGCATCAGCGACGAGGAGTCGTTCGCCGTCACCCGCCGGCTCGTGCTCGAAGAGGGCCTCCTCGTCGGCGGATCGGCGGGGACGAACGTGGCGGCGGCGCTCCGGGTCGCGGCGCGTCCGGACCTCCTGGGGCCGGTGGTCACGGTGCTCCCCGATGGGTGGGACCGCTACCGATCGAAGCCGTGGATGCGCGCGTGGGCACGGGACGTCGCGGACCCGTGAGCCCTTCGCGCACGCCCGCCGGTGGCGCGGAGCTTGACGTCCCTCCGCAACCAGCTTGAATCCGCCGGTGCCCGCCTCGCGGCCGCCCACGCTCCCGCCTCCGCCTCCGGAGAGGCGGTCGTCACCGCAGGTCTGGATCTTCGTCGCTGGCACCGCCATCGTCGCGATCGACGTCGCGACGGCGATCCGCGGAGTCCTCTCCGCGGCGATGACCATGCTGGGGGCGCTGCTCATCCTTCCCTCGGTCGTCACGCTGGTGAGGCGTGGGGGGGACCAGGGGGGCGGTCGTCCGGGGGGCCGCAGCTGGGCGCTGCCGCTCGCGTCCGTGGCGCTGCTGCTCGTCTGCGTCGTGTCCAAATGGCGCATGCTGGAGCACGCGGTCGCCGACGGTCCCGCGGCCTACGTCGCCCTGTATCGGACGTACGCGGCGCTCCTGTTCGTCGTGTTCGCGGTCGGCATGATCGGCCTCGCCCGCCTGGAGGCAGCGCTCGCCGCGGTGGCGGATCATCCGGCGCGGCTCATGATCCTGTCCTTCGGGCTCACGGCGCTCCTTGGTGGGTTTCTTCTCACCCTGCCGCAGTCGGTCCACCGCGTGACGGACGCCACGTTCCTCGGCGGGCTCTTCACCGCCGTGAGCGCCGTATGTGTGACGGGCCTGTCGGTCCACCCGGTCGGCCAGACCTACACGCTGTTCGGGCAGGGGGTCATCCTGGCGCTGATGCAGGTTGGGGGCCTCGGCATCATGGTCCTCTCGACCTTCTTCGCGATCGCGGCCGGCCGACGGATGCGCGTCCGCCGCGCCGCCGTCATCGGGGAGATGATCGACGCAGACTCGCTCGCGAGCTTCCGCAGGAAGGTGAAGAGCATCGTGCTCCTCACCGTGCTCATCGAGTCGCTCGGCGCCGGCGCGCTTTACCTCGTCTTCTCCGGCGTCGCCGACATCGACGCGCCTCCGGGCTCGGCACCAGCCGCCGGGGGAGGCGGGGCGGTGTGGGCGGCCGTGTTCCACTCGGTCAGCGCCTTCTGCAACGCGGGGTTCTCAACGTTCGACGCCGGGCTCGTGCCCTTCGCCGAGTCCGTGCCCGTATCGAGCTTGATCATGCTCCTCATCATCGTCGGCGGCCTCGGCTTTCCCGTCCTCGACGAGCTCGGGCGATCGGCATGGGGGCGGATCCGGCGCCGCCGACCCCCCAGGCTCAGCCTCCACGCGCGCGCCGCGCTGTGGACGAGCGGCGGCCTCGTGATCGCGGGAACCCTCGCGTTCCTGGTCCTGGAGTGGAGCCGGACCATGGCCGACCTCCCGTGGAGCTCGCGCCTCCTCACCGCCTCGTTCCAGTCGGTCACCGCTCGCACCGCGGGCTTCAACACGCTCGACTTCGGGGCGATGCGGCCGGCGACGCTCCTCGTGACGTGCGCCTTGATGTTCATCGGCGGCTCACCCGGCTCGACGGCGGGTGGCATCAAGACGACGACCCTCGCGGTCTTGCTCGCGAACCTCCGCGCCGAGCTTCGAAGCTACGAGGCGCCCCGGCTCTTGCAGCGCACGATCCCCGAGGCGACGGTGCGCCGCGCGACGGGGGTGGCGCTGCTCAGCGTGCTGTTCGTCGGGCTCACCGTGCTCACGCTGACCTTGACCGAGGACATGGACTTCTTGAAGCTCGCGTTCGAGGCTTTCAGCGCGTTCGGCACGGCCGGTCTGTCGACCGGAATCACGGCGGACTTGTCGGTCCCCGGGAGGCTCACCATCATCGCGACGATGTTCGCGGGCCGCATCGGTCCGCTCACCGTGGCCCTGGCGCTGGCCCAGAAGGCGGTGTCGCTCGGCTACCGGCTCCCTGAGGAACGGGTGAACATAGGATGACGAAGGTACGAAAACGCGTGCTCGTCGTAGGCCTCGGTCGGTTCGGCTCCGCGGTGGCCGCCACGCTCTGGGAGGGGGGCCACGAGGTCGTCGTGGTGGACGAGAGCCCCGAGGCGGTCGACGCGATCAAGGACCGATCTTCGGCGGCGTTCGTAGGGGACGCGACGCAGGTGAAGCTCCTCGAAGGGATCGGCGCGGCGGACATGGACGTCGCCATCGTGACGTTCGCCGAGCGCTTCGAGCCCGCGGTCCTCTGCGTCGCCTCGCTCGCGCGGATGAACGTCCGACAGATCGTCGCCCGCGCCGCGACCGAGCGGCAAGCCGGGATCCTCAAGGCCGTAGGCGCCACGCGCGTCGTCGAGCTCGAGGACGAGATGGGGCGGCGCGTGGGCGCCGACATCACGATGCCCCTCGCCGGCGATCTGGTGGAGTTCGCGAGCCACTTCCGTGTTGTGCCGTGGAACGCGCACGGGCCGCTGACGGGCCGCAAGCTCGCGGACACGGGGCTCAGACAGCAGTATCGGCTCAACGTCCTCGGCGTGCGCCGCAAGGGGGCGCTGGAGATCGGGAAGAAGCCCAAGATCGAGCCTGCAGCGCCCGACTACGTCGTCACCGATGGAGACACGTTGCTGCTCGTCGGGGACGCGGACGACCTCGGCCGGTTCATCGAGGAGGTCGGCGGCTGACCCCGGGCACCCACGTGGGCCGCCCGAGAGGCCGCCGTCACTTCACCTGCGTGTAGACGAAGTCGTGGCCCGAGTGCATGGCGTCGCCGCCGGCGTCGGCGTGACACCCCACGCAGACCTGGAGGGGGACGCCCGCGTCCCCGAGGCCGTCGGCGGCCACCGAGCCGCCGAGCACCTCGTACCAGTACCAGGACGCGCCGGTGGTCCCCGCCACGACGTGCACGGAGACGGCGTGGCCGAGGATGTTCCCCGAGGCGTCGAAGAGCTCCTTCACGCTGGCGGCGCCGACGGGGTACTCGCCCTCGGTGTGCGCGCTGGCGAGATCGTTCGAGCAGACGCGGTTCCTTCCGTGGGGCGAGGGAGACCGGGCGTCGTGGACGGCCTCACACTTCCAGCCTTCGAAGTGGCCCTCGGCGAGCCACACCTTCATCGCCTCGGCTCCCTGGGGCGGGAGCTGGGGATCGCCCCCGGTGGACCCGCCCTCGCCGTCCGTGTCTTCGGCGCAGGCCGCGGCGAGCGCGAGCGCCGCGAGGAGCATCGAGCCTCTCGTCCAGATCGTCTTCATGTCTCTCCTCGTGAGCGACGCGGGGGCCGCGCGGGGGGTACGCTGCTCGCCCGCGTTGGTTTCGGCGTCATGCCGTACCTTGCGCCGCCGCTCAATCGCGGATGAGCACCTTCGTGCCCACCGGGGCGCGGGCGGCGATCTCGTCGATCTCGTCGTTGTCGAGCGCAACGCAGCCGAGCGTCCAGTCCACGAGCTTGTGGAGCCCGTCCTTCAAATGGGCGCTCCTTCCGTGGAGGGCGATGCCCGAGCCGGCGCCTACCCCGGCGGGGGCCTGGCCTCGGGCGACGAGCTCGCGGTACCGCGCCTCGTCGGCCTCGGTCGGGTAGCTCAGCGCGAGGAACGTGTGCCACTTGCTGCGCGGGATGTGCGCCGTGATCTCGTACGCACCGGTGGGCGTGATCCTGTCGCCCTCGTAGCCCTTGGGCCCGTAGCCGCCCCGGCCTATCGCGACCGAGTAGGTGGCGACGACCTCGTCGCCGGAGACGAGCGCCAAGCGGTGCGCGCGCTTCTCGACGAGGATGAGATCGACCTTCGCGTCCGGGCGCTCGGGACCGCAGCGAAAGCCCGTCGGACACGAGGGCGTGGATGCCTCGGGCGCGGCCGACGAGGCGGGGGAGCGCTCCGGAGGGGTCGGCGTAGGGGGCTCGACCGTGGCGCTCGCGGGAGCGCCAGGGACCGTCGCGCGGCTCGACCGATTCGCTGCGGGCCTCGTGTCCGGCGCGCAGGCGGTGAGCCACGCAACGGCGAGCGCGAGCGCGAGGCGGGCCGATCGCCCCCTCACGGGGCCGGCTCCGTGTAGGTCGCGTCCGCGAGGCCTCCGTCCTCGATCCGGAGCGTGGTCACGGAGGCGTGGGTGCATCGGCCTCGAAGGAAGAGCCAGGGCACGAGGCGGACAGCGAGGCCCGCGCTCGCGGTGCCGAGCCCGTGGGTCCAGGCCGCGCGCGCCATCCAGATCGGAAACTGGTGGGAGACGACGACGAGATCCTCTTCGGGGGTCACGGTGCGCAGTACGTCCGAGATCGCCGCCTTCATCCGCGAGGCGACCTCGTGGGGCCGCTCGCTCGCTGCGTGGGCCGCTCGGTCGAGCGCCCGCCAGAGGTAGGCCCGCGGCGCGAAGCTGCGCGGCAGGCCCTCCCTCCAAGAGCCCGCCTCGCGCAGCCGGCCGTCCAGCTGGACGTCGCGAGCTCGTCGTTCGCCTCGCCCGAGCTCTTCGGCGAGGATCTCCGCGGTCTCTCGGGCGCGCTCGAGGGGGCTCGACACGATCACGAAGGGTCGCGAGGCGTGCGTCACGAGGAACCTCCCGGTGGTCGCGGCTTGCGCGCGGCCGCGGAGGCTCAGCGGGAAGCCGGGGAGGCACCCGTAGGTGAGGTCATGGGGGTTGTCGACCTCTCCATGGCGGACGAGGTGCACGAGGGGCACGAGGAGGACCTACCACGAGGGGCGCGGACACCAAGCGCCGAGAGCCCAGCTCTCGGGCGCTCGGAAAGGATCCCGCGCGGGACGGTTGCCTTCGGCGCTGGGTGAGGTAGGGTTCATATGTTCAGTATGTCGGCGCTCGCCTCTCTCTACGCCCTGCACCCGAAGCTCGCCCAAGCTCGGGCGGATCGGGGCTTCGAGGGGCAGGGGGCGAGGGCGCTGGCGATCGGCGCGGGCCGTGCGGCGCCTGGCGCCTCGCCCGCCGCGGAGGGGGGGCCAGGTGGGCTCGCCACCATCGACGAGGCGCTGCCGGACGGGGGGCTACCTCGTGGGGCCGTGACGGAGATCGCCTCGCCTCGTGGGCTCGGTCGCGCCACCACCCTCGCGCTCCGGGCGTGCGCCGCGGCTCAAGCCGAGGCGCGGCTCAGGAGCGGGAGCGCTTCGACGCTGGGCGCGTGGTGCGCGTTCGTCGATCCGTGGGGGACGCTGCACGCGCCGGCCGTCGTCTCCATCGGCGTCGATCCGTCGCGCCTCTTGGTGGTCCGCTCCCCGGTCGACGCGCTCTCCCGCGTGGTCGTGCGCATCGCGGAGAGTCGAGCCTTCACCGTCGTGGTGGTCGACACCGCGGGTGTCCCCGGGGTCGTGGGTGTCCCTGGGATCGTGGGTGGCGTGGGGCGTCTCGATCGGTGGGGCACCGTCGTCCGGCGGCTCGCCCTCGCGATCGAGCGGACGGACACGAGCCTCCTGCTCCTGACCGACAGCACGGCGCACCGCGCGATGCCCTGGCCCGTGGCGCTGCGGATCGAGCTCGAGCGCCGCGCGCCTGGCCCGCTGCGGCTCCGCGTCGCCAAGGATCGACATGGTCGGGTGGCGTCGCCGGTCCCCGTCGCGATGTGAGAGATCCATGCGCCGCATCGCCGCCGTCGTGCTCCCGGAGATCGCTTGCGAGATCGCGCGGGGGTCCGACGCCCTCCCCGGGCCCTTGGCGGTCGTGATCTCCGACGAGGAGGGGACCGGGGAGATCGAGGGGGACGTCGGCGCCGTGTGTCCACGCGCGTACGCCCGCGGCGTGCGCCCCGGGATGCGCGTAGCCGAGGCGATGGCGCGCGCCGCGGAGCTCCGCTTCGCCCGGCTCTCGCCGCAGAAGCTCCTGGGCGCGCTGGGCGCGGCCGCGGAGGTCGCGATGGAGTTCGGCGCGACGGTGGAGGTCGCGACGTCGTCGCCGCTCGACACGGTGTGGATCGACGTGACCGGCGCCGCTCACCTCTTCGGAGGGGAGGACGCGCTCACGGGCGAGATCGAGGCGCGCATGGCGACGCTCGGGCACCGCGCGCACGCGGCGATCGCGGGGGGGGCGTTCGCGTCGCAGGCGCTCGCGCGGTTCGGCAGGCAGGCCGACGTGCCGCGCGTCTCGCCCCCAGGGCGAGACGCAGCCTCTCTCTCCACCTTGCCCGTCGCCACCCTCCCCATCGATCGCGACGCCGTCGCGTACTTCGCTCGCCTCGGCGTCCGCACCCTCGCGGAGCTCGCCCGGGTCGATCGCGCGCAGCTCACCTCGCGCCTCGAGACGTTCCTCGGCGCAGCGCGCGCGCGGGACCCGCGCGCCCCCACCGCCGCCATGGCGCTCTCGTGGCTCGACGGGCGCGACGACCGCCCGCTCGTGCCCTATGGCCCGCCGGCGGTCCTCACCGAGGAGATCGGCTTCGACGACGGCGTCGAGACGGCGCCGCAGCTCGTCTTCGCGCTCCGCCACGCCGTCTCCAAGCTCTCCGCGCGCCTGGTCGGTCGCCGCCAGGCGGCGAACCGCCTGGACATCGTCATCGCTTACGACCGGACCATCTTCAGGCTCCGCGCCGCCGAAGGAGGACACTCCATCGCCGCCGAGCCCTTGGCCGCGTGCTTCGTCGATCTCCCCGCGCCCCTCTCGCACACCGACGACCTCTTCCGCGCGGTGAAGGCGAAGATCGAGCGTCTGGAGCTCGCCGCCCCGGCGGTCCGCATCACGCTCGCCCTCTCGCGCATCACCCGCGCTCCCGAGGTCCAGCTCGATCTCTCGCGCGACGTCTCGGTCGCGCCCGACGCGCTCCCCGCGCTCCTCTCCGAGCTCTCCGCGGAGATCGGCGCCGAGCGCGTCGGCGTCCTCGCCGTAGGGGACGATCACAGGCCGGAGCAGCGGACCCGCCTCGTCGGGGTCTTCGAAGCGGACGAGCGGCGGTGCGCCGAGGACCGGCGAGGCCGCGTCTCCAAGAAGCCGACGCAGGCCTCCAAGAAGCCGACGCGGGGAGCCTGTCTCGACCGAGTCGCGCCGGGCGAGCCGGCGCGCCTCCTGCCGGCGCCGGTGTCCCTCGGGCCGGCGGCTGGCGCCGCGCTCAAGCCAGGGGGGACCGTCTTCGTCGGTCGGGAGGTGTTCGTCGTCTCTCGGGCGCGCTTCGATCGCCGCCTCGACGCGGTCGCCTGGTGGTCCGGGGATCCCGTGTGCCGGGACTATCTCCGGGTGACGCTCGAGAGCGCGAGGCGCGACGCGGCCGAAGCATGGATCTACGTGGATCGCGTGACGGGGGAGGTGATGCTGCAGGGGTGGTGGGAGTGAGCCGGCAGATCTGTCCCGAACGCCCCCTGCCAGCGTAGCCTTCGCCCGATGCCTCCGCAGAAACCCGACCAGCGGCTCCGCGACGACGTCCGGCTCCTCGGGGAGCTGCTCGGCGACGTCCTCCGCGAGCACGAGGGCACGGCGCTCTTCGATCTGGTGGAGCAGGTGCGCGCGCTCGCCAAGCAGGCTCGCCGCGGCGACGCGGCGCGCGGCGAGGAGCTTCGCGCGCTCGCTGCCTCCATCCCGGCGGCGAAGGCGCTGCCGCTCGCTCGCGCGTTCGCCCATTTCCTCGGCCTCGCCAACGTCGCGGAGCAGCACGACCGCGCGCGCGCCCTCGCGACCTCTCCGCTGGCCCTCGTCGCTGCGGTGCGCGCGGCGCGCGCCGCTGGCGTGGAGCCCTCCGCGATCGCGCAGGCGCTCCGCTCGCAGCACATCGAGCTCGTGCTCACCGCGCACCCCACGCAGGTGGTGCGCCGGACGGTGCGCATGCAATACCGGGCGACGGATGACGCCCTGACGGAGCGTGACCACGCGGCCGCGCTCGCCGCGACGGCCGCGCGCGGCGAGCTCGCCCGGCGCGTGGCGCTCCTCTGGCACACCGACGAGGTCCGCAAGCGCAAGCCGACGGCGTTCGACGAGGTGCGGGGCGCGCTCGTCGTCTTCGAGCAGGTGCTCTGGGACGCGGTGCCGCGGTACATGCGCCACGTGGACCACGCCCTCGAGAGCGAGCTCTCGCAGACCCTCGAGGGCGCCGCGTGCCCGGTGACGTTCGGGTCCTGGGTAGGCGGGGATCGGGACGGGAACCCCCTCGTGACGTCCTCCGTCACCAGGTACGCCACCCTGCGCGCGCGCTGGACCGCGGCGCGGCTCTGGCAAGACACGCTCACGTCGCTCCGAGACGAGCTCGCCGTGGTCGTCGCGACGGAGGACCTCCGCGCGCGCGCGGCCGGCGCGCGAGAGCCCTACCGCGCCGTCCTCTCGGAGCTCGTCGATCGCTTCGCCCTGACCGAGCGGTGGTGCGAGTCGGCGAGCGCCGCGGCCGCCTCCGGCGCGGAGCCTTCGCCGCCTCCTCCGGGCGTGCTGCTCGACGTGGCGGAGCTCGTCGAGGTCCTCGACATGTGCGACGCCTCGCTCCGCGCGCTCGGTCTCAAGGTCGTCGCAGACGGTCTGCTCCTCGACGCGCGGCGGCGCGCGCGCTGCTTCGGCGTCGTCCTCGCGCCGCTCGACGTTCGGCAGGAGGCTTCGGTGCACGTGGCGGTCATGGACGCGATCACGCGCGCGATCGGGCTCGGCTCGTACGCCGCGTGGTCCGAGCCGGAGCGCGTCGCGTTCCTGCGACGCGAGCTCGTGAGCCAGAGGTTCCTCCTCCCGAGGGATCCCCTGGAAGACCCGACCGCGGACGAGCTCTTCGCGACGCTCAGGGTCGTGGCGACCGCGGGACCGGGGGCGTTCGGGGCGTACGTGATCTCGATGGCCAGGGCGGCGTCGGACGTCCTCCTCGTCGCGCTCTTGCAGCGCGAAGCCCGGGTGTCACCGCCGCTCCGGGTCGTGCCGTTGTTCGAGACGCTGGGTGATCTCGCTGGCGCTCGCGACGTCA
Organism: uncultured Polyangiaceae bacterium; assembly: GCA_964492175.1. GTDB lineage: Bacteria > Myxococcota_A > Polyangia > Polyangiales > Polyangiaceae > Xiheicaenibacterium. The sequence continues at coordinate 19,443 of CAZBJI010000078.1, read as the reverse complement.
TGGACGCGCTCCTTCGTGAGGAAGCGTTCACCGACATCGTCGGGGAGCGGGTCGAGGTCATGGTGGGCTACTCGGACTCCACGAAGGACGCCGGACGGCTCGGCTCGGCGTGGGCCATCCACGGGGCGATCGAGGGGATCGCCGACGTGGTGCGCGCCCACGGGCGCGAGCCGATCTTCTTCCACGGGCGCGGGGGTACGGTGGGCCGCGGTGGTGGGCCCATCCGCGACTCCATGCTGTCGCTGCCCCCCGGGTCCCTCCGTGGCAGGCTGCGCGTCACGGTCCAGGGGGAGGCGATCGACTCCACGCTGGGGCTCGAGGCGGTCGCGATCCAGAGCCTCGATCGGTACGTGTCTTCGGTGCTCGAGGTCCTCCACGTCCCCGCGGCTCCCGTGGACCCCGCGTGGCGAGACGAGATGACGCGCCTGTCCGCGGAGGCTACCGCCTCGTACCGCGCCGTGGTGCACCAGGACCCGGGGTTCGTCCCTTACTTTCGCGCCGTGACACCGGAGCGCGAGCTCTCCCTCATCCACGCCGGGAGCCGCCCAGAGCGCCGCCGCGCGGGCGACGACGTCGCATCGTTGCGCGCGATCCCGTGGGTCTTCGCGTGGAACCAGGCGAGGCTCATCCTCCCCGCGTGGCTGGGCCTAGGGGACGTCTTCGACGCCGCGCTCGAGGACGAGGCCCGTCGGCTCCGCCTCCAGGCGATGGCGAAGCATTGGCCCTTCTTCCGATCGCTCGTGAGCCTCGTCTCGATGGCCATCGCGAAGGCCGACCCCACCATCGTCGAGCTCTACGAGGACCGCCTCGTGGATCCGTCGCTGCGCTCGATCGGCGCGGCGCTCCGGGAGCGGTTCGTGAAGACCAAGCGCTCGCTCCTCCGCGTCCTCGGCGCCGACGAGCTCCTCGAGGACGACGCGGCGTTGCAGGCCAGCATCGCCCTGCGCAACCCGTACATCGATCCGCTCAACGTGCTGCAGGCCGAGCTCCTGCGAAGGATGCGGGCGTCCGATGAGCGAGACGTGGACGACCGCGTCGTCGAGGCGTTCCTCGTGACGGTCAACGGCATCGCCGCTGGCCTGCGAAACACGGGCTGATCTCAGCGGGGCTCGGCCTGGATCGCGACGGGCACGCCGGCGCCGCAGAGCCAGCCCTCGGGCATGACCGTGTACTCGTCGCAGCGGACGGTGTCCCACCCGGTGGCTTGGTACGGGTTCGATCCCCGGAAGCTCGCGCCCAGCGCGGACGCCTCCGTGAGATCCGCGCCCTCGAACTCGGCCTCCGTCAGGGTCGCTTCGTCGAGGCGCGTCGACTTGAGCGAGGCGCCGCGGAAGCTCGTGGCGGTGAGCTCGCGCCGCGACAGATCGGCGGCGCTGAGGTCGAGCTCGGAGAAATCGCGCTGCCCTCGGCGGGCGAGGTGCGCTACGGCCGCGCCGCGCTCCTCGCTCGACGCGCGCTCCAGCGTGACGCGGATGCGCAGGTCGGCGAGGTCGCCGGGCTGGAGCATGTAGAGCGCGGCGGCAGCGCTGAAGCCGAAGGCGAGGCGAGCCCGCTTCGAGGAGCCCGCTCTGCGTAGGAGGCTGAACCCGAGGAGTCCTCCGGCCAGGGCCGCGGCGAGGTTCACCGCGAGCCGCAGCTCCTCTCCCGGGATCGGCGTCACTGCGATGAGCGCCGCCGCTCCGACGAGCATCATGGCGCCCACCCAGGCCATGGGCCCGGCGGGATGGACCGCCGGCTCCGCGATCACCGGCGCGGGCCTCGGTCGCTTCGGCCGTGGGGCGACGGCGGCCTCGAGCGCGTCCTCCTCCACGACGCCGGCGAGAGGCAGGTTGCTCACGCGGTAGGGCATGAAGTTGGTCTCGAGCGCCCCCGCTCCTACGCCCACGGTCAGACCGTCCTCGTAGCTCTCGAGATCCTTGATGAGCTCCGGGACGACCTGGTATCGGACGGCAGGGTCCCGTAGCGTGCACTTTCGGGCGATCCTCACCAGGCCCACGGGCTGATCCGCCAACGCCTCGAGCGCGGGGACCTCCTCGAGCGGACCGCTCGGGTGCTTGCCGAGCAGCAGGAACGTGAGGATGCGTCCCAGGCTGTAGATGTCGGCCGTGGGGCTCATGGTGCTGAGATCGAGCACCTCCTCGGGGGCGGCGTAGACGGCGTAGCCACCCGGCTGCGGGACCTCACCGCAAGCCGTCGGCAGGTCGACCATGTTGTGGTCGGTGACGATCGGGTCGAGGTCGTCGCTGAGCAGGACGTTCGACGGGCGCAGGCACCGGTGGAGGACGCCGGCCTCGTGGAACCGGTGGACGATCTTGCACAAGTCGATGAAGAACTGGACGCGCGTCGGGACGGGCCACTCGGGCGGGAGGGCCGTGAGGTTCCCGTTCCGCATGTACGTCATGGAGAACGCGAGCTGGCTCGTCGCGACGCATCGGACCCCGACCATGCCCTCGCTCGCGTCGTCGAGGATCAGCCGGTTCATCGTCTTCACCCCGCGGCGGAACGCGTGCAGGAGCAGCCCCGTTGCGTGCAGGGACATGTCGAACACCTTGACCGCCACCTCGCCGCCGTTCTCGGTCCTGCCGAGCCACACCGTCCCTGAGGTCCCCTTGCCCAGCTTGCGGACGAGCGTGGCGCCGCAGACCACCTCCTCCTCCGCCGGCGCGGGGGGCACGACGACCCCGGCGAGCATGAGGAGGTCATCGGGGAGCGGCGCAGCGCGGCGCAGAGAGACCGGCGGCGCCGAGTCGGCCCCCGCGCCTGCGGCTGCGGCCACCGAGAGCCGCTGCATCTCCGTGCCCCTGCGGCTGGCCGGTGGGATCGTGAGGTCCACGTCGAGGCGAGCCTTGCGGACGGCGGCCTCCGCTCCGAGGATCTGCTCCTCCGTCAGGACGTCGAGCCCCTCGGACCGGTGGGCGCAGCCCCGCTGCACGTCGTCGGAGAACTCGGTGAGATCCACGATCTCGGCGCCGCTGCGGAACAGCTCGATGACCGCTCGGTCCCCGAGGCCGCTCCGGTCGCACGCGGCCTTGTCGATCTGGGCGCCGACGAGCGAGTCGGGAACGCCAGCCCAGCCGCGCAGGTTCGCGCCGCAGAGCTTCGCGCGAGAGAACACGGTCCCGCGGACCCGGGCGCCCTCCAGATCCGCCTCCGACAGATCCGCCTCCGTGAAGTCGGCCGCGTCGAGGTGCGCGCGGCGCAGCGACGCTCCGAGGAGCCGAGCGCGCCCGAGCCGCGCCCCCGACAGCGTCGCGTGGTCGAGCTTCGTCTCCTCGAGCTCCGCCTCCACGAGGTCGGCGCGCAGGAGGTGCGCGCCCTGCAGATCCGCCCCGCTCATCCGGACGGGATCGAGCTTGCCCGAACGGCGGGCCTCCAGGGCTCCGAAGATGGCCGTCAGCGCGCGGTGGTCCATGCGACCGAGCTACTCGTCGGGGTCGGTCAGCCCGACGGAGGGCGAGCGCCTGACGTTGCCGTTCACGACGCTGCCGGTCACGACGAACCAGGAGAGGACGCCGTCACCGTCGACGTCTCCGGTGGCTCTCACGCTCCACGTGTTCTGCTTCGAGAGACCCGGCGGCGACCCACCCTTCGGCAGCGTCACGTTCACGGGCGCCCCGTTCGCGGTGTACTCGAGCTGGTAGGACTGAGGCGCGCTGTTCGTGAACATCACGCACGTCCAGCCCTCGCCGACGTTCCCCGTCTGGTAGTCCTTCCCGTTCTGGCTGGTCGGCTGGTACTTCTTGCCCGTCACGCTGGCGATCTTGTCGGGGACCGCCGTCGTGCTGCCACACAGGTAAGGGATCCCGCTCCCGTGTACGACGGTGGCGCCCTTTCCCGACCCCGTCGTCTTCGCGGTCCCGGAGGTGTTGGAGCTGAGCTGCCCGTCGGCGAGGAGCTCCGAGTTCGTCTTCTGCTGCTCGAACGCAGAGAGGACACCGTTCGTGATGGCGCCGACCATCTGGAGCGCCTCGGCGGACTTGGAGGACGAGACGTACTTGCGAGCGCTCTGAACCGCCAGCGCGCCGAGCACCCCGACGAGCGCTACCGTGACCATGAGCTCGACGAGGGTGAAGGCTCGGCGTCGACGCGGCGCGCTGGGAGTTCGGTGCATGGTTTGCCTCACGGTAATATTCCAGCCTAAGGCAACTGCCGTGGCGCGCAAGCCCTTCCGTTTTCTTTGCGCGTGCTCGCGACGGCCGATCTCGGCGACGGGTTGACTCCTCTTCCCACCCTGGGTCTTCTCCTCGGTCCGAGAGGGAGCGCATGACGACACACGCCGCCGGTGACAACGCCAACTTTCTGGACGTCGCGCCGTCGACCTCCGGCAACAAGTACGCGCTCCTCATGGTGCCCGACTACGACAACGGCGCCGCCGGCAACCAGACCTCCTACGTGAGCCTCGGCGCCACCCAGGCGAGCCGGCTCTCCACGTACAGCGAGTGGGCGAAGTTCCGCAGCTCCAACATGGGGACCCGCGACCACACCGACGGCGACCGTGTCATCACGACGAAGGGCCCCCGCCTCGACGTCGTCGGCGGGAACTACGAGATGCACGTTCGAGGCGCGATCGCGCCGACCTCGTACGACACCGACCCCCAGAAGGAGACCTTTCGGGACGAGGACGAGGCGTACCTCCGCCTCGGCTACACCGACAAGGATCCGTACCTGCCTCTCTTCGTCGACTCGGACGCCGCCAAGAAGGCCGAGATCGAGGGCATCGTGCGCGCGATGAAGGCCGCGACGTCGGGGCCGAACAAGTTCGGCTGGGAAGATCACACGGACGGGCACAGGATGACCACGACCGGCGGCGACAAGATCGAGATCATCAAGGGCAAGAGCTACATCCACGTCCTCGGCGCCGACGATTTCGACGTGAGCGAGGGGCAAAAGGCGATCTCCCGCTCGGGCTCGGATCCCCAGGCGCCGGGCTACTCGGCCGCCCAGAACAACAACAAGCGGCCGATGATGATCTCACGGACCTGGGCCCGGCGCTCCATCACGGAGACGTGGCTCGGGCTCGACAGGAGCACGCCGACGTCCAAGCTCCCCACGGACGATCTCATCGCGCTCACGAGCTTCCCCGAGGTCGTTGACGGGGAGCAGCGGGAGTACACGTACGCTACGAACCTCAAGTCCTACACGGGCAGCTCCGACGCTCGGGTCGAGCACGTCTACGAGAGGACGTACGCCAAGAAGATCGAGTCCGAGACCGGCGACGCCGGCTGCTGGGTCGACGACATCATCGAGAACACCCACGTCCACCGGCAGAACTCGACGACCACCGCCGACGCGATCAACGAGCGCACGCTCGTGAAGGGTGCGATGGCATCCACGACGCTGTGCCCGTTCGTCGCGGACACACGCGTCTCGGTCGCGAGCATCGAGACCAGCGTCGATGGCTTCCGCGGGGAGTTCGCGCTGGGCGGCCTGACCCTCGCGATCGAGGTGGGGGGCAAGATCGAGATCACGGGGCCGACCAAGTTCCGCACGGAGATCAGCGTCCCCAAGAAGGTCGAGGTCGACGTGGAGAAGCTCGAGACGAGGGTCAACCACATCGTCGCCGCTCTGACGGAGAAGAAGGTGGCGCTCGCCAAGTCCCAGACCACGGCGTCCCTGACGCTCACCTCCATGATCACGAAGCTCGGCATCTGACTCGGTCGAGCAGGGAGAGAGCGTGCTCGTCAAGAACCTGACCCCGTTCGTCCACGGAGCGAAGGTCACCTCGCGCCGGCCTCCGCAGGCAGAGATGACCTTCGTGGTGAAGGGGACGTTCTCGCTCGAGGCCGGCGGCGCCCTGCGGGCGCTGGAGGAGCAGCCGCCGCTCATGGCGGAGACGTTCGCGGAGGGCGACGACGAGCGCGCTGGGGAGTGCCTCTACCCCGGGGACTTCGCAGACTTCAAGCCGCGCGCGGAGGTGCTGCTCCGCGGCTCCGCGCACGCCCCGTTCGGCCGCCCGGTGACCGAGCTCGACGTGCGCCTAGCGCTCGGCGCCTGGTCCAAGCACCTGCGCGTCTTCGGGCCGCGGGTTTGGTCGGAGGGCGCGCTCGGGCGCTCGCCCTCCGAGCCGCGCTCCTTCACCCGCGCCGAGCTCTCGCTGGCGAACGCGTTCGGCGGGCCCGACTCCCCCGAGAACCCCGTCGGCAAGGGCGCCGGCACCGCTGACCTACCCCAGGTGGAGCTCCCGGATCGACGCCTCGCGTCGCCCTCCGACGCCCTCCCGCCGGCGAGCTTCGCGCCCCGAAACCCGACCTGGCGGGCGAGGGCGAGCCTGGTCGGCGCGCAGTACGACGCGAGGTACCGCAAGGAGCGCGCGCCTTACTACGCGGCCGACTTCGACTGGGCGTACTTTCAAGCCGCGCCGCCGGATCAGCTCCTCCCGGGCTACGCGGCCGGGGACGAGGAGCTGGTGCTCCAGCACCTGCACGCCTCCGCACCCACCGTTCGCGGGCGCCTACCGGGCCGACGCGTTCGGGTGTTCGTGAGGGACGCCGCCGGCAAGATCCGTGAGGTGCCGATGAACCTCGACACGGTGCTCGTCGAGCCGGACGAGGACCACGTCACCCTGGTCTGGCGCGGGCTCACTCCGGTCGGGGAGGCGGACCTCACCGACGTGAAGTTCGTCCTGGTCGCGGACGAGGCGCTGGCGGAAAAGCCCCTGCCGGCGCGCGGCTACCACGAGCGGCTCGACGCGTTCGCCGAGGACCCCGTCGGGCTGAAAGAGAAGATGCCCGCCGGCTTCGACGATTTCGTCGACCGCACGCGACGGGAGAAGGCCGGCGAGGTCTTGCCGGAGGATCCGTCGGCCCCCGATCCGGTGACCGGGATGCTGAAGAAGCGCTTCGGCTCCTTCGCGCCGGACATCCAGGCGGAGGTCGCCGCCGGCATGAAGGCGGGCGGTCCTCCCTCGAAGGAGCTCACCGAGAAGCTCGCAGCGGCCAAGGCACCGGACGAGCCCCCGGTCGCGGTCATCAAGCGGCCTGGGACCCTCCCGCACCTCGGCCTGCGGCGCATGATGCGCCAGGTGCTCGAGGAGTCCGAGCGGCTCAAGAAGTCCTTCGAAGGGCGCGAGATGCCCCCCGAGGTGGCGGCGAAGATCGCAGAGATCGAGCGGATCCCGCACGACCCCGCGTGGCCGAAGATCGAGCCCTCCTACCGACCTCCGGTCGAGCCGCTCTCCTCCGACGAGCCGGGGCCTTTCAAGAACCTGGCCGAGCGCGACCTGAGCTACCAGGATCTCTCGGGCAAGGATCTGTCCGGCGTCAACCTGGAGGAGGCGCTGCTCGTCGGGGCGAACCTCCGCGGCGCGAAGCTCGTCGGGGCGAACCTCCGGCGGGCGATCCTCTACAAGGCGGACCTCTCGGGCGCGGATCTCTCGGGCGCGGATCTCACGCAGACGAACGCCGCGCAGGCTCGCGCTGTGGACGCGCGCCTCTCCGGCTGTCTCCTCGAGATGACGTACCTGGACGGCGCCGAGCTCGAAGGCGCGGATCTCTCGAAGGTGACGGGGAGCTACCCGTCCTTCGTCGGTGCCGGGCTCCGCCGCGCGCGCTTCGGCGGCGCCGACGTGGACCGGGCCGACCTCACCGAGGCCGTCCTCGACGAGGCCGATGTCTCGGGCGCCACCCTGACGAACGCCACGTTCGAGAGGACGTCGCTCCGCAAGACGTCCCTCGCTCGATCCAAGCTCGACGGCTCCAGGTTCCAGGAGGCGGACCTCACGGGCGCGAACCTCTCCGAGGCCCGCGGCGAGCGGACCATCTGGGCGCTCGCCAAGCTCGACAAGGCGGACCTGAGCGACGCGTGGTTCCGCTCGTCCCACTTCCCGGAGGTGTCTGCGAGGGCGACGTCGTTCGTGCGCGCGAACCTCCGCTTGGCGCGCCTCTACCGCGCGTGCCTCGCCGGCGCCAACCTCTCGGACGCGAACCTGTTCGGCGCGGACCTGTCGCGCGCGGAGGTGACGGACACCAAGTTCCTCCGCGCGAACCTCTACGACGCGAAGCTCTTCGAGGCCCACGGAGAGGGCTCCGACTTCACGGACGCGAACATCAGCCGCTCCACGATGGAGAGCCTGTGACGACGGTCGCGGAGCTGGAGCAGGCGGCGCGAGAGGGGCGGTCGCTGGAGGGCGCGCAGATCGCACGCCTCGATCTCTCGGGCCGTGACCTGGCGTCCGCGAAGCTCGCGCGCGCCACGCTCGCGATGGTGCGCGGGAAGGGGCTTCGAGCGCCCGGCGCGGATCTCGCGGGCGCCACGCTGCAGGCGTGCGCCTTCGACGAGGCCGATCTCACGGGGGCGAATCTGGCGGGCGCGACGCTCATCGACGTAGGGCTGCGCGGCGCGAAGCTCACGGGGGCCAAGCTCCGCGGCGCCAAGCTGCTGCGCGCGGACCTGGCCGGCGCCGATCTCTCCGGCGTCGACCTGTCGGAGGCGGTGCTGCTCGAGCCGCGGCTCGACGAGGCGCGGCTCCCGCTCGCCGACCTCACCGACGCGAAGCTCGACAGGCCGACCCTGGTCGGCGCGGATCTCTCGGGGGCGAAGCTCGTCCGGGTCGTGGCGCCCATGGCTGATCTGAGCCGCGCTTCGCTCCGCGGTGTGCGCCTGGAGCAGTGCGTCCTGCCCAAGGCGGTGCTGCGCCGCGCCGATCTGGAGGGCGCGGTCCTCGACGGCGTCATCCTGCTCGAGGCAGATCTCCGCGGAACGCGCCTGCCGACGACCATCGTCCGCAGCCACCTCTCGGGGGCGAAGCTCACGCGGCTCGACATGCCCGACGCGGCCGCTGATCCCGCGCTGGAGGCGAGCGATCTCGGGCCGGTGGACCTCGAGGGCGCGGATCTGTCGTTCTCCAGCCTTGCGGGCGTGAACCTCTCCAGGGCCATCCTCCGCGGCGCAAACCTGGAGAGCTCCGATCTCTCCGGGTGCGATCTCACCGGGGTGCTGCTCGCGGGCGCCACGCTGAAGCGGACCAACCTATCGAAGTCCGTCCTACGGGGCTCGGACCTCTCGAGCCTGGTCTTCGAGATGTGCTTGCTGATGGACGCGGACCTCTCCGACGCCCGGCTCGTCGGCGCGTCCCTCTCGATGTGCCTGGCGGATCGCGTCGATCTCTCGCGCGCGGATCTCACGCGCGCCCTGCTCCGCGCCACGACCCTCCAGGAGGCGATCCTCGACGGCGTCGTGCTCGAGCGCACCGCGCTCCGAAGCATGGATTTCGACGGCGCGGACCTCTCACGCTTGAAGCTCCGCGGGCTCTCGCTCGTGAAGTGCAGCTTCGTCGGCTGCGACATGGCGGGGATGGACCTCACCGGCGCGGTGCTCACGGGGTCGGACTTCAGCAGGGCCAACCTGAAGAAGGTGGTGCTCCGCCAGGCCGCCTTGTCGGAGGCGTGCTTCCAGGGGACGTCGCTCGAGCTCGCCGACCTCTCGGAGGCCCAGGCGAAGGGCGCGTTCTTCGGAGAGGCCAAGCTCGGCGGCGCGAAGCTGTCGCAGGCGGCGCTGCGGTTCTGTACGTTCTCCAAGGCGGATCTCACGGCCGCGAACCTCGCCGCGGCGGATCTGCGCGAGACGCTGTTCGTGGAGGCGAAGGCGGAGGACGCGACGTTCCGCGGCGCTCGGCTCGACTACGCCGACTTCTCGCACGCGGACGTGAGCGGCGCGGACTTCACCCAGGCCGAGCTCCGCGCGGCGAACGTTCACGGCGCGAAGGACGACCGCACCCTCTGGGGGAGCGAGGGCGCGGCGGTCGTGAAGCACACCGACGTAGAGCGACTGAAGGCGGAGCGGTGGGTGCCCCCGCCGCGAACGGGCTGAGAAGGAGGCACGCGTGGGAGCTGTTGCGGCGTTGCGAGCGGTGGAGAGCGGAGCGGCCTTGCGGTACCTCGGTCCGGCCGACGTGGTCGGGGTCGAGGGCGCGCTGGTGCGGGTCCAGATCGGCCAGGGCCCCGTCGTGACGGCGCAGCTGGCGCTGCCGGTTCCCTACCGGGCGGCGGTGGGCGACTCGCTGCTCGTCATCGGGGACGAGGCTGGGCACTACGTCATCGGGGTGCTGCGCGGGACCGGGCGCACCGTCCTCGAGCTCCCGGGCGCGGTGGACGTGCGCGCGGTGGGGGGCCCGCTCACGCTGTCGAGCGACCAGGCGGTGCGGATCGACGCGCCCGAGGTGGAGCTGCACGCTGGGACGCTCCGGACGATCGCGAGGCAGGCGGTCGCGAGGTTCGCCTGCCTCAAGCAACGCGTGACCGAGCTCCTCGCCGTCCACGCCGGGCAGACGCAGACGGTCGTCGACGGCGCCCACGCGACGCAGGCGAAGTCCTCCACGCTCCTCACGGAGGACAAGGTCACCATCAACGGCCGCGCGATCCACCTGGGCTGACGATGCTGCCTGCCTCGAACCGCGGCGCCGGCATGAACATCGGGTTCCCGGACGTGTGCAACACGATCGTCGGACCCGCCACCGTTCCGATCCCGTACCCCAACTTCGCGATGAACATCCAGGCGGCGCCGTTCTCACCGACGGTGAAGGTCTCGATGATGCCCGCGCTCAACATGGGCTCCAAGATCCCGATGACGATGGGGGACGAGGCGGGAACGGCGCACCCGACCATCAAGGGGATGGGATCGTACACGATGGGCAACCCCATCGTCTTCATCGACGGCATGCCCGCCATCAACCTCACCTGTCCCACGACCGGGAACAACATGAACAACCCGCTCGGCGCGGTCCTCGTTCCGAGCGCGGTGAACGTCCTCTACTGCTGGGCGGGCGAGACGGTCGCGAGCTCGGGCGTGGAGATGCCGGCACCGCTCTCGGGCGAGGGCCTCACGTCGCTCGCTGCGCCCTTCGACGGCGACCCGCCGGCTCGCACGACGGCGCTCGACGGCGGTGTCGCCTGGGTCGAGATCGCCGTGTTCTCGCCCGAGCTGCCGTCGGCCGTCCACGCCGGGCTCTCGGCGCTCCCGCGCGATCGCGTGAGGGCGATCGTCTTGGATCTCTCGGCGTGCCGAGGCGGCGAGCTCGGCGCGCTCGTCCGCTTCGCCAGCGATTTTCTCGCCGACGGAGACGTCGTGGCGCGCGGCCGGGACGCCGACGGCGACCCGGTCGTCCTGAGAGCGCGGGGCGGTGCCGCGTGGACAGTCCCCGTGGTGTGTGTGGTGGGGCCCCGTACCGCCTCCGCCGCCGAGGTGCTCGCGGGGACCCTCCAGGAGCAAGGGCGCGCGGTGATCGTGGGAGAGCGAACCTATGGAAAGGGGCGCGCGCAGACGACCCGGGGCTTGCCTGGCGGAGGGGTCGTCTACGGCTCCGCCCTCGAGCTGACGCTCCCCTCCGGCGCCGCGCTCGACGCGCGGGGCGTCACTCCCGACGTCAGCGCGGTCGACGGTGACGACGCCCGCCGCCGTGCGTCGCACATCGCGCGCGAGGTCGCGCGATGAGCGACGGCCCCACGGAGGGCAGCGGCGCGCGGGCGTTGCGGTGTCTCGGCGGGCAGGAGCCGCCGCCACGGCTCGAAGCGGATCTGGCGAGGCTTCTGGCCTTGCCGGCCCCGGCGCAGGAGGACCTCTGGACGGTCTTGGCGCCCACCCTGCCGGACCCGATCCCGCCCGCGACCGAGAAGCTCATCGAGGCGTTCTCGGGGAAGTACGGCGTGAGCGGCGCCGACCTCGCCATCGCGCTCAAGGCGGCCCGCTATCTCCTGCGGCGAGCCTCGGAGGTCGACCTCTCCGCGGCGGAGCTCGCCGCCGATCTGGCCATCCTCGGGGGCGAAGCGCGGCGGGACCTCGAGCGGCTCCTCCTGCGGGGCTACGAGGTCGCCAAGACCTTGGTCCGCGAGGAGATCATCTCGCGCGCGGTCGCCAGGCACGGTCCCGTCCTGCTCGGAGCCGACTGGCGCATCGACGTCATCGCCCGATCGCCCGAGGCCCCGGTCCTCCGCGCGCCGATCGCCATGCTCACGCTTCGCTACCTCGACGAGGGACGCGAGCGGTGGCTCACCCTCCAGGCGACGCCGGACGCGGTCCGCCGCCTCTCGGAGGTCTGCAGGGAGCTGCTCGTGTGACGTGCCCGCCATGCCTCTCGGCCGAGTGGGTGGCCCGAGTCGGCGAGCTCACGGCGCGCGGCGCTGCAGCACCGAGCGGACCACCTCCATCAGCTGCGCGGGCGGGAATGGCTTCGTGAGGATCTCCGCGCCGGCGGCCCCGTCGTGCTCGACCGCGTCCGGGGGACGGTACCCGGTCATGAACACCACCTGGATGCCGGGACGCGACGCGCGGAGGCGGCTCGCCAGCTCCAGGCCTCCCATCCGGGGCATCACGACGTCGGTCACGAGCATGTCGATGGGATCCGGATGCCCCGCGGCGAGGTCGAGCGCCGCGGCGCCGTCCTCGCTCTCGAGCACGTCGTAGCCGGACCGCTTCAGCTCCCGCGCCAGCGCGCGCCGAACGCCGCGCTCGTCCTCGACGAGCAGGATCGAGCCGCTTCCGTCTCCCTTCGTGCGTCGCCTGCTGGTGGGGCTCCGATCGGCGGGCTGCTGGTCCACCGTCGGGAGGGTGACGCGGAACTCGGTGCCGGCGCCGAGCTCGCTCGTCACCGCGATCTCTCCGCCGAGGCCCAGCACGATCCCATGCACCGTCGCGAGCCCGAGGCCCGTCCCTGCTCCCGCCTCCTTGGTCGTGAAGAACGGCTCGAAGATCCGCGCGCGGGTCGCCTCATCCATGCCGGGCCCGTCATCCCGCACCGAGAGCTCGAACATGTCCGGTCGCGCCGACAGCCTGCCGACGACCTCGATGCGGCCTCGCCCGCGCCGCGAACCGGCGCTGGCGAGGGCGTCCCGGGCGTTCACGATGAGGTTCGCGACGATCTGCTCCACCTGGGCTGGGTCGGCCCGCACGTACGCGCGAGAGGGCGTGAGGTTCGTGACCAGCTCGACGTGCTCGCCGAGGATCCGTCGCAGCATGGCGAGCAGGGGGGGAAGCACCTCCACCAGGTCCAGCGTCTCGACCTGGACCGGGGCGCAGCGGGCGAAGACGAGGAGCTGCTTCACGAGCGTCTTGGCGCGCGTCACGGACGCCGTGAGATCGGAGACCTCGTCCGCGAGCTCACCCTCCTCCAGCGTCTGCGCCAGCACCTCCGAGCACGACTCGATGACCATCAGGCTGTTGTTGAAATCGTGCGCGACGCCGCCCGCGAGCCGTCCGAGCGCCTCCAGCCTCCGCGCCTCGCCGAGGGCTTGATCGCGCTTGCGCAGCGCGTCCTCCTGGTCGCGCCGCGAGGTCACGTCGCGGTTCACGCACAAGATGGCGGGCCTCCCGCCGTAGTCGATCCGGGAAGCGTGAGCCTCCCAGTGGACGCGCGCTCGAGGCGCCGCGTCCTCCGTGAGCTCGAACCGGACCGCGCCGAGGCGGTCGAGCTCCGGGTGGACCGCCTGGAGCGATCGCGCCAGCGCCGGGGAGACGTCGTCGAGGCGCTGCCCCGTCAGGGCGTCGCGCGGGCGGTCCCACGCCTGGCACGCGCGCGCGTTGACGTCACGGATCGTGCCGTGCCCGGCGTCCACCACGACGATGGCGTCGTCCGCGGCGTCGAAGAGGCGTTTGTAGTCCATCGCGGCGAGGTTCCGCGCGGTCACGTCGGTCATCACCGCGACGCTGTGCAGGGCTTCGCCGTCGGGGCCAGGAACCGCCCGCGCCCAGATGCTGAGCTCGACTGGCGAGCCATCCTTCTTGAGGCGGGTGGTCTCGTAGCCGGACACGGTGCGTCCGGCGAACGTCTCCGCGAGGAGCCGCTGGGGCTCCTGACGCGAGCCGTCGCGGCCGTCGACCACGGGGTAGGGGCGTCCCAGCACCTCCTCCGGGGTCCACCCGAACGTGGCCTGTGCCGCTGGGTTCCAGCCGACGACGTGCCCGGCGCGGTCCACCGTGACCACCGGCGCAGGGATCGCCTCGAGGCACGCCCTGAACGTCTCCTCGGCGGACGCGAGCGCCGAGCGGGTCTGGACCGCCTCCGTCGTGTCCACGCTGATGCCCCGCCAGACGCGGGGCTTGCCGTCGTCGTCGAGGACGAGGGTGGTCATCGTGCTACGGAACCCGCGGGTGCCGTCCGCGTTGGTGATCGCGACGTCGAACGATCGACGTCGAACCTCACCGGTGCGCGCGAAGTGCGCCAGCTCTTCTCGCACGATGCCCTTGATCCGCGCCTGCTCCGCGGGGCAGTACATGGTCGTCCACGAGCGGGCAGCGACGGAGTCGTGGGCGTGGTGGCGCGCGGAGGGGCCCTCCGGGAGCATCCGGATGAAGGCGTTCGCGTGGAGATCGAACTCCCACAGGCGCCAGCCACCTTCGTGGTGGGACGTCATCAGGGCCAGGGCGTCGGCGTCGCTTTGGAGCTGCTGCCGGCGGAGCCGAGCGGCGTGCATCACCCGCACGCGGGCGGCGAGCCGCGCCGGCGTGGTCGCGATCTCCCAGTCGTCGGCGCCCTCCGCGAGCGCGCGGTCGACGTCGGCTTCGTGCTCCACGACGAACAGCACCGAGGGGGGTCGCGGACGCGAGAGCGACGCGACGTCGAGACGTGGGAACGAAGATCGCTCGACGATGACGACGCTGGCCGGCTCCGCGCGATGCGCGGCCGCGAGGGCCGCCTCCTCTCGAAAGCAGAGAACCGACCCTGCGAGCACCTGACTCAGGTCCATCGACGTGGTCAGCGCAAGGACCCGCATGTTTCCATAGTAGGTCAGGCAGCGGAGCGCCCACGAACCCAATTCGCGCTCGCCGTGCCGCACCTCTCCCTACAGGCGTCGTCTCCGGAGCGCGCGGGTGCGCCGCGGCGCCGGCGTCGAGGCACTGCTTCTCCCGCGCTCCCCCGTTGACCCACGGCGCGCGTGGCCTTCTTGTCTCACTTCGGAGGTTCCATGTACCGATTCGCCGCGCTCCCGCTCTCGTGCGCGCTCTCGCTCTCGACGCTGGTCACGGGCTGCGGCTCGGACGAGACCGAGGAGGCCGGCGCCCCGGCGAAGCCGACGTACAACGAGCACGTCGGGGCGATCCTCAACCAGCACTGCGCCTCGTGCCACGCCGCCGGCCAGATCGGGCCGTTCGCGCTCGACTCTTACGACGCCGCGAAGCCGCTGGCGGCCTCCATCCAGGCGTCGACGGCAGCGCGCCGGATGCCTCCGTTCCACGTCGACGGAAGCGGCGAGTGCAACACGTACCAGGACGCGCGTCTGCTCACGGAGGCCGAGATCGAGACGCTCGCGCGCTGGGCCGATCAGGGTGCGCCGGAGGGGGATCCCGGCACGAAGCCGCCGGCCCCCGCGGCGCCTCCCGCCCTCGGCGCCGTGTCCCTCACGCTCGATCCAGGCGTCGCGTACCTCCCCGACCCCTCGCTCGACGACGACTACCGGTGCTTCGTGGTGGACCCCGGGCTCACCTCCGACACGTTCTTGACCGGCTACGAGGTCCATCCGGGCGAGCCGAGCGAGGTGCACCACGTGGTCGTCTTCTCCACCGACACGCCGGCCGAGGCCCAGGCGGCGCGCGACCTCGACGCGGCGGACGAGACCGCCGGCTACCGGTGCTTCGGCGGTGCCGAGACGGGGGGCGGTCGATCGCTCGTGGCCTGGGCCCCCGGCACGGGCGCGACGCTCTACCCCCAAGGGACCGGCCTGCGGCTCATCGCCGGCCAGCCGGTGGTCGTCCAGGTCCACTACAACCAGGGCACGCTGCCGGACCGCACGACGGTCGATCTCCAGCTCGAGGACTCGGTCCCGTACGAGGCGCTCATCACCGCCGCGTTCAACCTGAACCTCGATCTCTCGCCGGACCAAGCCAGCGTCACCTCCTCCGCAACCACGCTCTTGCCGGCCAGCGGCTTGCCGTTCCGCATCCACGGGGTCTACCCGCACATGCACAACTATGGCCGGTCCATGCGCGTCGACATGCAGTGGGGAGCCCAGTCCGCGTGCCTCGTCGACGCCCCCGACTACGCCTTCGGCTGGCAGCAGTTCTACTTCTACGAGGAGCCGCTCGAGTTCGCGCCTGGGCTCGGCGGGACGCTCGACATCAGCTGCACCTTCGACACGCGCGGCGCTCCCGGCACCGTCCGGTGGGGCGAGGGGACCGGCGACGAGATGTGCATCGCCGCGTTCTACGTGACGCTCTGATCGCCCGGCGCCCAGTCAGCTCGGGGTCGACGAGCGGCGGGGGCGCAGTTTGATCACAGCTGAGTTGTGGCCCAGCCGCGATCGGCGGACCATGGTGCTCATGCGAACCGCACGGAGCGCCGCGCTCGTCACCTTGCTCTTCGGGCTCGTGGGGTGCGGGAGTACCGTGGAGGTCGAGCCCGACGGGGGCGGAGGATCGGGCGCAGGCGCCTCGGGGGCCACCGGCTCTGGGACGGGCCCGAGCAAGGGGGCGGGCCCCGGCGCGACGGGTCCGGGCTCCGGCCCCGGCGGAACCGGGCCGGGATCGAGCGGGACCGAGTCGGGGAGCGGCTCCACCGGGGGACCCGGCTCCGGGCCCACGGGGGCGACGACCGGCACGGGCTTGCCGGTGTGCGCCTCGCTCGGCGACGGCTGCACCGACTGCATCTCGACGACGTGCAACGCCTCGTGGTGCGAGTGCACGGCGAACCCGGAGTGCACGGCGATCATCGAGTGCTGGTACTCGTGCGCCACCGACGACTGCTTCGCGTCCTGCAACCAGACCTACCCGAACGGGGTCTCGGACGCGGCCCTGGCGATCGGCTGCCCGGGGTGCACCGGCTCGTGCGGGACCGATCCCATCGACCCGTGCCAGGAGTGCATCTACTCGTCTTGCGAGGACGAAATGAACGCGTGCTTCGCGGTCCCCGAGTGCCTGCTGCTCTGGGACTGCCTGTCGAGCTGCCCGGGGCTCGATCTGAGCTGTCAGCAGGGCTGCTACGACGCGTACGGGGCGGGGGTCGAGTCGCTCCAGACGGCCCTCGAGTGCGTGGACGGAGCGTGCACGCCGCAGTGCGGCGGGTGAGCCACCCCGGGGTGACGCCCCTGACGGGCGTCGAGATCCGGGCTCGCGCGCCCGGGACCGTGGCGTGGGGCGGCGCTCGCCGCGCTCGTCGAATATTGTAACAGATCGTGTAACGATTCTGTTTCCGCGGCGTCCGAGCGTGGGTAGAGGAGAGCCGGTACGGCTCCACCCGAGGAGGTCCCATGTCCATCGCTCACGCATCGGCTCCGCAGTTCGCGAAGATGCTCCAGAACCTGAGCAGCTGGCTCGAGAAGGCAGAACGAAGCGCCAAGGAGCGCTCCTTCGACGTCGACGTCCTCGCGGGCGCGCGCCTCGCTCCGGACATGTACCGGCTGACCCAGCAGGTGCAGAGCGCGTGTGACACGGCGAAGCTCGCGGTCGCGCGGCTCACCGGGCGAGAGGCGCCGAAGCACCCAGACACCGAGACCACGGTCGCCGAGCTGAAGAAGCGCGTCGCGACCGTGGTCGACTACCTTGGCACGTTCCAGGCGGCGGACTTCAAAGGCGCGGAGGACCGGCTCGTGGAGCTCCCGTACTTCGAGGGCAAGGTCCTACGAGGCGAGGACTACCTGGTCGACATCGCCCAGCCGAACTTCTACTTCCACGTCTCGATGGCCTACGCGATCCTCCGGCACAACGGGGTCCCGCTCGGGAAGCCGGACTTCGTGGGCATGCCTCGGCTCCGCGACAAGTAGGCCCGAGAGCCGGCAGCCGAGGACGCCCCAGAAGGCGGACGGCGTTGACACAGCATCTTTCGAGGGTATAGTGCGCGCCCCCAGTCCCTCCAGGGGCTGAAGGAGCACTAGCGAAAGATGCGCACGACGACATAAGGACCGAGTTACGCACTGACAATCAGCGACGTACCTCGGCACCCTCTCCGGGTTCTCGGATGCCTGCCACATCGCGGCGGGCTCGCACCAGCGAAAGCGGGTGCGGAACGGACCGGAGGGGGTTTCGTGCGTCCAGCGACCGAGACCCTGCCCCCTCCGACCCATGGCCCGCGACTACAGCCTAGAAAAGACCCGGAACATCGGGATCATGGCGCACATCGATGCGGGCAAGACCACCACGACCGAGCGCGTCCTCTACTACACGGGCGTAAACTACAAGATCGGGGAGGTCCACGAGGGCGCCGCGACCATGGACTGGATGGTCCAGGAGCAGGAGCGCGGGATCACGATCACCTCCGCCGCCACCAACTGCTACTGGACTCCGCTCGAGGGGCCGCACCAGGGCGTCGGGCACCGCATCAACATCATCGACACTCCCGGCCACGTCGACTTCACCATCGAGGTGGAGCGCAGCCTCCGCGTGCTGGACGGCGCGGTCGCGGTGTTCGACGGCGGCAACGGCGTCGAGCCCCAGAGCGAGACGGTGTGGCGGCAGGCCGACCGCTACCACGTCCCGCGGATCGCCTTCATCAACAAGATGGACAAGGTCGGCGCCGACTTCGACATGTGCGTGGAGTCGATCCGCGATCGCCTGGGCGCCGTCCCCGTCGCCATCCAGTACCCCGTCGGCGTCGAGGACAAGTTCCGGGGCCTCGTGGACCTCGTCACGATGCGGGCCGCCATCTTCGACGAGGAGTCGAAGGGGCAGAAGTACGAGTGGGTCGACATCCCGGCGGATCTGCTCCCGCGCTGCAAGGAGCTGCGGGACCGGATGATCGAGACGGTCGCCGACGTGTCGGACGCGATCATGGAGAAGTTCATCGCCGGCGAGGCGGACAAGATCACGGACGACGAGATCCACGCGGCGCTCCGCCGGGGCACGCTCGATTTCAAGTTCGTCCCCGTCCTCTGCGGCTCGGCGTTCAAGAACAAGGGCGTCCAGATGATGCTGGACGCCGTCATCACCTACCTCCCTTCTCCGCTCGACATCCCGCCCGTCGTGGGCGTGAACCCGAACAAGAAGGATCGGGAGGAGACGCGCAAGGCGTCCGACGACCAGCCCTTCGCCGCCCTCGCGTTCAAGATCCTGAACGATCCGTTCGGCACGCTCACGTTCTTCCGTGTCTACTCGGGCACCGTTTCCTCGGGCTCGGCGGTGCTCAACTCGGCGCGCGGGAAGCGGGAGCGCTTCGGTCGCATCCTCCGGATGCACGCCAACAAGCGGGAGGAGATCGACACGTGCCACGCAGGGAACATCTACGCCGCCGTGGGTCTCCGTGACACGCGGACCGGCGACACCCTCTGCGACGAGAAGCACCCCATCGTGCTCGAGAAGATGGAGTTCCCCGAGCCGGTCATCTCCATCGCCATCGAGCCGAAGACCAAGGCCGACCTCGACAAGCTCGGGGTGAGCCTGCAGAAGCTCGCCTACGAGGATCCGAGCTTTCGGACGTTCACGAACGAGGAGACCGGTCAGACCATCATCGCGGGGATGGGGGAGCTCCACCTCGAGATCATCGTCGACAGGCTGCGCCGCGAGTTCAAGGTGGAGGCCAACGTCGGG
>CAZBJI010000077.1:5972-34992 GCA_964492175.1 uncultured Polyangiaceae bacterium | reverse complement strand
CTCCGTCGTGCTCATCCGCGGCGGTCGCGTGAAGGACCTGCCCGGCGTGCGCTACCACGTGGTGCGCGGCACGCTCGACGCGTCCGGCGCCGCCGGGCCGAGCTCCACCAACAAGGCGACCCGCAACCGCAAGCGGTCCAAGTACGGCGTCAAGCGCCCCAAGAGCTGATCCAGAAGCGAGAGACGAGAAGCCATGCCCCGCCGTCGAGAAGTCCCGAAGCGCCGCATCATCCCCGACCCCAAGTTCAAGGACAAGCTGGTCGCCAAGTTCACGAACAGCATCATGCTGAGCGGAAAGAAGGCGACCGCGGAGGGGATCCTCTACGGCGCGTTCGACGTCATCAAGGACCGCTTCAAGGAAGAGCCCATCGACGTCTTCCGCAAGGCGCTCGACAACGTGAAGCCGAAGCTCGAGGTCAAGAGCCGGCGCGTCGGCGGAGCGACCTACCAGGTCCCCGTGGAGGTGCGCCCCGAGCGTCGCGTCGCGCTGGCCATGCGCTGGCTCGTGACGTACTCGCGCGGCCGCGGCGAGAAGACCATGATGGAGCGGCTGGCTGCCGAGCTCGTGGACGCCGCGCAGAACCGCGGCAACGCGGTGAAGAAGAAGGAAGACACGCACAAGATGGCGGAGGCCAACAAGGCCTTCGCGCACTACCGCTGGTAGGGCGCGCGCCCGCGCGTCCACGGCGGCGCCTCTTGGCCGCGCGCTTGCCCGCCGCGCCGGCTCACGGGCGCGCCGCCGCGTCGGCGAGCTTCCGGAACCGCTGCTCCGGCCCGGGCGGCGCATAGAGCTGCAAGCCGACGAAGACGTCCCTGGCAGCCGCGTCGCCGCTCGCCGCGGCGCCATCCGCGCGGTGCTTCGTCGCCTTGGGGATCGCGACGACGCGGCCGCGGCTCGCGACGGACTCCTCGGTCGCCGGCCTGCCTGGCTCGATCGCGACGCGCATCGTCTTCGCGCCCGCGATGGGCACGAGGTACTCCCACGAGTCCGGGTGATCGTGCTCGGCGACGCCCTGCTCGGGGTGCACGAAGAGCAGGCCGAGGCCGAGCCGACCTCGCTCGAAGCCGAGCCGCGCACGCATGCCCGGCCAGGTGAGGTCCGGCGCGCGCGCGAGATCGACGACCTCGACCGCGTCGGCGCGGTCGCTCCAGGCGGCGGGCTTCGCGAGGGTCACGAGCAGCGGCTCCGGCGCCGACGAGATCGCGACGAGCGCCCGCGCGTCTCCGCCCCGTGCCTCGAGCTCGAGCCCCGCGCCGGGGAACCGGACCGCCTTCCACGGGCCGATCGAGAGGGAGGTGGAAGCCTCGGCGCCCGCGTCGTCGCGCGCGAAGAGCGCGCCTTCGAGGCCGAGCACGACGGCGTCCACCCCGCGGTGCTTGGGGAGAAGGAGCGTCGAGCCTTTCGTGAACGTGACCACGCGGAGCGCGGCAGGGCCGGCGCTCTCGGTCCCTGCGACCACGGCGTCCGCCGTCGCGCACCGCGGTCTCGTGCACGCGAGCGCGCCGGGCTCCGTCAGCCCGCTCGGGCTCGGGAGATCGGGGGCGGGGGAGGAGAGGGGGGGCGGCCCCGAGGCGGGCGCCGAGGGGCTCGGCGCCGCGTCAGCGGGAGGTGCGGCGCGCTCGGGCGCGGAGGCGATCGGCTCGGCGCCGACCGGGGCGGCGGCGGGAGCGCACGCCGCGGTGAGGACGAGCAGCCAGGCTGCGGCAGGACGCGTGGGCACGGCGCGAGGGTAACGCGGGAAGGGTGTCCTGCGCCTGGACCTCCGGCCGGCTACGATGTGCCGATGTCCGAGCCCTTCGACGACCCCGCGCTCGCGCTCGAGGCGGAGGTCCACAAGAGACGGAGGCGCGCGCGCCTCATCGCGCTCGCGAGCCTCGTCACCCTGCCGGCGCTCGTCTACGTGGTCTACCGCTTGGCGAGCGGGATCAGGCTCGGCCCCTTCGAGGTGGTCGTCTTCTGCTGCTTGGTCGCGATCTTGATGACGGGGTGGACGACGCGGCGCCTGGCGCGCCGCTCGTCGAGGTAGCGCGACGCCGCCGGAACACTGATACTATGTACAGGTGTTCGCGGAGCTCTGCGCGAAGTCGAACTTCTCGTTCCTGGAGGGGGCCTCTCACCCCGAGGAGCTCGTCCGCGCTTCGGGAGAGCTCGGCCTGGCGGCGATCGGGATCGCGGATCGCGACGGCATCTACGGGCTCGTGCGCGCGTACCGCGAGGCGCGCGAGCGAGGCGTGAAGCTCGTCTCTGGCGCCGAGCTGACGCTCGAGGCCGAGCTGGGGGAGGAGCTGGCAGAGGGCACGCCGCGCGCGGCGGTCCTCTTGGCCCGCGATCACGACGGGTACAGGAGCCTCTGTCGTCTGCTCACCATCGCGCACGCGGGACACGAGAAGGGGACGGCCGGCCTCCGACTCTCGGCGCTCGCCGCCCACCCGCGCGGTCTCGAGCTCGTGGTCCCGACGGATCCGTCGCTCCTCGACGACGTCGACGTGGACGTCGACGTCGATCGCTGGGGCCCTCTTTGGGGCGGCGTCCTCCACGCCTTCGCGGGCCGCACGCACGTGGCCGCGTACCGGCGGCTCGACGGCCTGGACGAGACGCGGACGCGCGTGGCCGACGGGCTCGCGCGCGCGCTCGGCTGCGACGTGTTCGCCTCCGCGCGGCCGCTGTTCCACCACGCCTCGCGCAAGCACCTCGCCGACGTCGTGCACTGCATCCGCGCGAAGACCACGCTCGCGGACGCCGGCCGGGCGCTCGAGGCGAACGCGGAGGCGCGGCTTCGCCCCGAGGCGCAGATGCGCGCGCTCTTCCGTGACAGGCCCGGCTGGGTCGACCGCGCGGGCGAGATCGCGGAGGAGCTCACCTTCTCCTTCGGCGAGCTCCGGTACCGGTTCCCGAGCGAGGAGCTCTGCAGGGACGGAGAGTCTCCGGACGAGGTGCTCCGGCGGATGACGTACGAGGGGCTCGCGCGCCGCTACCCCGAGGGGTCGCCGCCCGGCGTCGTCGCCCAGTGCGAGAAGGAGCTCGCCCTCATCGAGCGGCTCGCGGTCGCGCCCTACTTCCTCAGCGTGTGGGAGGTGGTCGAGATGGCCCGCCGCAGGCGGATCCTCTGCCAGGGTCGAGGCAGCGCCGCGAACAGCGCCGTGTGCTTCGCGCTCGGCGTCACCGCGGTGGATCCGGCGCGGTCGAACCTGCTCTTCGAGCGGTTCCTCTCGGCCGAGCGCGCCGAGCCGCCCGACATCGACGTGGACTTCGAGCACGAGCGCCGCGAAGAAGTCATCCAGGAGATCTACGAGACCTACGGTCGAGAGCGCGCCGCCATGGTGAGCGAGGTCATCTCGTACCGCGGCAGGAGCGCCCTCCGAGAGGTGGGCAAGGTGTTCGGCCTCGCGCCCGATCAGCTCGACCGGCTGAGCGGGCTCGTGATGCACTACGACATGGGCGACGTCTCGCGGGAGGCCGTCCGCGCCGCCGGGCTGGATCCGGAGGACGCGCGCCTCGGCAAGGCCATCTCCATCGCGCGGGCGATGGAGGGCTTCCCCCGGCACCTCTCGATCCACGTCGGCGGCTTCGTCTTGTCGGCCGAGCCCCTCGATCACGTCGCGCCCGTCGAGCCGGCCAGGATGCCCGACCGCACGATCATCCCGTGGGACAAGGACGACATGGAGACGCTCGGCTTCTTCAAGATGGATGTCCTCGGGCTCGGGATGCTCACCTGCATCCGGAAGTGCCTCGCCATGCTCCACGAGCACGGCCTCGCACCGGGCCAGAGGGCAGGGGAGCCGTTCGATCCGATCGAGGCGCTCGCGCTCCTGCCGCCCGACGACGAGGCCACCTACGACGCGATCTGCCGCGCCGACACCGTGGGCGTGTTCCAGATCGAGAGCCGCGCCCAGATGGCGATGCTCCCCCGCCTCCGCCCGCGCTGCTTCTACGATCTCGTCATCGAGGTGGCCATCGTCCGGCCAGGCCCCATCCAGGGCGGCATGGTGCATCCCTACCTGCGCCGTCGTCAGGGCAAGGAGCCCGCCGTGTCCCCGCACCCCATCCTGGACGACATCCTGCAGCGCACCCTCGGGGTGCCGCTCTTCCAGGAGCAGGTGATGCAGATCGCCATGGTGGGGGCGGGGTACTCGGCGGGGGAGGCCGATCAGCTCCGCCGCGACATGGCGGCCTGGAAGAAGCACGGCAGGCTCGAGCGGCACCGCGATCGGCTCCTTGCTGGCTTCGAGGCGGAGGGGATCTCGCGCGAGTTCGGGGAGGCGCTCTACAAGCAGATCCAGGGCTTCGGCGAGTACGGCTTCCCCGAGTCGCACGCCTCGAGCTTCGCGCTCCTCGTCTACGCGTCGTCGTGGCAAAAGACGCATCACCCCGGCTTCTTCGCGTGCGCCCTGCTCAACGCGCAGCCCATGGGGTTCTACAGCGCCTCGAGCATCGTGCAGGACGCCCAGCGACACGGCGTGATCGTCCGACCGGTCTCGGTCGTCGTGAGCGGTTGGGACAACTCCCTCGAGCCCGACGCGGCCTCGAAGGGCGGCTTCGCCTTGCGCCTCGGGCTCCGACAGGTGTCGGGGATCGGAGAGGCGGCGGCGCTGTCCCTCGTGGAGGCGCGCGCCGCTCGGCCGTTCGAGAGCGCAGGGGATCTCGCGCTCCGCGCCGATCTCAAGAAGAACGAGCTCGAGGCGCTCGCCGAGGCGGGGGCGCTGGAGGACGTGGTGCCCGGGCGTAGGCAGGCGATGTGGAGGGCGCGCGCACCGCGCCTCGGCGGTCTCTTCCGCGCCGTCGATCTCGAGAAGGACGCCGAGGCGATCGAGCTGCCGCCGCTCCGCAGGGTGGAGCAGCTCCTGCTCGACTACGGCCGCCTGGGCCTCTCGATCGACGATCACCCGATGCGTCACGTGCGCCCGCACCTGGAGGAGCGGCGCGTCGTCACGGCCGCAGCGCTCGCGACGCTGCGGGACCGCTCCACCGTGCGCGTCGCGGGGCTCGTCGTCGGCAGGCAGCGCCCCATGACGGCGAGCGGCGTCACGTTCGTCAGCCTCGAGGACGAGACCGGCGTCTCGAACCTGGTCGTCACGGTGCCGGTCTTCGAGCAGTACCGCCACCCGATCCTCCACGGGAAGATGCTCCTCGTGGAGGGCGGCCTCGAGCGGGAGGGGGAGGTGATCCACGTCCTCGTGAGGCGGGTGCTGCGGATCGAGCTGCCGCGCACCGAGCGCGGGGACCGCGTGGACCTCAAGACGCGCTCGAGAGATTTCCACTAGCCCGTCCCGTGGAAGCGAGCCATGCGAGCGAACGGCGGCGAGGTCGCGGATGGGGCGGGCCGCAATGCACGAGAAAAGAAGAGAACGCTGGTACCATGACCGCGTGAGGTTGGTCCGTGCGGCGAGCTTCCTGTCGGTGAGCGTCACAGCGAGCTGTGGCCTGTTCTTCGGCGACGCTTCGGAGGGCACCGGCGTCGGCGCGGCAGCAGGAGCAGGCCCGGCCGGATCTACGGTGTCCGTCGGCGCCGCCGGATCGACCAGCGCGACGACGGGGACGGGGGGCGAAGGCGTCGGAGGTCAGGCGCCCTTCTGCACGCTCCTTCGCGCGTGCGAGGAGGGTGGCGGGGGAGCTGGCGGCGCAGCGCCCGGAGAGCCCTGGTCTTTCACCTACGCCGCCGCGGAGCTCGTGGATCTCGTCGAGGGGCCGGGCGTGATCCACTTCGCCGGCTCCGCTCGCGCGGGGGCCGAGGGCGGCCTGCTGGAGCACTTGCCCGTCGGGGTGCGGCACTACTACGTCGCGTCCGTCAAGGAGACCGGCTGCGACCTCGTCGTCTGCGATCTCGGGAGCGATCCCATGGGGGACAACGACATCAGCCTCAGCCGCGGTGATCCCGGTCACGTGTACGTCGCGTGGAAGCAGTCCGCGCGGCTCTGCACGGCGCTCGCCGGAGATCCCGAGGCTCCCTCCACGGACGGCCTCGACTGCGGGGGCAACGAGGACCTCTCCTGCGCCGTGCAAGGCGGCTTCTCGCAGCCCTTCGTCGGGTACGACGCGACGACGGACGACCGCGTGGTCTCGTTCAAGACGACCGGCAGAGGCGCGGTCTTGCAGTGCGCGCCCTCGTCCCAGAGGCAGGTGCTCGGGGGGCCGACCACGTACGTGTGGAGCTCGGCGACGGGGATGGCGCTCCCGGTGGGTGATTCGGTCGAGCACGTTCAGGTCGCGCCGCTGCCGAACGGCGGCTTCCGCCTCGGCGGCCACTGCCTCGGTGGGGAGGTGGGCGGCACCCCGTGCGCTCCGCCGAGCGGGTTCAACGTCTTCACCGCGCTCCTCACCACGTCACCGGGGACCGTCACCTCTGCGTCGATCCTCCTAGGCGGTGCCGATCAGGTGGACCCGGCCATGACCATCCACCCGACGGCCAGGGGCTTCGCGACGACGCTCCAGGGGCCGGGAACGGCCCGGTCGCTGCTATGGCAGGACGCGAGCAACCCGCTCGTCGGTGGCTCGGTCGCCATGGCGGACGGCGCCGCGGTGTTTCACTCGGCGGAGGACACCCCGGCGCCGGGCGTCGGAGAACCCATCTTCGTCGCCTCCGGGTCCTCGCGCCTGTCGTTTCCGGGCGTCCCCTGTCCGGATGCTTCATGTACGCACGAGTTCGCGTTCTTCGCGCTCCTCTACGATGATCTCATGGACGGCCTCGCCTTCGGCGTCTTCGGGCCAGACACGAACAAGGCGGCGCGCGCCAGGGGCGCCTTCCAGCTCGCCGACGGGGACGTCGCCCTGGGCGGCGACTACTACCAGGGGGAGATCGATGGGCTCCCGGGAGCCGAGACGCCCGTCACTGCCACCAACATGCAGAGGGCGCTCTTCGTCGCTCGGGTGAACCCCCCGTAGTACCTCGCCCCAAAGATTTCGATCGGTTCCTCCCACCCCCGCGACGAGGCGAGGGGGATGGGAGGAACCTCCTGATGCCGCCTCTCTGGGCTCCCTCCTCGACTTCCCTTGGGCACCGCGACCCATCGAAATCGATGGGTCGCGGTACTCGTCGCGGGCAGACGAGGTCTCCACGGAAGCGACGTCGAGTCGCCGATCGAACGAGCGCTGCGCCGCCCGAGAGCTCGGGGCGCCTCCGCCCCGCCCGGACGGGTCCGGTTCTTCAGGCGTCCAACACGAGCGCCACGAACGCGGCGTACCCGACGAGCAGCACGCCGCCCTCGACCCGCGTGACCTTGCGCTCCGAGCGCATCAGGACGAGCGCGAGCAGCGTGAAGCCGATCATGAAGCGGACGTCGACCGACAGCGCGGGCTGCACGATGCGGAGCGGCGCGAGGAAGGCCCCTAGCCCGAGGCACAAGGCGATGTTGAAGATGTTGGACCCGATCACGTTGCCGACGGCGAGATCCGACTCGCCGCGCCGAGCCGCGAGCACGGAGGTCGCGAGCTCCGGCAACGACGTGCCTACCGCGACGACCGTCAGCCCGACGACCCGCTCCGAGACGCCGAGCGCGAGCGCGAGGTCCGTCGCACCCGAGACGAAGAGCCGGCCGCCCGCGATCAGGCCCGCCAAGCCGGCGAGCGCGCCGCCCGCCAGCGCCAGGCGCGAGCGCTCGACCGCCCGGTCCGGGCCGTCCGCGCCCCCAGCCGCCGGCGCGTTCGGCTGGCTCGCCCGCGTGGCGCGGACCGTCCACCAAGAGTAGCCCGCGGAGAACACCAAGAGGGCTGCCCCCTCGATCCTGGACACCAGCTTGTCCCAGAGCACGAGCGGCGTCACCAGCGCCAGCGCCACCATGACGGAGGCCTCGCGTCGCGCGATGCCGGCCTCGACGGTCGGCGGGCTGACGAGCGCCGTGATGCCCAGGATGAGGCCCAGGTTCGCCACGTTGGAGCCGACCAAGCTCCCGACGACCATGGGGCCCGCGTCCGTCACCGCCGCCTGGGCGCTCACCACGAGCTCCGGCGCGCTCGTCCCGTACGCCACCACCGTTCCGCCGATCACGAGCGGATGGATGCGGAAGGATCGAGCGAGCCCCGCAGCGCCGCCCACCAGGAGCTCGGCGCCGAAGTACAGAAATACGCCCCCGAAGAGGAGGAGGAGGAGGGCGGTCGCCACCTACGTACCGCTCTAGCCTCGTCGCCCCGTCGCCTCTCGAGGATTTGGGCTGATCGAAGCGGCCGGCCGAAAGGCCCCGAACGTCGACGCCCCTTGACGCTCATTGACTAAGTGACCATAACGGTCATTCCTTGGACGCGACGAAGAAGGAATGCATCCTCGTGGAGGCGGCTCGCTGCTTCGGGCGCTTCGGCTTCAAGAAGGCGTCCATCGACGAGATCGCCCGGGGCGCGGGGGTCGCCAAAGGCACGGTGTACCTGGCCGCGGAGTCGAAGGAGGACCTGTTCTACCAGGTGCTCTACCGGGAGACGCGGGCGTGGCAGGCGGAGTGCGCGCGCGTCGTCGATCCTCGGGTGCCGGCCGATCGGCTGCTCGGCCAGCTGCTGGAGGCGGCGATGCGCTACCTGGAGAGTCGGCCCCTGGTGCGTGAGCTGATGCTCGGCGAGGCCAGCCGTGCTCTGCCCGGCTGGGCGGAGCGCTTCGCCGAGCTGTCTCGCGTGGGCCGCACGAACGTCGCGGAGGTCCTTCGCATCGGGGTCCGCCAGGGCCTCTTTCGGAGCGACCTCGAGGTCGACACGGTCGCGGGTCTCCTGCAGGACTTCCACCTCTCCGCGCAGACCAGCAAGCTCGGCCGAGAGGATCTCGCGACGCGCGCGCGCGTGGGGCTCGACCTCATCCTCCGGGGGCTCCGCGCGCCCCCCGGCGGCGGTCCAGCCGTCGGGCGCGACGGCCCCACCTGAGCCGCGAGCGTTCGAGCCCCTCTGCTTCCTCACGTCATCGACTGACCAGAACACTCAAATAGTCATAGGTTCACCATGCACATCGCAATCACGGGAGCTTCCTCGGGCATCGGCGCGGCCTACGCGCGCCGCTTCGCGGCCTCTGGCCACTCGCTCACCCTCGTCGCGCGCCGGAGCGCGGAGCTTTCGGGATTGGCCCGGGAGATCGGCGAGGAGCGATGCCACGTGGCGGTCCACGATCTCGCCGACCTCGGGCGCGCGGCGGATTGGATCCCCCCTGCCGAACGTCGGCATGGCCCCATCGACGTGCTCGTGAACAACGCCGGCGTGCAGATCGTCGCTGCCACGAAGGACGTGGATCCCGAAGACGGCGAGCGCCTCATCGCGGTCGATCTGCTGGCGCCTCTCCGGCTCGTCCGGGCGATCCTGCCGGGCATGCTCCTGCGCGGGCGCGGCGTCATCGTGGACGTCGCGTCGATGGCCGCCCTCGCGCCGACGCCGTTCATGACCCACTACAACGCGGCGAAGGGCGGGCTCGCCGCGGCCTCCGAGGCGCTGCGCGGCGAGCTGCGCGGGACCGGTGTGCACGTCGTCACGGTCTACCCCGGCATCATCGCCTCGACGGCGATGGCTCGGGCCGCGCTCGACACGTACGAGCCGTCGCGCCTGCTCTCCGCGTTCCCGACCGGCACGGAGGAGAAGCTCGCGGAGCTCACGCTGCGCGCCATCCTGCACCGGATCGATCGCGTGATCTACCCGCGCTCGGGCGTGCTCAGTCGGTGGTTCCCCGGCGCCACGCGCTGGCTGCTCGACCGGTTCACGCCGCCGCTGCGGGCGCTCGGCGGCGCAGGGGCTCCGTCGTGAGCGAGCTCTGGGGGCACGTCCGCTTCGGCGCGAAGGGGCCGATGATCAGCCGGCTCGGCCTGGGCTCGAGCTACGGCTTGGGAGGGCGGGACGTCGAGCGCGCCTTCGAGCGAGGCGTGAACTTCATGTTCTGGGGCCTCCGGCGCCGCGGCGACTTCGGATCCGGCATCCGCCGGATCGCCCACGCCCGACGGGAGCGCGTCGTGATCGCCGTCCAGAGCTACACGCGCGCCGCGTCGCTGATGGCGCCGTCGCTCGACTGCGCCCTCCGCACGCTCGGCACCGACTACGTCGACCTCCTGTGCCTCGGATGGTGGGACGACGTGCCGCCCGAGCGCATCCTGGACGCTGCGCGGAAGCTCCAGGCGCGCGGCAAGGCGCGCCACCTGGTCATCTCGGGGCACCACCGGCCGGCGTTCGAGGCGTTCGCGAGCCTGCCCGACGTCGACGGCGTGATGGTCCGGTACAACGCGGCGCACCCCGGCGCAGAGGTCGACGTGTTTCCTCACCTCCCGGCGTGCAGGCCGGGCGTCATCGCCTTCACCGCGACCCGCTGGGGCTCTCTGCTGAAGCCGTCGCTCGTGCCCGCGGGCGAGCCGGTGCCGCGCGCGAGCGACTGTTATCGCTTCGTGCTGAGTCACCCGAGCGTCCACTCGTCGCTCGCGGGCCCCCGCGACGCCGCGGAGCTCGACGAGGCGATGGCGGCGCTCGACCGGGGGCCGCTCTCGGCCGAGGAGGCCGCGTGGATGCGCCGCGTGGGCGCCGGCGTGCGCAGCGCCGCGGGCTCCCATCGGGTCATCGGCTGGCTCGATCGCGCGCGGACCGCGCTGACGGGCGCCGGGGCCGAGCGGCCCTCCGCCGACGTCCGGCGAGCCGCACCGGCGACGGCTCCCGAGCGTGCTGCCCCGGACCGGCAGCCAGAGCGCGGGACTACGGCGAGAACCGAATGACCTGGTCGAGGAGGATCTCCTCGACCTTCGGCGCCGCGAGCGTCTGCGGCTCGAGGTAGGCGCGGAACGCGACGACCGCGAGGCCGGCGAAGTCGACACCGGGGCAGCCGGTTGGGATGTCGAGGCAGAACGGCTCGCCGCTGCAGTCGCGCGCCAGCTTGAACGCGTAGAGCTGATCGGCGTCCGGGTGCCCCGGCAGGTACTGCTCCGCGCTCCCCGTCATGTCGGGGCTCGGGACGGCGACGACGCCGACGAAGTGCTCGATCGCGTAGAGCGTGAAGCTCGAGTACGTGGCCTTGCCGGTGGTCGCGTGGTTCACGCCGTAGACGACCGCGAACCGATCGGGCCCAGGGGGCAGCAGGAACGGCTCGGTGTACGGGTAGATCGTGTCGCGGTTGTCGCCCGCACAGAACTTCTCCTGCTCGATGCACTCCCAGTCGGCGAAGTCCTGCGGCGTGGTGACGAGCTCGTTCGCGGTGAGGGTCGGGTTCGCCGCGAGGATGGCGGCGCGCAGCTCTGCGAGCGACGCGGCGAGCGCGTCCTCGTTCTGCCCGGTGCCCCTCGGCCTGAGGTCGGGGCGGGGGAGCGGGTCGGGCGGGGGCGCCGCGAGGGGCGTCACGCGGAGGACCGTCGCGGGGGGCGCCGCGACGAACGCCGCGCCCGCCGCGGCGTCCTCGAAGAGCGCTACGCGGAAGAGCACGCCGACGGTGTCGTCGGTGTCTTGGTCGCCGAGGACCGCGAGATCGCCCGGCATCGTCTGAAGGTTGACCGCCTCCGCGGGGTAGCCGGCCGCTTCGATCGCGGCGAGCATGCTCGCCTCGACCCCGGCGTCGGCCGTGTGGACCATGAGCGCCGTCGCGTCGAACACGCCGTTGCCATCCGCCGCCGTCGAGATGACGCCGAGGTTCATCGTGTCGCCGAGGCTCGAGAAGAGCAGCTTGCGGCCGAGGGGCCCGGGATCGTAGCGGTCGATCACGTAGCTCGTGAACCCGAAGTACTGCGCCGGCGGTGGCGTCTGACCGACGAAGAGGATCGCCTCGTCGGGTCGCAACCTGTACGCGTAGGAGAGCCCCGACGGGTCCTCCTCGAGGTTCGGCGCCGTCTGTCCCGGGGCGCGTGGGAGCCTGTAGGTCGCGTAGGGGCTCGACGGGTTGTTGCCGAAGCAGTTGCCGCCCGGCGCGCAGCAGGCGCTCAGGTCGAGGAACGAGAACTCACCCTCCTGAACGAGGAAGCCGCCCGCCTCGAGCTCCGCGACGAGCTCGGCGACGGTCCCCATGGGCGCCCCGCCGCCGCCCGCCCCGGTGGTCGCGGAGGTGGCGGCCGCGGTCGACGCGCCGACGCCTGCGGTCACGGTCGCGCTCGGCCCGGCAGCGGTCGCGGAGGTCTGCCCGCCGGTGCCGCCCCCGTCGTCCGCGCACGCGGCGAGGGAGAGCAGCGCCGCCAGCGGGAGGAGGGACAGGGACGGCGCGAGGCGGAGCGAGGGCATCATGGAAGGGTAGACCCGTCTCCACCGCCCTCGGGTGAAATGTGGCGCGTGGCTCGGCGCCGGTTTCCCGCGGGCGAGATCGTGCTCTCCGGGTCGTCTCGCGCCGCCGAGCGCCCCCGCACCTCTGAGGCTCCGCCTCAGAGGCCCTTGCGCGTCCCCTCGTGGAGGGCCGAGATGATCTCCGCCTCGCTCCTGGCGACGAAGCCTTCGCCGCTCGTGCGCAGGTAGCCGACGCGGTCGTGACGGGCGGTCCACTCCATGAGGCCGCAGCGGGTGAGGATGCGCCCTGCGATCCGCTCGGCGTCGCGGCTCGACACTCGGCGCACCTTGCTCATCGTCTCGTGCAGGAGGGGGGCGATGTCCTGGCCGTTTCCGTCGCGGCACGCCCGCTCCAGCGCGGGGTACACGAGGTCCGCGGTTCGCGCGTCGGGGACGGAGGCGACCAGCTCGAGCGCGCGCTCCTGCGTGCGCGCGCTGGACTCGTCGCCGCTTGCTGCCACGAGCGCGGTCACGCTCGCGTCGAGGTCACGGGCGAGCTGCCGGTCCGGGGTCGCGGCGCCCGGGGTGGCCGAGCAGCCGGCCGCGAGGAGGATCGTCGTCACCAGCACAGCCATCGTCGAGCTCTTCATGCCGTCCACCAAAGCAACCGGCGGGCCACAGCCCGCTGGCCCCGTTCCTCGTGCAAGATCGCGCATGGGCGACGGCTAGAGAGCGCCTCGTGCTCAGGGTGAGCGAGCGATCGCGTCCCAACTGAGCAAGGGATGCGCAGCGGGAGCCGTCGAGGGGAGCAACGCGCCCGGCCGAAGGCCGCCGTCAGGCAGCGCCGGTGCGAGCGCCGCGCCGGGCGATGCGCGTGGTGCGCTCGTGTCCCCCGACGCCGGCGTCGGCCTGCCCTGCCCGAGGCGTCAGTCCTAAAACCTCCGCTCCAGGCTTGGCTGGCGTGGCGCGCAGCGACGCGCATCCGGCCGCGGTCGCGTCCCCCCGCTCCAGGCTTGGCTGCGTGGCGCCACGGGGCGCCGAGGGAGCAACGGCGCGGGCGTTCCATGGACGAGCTCGTTGAGCAACCGCTCGCCATCCAGCGACGCTGCGCCGCGTCTCGAGGAACGCCGAGCTCTCCGCGTAGGCGGCCGGGCTCCGTCCACGGCGCCGTCGTCGCGGCCACCAACCGGGATCGGGAGGCGGAGGTGGAGCGAGGCGCCCTCCGGCAGCGCGGCTGCCACCGCCTCCGCGGCATCTCGACCACCTTCGCTTCGTCGTCGTGCCGCGGGGCGACGCGTCGAGGGGAGGAGGGAGGGGGCGCGTCGTCACGGCGCGCCCGTTTCGGGGCGGAGGTGCCTCAGCGCGCCGCGGTGGATCGCCCGTCCAAGCTCGAGGTGGACGCCACGGTCGTGTAGACGAAGCCCTTCGCCTTGCAGCGACCGGAGGTGGGCGAGGTGCACTCGATCCAGTAGATCCCGTCGAGCCCGGCGCGCGCGGCCTCATCGCGCATCATGTCGACGCTGGCGGGGCTCTCGAGGGCGCTCGCCGAGAGCTCCGCGACCACGCGGAAGGGGCGCTCGGGGGCTTGGTCCAGGAGCACGTCGACCGAGTCGGAGACGCGCGGCAGCGTCGAGTGCGCGTCGGTCGCGGTGTACGTGGCGCGCCCCGCGGAGCAGCCGAGGGTCGAGAGGGCGAGGAGAGCGAGCAGGCCGAGCGTCTTCATGGTGCGGTCCTTGTGGCGGTGCGCCGAGTATCCGCGTGGAGCCATCGCAAGGGCGGTGCCAACCCCCACGACCCTCGAATGCCCCTGGAACCCTGGGGATCGCGCAGGTGCGGCGGGCGGTCCCTCCGAGCTGCGCAGCCCGTGCTCGGTCGCGTTGCGCACGCGGAGCGCAACCTGCGCGACGCGCCACACCTGGTACGATCGGCGCGTGACCGGGCGGCGCATCACACGCGAGGACCTCGAGCGGAGCCTGGCGGAGCTTCGGCGTGAGGTGGTCGAGCCACGCGCGGGCCTCTTCGGGCCCGAGACGATCGCCTGGCGGGTGTCCCGCGAGGCGGCGCTCTTCCTCGGCGCAGGCCGCGCCGCCCTGCTCCAGCTCGCCCACCCGTACGTCGCGTACGCAGTCGCTGACCACTCGGTCACGCGCACGGACCCCCTCGCGCGGTTCCGGGCCACGTTCCGCCGGGTGTTCCGAATGACGTTCGGCGATCTCGACGAGGCGCTCGACGCGGCGCGCGGCGTCCACCGGGTCCACAGCCGGATCCACGGCGTCATCCGGGAAGACGCCGGGCGGTTTCCAGCGGGGCACGGGTACGACGCCACGGACGTGGACGCCCAGGTGTGGGTCCTCGCCACGCTCTGGGACACCACGATGATCGTGTACGAGCGCGTGTTCGGGCCACTCGGGCCGGACGAGCGGGAGCGGTTCTTCCGCGAGGGGCGCCGGATCGGGATGCTCTTCGGCGTCGAGTCCGCGCTGCCCCGCACGCCGGCGGCGTTCCAGGCGTACATGCGCGACATGTTCGACGGCGACGCGCTGACGGTCACGACGGCGGCGGCCGAGATCGGGCGCGTGATCATGCGGCCCGAGAACGTCCCCGGGCGGCTCGTCCGATCGGACTACGGCACCCTCACCGCGAACCTCTTGCCTCCGCGCCTCGCCGAGGGCTTCGGTCTCCAGAGGGGCGGAGACGCCGGCGCGCGCCGCACCGATCTCGTGTTCGAGCTCGTGCGCGGCGTCTTCCCGAGGCTCCCGGCGCGCTTGAGGTTCCTCCCGGCTTACGTCGAGGCGCGCCGCCGCCTCGCGGGCCTCCCGGAGCGAGACCGCTTGGGGACGATCATGCGGGCGCTCTACCTGGGCCGCGACTCCGCCTGAGGGGTCCGCTAGGACCTCGCCCCACAGATTTCGATCGGTCCCTCCCACCCCCGCGACGAGGCGAGGGGGATGGAAGGAACCTCCTGATGCCGCCTCTCCGTGCTCCCTCCTCGATTTCCTTTGGTACTAGGATGGGGCGAAGGATGGTCGCCCTCCGCCGCCGCTTCCCGCTGCTCGCGCTGTGCCTTGGTTGGGTCTCGTGCGGAGACGACGCCGGCTCGACGGCGGGCGATCCGCCGCCGCCCCCCGCCGACGTCGCGTTCGCGGCGCCGGGCTCGCTCGCGTCCGCAGCGGGCAAGGGGAGCTTCCGGTTCGGGGCGGCGAGCGCGGCGACGCAGATAGAGGACCGGAACCCAGACACCGACTGGTTCCTGTTCACGCGCCCCGTGTCCGAGGGGGGCCTCGGGAACGGCACCCCGGTGGGCGACGCCGCGCTCGGGTACACCAAGGCGCTCGAGGACGTCGCGCTGCTCACCGAGCTAGGCGTGGACTCCTACCGCTTCAGCATGGAGTGGGCGCGCATCGAGCCCGCCCGCGACAGCGTGGTGCAGGCGGAGCTCGACCACTACGGCGCCGTCCTGGACGCGCTCCTCGCGGCGGGGATCCGCCCGGTCGTGACCGTGCACCACTTCTCGAACCCTGTCTGGGTGGACGATCCGTCGGACCTGCCCTGCGCCGCGGGCCCGACCGACGGAAACCTCTGCGGCTTCGGACACCCCGTCGGGGGAGCGCTCGTCGTGGAGGAGGCGCGCGAGCACGCGGCCCGCCTCGCCCAGGAGTTCGGTGACCGCGTGGACGATTGGGGGACGGTGAACGAGCCCGTCAACTACCTCCTCGCCGCCTACGGGGTCGGAGCGTTCCCACCCGGCAAGGACTCGATCCTGTCGCTGACCGAGGCCGGCATCCTCGACGAGTTCGTCCCGGTCGTTCGGGACTACATCCGGTTCCACGCCGCCATCTACCAAGCCATCAAGGAGAACGACACGGTCGACGCGGACGGCGACGGCGTCGCCGCGGAGGTGGGGCTCAGCGTCTCGGTCGGCGCCTTCGTCCCGGCCCAGTTCAACGAGCTGTCCACGGATCCCGTCGATGTCGCGGCCGCGGAGCGCGTCACGTACGTGTTCCACTACCTGTTCGTCGACGCCATCCAGAACGGGACGTTCGACGCCGACCTCGACGGCGCCGCGGAGGAGGCTCTGCCCGAGGCGCTCGGGACGGCCGATTGGCTCGGCGTCCAGTACTACTTCCGCGCCGGCGTGACCGGCACGAACGGTCTGATCCCCGTGCTCGAGCTCACGCCGTGCATCACGGCGTTCGACTTCGGCGCCTGCGTGGCCCCGGTGAACGCGGACTTCTCGAAGTGCATCCCGGACATGAAGTACGAGTACTACGAGCCGGGCATCTACGAGATCCTGCACGCGTTCTCGGCGCGCTACCCGACCCTGCCGTTGGTCGTGAGCGAGTCGGGGCTCGCGACGACGAACGGCCGGCGCCGGGCCGAGCACGTCGTGCGGTCGCTCGAGCAGATCGCGCGCGCGCGCGACGAGGGCGTGGACGTGCGCGGCTACTACCACTGGAGCCTCTACGACAACTTCGAGTGGGCCGAGGGGTACGAGCCGCGGTTCGGGCTCTACTCGGTCGACTACGCCTCCTACGCGCGCACGCCGACCGAGGGGGCGACGGTGCTCGGCGCGATCGCGCGCGGCCGCACCCTGACGAGCGCGGACCGGGTGAGCTTCGGCGGAACGGGGCCGATGTCCGAGGAGCCCGGCTTCCTGCCGGGCAACCACTGCGGTCAGTGACTCCTGCGCCCCCGGGCTCGAGCGGGCGCCCGCTCGGCTCGCGCCGTTCCTGCTGAAGTTTCGGGCCCGAATCGACTATGGTGGCGGCATGTCGACGCCCAAGAAGAAGGCCGCGAAGAAGAAGCCGGCCGCGAGCCCCGTCGCCCTCCGAGTGAGCGCCTTCATGAGCAAGGCTCCGAAGACGATCGGGCGGGATCAGACCGTTGCGTTCGCGACGCGGGTCATGAAAGAGCACCGCATTCGGCATCTGCCCGTCCTGCGCGGGGGCAAGCTCGTCGGCGTCGTGTCCAGCCGCGACCTGCTGCTGATGGAGGCCATGGGCGGCGACATGGACCAGCTCACCGTCGGCGAGGCAGTCGCTACGGACGCGTTCAGCGTGAGCCCCAACGCCGCGATGGAGGACGTCGCGCGAGAGATGGCGAGGAAGAAGTACGGCTGCGTCGTCGTGATGCGAGGCCGCGAGGTCGTGGGCATCCTGACGACGACGGACCTGGCCCGCGCGTTCGCCGACACGCTCCGCCTCTTCAAGCGCGGCGCCGGCGCGCGACCTTCCTGAGCCGAGGCCGTCATGGCGCGCGACCTGGACATCGTGGTCTTCGGCGCCACCGGGTTCACGGGGCGGCTGGTCGTGGAGTACCTCGCGCGCGCCGCCCCGGGGCTGCGGCTCGGCGTGGCGGGGCGCGACCGCGGGAGGCTGGACGAGGTCCGCGAGCACGCCCGCGCCCGGGGAGCCCTGCACGTCGACGCGCTGGTCGCCGACGTGGGGGACGAGGCATCGCTCGACGCCATGGCCGGCCGGACCCGAGTGATCCTCACGACCGTCGGGCCCTACGCAAAGTACGGCGAGCCCGTGGTGCGCGCCGCGATCAAGGGCGGCGCGGACTACCTCGATCTGACGGGGGAACCGGACTTCGCGCGGCTGGTCCTCGACCGATACGGTCGGGCGGCGGAGGAGGCG
The DNA here is from genome assembly GCA_964492175.1 of uncultured Polyangiaceae bacterium. GTDB lineage: Bacteria > Myxococcota_A > Polyangia > Polyangiales > Polyangiaceae > Xiheicaenibacterium. The sequence continues at coordinate 17,238 of CAZBJI010000077.1, read as the reverse complement.
GGCGTCCGCGTGGTCTGCTCGTGTGGCTTCGAGAGCGTTCCCCACGACATGGGCGTCTATTTCGTGATGCGTGAGCTCGCCCCGGCGGGACCTGCCCACGTCGAGGGGTTCATCCAGTCGAGCGGGCAGTTCTCGGGCGGAACGTGGCACTCCGCGGTCCACGTGTTCTCCGAGATGCGGCAGCGCGAGGGGCGTCCTCCCGCCCCCGACGCGTCGCCGGGCGGCCGCGTCGCCCGCGCCGCCCGGCCGCGCCCGCGCTTCGAGCCCGAGGTGAGCGGCTGGGCGGTCCCGTTCCCGAGCATCGATCCTCAGGTGGTCGTCCGCAGCGCCCGCGCGCTCGACCTCTACGGCCCTTCGTTCACCTACGCGCTCTTCGTCAGGATCCGCACCTTGCCGCGCGTGGTCGCCGCCGGCGCCGCGGTGCTCGCGGTCGTGGCGCTCGCGCAGCTCCGAACGACGCGGGACCTCCTCCTCCGGTGGAAGCCGCCCGGGGAGGGCCCGAGCGAGGCCGTGCGCCAGCGCAGCTACTTCCGGATCACCATCGTCGCGGAGGCGGACGGCAAGCGGATCGTGGCGCGCGTGTCGGGCGGGGATCCGGGCTACGGAGAGACGGCGAAGATGATCTCGGAGTGTGCGCTCGCGCTGGTCCAGGATCGGGCGCGCCTCCCCGGTCCGTGCGGCGTCCTGACGCCCGCCGTCGCGTTCGGGCCGGTCCTCCTCGAGCGCCTGATCGCGGCCGGGATACGCTTCGAGGTCGTCCGGCGAGAGGGAGCGTCCGCGTGATCGACTTCGACGCCGTCGTGATCGGATCGGGGTTCGGCGGGAGCACGTCGGCGCTGCGGCTCTCGGAGAAGGGCTACCGCGTCCTCGTCGTCGAGAAGGGGAAGCGCTTCGCCGCGGAGGACTTCCCGACCACCAACTGGGACCTGAAGCGATGGATGTGGCGCCCGGAGCTCGGGCTGCGAGGAATCTTCCAGATGTCCTTCCTCGAGCACGTGACGGTGCTCCACGGCGTGGGCGTCGGCGGCGGCTCGCTCGTCTACGCCAACACCCTCCCGACCCCGAAGACGAAGTTCTTCTCCGCGCCGTCGTGGGCGCACCTCGCCGACTGGGAGCGAGAGCTCGAGCCACACTACGCCTCGGCTCGGCGGATGCTCGGCGCCGCCCGGAACCCGCGCGTGACGCGCGGGGACGAGGTGCTCCGGGAGATCGGGCGCGACCTCGGTCGCGAAGATCACTTCCACCTGACGGAAGTGGCGGTCTACTTCGGAACGCCGGGGCGGAGGGTCCCGGATCCGTACTTCGGAGGGCAGGGACCGGAGCGCGTCGGCTGCACCTTCTGCGGCGCGTGCATGACGGGGTGCCGCGTCGGCGCCAAGAACACGCTGGACCGCAACTACCTCTACCTCGCGGAGAAGCGCGGGGCCCAGGTGCTGGCCGAGACGGAGGTCACCGCGGTACGCCCCCTCGAGGGTGGCGGGTACCGCGTCGAGCTGCGCGCCACGTTCGGCGGCGCCCGCTCGCCGGTCACGGCCCGCAACGTGGTGTTCGCCGGCGGGGTCATGGGCACCGTACCGCTCCTCTTGGCCATGAAGGAGGACCGCGACGGACTGCCGGCGCTCTCGGATCGCGTCGGCGACTCGGTGCGCACCAACAGCGAGGCGCTCTGCGGCGTCATCGTGCCGGGCGGCCACGAGGACTTCTCGAAGGGGGTCGCGATTACGTCGATCTTGCACACCGACGATCACAGCCACATCGAGCCGGTCCGGTACGCAGCCGGCTCCGGCTTCTTTCGCACGATGATCCTGCCTCAGACCACGGGCGCCGGGGTCTTCTCGCGGCTCGCGGGCGCGGCCCGCGGGGTGCTCAAGAACCCGCTCGCCTGGGCGCGCGCCTACGCGGTCCCGGACTTCGCTCGGCAGAGCCAGGTGCTCCTCTACATGAGGACGCTCGAGGGGACGCTGTCGATGCGGCTGGGGCGGGGGGTGAGGACGGGCTTTCGTCGCGGCCTCACGACCAAGCTCGACGACCCGGCCTCGCGCCCTCGGTCCGACATGCCCGAGGCCCTCGATCTCGCGAACCGCTTCGCGGAGAAGGTCGGGGGCGTCGCCGCGACGCTCCTCACCGAGACCGTGCTGGGGGTGCCGACGACGGCGCACATCCTCGGCGGGGCCTGCATGGGGAGCGGGCCCGACGCCGGCGTCATCGACCAGCGGCACCGGGTCCACGGCTACGACGGGCTCTTCGTGATCGATGGGAGCGCCGTGTCGGCGAACCCGGGCGTGAACCCGTCGCTGACGATCACGGCGCTCGCAGAGCGGGCGATGAGCTTGCTCCCGCCCCGCTGACCTGCGGCCCGCCGCGGTCGGTGCGCTCCGCGCCCAGTTTGCATAGGATCGGCACCCGTATGACCATCCGGATGGGGTACTGGGATTGCCCGTCGTGCGGCACCAAGAAGAACCTGGGCCCGAACGCGACGTGCGCGTCGTGCGGGCAGCCGCGCGGACCGAAGATCCCCTTCTACACGGACGACTCCGCGCCAGTCGTGGAGGACCCGGAGCTCGTCGCGCGGGCGCGCGCGGGGGCCGACTGGAAGTGCAAGTACTGCGGCGCGGACAACCGCGCCGGCGTGATGGACTGCCACCAGTGCGGCGCCGGCCCCGACGGATCCGTCAGCAGGCAACAGCACTTCGTCGCCACGGGCCCGGCGCCGAAGAAGGGCGTCTCCCCGAAGCTCATCCTGGCCATCGTGCTCGGCGTGCTCGGGGTGCTGGGCCTCGGCCTGTACCTCGGGTTCTTGCGAACGAAGGCGCTCACCGTCACGGTCGAGTCGGCGTCTTGGGTGAGGACCGCCGAGGTGGAGGAGCGGCGTACGAAGAAGGACTCCGCGTGGGAGGAGGACGTCCCCTCCGGCGCCCGCGTGATCGAGAAGGACAAGAAGAGCCGCTCGAAGAAGGTCCAGGACGGGACGAAGAAGGTGAAGGTCGGCAAGAAGGACCTCGGCAACGGGATGTTCGAGGACGTCTACAAGGAGGAGCCGAACTACGTCACCAAGCAGGTGGACGATACGTGGGTGACGTTCGAGGCCGACGTCTGGGAGAAGAAGGAGACGCTCAAGGAGGAGACGACGGACGGGACCGAGCCGAAGGATCCGAGCAAGGCGGTCTCCGTCGGCGCGACGCGGCGGCTCGGAGCCCAGACGAGCCGGGCGGTCTTCAAGCTGAAGGGCAGCGACGGCCAGGCCTACACCTACGAGGTCGACGCCGAGAAGCAGGGCGCGTCCGCGATGGGGAAGTACAGGGTCGGCGAGTCGTACACCGCCCAGGTGAACGCGATGGGGGCCGTCCTGAAGCTCGGGCCCTGAGGGGCGCCCGCGCGAACGAGGGACGGCCCGCGCGCAGCGCCGAAGGCGCGAGCACCAGCCGAAGGTGGGCATCGTCAGGGGACGCTCTCAGCCCGCCGTCTCCTGCACCCTGCTAGAGTTCGGTCGGAGGAGAACGCGATTCTACGCACCGGCGAGATCGTGGGTGGTTGGTTCGAGATCGAGCAGCTCGCCGCTGCGGGCGGCATGGGCGCGGTGTGGCGCGCGGTCGACCGTCGGACTGGCGCGCGCGTGGCGCTCAAGATGCTGATGGACGCCGAGCCGAGCCACGCGCGCCGCTTCCTGCGCGAGGCCACCTTGCTCTCGGAGCTGAGCCACCCCAGCATCGTAGGGCACGTCGGCCACGGGACCGATCTGGCGGGTCGACCCTGGCTCGCGATGCGCTGGCTCGAGGGGGAGGACCTGGCGGCGCGGCTCACGCGCGGACCGCTCGACGTCGCGTCGACGGTGATACTCGGCGCGCGCATGTGCGAGGCGCTCGCGGTGCTCCACGCCCACGGGGTCGTGCACCGCGACATCAAGCCGCACAACGTCTTCTTGGAGGGCGGGCGGGTCGACGCCGCCGTCCTGATCGACCTCGGGGTCGCGCGCGCGTTCGAGCGCCGGTCGCGGCTGACCTCGACGAACGACGTGGTCGGCACGGTCGGCTACCTGGCCCCCGAGCAGATCGAGGAGGTCGAGCCGCTCACCGAGGCCGTCGACGTGTTCTCCCTCGGGTGCGTGCTCTACGAGTGCGTGACGGGGCAGGCCGCCTTCGCCGGCGCCCACCCGCTCACGGTCCTCGCCCGGGTGCTGCTGGTCGAGCCCACGCCGATCGACGAGGCGCGATCGGGGGTCCCTCCCCCGCTCGCGGAGCTCATCCACCGGATGTTGGCGAAGCCCCCGGCCGACCGGCCGAGGCGGATGGAGGACGTTCGGGAGGCGCTCGATCGCGTGGACGCTCGGCAGCCGCCTTCGCCGACGAGCGCGGGGCGCCCCGCGGAGCGCGTGGGCGCGGCGGAGCTGCGCGTCACGACGTTCGTGATCAGCGAGCCGCGGCCGAGCCTGCTCGACGGCGGGCCCGGTGCGCTGGAGCGTGAGCGCGCGCGGGCGGAGCGCATCGCCGCTGCCGGTGGAGCGCGGCTGTCCTGGTCCGTGGAGGGCGTCGGTTTCGCCGTCCTCGATCGGGGCGAGACGCCAGGGGATCGGGCCGCCCGCGGCTGCCGCCTCGCGCTCGAGCTGGCGCAGCTGCCGGGGACCTTGCGGGTCGTGGTGTCCACGGGGCGCGTCGAGCACCTGTACCTCCTGCCGACGCGCCCGCTCAACGAACGCGCGGCGTCCAAGGCTCGCGGCGCGGACGGCCCCGAGGGTGCGTTCCTGGACGCCGACACGGAGGCGCTCCTCGGGGGCGAGGTCGTGCTCGCCGGCGCCGCCCCGTGGCGTCGAATCGTCGGCGTCGGCATCGCCCGGCTGCCCCGAACGATCCTCGGCAGGGTGCTCCCGTGCCTCGGGCGCGCGCGGGAGCTGTCGACGCTCGACTCCGCCTGGAGCGCCGTGCGGGAGGAGCACCGCGCGCGGGTCGTCACGGTCACGGGCCCCGCAGGTGTGGGGAAGACCCGGCTGGTCCTCGAGTGGCTGGGACGGCTGCGCGACGTGACGGTGGTTCGGGTCGCCGTGGATCCCGTCCAGACGGGGTCGCTCCAGCTGCTCGCCGAGATCGTCCGAGCGGCGGCGTCGCTCGGCGGCTGGGCGTCCCACGGGCACCCGGACGACGGGAGCGCGAGGGCGCTCGAGCCGGGGCGACCGAGCCACGCGGCGGCGAGCGCGGAGAGCGCGCTCGCGTCCCACGCCGCGAGCCTGGGGCTCACGGATCACCGCGTCGTCGCGTTCCTCATGGAGCTCGCTGGGGTGACGCCGGTGGATCGGGCGCCGTCGGCGGCCGTCCGCGCCGCGCGCAGCGACCCGCGAGTCCAGGCCGAGTGGCTCGAGCGCGCGTTCCTCGCGTGGATGGGGCAGGTCTCGGCGAGGCCGCTCGTGCTCGTGCTCGAGGACCTCGCGTGGGCGGACGAGGCGTCCGTGACGTGGCTCGATCGCGCGCTCTCGCGCTACGCGGACCACCCGTGGCTGGTCGTCGGTACCAGCAGGCCGACCCTCCACGATCGCTTTCCCCACCTCTGGGAGGGGTGCCCTCAGCACCAGATCGCGCTCGGCAGGCTGCCGGTGAGCGCCGCCCAATCCCTCGTCGAGATCGCGGCCGGCGAGACCCTGGACGGCCCCACCCGCGCCGCCGTCGTGGAGCGAGCCAACGGCCACCCATTCCTCCTCGAGGAGCTGGTACGTCACGCGGTCGAGGACGGCGGCGGGTCTCTCCCCGACAGCGTCCTCGCGATGGTGCAGCTCCGCCTCGACCGCCTCCGCGCCGACCTGCGCCGCGTCCTGCGGTTGGCGAGCGTCTTCGGTGAGCGCTTCGTCGAGGCAGACCTCGCGTCGCTCGCGGGCGCCGAGCTGCGGAGCGACCTCGCCGCCCTCGAGCGAGCCGAGGTGATCGGCCCCGAGGCGCAGCCGGGGCGCTGGTCCTTCCGTCACGCGCTGGTGCGAGAGGCCGCGTACGAGTCGATGCCCACCGAAGACCGTCGCCAGGCGCACGAGGCAGTGGTCGCCATCCTGCGGCAGCGAGGGGAGCCCCCCGAGGTGCTCGCGCGCCATTTCGAGGCGGCCGGGCTCCGGGGCGAGGCGGCTGGCGCGCTGGTCGCCGCGGCGCGCCGCGCCCTCGAGAGCGGTGTGCCCAAGGTCGCGCTGGAGCTCGCGGATCGCGCTGCGCCCCTCGCGGAGGACTGCGTCGTGCGCGCCCGCGCGTGGGCCTATGCATCCGGGGCTGCCTCGATGATCGGTGACCTGTCCCGCGCGAGCACGCTCGGCGATCAGGCGATGGGCGAGCTCGCTCCCGACAGCGAGGAGTGGTTCATGGCCGCGTACGGGCCCTGCTTGGCGTCCTACCAGCTGGACACCTCCCGGGTCCCAGCGGTGACCCGCGCCCTCCTCTCGACGCCGCCGGCCGCGGTCCCGCCGACGATCCTCAGCTCGTACGCCTTCTCCGCGTGCATCCTCGTGCTCTACGGCGTCTCGGCGACGAGGCCGATCGCCCAGCAGGTCGTCCAGGCGGCGCGCCAGGTGGCGGAGGCCCACGGCTTCGAAGCCGAGCCCTTCTTCCGTCCCCTGCAGACGGTCCTCGCGGTGGTGGAGCTACGCGAGGGAGACGTCGCGGAGGGCCGCAAGCACGCGCTCGGTGCCCTTACGTGGTGCCGCGCGATCGGGGCGGACGGGCTCACCCACGTGGCCCAAGTGTTCGCCGCGCTCGCCGCGATCGAGGTCGGCTGCGGCGAAGACCTGCTGGAGGAGCTGGAGCGCGCGCGCGCCGAGCTCACGGCGCGCGAGAACCACCAGATGGCGCACTTCTGCCTCGCCGTGGAGCACAGGGCGCTCGCCGCCTCTCGGGGCCAAGGGCACCGCGCGGCGCTGGACGTCGTGGCGGAGGCGCCCACGCCGTACCACGCCGGTTGGTACACGACGCAGCGCGCGACGTTCCTCGCTGCGACCGGTCGCATCGCGGACGCGCGCGCGCTCGTCGCCCCGTACCTCGCCGGACCTTTCCCGCTGTTCGATGGCTTCGCCCGCTGCGTCTCGGGTCGGGCGGCGCTCGCGGAAGCGCGGTTCGACGAGGCGCTCGAGCACGTCCTCGCGTTCGACGCGCTCGCCGCGGAGGGACAGGTCTACCCCATGGAGAGGTCCTGGATGGAGGTGGTGCGCGTTGCGGCTCTGTCGGGGCTCGGGCGGCTCGAGGAGGCGAACGCGGCGCTCGACGCCGCCGTCGGTCGCCTCGGTGCCCTCGCCGCGCGCCTCGATCTCGAGGATCGCGACGCGTTCGAGACTGCCATCGAGCCGAACCGCGCCGTCTTGGCGAAGCGACGCCGCGTGTGAAGGCGGACGGCTCCGCGCGGAGGTCTGGTCCGCGCTCGCCGTGCGCCGCGCCGCGCTCGCCGCGCTCCGCTCAAGGCAGCGCGGCCGGGTCGGCGAGCAGCGCCTCGGTGAACCGGGCGCGCAGGTAGAACCCGCGCGGGACGGTCGCCACGCGCTCGCCGTCCTGCCCGAACGCGAGCGTCCGGACGGACCCATCGCGAGCCTTTGGGCGGACCTGGAGGTAGCGGCCGAGGTGCGCAGAGAGATCCTCGACGCGGCCCACGCCCAAGAGACCGATGACGTCGTCGTAGTCGGCGCGGAGCTGTGCGAGCTGTGCCGAAGTCGGGACCCAGATGAGCGGCGGGCCGAGGCGGCGGGAGGGGAGCGCCGAGCCCTTGTCCCCCACGATCGGGACGAAGAGGACGCGCGCGAGCTTCTGCCGGACCCACGACTCGTCGAAGTCCAGGTCCTCGTCGACGCGGAGCGCGCACACGAAGGTCGACTCGAGCGCGCGCCCGCGCGCGTCCATGGGGATGGTCTTGAGCTCCACACCGAGGGCGGGGAAGTCCACGCGTCGAGCGCCCGATCCGCCGGTCGCGCCGAGCACGACCTCGAGGAGCTCTCCCACGCGGCCCTTGGTGTGCCGGCCTCCGGGGGGCGCGACGCGGCCGGCGAGCGCGGCGAGGTCCGAGACCGTTGCTCCCGAGAGCGCTCGAGCTCGCTCGAGGAGCTGCGCGACCTCGTCGGTCACGGCGCGGATCGCGCCGGAGCGCCGAGACCGAGGACGCCGGGGTTCATGACGCCGCGGGGATCGAGCTCCGACTTGGCGCCGCGGAGGGCGGCGTGGAAGAGGTCCGCTCGCTCCGCGCGGTACCACGGGACGACGTCGCGGCCGACGGCGTGGTGGTGGGTGCACGTGCCGCCGCCGCGGATGATCGCGTCCGTGATCGCGGCCTTCAGATCGTCCCACATCCCGAGGCCCCCGTCCTCGGGGGCGCGGCAAATGACCGTGTAGTAGGGCGCGCAGCCGTCGCGGTAGACGTGCGTGATCCGGCGGGCGACGAGGTGTGGACCGAGGCTCAGCGTGCCGATCGCCTCCCGCACGCCAGCGTCGAGCTCCGCGAGACGGTCCCACGTGACGGCGGTCTCGTAGGTCTCGACGAAGGCGCCTCGGAGCACGATCTCGTCTCGGAGGTAAGGCGCGCGGAAGAACGCTGCCTTGTAGGTCTCCGCGGTGGCGTCTCGGCCGCCTCCTCCGTCGCGCGACGATCGGACGTCCCCCACGAGCACGCCGCCGCGAGAGAGCGCCATGTCGAGCGTGGCTCGCAGCCACGCGTCCGGCGGCTCCGCCGCGGACTCGTACGCGATGAGCAGGAGCGCGCGGTCGGGCGCCCCCGCCCCGCTCATCAGCGCCTCGGCGCCGTCGAGCAGACGCAGGTTGGTCGGGAGGTATCCGGCCTGCACGATCGCGCGAACGGCCTCCGCGCCGGCCCCGGTGTCCTCGAACGCCACCGTCGCCGCGGCGCGTGCGGTCGGGCGCTCGAACACGCGAAGCCAAGCATCGGTGACCACGCCGAGCGAGCCCTCGGACCCCAAGACGAGCCGCTCGGGAGCCGGGCCTGCGCCGGACCCAGGCAGGCGACGCGTCGAGAGGACGCCGGTGGGCGCGATCATGGTCACCGCCTCGACGAGGTCGTCGATGTGGGTCGGTCCCGTCGCGAAGTGCCCACCGGCCCGGGTCGCGACCCAACCTCCGACCGTCGAGAGCTCGAAGGACTGCGGATAGAACCGGCAGGAGAGCCCGTGCGGCTTCAGCGCCGCCTCCAGGGCCGGCCCGGTCGCGCCGGCCTGCACGTGCGCCGCGAGGCTCTTGGTATCGACGTCGACCAGCGCATCCATCCTCGAGAGATCGATCGTGAGGACGCCGGCGTGCTCCGCGCGGGCGCACTCCACGCCTCCAGCCACGCTGGTGCCGCCCCCGAACGGTACGACGGCCACGTGCGCTCGGCTCGCGGCGTCGAGGAGGCGCACCACGTCCGCCGCCGACTCCGGATAAGCGACGGCGTCCGGGGGATGATCGAAGCGCCCACGCGTCGAGCGCGCTAGGTCCCGGAAGGAGCGGCCGAGCGCGTGCAGCGCGCGCTCCTCGGGATCGCGACGGATCAGGTGCTCGAGCCCCGGCAGGTCGACTCGGGCAGGCGACGGCAGCCTCAGGTCCCCAGCCGCGGGCGGGGACCTCCGAACCGCAGGGCCGCCGAAGAGCGCGGTCAGGCTGCTCTCGGCGAACGCGAGGGCGCGCGGGTCCGGCGTGTCCCCTTCGAAGCCCCAGCCCCACACCTTGCGCCGCCGCATCTACTTGATGGGTGACGTCACCACTTCGAACGAAGCAGTGATCTCGGAGCCCTCGTCGAGCTTGATCTTGTAGCGGGTCGCGCCGTCCTGGGCGTCGAGCACCTGGCCCGGCATGAGCTCCTCGCCGCGGCCTGCCCAGACCTTGTCGCCGGTCTTGTGCAGGACACCCAGGTTGAGCGCCTTCACCGACGACAGCGGCGCCCGGATCGGGCGCCCAGCGGTCGTCACCAGCCAGCACTTGTCCTCCGCGGACTGCACGAGCTGCGCGGGCCGCCACAGCATGCGCCGCTTGCCGCCCTCTTCCTTCTCTTCGCTGTACGCGACGGGCGCTCCGAAGGTGAGCGTCCCGTCCAGCTTGAGGACGTCCTCGACGGGAACCTCCTTCTCTTCGAGCACGCCCGCGAACCGAAAGCGGACCTTCACCTGGTTCTGGGCCGGCGCTGCGGCGACGCGGCCGATCGAGCTCCCGCCGGCGTGCGCGACCATCACCGGCGAGTCCGTCTCGAGCTTGTCGCTCGGGAGCGCCGGGTTCGTGAAGGCGCCGGGAACGAACGCCTCTTTCTTCGCGCCGTCCGAGCCGGCGACCTCGATCACCGCGAAGGTAGGCTCCAGCCGCTGAACGGGCTTGATCGTGAACTTCAGGGTCTCCCACCCCGAGCTGACCGGGAGCACGACCCAAGCCTTGTCGCCCGCCTTCATCGCGGGGGCCAACTCGGGGCCCGCGAAGTCGGCCCAGCGGAGCGGCCCCGTGTCCGAGATCTGAAAGCTCGCGACCGGGGCCGCGCTGCTGCTCGCCTTGGCCGTCGGCGCGGAGCCGACCGGCGTGGAGGGCGGAGGTGGGGTCGTGGAGGCCGGCGGCGGAGGTGGCGGGGGGGGAGGCGGTGGGTCGTCGCCTCACGCGACCGCCAGCGTCACCAAGAGCGGCCCCACGCCCAATCTCGTCGGCTCGGTCCTCACAAGGGGCAGATTGTCGTCCAGATCCGCACTCCTTGCCACGTGAATCACGAGCCACGCAGGAGGCGCCCAGCCGCGCGCGCCGGTCACCTCCGGGCCCGCCTGGCGGGCGGGACGAATGAATGTCGTCCGGCGCGCGAAGGAAGCTTTACGGGGCCCCGTACCACGCAGGAAGATCGGGCGTGAGGGCGCGCGCCGCGCCGTCATGCTCGAACACCGGACGGGTCTCGCGACCGAGCGAAGGGGTCATGGAAGGACAAATTCTTGGATTCGGGTACGACCTCCTGGTCACCGAGATCGGGTTGATGGTCGCTGGCTTCGCCGCAGTCATCGGCATCTGGGTGGAGCGCGATCCCAAGCGGCCGAAGCGCTACGCCGCGTGGCTGAGCGTGCTCATCGGCATGGCCACGGGGGTGGGCATGTTCCAGTGCTACGACGACGACCAGGACCAGAAGAAGGTCGAGGGCGACCTGGCGCGCGTGCTCCAGACGCTCGACAAGATCGCGACGCAGTCCGACGTCGACATCCCGGCCCTGAACGACCTGCTCAAGACGGAGCTCGCAGCTCAGACGCGGGCGAACCCGAACGTCGTCGAAACGTTTTCTCAACGGGTCGCCGACGAAGGCGGCGACCCCGCCGTGG
>CAZBJI010000077.1:0-5962 GCA_964492175.1 uncultured Polyangiaceae bacterium | reverse complement strand
GCGCGCCTCTCCGGCGGGCGCCCCCCCTAGCTTCCTATAAAGGTTCACCCCGGGGGCCCCCGGCCCCGGCGGCGCCCCCGCCGTGGTGCTCGGGACGTACCTGCCCGAGGCGGAGGTCGAGGCGCTCCAGCGCAAGCAGACCGTGAAGCCCCCGGCGACCCCCAAGGCCGCCGAGCCGGTCGCAGCGAAGGAGCCCGAGAAGGCCGCGGAGCCGGGGGCAGGGGACGACGCGGCGCCCGCGGTCAAGGCCGGCAGGCGCCGGACCCTCACCTTCGGCGGAGGCCCAGCTCGGTTCCGTGGCGAGAAGCCCAAGCCGGAGAAGGCGCCCGAAGAGGTCGCGAAGAAAGAGGAGCCCGCCAAAGAGGAGCCGAAGGACGAGAAAGACAAGGACCTCAGGGTGGAGCTCGGCGGCGACAAGGACAAGGCCGGGCCCGGCGCGGTTGGACCCCTCAGAGGAATTCGCCCCGGAGGCAACCCGGCCGCCGCCGCTCAGCCCGCGCCGCCCAAGCCCGCGCCCAAGCCTCCTGGCGGCCCGGGCCTGATCAAGCGCTGAGCAGCGCGACCCCCGTTCGCTCGGGCGCGTCAGCGCGCTCGGGGCGCCTCAGCGCGCTCGGGCGCGCGTCAGCGTCTTGGAGAGAGTGGTCCCCTCTCCTCCGCTCGGCCGCGGATAGCCGCCGAACGCCTTCGTCTGCTTGCTCCTCGTGATGCAGCGGACGGCCTGATCGAAGGTGTCCACGGCCTGGTCCGCGTCGGCCTTGGAGCGCCCGGGGCGGCTGGCGGCGACGACCCCCTGGAGCGACTCGGCGAGGGGAGGGCAGCTGCCGGGAGAGATCGGCAGCGCCAGCGGAGCTACGTCCGCCGCGCAACAGTGGCCGCGCAAGACAGCGTACCCGGCGAGCTCGTAGAAGCCGAGCACCGCCCACTCCTTCATGCCTCCGGTCACCTTGCCCTTGCCGGCGCGGACCACCGCTTCGCGGACGCGCGGCGCGCCCTTGACCGGGCTCGGCTCGTCACAGACGAACGCGAGCGAGTCGCCCCCTCCTCCCTCGAAGGTGTCCTCGGAGAACAGCGACGCGAAGCAGCCGCCGCTGTCTTCGGGCGCGGGGCCAGGCGTGGACGCCGCGCTCGCGGCCGCGGCCGGGGCGGAGGGAGCCGCAGGCGTGGCGGCCGGCGGAGCGGGCGACGATGCTTCCTCGGGCGGGCGAGCGGAAGGCGGGACGGGCTGCGCCGGAACTCCGAGCGAAACGTCCGGCGCCGCGGCGGTGGTGCCCTCCGCCGCGGTGGAGGGTACCTCGACCGAAGGCGCGGCGGGCGCACGCGTGAACACGAAGTAGCCTGCGACGACGACCGCGGCGACCCCCGCCGCCCCGATCAGCGGCCAGCGGCTCCGGGCCGGCGGGGACGCGCGCTTCGGCGGCCAGAGCGTCTCGGCCCGCGACGGGCTAGGAGGCTTCGGCGCGCGCGTCTCGGCCGCGGGCTCGGGTGCCGATGACGTCGGGAGCGGCGGCGGCCCTTTGCTCTTGGTGCCGCTCAGCTTGGGGGGGACGAGGCGAGGGGGCCTCGCAGAGTGCGCGGCGCCTCTCTGGGAGGTCTGGTCGCGGCGCCACGTGCTCTCCTCGTCCGCCACCGCGAACAGCGGTCCGTCGCGGGGGCTCGGGGCCGGATGGCCGGCGCTGCTCGGGGCGGGAGGGGGGGGCAGCGAGGCCACGTCGAGGGAGGGCTCATCCGGGGTCGAGCCCTCGAGGAACGGCAGCGCGTCGTCTACGCCGGCGCCCTCCTGGTCCAGCCAGGAGTCGAGCTCCGCGCGGAACGCGGCCACGGATCGGGGGCGCGCCGCCGCTTCGACCGAGAGCGCCGCCTCCAGGATCTGCTCGAGGAAATCGTCGCCGGCGTCGAAGACCGCGAGAGGCGGGGGTCTCAGGCTGCCGAGATCTCCGCTGCGGTGGCTCTCTCTCGCCTTGGTCGGGGACTCCCAGCCGGTGAGCGCGAAGTAGAGGGTCAGCGCGATCCCGAAGGCGTCGTCGGCGGCGGACGCACCCGAGCCGGAGAGGCGCTCTGGCGAGTGAAACGCCTCGTCGTCGTCGCAGTGACTCGCCGGCAGCAACCGCGCCTGCGCCAGACGCGGGCTCGGGAGCGCGACGGCCTGGGGACCGAGTCGCCCGTGCACGGTCCCCGCGGCGTGCAGCCGCTCGATGGCCCGCGCGAGCCGAGAGACGAGGCGGACCGCGTCTCTGGCGGGGATGGGGCCCTCCGAATGGATCCGCCGGGCGAGGGTCTCCACTTCGGCCAATTCACACGGCTTGCCATGTGAATCAAGGAACAGAAAACGGGTGCGGAGGCCATCGGGCGAATCATCGAGACGACGCACCTGCCATCGCGCTTCGCGCCCGAGCTTCGGGCTGGCGCCAGCGAGAGCTTCGTCGGCGTCGGCGCGTTTGGCGGACGCAGCCCTTGGGGCTGGCGCCAGCATCGAGGCCGTCCCACCTCTCCGCGTGTGAGCCGGGCGGTCAGGTGGGCGGCGCCGTCCTTCGGCATCGAGACGCGGAGGTCCGCCCGCCCCTCGACGGGTGGCGGACGTTTAGGTGGGAGCGTGCGCACCTGAAATACGTGCCTCTCGGCCTTCTCCACCGACAATCCACAGCCGACCCGCCGAGGGCGCCTCTTCGGCTTCTTCGGGTCGTCGAGGTCCTGGTGGGGCGCCAGCAACGGGCTGAATTCCTGGCTGAATACCGACCCTGATCCCTGCCGCGCAACGCTCGCGCCTCAGAAGGACCACGCCTGCGCTGTGGGAAACCTAGGGACAGCGTTCGGTGCCGGGCACTGAACGCGACGCCGCGATGATGTGACAGCCTTTGCCCCGTTCTCTCGCCCCGTCCTCTCGTGTACGACCCACCGCAGACATGCGCCGCCCCTCGAGAAGCCTCGCCGCCGCCCTGCTCGCCTCCTCTCTCCTCCTCGGGTGCACCGGGGAGGGACGCGCGAAGTTCGCGACCGCGGACTCCCAGCTCAAGCTGAGCAGGGTCGTGCTCTACCGGAACGGGATCGGCTACTTCGAGCGGGTCGGCGAGGTCGACGGCGACATGCTCGTCATCAAGGTGCGAAAGGATCAGGTCAACGATCTCCTGAAGAGCCTCACGGTCGTCGAGCGCGAGAGCGGCAAGGCCGTCAGCATCTCCATGCCCCTCGATCCGCAGAGCTGGGCGAACGCAGCCCTCGCGACGCTTGCGCCAGGGCGCGGGAACCTGGCGGAGGTGCTCGACTCTCTGCGCGGCACGTACGTCAGCCTCTCGACCACCGAGGGAGGCGTCGCGGGTCGGATCGTCATGGTCGAGGAGCTGGACGAGGTCGTGTCGGATCCTGGCCCGCAGCGGCCCGGCCTGCCGGCTCCGGCGCCAGCGTCCGGCCGCGACCACCGCATCACGCTGATCGACGGCTCCGACATGAAGGTCGTTCGGCTCTCGAAGGTCAGGGGCGTGAAGCTGGAGGACGGAGATCTCGCGCTGCAGCTGCATCGCACGCTGGACGCGAGCGCGGGCGAGGGGATGTTCCAACAGATCGCGGTCAGCATCCGCCTCGCAGGGGCGAGCACCCACGACCTGCTCGTGAGCTACGTGGTCTCGGCCCCGATGTGGAAGCCCACCTACCGCGTCGTCCTCCCCAAGGAGGGCAAGGGCAAGGCGCTCCTCCAGGGCTGGGCGGTGGTGGACAACACGAGTGGCGAGGACTGGGCGGACGTGAACCTCGGGCTCACGTCGGGCGCGCCCATCGCGTTTCGATACGATCTGCACACCCCGCGCGAGGTCGATCGCGCCGACCTCACCGAGAGCGGTGTGCGCAAGCAGGCCCGTGCCGTGGTGGGCGAGTCGACGTTCGAGGAGCCGCCTCCCCCGCCGCCCGCGCCTCCGCCCGCCGTGACGGCGGGCATGCGGATGGAGGCCCCCGAGGACGAGATGGAGGAGGCCGGCGACGGCAGGGCGACGCGCGGCCCGGGCGGCGGCAAGCTCCGGCCAGCCAAGGACGCGAAGGAGAAGAGCAAGAAGGCGGACAAGGGCTACGCGATGGGCGGTGAGGCCCGCGCGGCGGCCTCCCCGGGGTACTATCCTGCAGAGGACAAGAAGGCCGAAGAGCCGCGTCGCGAGGTCGATTTCGACTCGCTGCGGAGGAGCACGCTCGCCCAGGCACGGGCGGCCACCGTCGCGGGGCAGACGCGCTTCGACCTGGAGTCCAAGGTCACCGTGCCCGAGGGCACGAGCACGATGGTCGCGATCATCAACGCTGACGTCGAGGGCGAGGAGACCTTCCTCTTTCGGCCCGGGGGCGCGGGCCTGGGCTACGAGTCGAACCCGTACCGCGTGGTGCGCTTCCGGAACACCACGCCGTTCGTCTTGGAGCCCGGGCCGATCTCCATCTACGCCGGCGGGAGCTTCGTCGGCGAGGGCCTCAGCGAGACCGTCGGGAGCGGCACGAGCGTGACCATCCCGTTCGCGGTCGAGACCGGGATCATGGTGAGCTCGACCTCCAAGTGGGACGGCGACGAGATGCGCCTCATCAAGATCTCGCGCGGCATCCTGGAGGTGGAGCAGTTCGGGCGGCGTAGCACCACCTACACCGCCAAGGCGCAGACCCTGGACAAGGGCTTCAACGTCCTCGTCCGACACCCGAAGAGCGGGTACAACTACGAGCTCGCGCCGCGGCCCGAGGGCACGGAGGATCTGCCGGACGCGTACCTCCTGCGGGTGTCGGTCCCGGGTGGGGCGCGCGAGGGCTCGCTCACCGTCGTGGAGCAGACGCCCAGCCGGACGAGCATGAGCATCTGGGACAAGCCGGCCCTCGAGCTCCTCGAGAAGCTGATGCTCTACACCGACCTCGTCCCCGACGCGAAGAAGCGCCTCCAGCCGATCGTCGACAAGCGCCGTGAGGTCGCCAAGTTCGACGAGAAGCTCGAGGGCCTCGTGAAGCAGCGGCAGCAGCTGGATCAGCGCGCCTCCGAGACGCGTCAGAACCTCGAGGCCATCCAGAAGGACACCGCCGCCGCTCAGCTCCGCCAGAAGCTCACGAAGCGGCTCGAGGAGTTCGCGAACGAGGGCAACAAGATCGGCCGGGAGATCGTCGAGCTCGAGAGCAAGAAGATGGAGAAGCGCATCGAGCTCGAGGACCTGCTCCAGGACCTGGATCTCACCGCGCCGCCGCCGCCGAAGAAGGGCGCCTCGCCGCCGGCGCCCGCGCCCGCCAAGCCCTGAGCCGGCCGCGCCCAAGTGACCGGACCACCAGCGCCTACATCGCAGGGAGTTCGGTCCACGCCAACGGGGTTGCCACCTCCGGCGTCGTTTCACGCCTCGGCGGCGTCATCACGGAGAGGTGTCGGACGGTGGGCTGCGGTGAGTAGGCCCGCGCCTTGCGTACGAGGAGTGGCCTCGCGCCCGTTGACCGTGAGAACACGGTGCTGCGGGTGCGGCTGCCTGGACGTGGCCACGTCCAGTAGGCCTTTTGAATCCTGATGATAAGATGCGAAGCTAGCGTGGCTTACGAGGCCTCCGTGGAGCGCTCGATGCTTGGCAAAGGCACACCTCCCGTCGACAAGCCCCCCGCAGTGCGGGAGGGCGACGTCATTCATGGGAAGTACCGCGTCGAGCACATCATCGGCGAGGGTGGCATGGGCGTCGTCGTCGCGGCGCGTCACCTTTCGCTCGAGAAGCAGGTCGCGCTCAAGCTCTTGTCCCCCAAGTCCGGCGACAGCGGCGAGGCGCTGGAGCGCTTCACGAGGGAGGCGCGCGCCGCAGCCCGCATCCAGAGCGAGCACGTCGGCCGCGTGCTGGACGTCGACACGCTCCCGAGCGGCGCGCCGTTCATCGTCATGGAGCTCCTCCACGGCCACGATCTGGCGGTCGAGCTCCGGAAGGGGCCGCCGCCGCTCGAGCGCGCCGTCACGATCATCCTGCAGGCATGCGAGGCCATCGCGGAG
>CAZBJI010000076.1:0-35063 GCA_964492175.1 uncultured Polyangiaceae bacterium | reverse complement strand
CGACGCGCCCGGCGACCGCTGTACGAGCTCCGTTCGCGCCTGGGCGGTGCCGGGCCGAGACGACCTGGCGCTCGTGGAGGTGGACATCGCGCGCGCGACGATCCGCGCGCGGACCCAGACGTCCGCGCTCGTCGAGGCCGGAGGGTGCGGCGCGGGCTCCATCGGTGGCCTCGGAAGGCCGAAGGTGAAGGTGGTGAAGAGCGGCGCGGCGGCCTACTTTCCCGAGGGCGGGAGGGCAGGGACGCACCGGGCGCGACAGACCAAGCTCCGCGGCGCCAGCGAGGTGTCGGGGAGGACGTGCGTCAGGCTCACGTACCTCACGGTGCCGCTCTGCTTCGACGGGGCCGACGTCTCCGAGGTCGAGGACTCCGGGTGGGACTGAGGGACCTCACCCGATCCGGAGCGCCGCGGTCCCACGCTGCTTGCCTCGCAGCTCCTTCACCTCGATCTGGTAGACGCCCTTCGCCGAGGGGACGAACTCGACCGGCGGCGCGCTCTGGGGCAGCCCGGTGGGCAGCTCGCGCAGGACGCGGTCCAGGATCTTCTGCCCGTTGGGGGACTGCACGATCACGCCGATGGGCGGGGCGGGATCGTCGATGGCGCGGAAGACGAGCAGCACCCTGTCGCCCACCGCGGGCGAGCCGTCACCATGCACGATCGTCTCGATCTCACCGTGGCTGTCGATCCGGGGCATCCTGCGCTCGTGGTCTCGAGGTGTCGCGCTAGGCTAGCAGGTTCTGAAAACGTCCCGGTCCCCCTGCTCGACGAAGCCCGCGCCGCCATTGGCCCCCGGCCCCCTTCAGGGGGGAGATCCACCGAGGGCGGCCGCGGATCTGCGCGGCGCCCGGCGCCGGGACGGTCCACGACCTCGTTCGTGAAGCGGAGCACGCGCCCCCTCTCACGGCGAACCAGCGCCGGCGCAGGTCCGCTTTTTCGAGCGCCCCGGTCGTGGTAAGCGAGGCGGCATGGGCGACCGAGACCCCGCTCCGCTCCGCGCTCCGACGGCCGAGAAAGGTGACGTCGTAGTCACCGGCGTCGGCGTCTGCTGCAACATGGGGGAGGATCTCGAATCCATCCTCTCGCGCCTCCGCGCCGGGGAGAACGTCCCGTTCGAGCGGTGGAGGGTCGCGGTCGACCTGCAGGCCCGCTGCCAGGTCATCGGGCAGTACCACGGGGACGTGTCGGACGCCGCGCTCGGCGTGAACAAGAAGCTCTCGCGCTTCATGGGGCGCGGCGCGCGCCTCGCGGTCAAGGCGACCCAGGCGGCGCTCGCCCAGAGCAAGCTCTTCGACAGCACGCTGCCGCACCTGGCGCGCCGCGACGTCGCCGTCGTCTACGGCGCGGGGACTGGAGACGTCGAGACCCACATCGAGGTGCGCCGCAAGCTCGACGAGACGAACGACGTCAAGAAGGTCCTGCCCACGGTCATCCCCAAGCTCATGGCCTCCACCGTGTCGGCGAACCTCGTAAACGTCCTCAAGACGTGCGGCCCGTCGTTCACGGCGACGGCTGCGTGCGCCGGCGGCTCGTACAACATGCTGCTCGCGACCATGTTGATCCGTGCAGGCCACGCGCGCGCCGCGATCGCGGGGGGCGTGGAGGTGTGTGACCCGCACTTCTTCGCCGGCTTCGACGCGATGGGCGCCTACAACGGCCGCGACAACGATCACCCCGAGCGCGCCTCGCGTCCTTACGCCGCCGACCGCGCCGGCTTCATCTTCAGCGAGGGCAGCGGCACGGTGGTGCTCGAGCGGCGGGAGGACGCGGAGGCCCGCGGCGCCGCAATCCTGGGTGTGGTCCGCGGCTTCGGCATGTCGAGCGATGGCCAGGGGGAGATGGTCGCGCCCGCGGCCAGCGGCGCGCTCGCAGCGATGCGCCAGGCCGCGGAGCTCGCGGGCGTCGCGCCCGAGGACATCGGCTACGTGAACACGCACGGCACGTCGACCCCGCTCGGGGACGTCTCGGAGGTGCGCGCCATGCGGGAGTTCTTCGGGGACCGGCGCGTCCATTACAGCTCCACCAAGGGCTACACCGGCCACACGATCAGCGCCGCAGGCGTCATCGAGGCGATCTTCACGCTCGCCATGCTGAAGGGCGGCTGGGTCGCGCCCAGCGTGAACGCGTCGCCGCTGGATCCGGAGCTCGCGGACTACCCGCCCGTCCTCTCGCCCACGGACGCGGAGCTCCGCTACGCCCTCTCGAACTCCTTCGGCTTCGGCGGGACCAACGTGGCGCTGGTCCTCTCGGCGAGCTGATGCGGGCGCCCCTCTCCAAGCGGGCTCGGGTCCGGCGCGCGATCGGCGCCTTCGTCGTCGACAACTTCTTCCAAGGGAGCTCCCGGCTCGCGCTCCTGCACCCGAGCTCCAAGCCGGAGCGGCACGGCGTGGAGGTCGTTCGCGACGTCGCCTACGGCGCCTCCGGCGCGCGCGCGCATCTCTTGGACGTCTACGTACCCCGCGCCAAGCCGGCCGGCGGCGCGAAGCGGCCCGTCGTCCTCTACGTGCACGGCGGGGGCTTCCGCATCCTCTCGAAAGACTCGCACTGGGTGATGGGCCTCGCGTACGCGCGGCGCGGCTACGTCGTCTTCGTCGTCAACTACCGCCTCGCGCCGACGTCCCCCTACCCCGCCGCGCTCGAGGACTGCGCCGACGCGTACGCGTGGGTCGTGGAGAACGCCGCGCGGTTCGGCGGCGACGCCTCGCGGCTGATCCTGGCGGGGGAGAGCGCCGGCGCGAACCTCGTCACGAGCATGACGATCGCGGCGACCTACGAGCGCCCCGAGACGTTCGCGCGGCGGATCTTCGACGTGGGCGTGGTCCCCAGCGCCACCGTGCCGGCGTGCGGGATCTTCCAGGTGACCGACACCGAGCGCTTCGCCAGGAGGCGCCCGATGCCGGCTTACCTTCTCGACCGCCTGCTCGAGGTGGAGCACTCGTACCTCCCGGAGCGGTGCGACATCGGCTTCGACATGGCCGATCCGGTCGTCGTCCTCGAGCGAGCCACGCCGCCCGCGCGCCCCATCCCGCCGTTCTTCCTCTCGTGCGGGACGAAGGATCCGCTCCTGGACGACACGCGCCGGCTCGGCGCTGCGCTCACGGGGCTCGGGGTGAGGAACGAGGTCCACATCTACCCCGGCGAGGTGCACGCGTTCCAGGCGCTCGTCTGGCGCCCCGCGGCCCGCGCGTGCTGGAGGGAGACCTACCGCTTCCTCGACGAGACGGTCCAGCCGGTCCCCGGCTAGCGAACGCTGGTCGATGAGGGGGACGGAGCGAGGCAGCCCCTCACGCACCCGGCGGCGTAGCGCTCGCCTCTCTTCGGCGCGCCGCTAGAACACGCGCTCGACGGTGGAGGTCACGCGGGCTGGCTCGAGCGCATAGGTGACGAGCGCGCCGTAGGCCGCGCCGCTCAGGTGGGCGTCGTGGTTGATCCGATCGCCAGCACCGCTCGTCCAAGAGTGCCAGACGCTGTAGCCCATGTAGATGAGGGCGTAGATGAGGCCCGGCACCCGGAAGGGGAGGAAGAACGGGTAGAGCTCCAGACCTGGGTGCAGGAGCGTCGCGCTGATCATCACCGCGGACACCGCGCCCGAAGCGCCGAGCGACGCGTAGCCCGACCGGTCGCGGTGACGGAGGGTCGTGGGCACGAACGCCACCACGACGGCGCTCACGTACAGCGCGAGGAACGTCCCGGCGCCGAGCACGCCGATGACCTCGTCGGCGAACAGGTACAGGGTCAACATGTTGAAGAAGAGGTGCGTCGAGTCGGCGTGCAGCCAGCCGGCCGTGAGGAGCCGGTGCACCTGGCGGCCGTGCACGACGACGCGCGGGCTCAGGATGAGCGCCGCCTTGAGGCTCGGGAAGAGCCACGCGAGCACGGACACCGCCACGACCGAGGCGATGAGGAGGGCGAGCGGGCTCGCGAGGAGCGCCTGCGCGTCGAGATCACGGAGGGACGGCGGAGGTTTCATCGGCGGGACCGCTCCTCCGGGGAGCGACAGCAAGGTAGTCGGGCGACGGTGGGACGACCACCAGACTCGGCTCGGCGCGCTCCGAGCGCGGCACGCTTGGTGCTTGAAGGGTGGCCGGAGGTTCGAGATGGCAATCAGCCCTGCACCCCTTCCCCCGAACGAGATGACCGACTTCGACCCGCCGGTGGTGCTGCTGGCGGAGGACGACGACGCCTTCCGCGCGCTCGTCGCGAGCACGCTCCGCCGCGACGGGTACGACGTGATCGAGGCTCCTGACGGCGAGCACCTGCAGCGCCTCATCCGAGAGATGTGCTGCTCGTGGCAGGAGCCGCGCCCCGAGCTCATCATCAGCGACATCCGCATGCCCGGAGGGAGCGGGCTCGACGCGCTCCGCACGCTCCGGGATCTCGATCCGTTCACGCCCGTCATCCTCATGACCGGCTTCGGCAGCGCCCAGACCACACGGGACGCGACGCGCCTCGGAGCATGGACCGTCCTCGCGAAGCCGTTCGATCTGAGCGCGCTGCGCCGCCGGGTTCGCGAGCTGTTGCCCCTCGGTTGAGGCCTCCAGGACGAGACCGCGAGGAGGAGTCAAGCGGGGCTCCTCCTCGCGCGTGCCGGGCGGGCCCCCAACTCGAAGGAGCCGCCCTGGCGGCGCCCGTCCAGCTTCCGGGAAAGCGGCGCCCGTCCACCTCCCGGGGGAGGCGGAGGGCCGCCTCGGGAGGCCCTCCGCCGTGCTCACGGACGGAGGAGGACGTCCACGCGTCGATCCGCGGCCCAACCGTCCTCGTCGGCGCCCGTCGCGTCGAGCTCCCCGCGCGACGACGTGGCGAGGCGCTCGGCGGCGACACCCTGCGTTCGCAAGAACTCCTCCACCGAACCGGAGCGGCGGTGGCCCAGCGCGAAGTTATACTCCGTCTCGCCGCGTGGGTCGGCGTGACCGACCAGCCTCAGCGCCACGTGCTTCGCGGGTCCGGTCGTCAAGCACGAGGCGAGCGCCTGGAGCGGGCTGCTCGTATCGGAGCCGAGGCTCGCCCTGTCGAACGCGAAGCGGGGCGTCGGCAGATCGCACATCCTGGCGAGCTCCGGATCGACGGACACCTGCGTCGGTTCGGCGGTCGTCGGCTCAGGGGCTCGCCCGTCCGGCGCGTTCGCGCCGCTCCTCGCGTTCGAAGCCTCGCCTCCGCACGCGGTCGTGCCCGCCACGATCATCGTCGTGAACACCAGTCGAGAGAGCGTACGCATCATGAGTCCTCCTTGGGTTGAGCTCGGTCAGCACCGACCGTGCCACGCGCGCCCACACGGACGCCCGCGCGTGGACGCCCTGCCCGCTCCACGACTGCCCCAAAACGGGCCACGGTGTCCCGTCGCGGGGCAGGCACGTCGTCCCGCCGCAGCTCGCACGACCGATGTGGGGTCGGCACGCGTCCTGCTTGGAGCGGGCGACGAGGGAGAACCATGAAGTCAGGTCCGACCCACGGCTCCGAGAGGGCCCTTCGCGCGCCGACCATTCTGCTGGCCGAGGACGACGCCGACCTCCGCAGGCTCCTCTCGCGGAGCCTCGTCGGGAAGGGCTGCGAGGTCGTCGAGGCGCGAAACGGCTGGGAGCTCGAAGAACGGGCGGCGGAGCTCCACGCCGCGGCGGCGACCCCTTGCGCGTTGGTCGCCGACATCCACATGCCGGGGATCGACGGCATCGCGGTCGTCAGGCTCGTCCGATCCTGGGGCTGGGAGATTCCGATCCTGCTCATGACCGCGTTCCCGAGCGACCAGAAGCTCGCCAGCGCGACGCGCGCGGGCGCGACGGTCGTGCTCGCGAAGCCCTTCAGCATCGGAGACCTGACGCTCGCGGTGTCGTGGCTGCTCCGCACGCGAGAGCCCGCGCCCTCCGCGGATCACGAGACGGCGGCGGAGCGGCTGGACCGGGGCGGTCGGCGTGACGACGGCGACGCGACGCGGCTCCGCGGGAGCGTCCACCTGGTCGCGCCGACCGGTCGTTTGGGCGGTCGAACCCCCTTCGATCCCTCATGAGACCCGCTAGGCTCCACCGCCGGGCGCCGCACCGGCGCCGGTGAGCCGGCCGCCACGCGCATGCCGCCGCGGGGGCTGGACGGCGCCCCGTCGACGAAGGCCGAGGAGACATGAGGCTGACACGCAAGCTCGTGCTGGGGTTGGTGCTCGGGATCCTGCTCGTCCACAGCGCCAGCGCCGTGGTGCGCGTGCGGCGCGAGATCCGCCTGCTGGAGGGGGACATCGCGCGGGACGAGCAGGTCTTGGCGCACGCGCTCGGGCTCGCCGTGGAACGAACCTGGTCCGAGTCCGGGGAGCGCGCCGCGCTCGATCTGGTGGAGCACGCGAACGCCCGGGAGAGTCACATCGAGATACGCTGGGTATCGCTGGAAGACCCGGCCGGAGCAGGCTTGCCGCGGAGGCTGGTCGAGGCGGCCCGAGCCGGCAAGCCCCGGGAGATCCTCGACAGGACGGACGACGCGATCCACACCTACGCGATCGTCGATCTCCCCGACGGCAGACAGGGTGCCCTCCTGATCGTCGATCGGATCGCCGATGAGACCGACTACATCCGCGGGAGCGCCCGCGCGGCGGCCATCGCGGCGGCGGTCCTGATCGCGCTGTGCGCCGCGATAGCGTGGGGCGTGGGCGCCTTCTTCATCGGCCGACCCATCCGCGCCCTGGTGGACCAGGCGAGGCGGATCGGCGGCGGTGACCTGTCTTCGCACGTGCACCTGCAGCAGAACGACGAGATCGGAGAGCTCTCCTCCGAGATGAACCGGATGGCGGACAGCCTCGTGGAGGCGCGAGAGCGCGCGCAGACCGAGGCCAGCCGACGGCTCGACGCCGTAGCGCAGCTACGCCACGCCGACCGGCTCACCACGGTGGGGACGCTGGCGGCCGGGATCGCGCACGAGCTCGGGACCCCCATCAACGTGATCACGGGGTACGGCCAGCTCATCCTGGAGGACCCAGCGGCCAAGGCCGGACACGATCACGCCGCCGTCATCGTCGACCAGGCGGGGAGGATCACGGCGATCGTCCGCCAGCTGCTGGACTTCGCCAGGCGTGGGGAGGTCTCGTCGGAGGCGAATGGGCCGCCGAGCTGCGACTGCGCCGAGGTCCTGCGATCGACCATGGGGTTGCTCGACGCCATCTTCCGGAGCGCGTCGGTCGACCTGGAGATGACCGCTGATGAGCCGCTCCCCGCCGCGATCGCCCCGGGCGAGCTCCAGCAAGTGCTCACCAACCTGGCGATGAACGCCGTCCAGGCGATGCCCGACGGAGGGGTGCTCCGGATCGTCGCGGACACGGCCGCTCGAGGGGCGGCAGGCGCGGCACCCGCGCCGCACGTGCGCATCACCGTCGAGGACCACGGCTGCGGGATACCCGCTGAGCTGCTCGAGCGGGTGTTCGAGCCGTTCTTCACCACGAAGGACGTCGGGCGCGGGACCGGATTGGGCCTGGCGGTCGCGTGGGGCATCATGAATGATCGGCACGGATGCATCGAGGTGGAGAGCGAGGCGGGCCGGGGGACCAAGTTCACGGTGTGGATCCCGTCGAGCCCGGCGTCGCCGGCCACGTCCTGATCGTCGACGACGACCGGTCCATGTGCGGCATGCTCGAGCGGGGGCTCTCGTCTGCTGCCGTGCGCGTGTCCACGCGCACCGGCGCAGACCAAGCGCTCGAAGTGTGCCAGCGAGAGGACGTCGACGTGGTCGTCACCGACGTCCGCATGGCAGGCAAGAGCGGGCTCGACCTTTGTCGCGAGCTTCGCGACCTGCGCCCTGACGTCCCGGTGATCGTGGTGACGGCCTTCGGAGACATGAGCACCGCGGTGGACGCGCTCCGCTCCGGCGCCTTCGACTTCGTGACCAAGCCCTTCGACCTGGAGGTGCTGCGCGCGGCGGTTCGCAGGGCGCTCGAGCGGCGCACCCTCGGCCAGCGCGTGCAGCGGCTGGAGCGGGCCCTCGAAGAGGCGCACGGGCCGAGCCCCCTGCTCGGCAAGAGCCCCGCCATGCTCCTCGTGCACGATCTCGTCGAGCGCGTCGCCGACGCCGGGGCCACCGTCCTCATCACGGGGGAGAGCGGCACGGGCAAGGAGCTGGTCGCCCGCGCGCTCCACGACCGAGGTCGGCGCCGGGGGGCGCCGTTCGTCCCCATCAACTGCGCGGCGATGCCGGCACCGCTGCTCGAGGCGGAGCTGTTCGGTCACGTCCGCGGGGCCTTCACCGACGCGCGAAGCGACCGGACGGGGCTGTTCCAAGCGGCGGATGGCGGCACGCTCTTCCTCGACGAGATCGGCGACCTCCCGCTGGAGCTGCAACCCAAGCTGCTGCGCGCGCTGCAGGAGCGGACGGCGCGTCCCGTGGGAGGAACGCGCGAGGTCCCGTTCGACGTCCGAGTCGTCAGCGCGACGAACCTCGACCTGGCGCGCGCCGTGGAGGAGGGCCGCTTTCGCGCGGATCTCTACTACCGGATCCAAGTCGTGGAGATCCAGGTTCCGCCGCTTCGCGTTCGCGGCAACGACGTCCTCGTCCTCGCCCAGCACTTCCTGCACCACCACGCTCGGGTCGCAGGCAAGCCGGTGAGCGGGATCTCGCCCGCCGCCGCCGCCAAGCTGTGCGCGTACCGCTGGCCTGGGAACGTGCGCGAGCTGCAGAACTGCATCGAGCGCGCGGTGGCGCTCGCGCGGTTCAGCGAGGTGAGCGTCGACGACCTCCCGGAGCGCGTGCGCGAGCAGCGCCCCGCGGAGGAGGGTCTGCATCGAGAGCCGGAGGAGTTCGTCCCGATGGACGAGATCGAGCGCCGGTACGTCCTGCGTGTGTACGAGGCGACGGGCGCGAACAAGTCCCTGACCGCGAAGCTCCTCGGGTTCAACCGCAAGACCCTCTACCGGAAGCTCGCGCGCTACGGCGTGCTGGCGGAGGGCGAGGCGAGCCCGGACGAGTGAGTCACCCGGGTCGTCCGCTGGGCCAGGGGCGCTCGCCGCGAGCCCGCCGGCGCGGCCACGTCCGACCCCACGCCCTCACGGCGCCAGGGTGAACACGTGGGCCGACGCCCCGTCCGCCGGCGCCGCGCCCACGTAGACCGTGTAGCCGAACGCGCCGCTCATGCCGAGCGGTCCTTCCGCCACGCGCTCCACGCCCGCGAGGTCCACGAACCGCACGCGCTCGAGCGAGAGCTCCGCTGCGTCGAGCCTCACGAACGGCGCGGGCAGCTCGTCGTAGATGTCCTCGAACGCGACCTCGCCGAGCGTGGCGCCCTCCAGGTAGAGCATCGACTTGGCGCCTACCTGCGTGGGCTTCGCAGGGTCGCTGATGATCGCGCGGACACCCAGGTACGGCTCGGGCTGGGCCTCTTCGACGATGTCGGCGATGAAGCCGTCCTCCAGCGAGACGTGGAGGGAGTACGCGCGCCCGGGCTCGAGCGAGGTCGGCCCGTTCATGGCGGAGAAGGGGCGCCGGACGCAGGTGTCCAGCGTGTGCAGGCTCAAGATGGCGTCCTCGAGCATGTCGTCGCTCGCGATGAGCGCGTAGTCGCTCGAGGTGAGCGGATCGATGAGGTAGAACGAGAACGCCTCCCCGGTGGGAAGCGTGAGCGAGAGGATCTGCCCGTCGGTGTCGTTGACCATACGGAGCAGCGCCGGGCCGTTGCCCGGCCCCTCCTCGGCGACGAACGAGACGTAGAGGGGCTCGGCCTGCGCGCCGCCGCCGACGCCGCCTCCGCCTGCCGCGTCGCCGGCGCCCGCACCTCCGGTCTCCGCCGGCGACTCGCCGCCGCCGCCGCAGGCGAGCAGCAGCGTCAGGGCCGAGGCGAGGGGTCCGAGCGCGCGCATGGCAGGAGGATCGTCACGCGGGCGCGCCGCGGTGTCTACCGACAAGAGGGATCACCCGCGCGGATCGACGCGGTAGACGGCACCCGCGAGCATGTCCACGAAGTAGACCTTCCCGTCGGGTCCGAACGTGAGCCCCGCGAGGCTGCCGGGCGGCAGGCCCGTCTCGAGCGTCCGAATCACGCTGCCGTCCATCGCGAGGGCGTGGAGAGCGCTGGTCTGGTGGTCCGAGACGAAGAGCGAGTCCCGGTGGACCTCGAGGCCGCTCGGCTGCGAGAGCGTCCCCGGACCGACGATCTCGGTCAGCACGGCGCCCTCCATGGCGCGGCGCTCGGCGACGATCTCCATCCCCCCGAACGAGCTCCCGGGGACCCCCGAGGTCGTGTCCAGCGCGATCAGCCTGCCCGTGCCGGTGTCCGCCACGTAGAGCGTGCGCGTCGACGCGTCGTAGGCCACGTGGCTCGGTACGCCCACCACCCCCGTCACCTGTCCCGTCGCGTAGCGCAGGATCGTCCCGTCCTCGTGGTCGTCGGCGCCGGGTCCGTGGTCGTGGGTGAAGTCGTACCGATCGAGCGACCCGACGTCGGCGTTGAAGACGAAGTACACGTTCGCCTCGACGTGCGCGATCCCACGGCAATACCGGGTGGAGTGGAGCATGTCGAGGTGCGACCCGAGGCCCCCCGGGGTCTGGACCGCGAAGACGTCCGACGCCGTCGGGAACAGCGCAGGCCCGATGAAATCGTCGTGGTTGTCGTGGTCACCGCACGTGCCGAAGGTCTGGCCCCACGTCTCGTCGACGCTCCCCATCGCGAGCGCCGGCGGGTTGTTCATGAAGTGGCCGGCCGCCGGGTCCTTCTTTCGGACGAAGGCCATCGCGGGGGTGCCGGGCTCCTGAAGGATGACGACGCTGTCGTCCTGCTGGTTGAGGACCCAGAGCTCGGTGGGGATGCTGGGATTGAACGCCAGGTCCACGGGGCGCCGCAGCGAGGCGTCCTGCAGGACCAAGGTGAGCGCCGGCGCCGGTGCGTCCCCACCCCAGCCGAGCTCGCTGCCCGGCGGCGGCTCCACGCACTGCGCCGCCTCTTCATCGCAGTACGGGGTGGCCTCCGAGCAGTCGGCGTGCGCCGCACACGGCTCGGGCGGCGGCGGAGCATCGCGCCGCTTCGGGCTCGACGGGTCGGCACACGAGGCGGCGAGCGCGGCGACCACGAAGGAGGAGAGAAGACGACGCTGCATGTACACTCCCTGATCCGACGGGTAGCACGCGGAGGAGGCGGTCGCCATCGGACCACGCTCTCCCACGCTCACCCGCCGCGCGACCGCTCGAGGGCCAGCGCCACGAGGTTCGCCATCAGGTACCCGAAGCGCTCCTCGTCGGCGTTCCAGCTCCTCGGTCCACCTAGGTGCTCGTGGCAGATCACGCCCACCATCTTGTCCATCGCGATGACGGGGACGTCGAGCATCGCGCCGATCCCGAGCGGGGTCAGGTAGCTCTGCGTGAAGCACGACGTGCGGGGATCGGTCTTGGCGTTGTTCGCGGTGATCGTCGTCTCCGAGTGCAGCGCCTCGAAGTAGGGCGGATAGTCGGCGGCCGTGAGCTCCGTGCCGGTCGAGTGCTTCCTCTCGCCGGCCTCGAAGAGATCCACACAGCGGAGCTTCGTGCGCTCCGCCTCCAGGAGCCAGACGCTGACGCGCGCCACGCCCAGCGTCACGGCGGCCACCTCGGTGACGCGCCCGGCGGCCTCTCGCACGTCCCCGAGCAGGAGGGCTCGCTGGCCGAGCAGATCCACCATCGCGTCGATCTGTCGACGGAGCTTCGCGGACGCCCCCGCGTCCGCGGCGGCCGACGGCACCGGCTGGAAGCGGCCGGTCGACTTCCGCAACAGCTCGCTGCGGAGCTGCGACATCGCGCTGGTGAGGCGCGTCACGATCTCCGGCTCGTCCTTGATCGCGGCGGCCTCGCTCGACGTGATGCGCGCAATCGAGGCGAGGCGCATGCGGGCGGGGATGCCCCCCAGCTCGTCCGCCTCACGAAAGATCCGAGCGCATTGGTCGCCCACGTCGGTTGCATGGTGCCACGGCGACGACCAGTCTGTCGCCATGAAACCAAACGGTTGCACGAGGCGAGGTAGCGCAGCGCGCCCGGAGGGCGCGCCCGGACATCGTCATGAGGACGAAGGTATCAGGACTTCCGCACGGAGAGACCGGCCCCGGCGACGTCCGAGCCTTGCTCGATGAGCAGCAGCCGCACCTGGCCGCGCGCGACGAGCCGGGCCGACTCGTCGTGGATGCGAACCTCCCACACGTGCGAGCGCCGGCCTGCGACGAGCGGTCGCCCGACCGCTTGGAGCGTCCCTTCGCGGACGGCGCGGAGGAACGACGTGTGGTTGTCGAGCCCCACCACCACGTGGCCGGCGCGCATCGC
The DNA here is from genome assembly GCA_964492175.1 of uncultured Polyangiaceae bacterium. Taxonomy (GTDB): domain Bacteria; phylum Myxococcota_A; class Polyangia; order Polyangiales; family Polyangiaceae; genus Xiheicaenibacterium. Next base: position 22,826 of record CAZBJI010000076.1, on the reverse strand, counting down.
GGTCACGGCTGCGCCGATGGAGGCCGCCGTCTCCACCATCCCGGAGAGCACGCCCCCGTGCACGAGCCCGAGCGGCTGGCGGTGGGTGTCGGACACCACGAGCTGCAGCACGACCTCGTCCGCGCGAACGCGCGTGAACGTGACGCCCATCGCCTTCACCCACCCGTCCGAGAGGGCCTCGACGACGTGCGTGTAGTCTTCTCCCGAATCCTCCGCGTCCGCCATGTCCATCTCCTCGTCACGCTCGACCGCGGTCAATCCCCCGCGACACGCTCCCTGAGGAGCGCGGCCTTCGCCGCCTTGTGCACGGCGTGCTTCTGCTTGTCGAAGTCTTTCGCCCGGATCTCCAGGGTCAGCGCCAGCGCGCCGGCCCAGAGGGGCACGCCCTTCATGAGCTTCGGGTCGATGGCGCGCGGCTCGGGCGCGGGCGGGCACGCCTTCGCGAACGCCGCCGAGGCTCGGTCCTCCTCCAGGTCGCGCGCCGCGGAGAGCGCCTCGCCGCAGCCGGCCGCCGAGAGCGTCTGCGAGATGGCCGGCAGGATGGCGAGCTCGAGCTTCGCGTTTCTCTTGTGCGGTTGCTTCAGGACCGAGCTCAGCCCGGCGCCCCAGATCTCCTTGGAGATAGGCGCCAGGTCTTCGGCGAGCGCGCGCCGTCGCTCGGCCCGATCGGGGCTCTGGAGGGCCGCGACGATCTCCTCCTCGGTCTTGGGCGGCGGCGGGAGGGCGGGCGGCTCCTCGGGGCGGTCGCGCGGGTCCTGTCGCGCGAGCTCCTCCTGGGCAGCGCGCTCGCGCTCCTCTCGCTGGCGGTCGCGGGCCTCTGGAGGGTTCTCCCGCGCCCAAGCCTCCGCCGCGAGCCGCGCCTCCTCGGCCGCTCGCTGGTACTGCTGCTCGCGGGCGCGCTCGTCGAGCTTCCCCTTCACGATCGGGTAGAACACGATCGCGCTCACGCCGAGCCCGAGCCCCGCGGCGACCATGACGACGATCGTCTTGCGAGCGCGCTGCCGCAGCACGAGCGCGTTCTCACTCACCGCCTCCGCGTCGCGGTCGGGCCCGACGACCGCGCGCCCGCCGAGCTCGACGGCGACGGCGTCGATCTCCAGACCCTCGGATCGGATCCGCAGATCGTTGTACGCGAGGGCCGCGAGAGCCGCCTGCCACACGCACGTGAACATCGCCGCCGCCCCCACGAACGCCGCGTACACCCAGAGGTGGGTGGTGCTCTCGCCGGCGCGGATGCTCCTCGGCGCGGCCAAGTCCGTGAGCCGCAGCGCGATGCCCGAGAAGAACCAGAGCAGGAACATCGCCGCCGCCAGCCTGAAGCGCGATCCCCGGGTCAGGGCGAGGCCGCGGTCCAGGGCGACGCCGAGGCCCTTCTGCTCGGCCGCGGCGACGACGGTGACCGGCAAGAGGAACCCGAGCACCACGAGGCCGGGCACGAAGCAGAGGCCGTACCCGACGAGAGAGAGCGCGCCTACCCCGAGGCCGCCGAGCACCGGCGCCGGCCACGCGCGCTTCAGCCCCGAAACGAGGAGCGGGAAGCGCGCGCGCTCTGCCATCCCGGCGCGCACCGCCGCGACGGAGACGCACGCCGCGACCGCTGGCGAGAGCAGAGCGGCGAGCGCCAGGGAGACGCCGGCGACGATGGCCGTGGCGGTCTCGGCGCGCTCCTGGCTCGCGGCCGCCCCGCCCCACCGAACCACCGGGCTCGGAGAGTCGCCCGGCGTGAACCCGATCGTCACCGCGCCATACGCCGCGGCGAGGAAGATGGGCGCCAGGATGGGCAGGAGGAGGAGGAACAGGCGCGGCGCGACGGTGAAGCTCCGCCGGACGAGATCGACGATCGAGACGTCGCGCAAGAGGCGCCCGGCGATCAACCGCTCCATGGTGGGCAGACCGGTACCACCGGAGCGCCCCGCCCGCACCCCTGCCCGGCCCCGTCCGGGCGCGGGGCTACAGCGACGCCACGAAGGCGGCGACGTCCTCGATGAGGCCGGCGTCGACCGGTGTCCGTCGCTGGTACTCCTCCGGAGAGCTCTTCCCTTCTCCGGCGCCGAAGAGGTGGTTGAGCGCGGGGTAGAGCCGCGTCACCACGTCCTTCCTGCCTGCCAGCGCCCGCTTCCAGGCGTCGAAGTCGACGGTGGTCACCTGGTAGTCGCGTCCGCCCTGGCCCACGAAGATTGGCCGCTCGAACAGCTTCGCCGTCGCGAGGGCGTCGTACTTGGCGAGATCGGTCCAATACACGGGCCCCGCGCCGAGGAGCACCTCTCCTTCGCTCGGCTTGGCGCCCTTCTCGAGCTCCTGGATGCGGGCGCGTGCCTTCTTCACGGCCTGGATCTCGACCATCTCCTCGGGGGCCTGCCGCCCGTCCAGCCCCGCGATGTAGGTCATCTGCTCGATCATCATGTCGGGGAGCGGCCGCGTGCTCCCGGCGAGGATGACGAGGGCCCTCACGTGCTCCGAGCGGTAGCCGATCCTCGGCGCCATCGCCCCGCCCAGGCTGTGGCCCGCGACCACGATCTTGTCGGCGGCGACGCCGGTCGTCGCGCGCAGGAGATCGACCGCGAGCAGCGCGTCCTCCACGGTCTCCTGGTGGACCGTGAGGTCGAGGGCGCGCGCGAGCTTGGCCCCGTGGACCTTGGTGCGCTTCTCGTAGCGAAGCACCGCGATCCCCCTCGACGCGAGGCCACCCGCGAGGTCCTTGAAGGGTCGGTTCGCGCCGACCGACTCGTCGCGATCGTTGGGCCCGGACCCGTGCACGAGCACGACGGCCGGGAACGGCCCCGCGCCCCTGGGCATCGCGAGCGTCGCCGGCAGCGCCCACTCCCCCGAGCCGACCACGACGTCACGCTCCTCGAACTTCGAGCGGTCGACGTAGCTGGGGTCGGCGTAGCTCTCGGGAGCGGGGGCGAAGAAGAGCCCCGCGACCTTGTCCTCTTTGTCGTAGGCGATCTTCGCGTCGAGGCGCGCCTTGGCGAAGACGCACGTCACGAGCGCCGTCCTGTAGGCGCCCACCGGCTCGACGCGCGCGCCTTCGATCTTCTCGAACGGGCCTACGCCGGCGAGCAGGCCGTCCCAGGTCTCTCCGAGCTTGGCCTCCGGGAGCGCCGCGCGCATCGTCGCGTCGAACTCGGCCACCGCGGCGCCGAACTTGCGCTCGTGGAGGAGCGAGACGAACGCCCGGCCTCGGGCCTCCGTGTCCGCGATCTTCGGGTCTTTGGCGTCCATCATCGAGCTCCTCTCCGTGGTCGGCTGCGAGGTCGGCGGGGTGGCCGGTGGGCCCGTCGTGAGGGCCGGAGGCGCGCTCGCCGTCGGCGCGGACGGGGCGGGCTCCGAGCACGCGAGCGCGAGCGAGAGCGCCGCCGCACACCCCAGGCCGCGGGCGAGGCGCGAGAGCACAGCGCCGAGCCGCCCGTCGACCCGGACCGTCGCGAGGTCGTCCCCCCGGGTCTGGCCCTCGTTCACGATGGCGACGGAGGCGCCTCGCTCCGCGGCGCGTCGGACGAAGCGGTAGCCGGAGAAGACATGGAGCGAGCTGCCGAGGACCAGGAGCACGTCGGCGGAGTCGGCCAGATGGAACGCCTCCGCCACGCGCTCCCGCGGGACGTTGTCGCCAAAGAAGACCACGTCGGGCTTGAGGAGACCGCCACACGCCGCGCAGTGCGCGACCTGGAACCCGCCGACCAGGTCCGAGGCCAGGTCGGCGTCGCCGTCCGGGGCGGCCGCCGCGTGCGCGCCGGCGAAGCCGGGGTTCGCGGCCTCGAGCCGCGCCTGCAGATCGTCGCGGGTCTCCGAGGCGAAGCACGCGAGGCACCGCACGCGCGCCAAGGCTCCGTGAAGCTCGATGAGGCGCGCCGCACCTGCCGCCTGGTGGAGCCCGTCGACGTTCTGGGTGATCGTCCCGGCCACCAGGCCGGCGGCCTCGAGCGCCGCGAGGGCCGTGTGGGCGCCGTTGGGGCGCGCGCCGCGCAAGGTGGGCCAGCCCACGTAGCTGCGGGCCCAGTAGCGCTGCCTCACCGCCGGGTCGCGCACGAAGTCGCGGTGCTGCACTGGCGTCCGGTGGCGCAGCCTGCCGGAGGCGCCTCGGTAGTCGGGGATGCCCGAGTCCGTGCTCATCCCCGCGCCGGTGAGCGCGACGACGCGCCTGCCGCGGAGCAGCTCCGCGAGCGCCACCTCCGGCGGATCCCCGCCGCAGGCGATCGCCTGCGACGCGTGGCTGGGTTGCTCGGGAGGCATGGAGTGCGTCGCCCCTTCTGGGCCTCTTCGTAGCACGCCGCGGCGGGCCGGCGGCCGGTTTCGCCGCGTGAGCCGCAGGGACGGACCGAGGCTGCGCGGGCGGGCGGGCGCGCGAAGTCCCCTCGGAGCTCCGCACCAGGGCGACCGCCGAGAACGTGCGGCTCGGACCACCCGGCGAGCCCCGATCTCCCTTCGCTCGTCCGGGCGAATCAACAGCAAAGTTCACATGGCTCGTCTCCTCGGCTCCGCCCGAGCGCCGAGCCATCGACCGGGAAACCAGAACGACCAGCACCCGAGCGAGCTTTTTTTCTCCGATTCACACGGCAAGCCATGTGAAATACGCGCCTCATGCTGCACCGCGTGCTCACCATCACGCTCCACACCTTCCGTGAGGCGGTTCGCGCCCGCATCCTCCTCGGCCTGGCGGGCGTGGCGTTCGCGGTGTCGGTGTTCTCGCTGGTCATCGCCAGCTTCACGCTGGAGAGCGCGCCGCGCGTCGTCAGCGATCTCGGCGCGGGATCCATCTCGGTGTTCGGGATCGTGGTCGCCATCGTCATCGGCGCCACGACGCTGCACCGGGAGCTCGAGCAGAAGACGATCTTCCCGTTCCTCGCGCGGCCGATCTCCCGCGGCGAGTTCTTGGTCGGGAAGTACCTCGGGATCTTGCTGACGATCGCCACCTTCGTCGCGGCCGACACCGGCCTCGTGCTCGGGCTCGCGGCGTCGCTCGGCGGACGCGCGATGCTCGAGAGCGCCGGCGTCCTGGTGCTCTTGGCGGCGGCCCTGCCCCTCGCCCGCCTTCGCTGGCCGAACGCGTTCACCTTCGGGCCGATCCCTTGGGCCCTCGCGATGCTCCTCGCTGGCACCTACCTCTGCTCGGTCGCCCCCGACGAGCAGCGCGCCATCCTGACGCAGGCGCTCCTCACGTTCCTCGAGGTCGCGATCGTCGCGGCCGTCGCGATCCTGATGTCGTCCTTCTCGACCCCGTTCCTCTCGTCGCTGTTCACGCTCGGCGTGGTGCTCATCGGGCGGTCCGCGGACTCGTTCGCCCGGTTCCCCCAGAAGTTCTTCGGGCCGGCGGTCTCGGACGCGGCGAAGGTGTTCGGCAAGATGGTGCCGAACCTCCACCTCTACGTGCCCCCGCGCCCGCTCCTCACGGGAGAGACGACCACCGTGGACCCCGTCAGCTACGTCACGCTCGCCGCGGGCACCTCGCTCGGTTGGACCGTGGGGCTCTTGGCCGTCGCGGTGATCATCTTCAAGAGGCGCGATTTCTTGTGATCGAGCCCGACGCCGCGCCCGCGGGCGGCCGCCCGTGGCTCCGCGGCACCCTGCGCGCCGCCCTCGTCTTCATCGTCGTCGGCGCGGGCGTCACGGGGCGCGCCGTCCTCGGCGGGGAGCGGGAGATCGCGCAGAGCACGGCCGCGCTGGAGGCGGGGGACGCGTACGCGGCCGCCGACCACGCGCGCGCCGCCGCCTCTTGGCACGTACCGGGCGCCCCCCACGTGCGCGTCGCCTACGGCAGGCTGATGGCGCTGGGAAGGGCGGCAGAGGAGAGGCACCTGCGGGAGCTCGCGCTCCACTCGTACCGCGCGGTCGTCACGGCGTCGGCCTCCACGGAGTGGATCGTGGTCCCGCACGCTCGAGACGCGGAGGCGGCGAAGGCCGCCATCGCGCGCCTCGAGTCGACCGCCGAGCGTCCCATCGGCACCGCGACGGAGCCACGCGAGCGCGTCGAGGCGAGGTTGCTCTCGGACCTGGCGGCGCAGCCCGGCCCGAGCCGCCTCTGGTCGGCCGTGCTAGCGGCGAGCTTCATCGCGCTCGCCACGGGCGTCTGGCTGGTGCTGGCGCGAGCGGTGGACGAGTCGGGCCGGCTCCACCGGCGGCCGGCCTTGCCCGGCGCGGTCGTCGGGGCGGCGGGGCTGCTCGGCTACGCGCTCGCGCTGTGGCTCGCCTGACCGTACGCACAGAGGCTGGACGCCGGACCTCGTAGTCCGGTCGGAGGCGGTGTGCGCCTGCAGGGCGCCGACGAGGGCACCGGGGCTGTCTCCGACTGAGACACGTCCCCGTTTCGCGAAGCCGCGAACGCCCTCTCTGTTCCGTTCTGGGACGGCGCTCGATCCTGGACGCGCCATTTCTGCGCCGTCGCGGGGTCTCCTGCACGGCACGGCCCTTGATAAGGACGGGCGTGATGATTCAAAGCGCCGTCGGAGAGACCCGCACCGAGACCGCCTACAGCCCGTGGACCCGCCGGCGGGTGCCGCCGGCCGAGCTGGCCGGCTACGTGCTCCCGCTCATCCGGAGGCAGGCGCGCTCGCTCGCCCAGCGCCTGCCCCCGCACGTCTCCGTCGACGATCTGGTGGGCGCCGGGACGGTCGCGCTGGCCGAGCTGCTGGCGACCCGCAGCTCGATGGAGCTCGACGAGTTCGAGCGCCTCGCCGCGGCGCGGGCCCGCTACGCGATGCTCGACGAGCTCCGCGCCGCCGATCCCATCTCGCGGCGGCTGCGCCAGCGCGCGCGTCGCATCACGGCAGCGACGCGAGACCTGCACGCGCGGCTCGGTCGCAAGCCGACCGAGGCGGAGGTCTCCGCGCACGTCGGGATCCCGGCGGCGCGCTGCCGCGCCGCGCTCGCGCTCGCGCAGGCCAGCACGGCGGCGAGCCTCGACGCCGAGACCGGGCTCGACTGCGCCGACGATCGACCTTCGCCGGAGGAGGCCGCGGGCAGCGCCGAGCGTGGGGAGATCCTCCGCGACGCGGTCGCGCGCCTGCCGGAGCGCCAGCGGACCATCGTCCAGCACTACTTTCACGACGAGCTGACGCTCCGCCAGATCGGAGAGATCATCGGCGTCACCGAGGCCCGCGTCTCGCAGCTCCTCTCCGAGGCTGTCCGCAAGCTCCGCACCGAGCGCACCTGCCGGGCGCTCACGTATCACTGAGCGTCGTCAGCGGGCGAGCTCGAGCAAGCCCGCCGCGCCCATTCCGCCGCCGATGCACATGCTCACGACGGCGTAGCGGCCACCGCGCCGCCGCAGCTCGTGCAGCGCGGTCGCCACGAGCTTCGCGCCGGTGCAGCCGAGGGGGTGCCCGAGCGCGATGGCGCCGCCGTTGACGTTGAGCTTCTCGCTCGGGAGACCGAGCTCACGCTGGACGTAGACGCACTGGCTCGCGAAGGCCTCGTTCACCTCGAACAGATCGATGTCCGCGACCGACAGGCCCGTCTTGGCGAACAGCTTGCGTATGGCCGGGACGGGGCCGATGCCCATCACGGCCGGGTCGACGCCGACGGTCACGAAGCGCCGCAGGTAGCCGAGCCGAGGGAGCCCCAGCTCGTCCGCGCGCTTCGCACTGGCGACGATGGCGGCGGCCGCGCCGTCGGAGAGCGGAGAGGCGTTCCCCGCGGTGACGCTGCCGCCCTGCGAGAAGGCTGGCTTGAGCGCCGCGAGGCCCTCGATCGTCGTGTCCGCGCGCACCATCTCGTCCACCTTGAACTCCTTGACGACGCGCTCCCCGGCGTGGAACGAGAGGGCGCTCACGGGGACGATCTCGGCGTCGAACCGGCCGGCCTTCTGGGCCGCCGCGGCCTTCTGCTGGCTCGCCAGCGCGAAGGCGTCCTGCGCGGAGCGCGGGATCTCGAAGCGCTTCGCGACGTTCTCCGCCGTGATGCCCATCGGGGTGTACACGGAGGGGAAGCGCTCCATCGCCTCGGGCGAGACCGAGATCTTGTTGCCGGTCATCGGGACCATGCTCATCGACTCCACGCCGCCGGCGACGATCAGATCGTCGCAGCCGGTCGCGATGGCGCCCGCCGCGATGGCGATCGCTTGGAGGCCGCTCGAGCAGAAGCGGTTGATCGTCATCGCGGCCGTCTCCTGCGGGAGCCCCGCGAGGAAGCCGGCGGGCCTCGCGACGTTGAGGCCTTGCTCCCCCTCGGGCATGGCGCACCCGAGGACGACGTCCTCGACGTGCCGCGGCTCGAGCTTGGGGTTGCGCGCGAGGAGCCCGCGGATGACCTCGCCGGCGAGCTCGTCCGGGCGGCGCTGCGCGAGGGAGCCCTTGATGGCGCGGCCGACGGCCGAGCGAACCGCGTCGACGATGACGATGTCTTGCATGGCTAGTTCCTCAGCGGCTTGTTGTTCATGAGCATGTACTGCATGCGCTCCTGGCTCTTCGGCTCGCCGCAGAGGCTCACGAACGCCTCGCGCTCGAGCTCGAGCACGGCCTCCTCGGAGACGGGGCCCGCGGCGCCGCCGCGCCCGCCGCAGAGGACCGTGGCGAGCTTGCGCGCGATCTTCCCGTCGTGCTCGGACGCGTACCCGCCGGCCACGAGCGTGTCGACCATCATGCCGAGCGTCGCGATCCCGCTCTCGCCGGGCAGGACGTAGCTGCGCGGCGCGGGCGGGTGGTAGCCGCTCGCGGCGAGGCCGATAGCCCGCGCCTTCGCCTCGGTCACCTGGCGCGCCCGATCGAAGGAGACGCCGTCGGTCTTTCGGAAGTAGCCCAACATCTTGGCCTCGTCCGCGCTCGTCGCGACCTTGGCCAGCGCGATGTTCTTGAACACCTGCGTCACGAGCTCCAGCGTGTTGATCTGGGCCCCCTCCGGAACGCCCTCCAGCGCGCGCCAGAGCATGTTCATCGTGCCAGCGCCGCCCGGGATGAGGCCGACGCCGACCTCGACCTGACCCGAGTACGTCTCGGCCGCGGCCTGGACCGCGTCACAGCCGAAGCAAACCTCCAGCCCGCCGCCGAGCGTCATGCCGAAGGGCGCCGCGACGACCGGAACCGACGCGTACCGCACTCGCTGCATCGTGACCTGCAGGGAGCCGACGATTTGGTGGAGCTTTTCCCACTCCTTGGCCTGCGCCGCCATGACGACGAGGAACAGGTTGGCGCCCACGCAGAAGTGCTCCCCCTGGTTGGCGATGACCATCGCCCGGAAGTTCTTCTCTGCCTCGGCGACGGCGTCTCCGAGGAGCTGGATCACGTCGGGGTCCAGGCTGTTCGCCTTCGTCTTGAACGTGACGCCGAGGACACCATCTCCGAGATCCCACGCCTCCGCGCCGTCGTTCTTGAGCACGGGGGAGGCGCCACGCCGGAGCTCCGCCACGGTCTTGGTGCGCGGGTCCGTGGTGCGCTGGCGGTACTCGGAGCGGGTGAGATCGAACACGCGCCCGTCGTCGGTGTAGAACGACTTCGCGCCCGCCGCCTTCATCTTCTGGATCGAGGGGGGCAGCGCGACGCCGTCTTTCTCCATCCGCGCGACGGTCTCGGTGAAGCCGAGCGCGTCCCACGCCTCGAAGGGACCGAGCTCCCAGTTGTACCCCCACCGCATGGCGTCATCGACCGCGGTCACGTCGTCGGAGATCTCCCCGATGCGGCGCGCGGCGTAGGCCAGCGAGCGGGACAGCACCTTCCACGCGTACGTGCCGGCCTTGCCTCCGTCGGCGATCAGCTTGCGGAGCCGCTCGCGCGGATCCTCGATTTTGCCGATCGCCTTCGTCGTCTTCGCGATCTCCTCGTCCCCGCCCTTCGGGCGGTACTCGCCGGTCTTGGGATCGAGCGTCAGGATGCTCTTGTCCGGCGCGCGCTTGTAGAAGCCGCCCTGCGTCTTGTCGCCGAGCTGCTTCTTCTCGATCATCGCCGCGATGTAGTCCGGGAGCTGGAAGACGCTCCGGTCCTCGTCCTCGGTGAGCGACGCGTAGCAGTTGCCCGCGACGTGCCCGAACGTGTCGAGGCCGACCAGGTCCGCGGTGCGGAAGCTGGCGCTCTTCGGGTGGCCCATCGGCAGGCCCGTCACGTTGTCGACGTCCTCCGGCGCGAGCCCGTCCGCGAGCATCTGGTGGATCGCGACCATCATGCTGTGCGCGCCGATGCGGTTGCCCACGAAGTTCGGCGTGTCCTTGCCGATCACGACGCCCTTGCCGAGGACGTCCTCGCCGAACGACCTGATCCGCGCGAGCGTCTCGGGGCTGGTCTCGGGGCCGGCGACGAGCTCGAGGAGCTTCATGTAGCGGACGGGGTTGAAGAAGTGCATCACGAGGAAGCGCTTCTTCAGGTCCGCGCCGAGCTCCTCCGTCATCTTGGCGATGCGCAGGCCCGACGTGTTGGACGCGACCACCGTGTGCGGGGGGACGAGCTTCTCGAGCCGCGCGAAGAGCTGCTTCTTGGGCTCCAGCTTCTCGATGATCGCCTCGATCACCAGGTCGCAGGACCGCACCCCCTCGAGGTCGTCCTCGATGTTCCCGACGCGCACCAGGCCGGCGAAGGAGGGGTGGAAGAACGCCGCCGGACGCGCCTTCAAGGCCTTGTCGAGGCCACCCTGGGCGAAGCGGTCGCGGTGCCTCTTCTCCTTCCGCTCGCTGTCGGTCAGGTTCGGCGGGACGATGTCGAGGAGCAGCACGCGCACACCCGCGTTCGCCAGATGCGCGGCGATGCCGCTCCCCATCACGCCACCGCCGATCACACACGCCGTCCGGATCGGGCTCGTCATGTCACACGCTCCTTGGGGGGCGCGAACCTTAGCGCTCTCCCGCCCTGGATCAAGGGGGCCGAGCGCCCGAGGCTCGGCCGCACGCCGGTCGGCCCATTTCGACCGCCTCCCGCGGCCGAGCGTCGCGCCGAGCCGCGCCCGGTCCTCGGCGACCTCCCCATCGGCGCAGCGGCGGGATCCCATCGGCGACCCGCCCTAGTTCGCGTGAGCCCGTCCCCGCCGGAACGAGGTCCGTCAGGCGCCGCACACGCCGCGAGCGTTCGCCAGGAGGACGCCGAGGACCCTCTGCAGGTGGGCGACGTCGCGCGTCATCGCCGGGCAGAGCCCGCCGCAGTCGGCGGTCCACGCGACGCACCCGGGCGCGCCGCACGCCTTGCTGCCCGGAGCGGCCTCCGCGGCCAGGAACACGGTCGAGGCGGCGAGCGCCCGCTGAACCTCGGCCGCCTCCCACGCCGCCTGCACCTCCCGCCCGGAGTACATGTTCCCGCGATCGCTGAGCTCGTAGGAGCAGGCCTTCGCGGCGCCCAGACGCGTCACCTTGCTCGGGGGCGTGAACGCGACGGCGTCCGTGCCCTCTCGGTAGACGAACAGAGCGCCGCTCGGCAGATCGGGGAAGTCGGGCGCGCTACCCGGCGCAGCCGCGGAGGCCGGCGGGGTCGGAGCCTCGCCGGCGCCGGACGAGGCGCCCGCCGCAGCCGTCGCGGAGGCGCCGGAGGGCGGGGTCGGAGGGGTGACGCGGTCGGGGGCGCAGGCGACGAGGACGAGGAGCGCGAGGCTCTCGGGCACGGTGGGGGGGCAGCCACGTCGGTTCATGGGCGCTCGTCGTGTGTAGCTCACTCGCCGAATCGTGACCGTGTTTCCGGCGATTCGTTCGGGGAGGACGCGCCGCGGCGGCTGGGCGAAGCTCCGCCCATGAACAAGGAAGGTCCGAGCCATGCCCGAGTGACGCTAACCCCTCGGCTGGTGGTGCGAGGAGCCGTAGCGGGTCGCCGAAGAGCGACGCTCACTCCGTTCGATGAAGCCCCCGCCGCCGCCCAGCGGCGCAGCGCTGCCACTTCTTCGCACGCTGGCAGCGCGCGCTCTCCCCGCGCGGTCGGGGAAGCGGGTCAGCCGCCCCGCGACGTCGGGCTCCCCTTCTCGCGGTTCAGTCGCGTGGCCTGGCTCAGGAAGTCGGCGAGCGCCGCCTCGTCCAGCAGGTCCGGTCCTCGCACCTTCCAGTGGCCCATGCGGGCGCTCGACTGGAGCAGCCCCTTCGGATCCGAGAGCTCGCCCCCGCGCCAGAAGCCGACGCTGACGTGCGCCTTCGCCGGGCGAAGGAACATCAGCGGGCCGCCGAGCTCGAGCACCGGCTGCCCCCACTTGATCGAGCAGCTCGCGCCGGGCGCGACGCGCAGCGCGACCGCGAGGACGCGACGGATCACCTCGCCCTGCCATCCCTTGGCCTTCGCAGCGATCCACGCGTCCACCGGCATGCCTCGCAGCGGCGAGACCCTCGCCGCGGGCTTCTTCGCGGCAGGCTTCTTCGCCGCGGGCTTCTTCGCCGCGGGCTTCTTCGCCGCGGGCTTCTTCGCGGCGGGCTTCTTCGCGGCGGGCTTCTTCGCCGCGGGCTTCTTGGGGGGGACGCGCGGGATCGCCATGCGGCGAGGATAGACGCGCTCGAGGCGCTGCGCGACGGGGCTGGGTGGGCATGATGGTCACCGGGCCCGCGACTGCGCGGCCAAGCTACCTCGGCGCAGGCGCCCCGGCCGCGCAGGCGTCACAGACGCCGGCCTCGTCGGCGGCCAGCAGGAACTCACCGAGCATCCTGCCCTGCGCCGCGAGCGCGGCGGGCGTCGCCGCGAGCGCCAGCGCGTCGCGCGCGCGCACGGCCCACGCGACGTCACCCGTCGCGACGGCGAGCGCCGCGAACGCGCGCGCGGCGAGCACGCCGACCGACAGCGGCGTGCGCCGCTGAGCGAAGACGCCGACCGCGGACGGATCGAGCGTCGAGTCGTGGAGCGCGCCGCCGGGCGCCGCGAAGTCCTCCGTCAAGACCGCGGCGATCCGCCCCGCGGTCCCTACGTAGCGCGCGTCGCCGAGGGCGTGACCGAGCTTCGCGAGCGCGCGGACCAGCGAGGCGGCGTCGACCGCGAAGCGCACCGACCGGGGGCCTCGGGACCGGCGCCACACGGCGCCGCGCTCGTCGACGGCGGCGGCGAGCACGGCGTCGGCCGCGCGCCGCGCGCGCTCGAGCCACGCTCGATCCTCGGTCGCGGCGGCCAGATCGACCAGCGCCGAGATCGCGAGGCCGTTCTCGAAGCCATTCACGCTCTCGTCCACGCGCGGGAGACCGAGCGCGCGTCGCTCCCGATCCGACCGCGCGTAGTAGTCGTGACCGTCCACGAACGCGGCGCGCTCGTCGTGGCCGCCCACGTCCGCGTCTTGGCTGACGAAGAACGCGCCGCTCTCGCCCGAGAGCATCGTGGTCATGTACCTCGCGACGGCGAGCGCGTCGGCGCGCGCGCCCGGATCGGACGTGGCCCGAAACGCCGCGGCGTAGCCCGCGAGGTTCTGCGCCTGGTACGTCATCAGCTTCTCGTAGTGCGGCTCGTCCCACCCGCCGCCGGTCGAGTACTGGTAGACGCCGCCCCAGACAGGATCGAGGAGCGCGCGCTGTGCGGCCACGGTCTGCAGCACGCGCCGCCGGGCGACTGCGTCCCCGCGCGCGGCCCGGCGCGCCTCCACCTCGAGATTGTCGCCGAGGGGCGCCTTCTGCCGCATGCCCCAGCCGCCCGACGCGTCGTCGTAGTAGTCGTCGAGCTCGGCGAGCGCGTGCGCGCTCACCCAGCCGAGCTCGCCCACGCGCGCCGATCGATCCGCCGCCGCGCGTCTGGGCGGGTCCGGGACCGCCGCGCCGGCTGCGCCCGCTCCCTGGAGCGCGAGCAGGAGCTGCGCCGGCTCCATGTAGCCCTTCAGCTTGCCCAGCTCGGCCCCCTCGGGGGTCAAGAGGATGGTCGCGGGCCAGCCCCACTCCCCGTACCGGTCGGCGATGTCCGGGCGCTCGTCGATGTCGACGCGGATGGCGACGAAGCGCTCACGGAGCAGCCGACCCACCGCCGGATCGCGGTACGTCGTCGCGTCCATCACGTGGCACCAGTGGCACCACCCGGCAGCGCCGTTCAGGAGGATCAGCTTCCCCTCCCGCCGCGCCCGGTCGAAGCTCTCGGGCGCGTAGGGCTCCCAGGCGAACCCGAGCTCGAGCCCGCGGCGACGAGCCGCCGCCACGTCCACGCCCACCGGTGCCTGCGCCGCAGGGGAGACGCGTGGCGACGGCGGGGGTGTGGCGCCGCACGCGATGAGCGACACCGCCGCCAGCACGCAGAGCGCCATCGCTCGATCGTGGTTTCCTCTGTGCACGGCTCGGCTCGCGTGGCGTCACGAGGGCTCCGTCGGTGCCCTCGTCCTGCTGGCTACGCGCCACGCGGGCCGGAGGTTTCGTCGCCGCGACGCTCGCGGGGAAGGCGCCCACACCCGCTCGCTCACTCGACGACCGGCCCGACCCAGACGCGCAGGCTAGCGAGCGTCCGAGCTGGGCGAGGCGCCGCGAGCGCCGGTCCTGCCAGGAGCCTCGACGCCGATTTCGAAGTGGTAGGCCTTGGCCGTCGCGGTCGCCAGCCCCGCGAGGGTGACGAGCAGGACGCCGCCGACGAAGGCGAGCGCCCGGTAGACGGCCATCCGCCGGCGGAAGAAGAAGGCGTCCACCTCGGGGACCTCAGCCGGGTCGACGCACGCGACGGCCGCAGGTGGCCACGACAGGTCCGGTTCGCTGACGGTGGGTGCCGCGCTCGCCCAGGGTTCCTCGTCGTGGACCGCCTGCATGGGAGGTCGAGACATCACGCTCCGGTCGGAGTTCCTGGTTCCCTCAGTTGGAGAACATGATGGGGTAGCTGACCCGCACCACGCCGTCCTCGGGGGCCGGGAACGAGAGGCCGTAGAACTGCTTCACGACGCAGGAGACCACCCCGGAGTCCGGCAGGTCCGAGCCCGCGCTCTGGGCGCTCCCGACCGACCCGTCACGCCCCACCACGAAGGCCACCGACACCCGACCCTGGAGGTTCGGGTTGGTGCGCAGGCCAGCCTCGTAGCAGGCGCGGAAGCGGCCGAAGTTCTGGCGCACGACGCGCTGGATCACCTCAGGGGGGATCCGCCCCGACACCTTGGTGTCGGCGACCCGGACCTTCGGGGCGCCGGCGGCGTGCGACGACGGGAGCCGCCCGTGGCCGAAGCCCTGACACCCCGCCGTGAGGCAGCTCCCCGATCCGAAGCCGGCGGTGTCGAAGGTCCCACCGAAGCCGACGCCGTGCCCGGGTCCACCGCTGCCCTCCCCGCCGCCGCTCAGGCTGAGCCCACCGAGGCCGAACGCGTCGCCCGGGCCGTCGCCCCACATGTTGCCGTGGGCGCTCAGCGGGTCCATCCCCTTCGCACCCTCGGACCAGGGAGAGGTGGGCGCGTCGGCGCGGTCGCGCTCGAGCGACGCGAGCATCCCGGCCATGCCGAAGTTCGTGGCGTCCTCGATCATCGCCTTGCGGGAGAGCATCCGCTCCTTGTCGTCGCCGGCGACGGCGTAGTGCTTGTTCGCAGGCTTCGCGTCGTGCTTGCCCAGCTTGCCGTGCTCGCCGGGCGAGGCCATGCCGCCCCCTGCCTCCGACTTGGCCTGCGACTCCTCTCGCTGCTGGCGCTCCTGCTCCTTCATGTCCTTCTCGGACTGAGCCTGGAGCATCGTGCTGAGCGCGCGCGCCTGGTCGTTGGTGAGCTCGGCGTCGTCCGTGCCGGCGAGGGCGGGGACGAACGCGAACATCGTGGCGAGAAGGGCGCCGTGGACGCCGAACGAGAGGGCCTGCGCGGCGAGGGACTTCTTGTCGCCCTTGGCCTTGCCCGCCACCTTTCTGCCGGCGTAGACGCACGCGACCTCGAACGAGAGGTCGCCTGATCGCATCTTGGCGCGCGCCCCCTGGGCGAGCTTGATCGCGTGGGCCCCCGGGGCGTGGGTCGACACCTGCGCGATCCCCTCGGCCACGGCGGCCGCGAGGTCCAGCGTACGGCCCGCCACCGAGAGCTCGAGCGAGGCGCCTGCCGGGACCACGGCGATCGGGCTCGACCCTTCGGCGACGACCAGCGGAAGCTCGGCCGCACCGAGGCGCGCGGCCGGGATGGTCAAGTCGGCGTCCGTAGACTCGCCGAGGATGAACGAACGACCAGCGCCGAGGTGTCCGACATGAAGGATGGTGTCTTCCCAGCGCACGACGACCTCGACCGCGAGCTCCGAGGTCTCGACCTCGCTCGCGTCGACCGCGGGACCGCTCTGGATCATCGCGTACGTCGAGGCCGTGTCATCGGTCGGTCGGGCCGCCGCGAGGAAGGGGTTGGTCTCGGGGGAGAAGGGCGAGCTCGAACCGAACGGGGAAGACGAACCCATGACGGGCCTCCAGCGTGAGATCCAGGGGGATCGAGCGCACGCGCTCGAGAGAGCGGGATCGGGTGCGCTCGAGCACGTGGCGGGGGCCTCGGGGGCTCCGAGGCGGCGCACGTGCCGGTCGTGAAGAGAGACATCGCCGTGCGGGCGCGGTTCCCGACTTTTTTCGTAGGGGCCGTGGCCCCGCGTTGGCTACCTTGGAGCCGATGTCGACGCCGCGCGGCCGCTCCTTCCTCAGACACGCTCCGGAGGCCGTTCAGCGGCTGGCGGCGGTGTTCCCCGAGGACGCCCAGGCCGCAGTCGATCGCGCCGAGGTGGCGCTCGCCGACGTCGAGTGGGCCGACGACGTGGCGGTGGCGGCGTGGTGTGCGGCCGAGCCGTTCCACGGCGCCGTCGCCCTGGCGATCCTGGCCGACGAGCCGGCGTCCCTGGTCGGCGGGCGCGTGGCGACCGTGCTCCCCGAGCTCGCCGCGCTGGCGGTCCCCACGCACGCGACCACCTACGAGCACGAGGTCACGTCACACGTGGGTCGCCAGACGCCGCTCCTCGATCGCGTGCTGCGCGCGCTCGCCTGCGCGACGCGGCTCGCCGCCGGGCTCGATCCGTCGTCGCGCTCGCTGCTCACCGTCGCGCTCCTCTTCTCGGACGTCGCGAAGGGGGGCTCCCCGGCGCAGCGCGAGCTCTGGCGCGTCCGGCTGGGCGTCGACGGCACGGTCCACAACGAGGACTCCGCCGTGATCCTCGAGGACGCGATCCGGCGCGTGCTCGGCAAGGCGGAGCTCTCGGAGGATGGGCGCTGGGCAGAGCGGGCGACGATGCTCGTCGGCGCGAGCGGGCTGCTCGGCATGCGGCTGCGCGGTGAGGTCGGGCGGGACGCGCTCGCCGAGTTCCACGACTTCCTGAAGTCGGAGCCGGACTCTGGCGAAGCGACCGCGCGCATCTGGAGCATCGTGAACCAGTGCGAGACCTCCGCCGTCCGCCGCGGCCTCTGGACGGAGTCGCTGGCGAGCGCCTTCGTGGAGGAGGAGCGCGCCATCCTGCTCCCGCCGTCGAGCCGCGGCTTCGCTCGCTCGCCGCTCGGTGAGCGCGTCGCTCGCATGCGAGGCGGGGCTCTCATGACGCGCGAGCCCGCGGCGGAGGTGGAGGCGGCGCTCGACGCCCTCCGCGGAGGCCGGCCGGTGCTGGAGAGCCGGCTCTCGAAGTGCCGCATCTGGTACGCCGAGGCCGCGCTCGGCGGCCTCTCCCTGCACGCCGCGACGCGCCTGCTCCTGCACCTGTCCGGCGCCGCCGTTCACGCCGGCATCGACACCCAGCGCCCCTGGCACCTCGACCTGCTGGGGATCGTGAGCGAGCTGCGCGACCCGAGCGGCAACGTGCGGCGCTATCCGGTGCGCTTGCTCGAGGCGGTCCTCGAGGCCACGAAGGTGGAGGACCTGCTGCTCGGCAAGCTGGGCGGGCCGGCGCTGGTCTCGTTCGCCTCCACCAAGGGCGGCGAGCACGCGCTCGCGGTGCGCTTCGAGAAGTCGGAGGAAGCGGGCGCGCTCTTCACCCTGCTCAGCATCTACGAGTCGAAGGCCTCGGCGGCCTTCCACACGACCCTGAAGGCGCTCTGCGACCTCTACGGCCTGCGCAAGGACGACTTCGATCGCGTGCACAACGAGCAGGCGTACCTCGTCACCATGAACGCGGCGCGGACCGACAAGGCGCGCATGCTGGAGTACGTGAAGAGCGGCACCATCGTCGAGGTGGGGCCGGGCGGCGGCGTCGTGCTCGAGCTCTTGGCGGAGCGGTTCCCGACCTCACGCATCGTCGGCCTGGACGCCTCACGCGCGGTCGTCGACGCGCACGAGGAGCGCACCCACGACAAGAAGGTGGGCTACGAGATGATCCACGGGGACGCGTTCGAGCTCCCGGCGGTGTTCGGCCGCGGAGAGGTCGACACGGTCGTCTTCTGCTCGGTGCTGCACGAAATCTTCTCTTACGTGGAGTTCGGCGCTCCGGCGCGGCGGTTCAACCTGGAGTCCGTGGACGCGATGGTGGGGGCCGCCTTCCGGGCGCTCCGGCGCGGAGGCCGCATCGTGATCCGCGACGGCGTGATGCCGCCGGACGAGCCCCGGGTCCTCGAGTTCTTGGACCCGAGCTGGCGCGACGGCCTCGACCTCTTCGCGCGCGTGTTCGAGGCTCGCAAGATCAGCTTCGACGTCCTCTCGCCGCGGCGCGTCCGCATCGGGGCCCGCGACGCCTACGAGTTCCTCACGACGTACACGTGGGGCCCCGACTCCTTTCCGTACGAGGTGCGCGAGCAGCGCGCCGTGCTGCCCCGGGACGAGTACGTGGCGCGGCTCCTCGAGGCGGCGAAGCGCGCGGACCCGGAGTACGAGGCGCGCGAGGTCCCCGTGCCCGAGGACCTCGCGTCCTACCTCCAGCCGGGCTACCCGGAGCACGTCCTCCCCCACGTCCGGATCATGGACGGCGCGGGAGAGCAGGATCGCCCGATGGACCCGGTCAACGGTGTCTGGGTCATCGAGAAGGCCTGAGCCGGCGCCGACCTTCGCGGTCGACCCCGAGATCCGCCGCGCGCGGACGCCCGCGGGGGACCTCTACACGAGCGAGGCCGCCTTCGCGCTCCAGCGCGACCGGGTCCTCCGGCCTGCCTGGCACCTCACGCCGGCGCTGCCGGGAGATCGCGCGGGCGAGGCGCGTCCGTTCGAGCTGCTCCCCCAGGTGCTCCGCGCACCGCTCGTGTTGGTCCGCGGCGACGACGGGCGCACGCGCTGCCTCTCGAACGTGTGCACCCACCGCGCCAACCTGGTGGTGGACGCGCCCGGCTGCCTCCGCTCGCTCCGGTGCCGCTACCACGGTCGTCGGTTCTCGTTGGACGGTCGGTTCACCTCCATGCCCGAGTTCGAGACGGCCGAGGACTTCCCGAGCGAGGCCGACCACCTCCCCGAGCTCCCGCTGGAGTCCCTCGGGCCCATCACGTTCACGTCCCTGGCGCCGGCCGTCCCGTTCGAGCGGCTCGCGGGCCCGGTCCGAGCGCGCACCGCGTTCTTGCCCTGGGATCGGCTCGTCGAGGGCGGCGCGAAGACCTACGAGGTCGCCGCGCACTGGGCGCTCTACGTGGAAAACTACCTGGAGGGGTTCCACGTCCCGTTCGTCCACCCGAGCCTCGCGCAGGAGCTCGAGTACGCGAGCTACGGAACGGAGCTCTTCGAGGCGGCGAACGTGCAGATCGGCGTCGGCAAGAGGGACGACGCCACCTTCGACCTGCCCGCGGGCCACCCCGACCACGGGCAGCGCGTCGCCGGCTACTACTTCTGGCTGTTCCCCACGACGATGGTGAACGTCTACCCGTGGGGCGTCAGCCTCAACGCAGTGGAGCCGCTCGATCCTTCGCGGACGCGCGTGCACTTCGTGACGTGGGTCTGGGACGAGGCGCGACGAGGCGTCGGCGCAGGCGCGGACCTCGACGCAGTCGAGCTCGAGGACGAGGCCGTCGTCCAGGCCGTGCAGCGCGGCGTGCGGTCGCCGCTCTACCGCGGCGGGCGGTACTCGCCGGCGCGGGAGCGGGGCGTGCACCACTTCCACCGGCTCCTCTGCGCGGCGATGTCGGGCGGCGGAGCCCCCTGACTACCCCAGCACACCGAGGAGCGGGTGCTGCCGTCGCTTCGCGGCGAGGAAGCGGCCGCCTCGAGGCGACTCGACGAACGCGCGGCGCTCCGCGTCGATGCGCTCCGCCCGCGCTGCCGACGCCGCGGCGCGCTTGCACGCGCGGAGAGATCGGAGCCAGCGCACGCAGGTGTACGCGGCGAGCCCGAGCGCGAGCGCGCCGGTCCACACGAGGGGCGCCCCTGCCACCCCGAGCACGACGCCCGCCACGAGGAAGAACAGAGCTGGCCCCAGCGCGCCGAGGGCCCCGACGGCGTGCCACGCCAACGCGCGCTTCGCTCGAAGAACGTCCCCGCGGAGCTCCTCGAGGCGGCGCAGCGGATCCGGGCCCAGCTCTCGCTCGAAGCCCTCCGCGATCCGCGAACACGCGAGGTAGTCGACGAGCGCGGCGCGGGTGCTCGCGTCCCGCTTCGCCGAGCGTGTCGCGCCGTCGAGGACGCACCACGCCTCGGCCCACGCGCGCTGCGCCTCCACCTCGTCGAACATGCTGGGCTGGACGTCGTCCACGCGCCGCAGCCAGTCGTACGCGACCACCGCCGCCGCGAACGGATCCCGATTCACCGCGTCCGCCACGCTCTCGGCGATCCTCTCCGTCTGCACGAGGGTGAGCCGAAGGTCCGGCTGGGATCCTCGCCGCCGAGCGACAGGCACGGCCTTCGGGCGGGTGGTCGGCAGGGCGACGGGCTGGAGCGAGAGGGCGGCCACGCACCCGATCGTGCGGGACGGACGGGGGAAACTTTAGCGGCGCGCTGGTGAGGTGACGTCCAGGCCGCTCGGGCGGCGGGCATGGCGGTGGGCCTTCGTCCGCCCGCCGAGGCTGCCCCCGGGTGGCTAGCGGTCGAAGTCCACCCGCATGTTGAGCGCGCCGGACGGTCCCGCGGAGGCGTGGATCGGCACGGCGTCGCCCAGCGCGACGACCTGGAGGCGCGAAGCGGCGACGCCCGACTTGGTGAGCCATTCCCGGACCGCCTCCGCCCTCTTGCGGGAGAGCGCCAGGCGGTCCCCTGCTTCCCCGGGGTCTGCGTGTCCTCGCACCTTGAGCTGCAGCGCCGGGTCCGCCGCGAGCATCTGCTTCACGCCCTCGAGGAGGCCCGTGGACGTCGAGGTCGGCTCGGAGCCCTGCGCCGGGAAGAGCACGCTCTCCAGCACGCGCGGGCGCGGGGCGACGCAAGAGAGACACGGGTGCGGCATCGCGGTTCCTCGGAAGAGCTTCTCCCATGCGCTCTTCTGGCCGAGCCGCTGCGCCGCGGCGGCGAACTCCTCCGCCAGGCCCTCCGCCTGCCTGCGCAGGAAGTCTCGGTGCGCGTTCTCCCGCTCGATGTAGGAGATCGATTGCCCGTCACCCCAGCCGCAGAGCGGACCACGCCACATGAGGAGCTCGTTGAGCTGCTTGGCGCCCTCTTGCCAGCGCGCGTCACAGGCGTCCGGCGCGCAGTCCGGTGGGCCCTGGTCCCAGAGGCGCCCCAGGGCCTCGTAGGACAGCTTGCGGCTGGCGGCCTGCTCCTCGAGCTGCTTCTGCTCCGTCGCCGGCAGCGCGCCCGGAGCGGGCACCGACAAGGGAGGCGCGACCGCCATCACCGAGGCCCACGTCCTCCGCTCCGGCTGTCGAGGCGCCGCGGACGCCGACGTCGCCGGCGCCGACCCGGGCGGAGGGACCGCCACCGAGTCCACGACCACGTCGGGGCCGGTGGTCGGGGTGGAGCAGCCGGCGCCGAGGAGCGACGCCAGGGTCGAGCTCACGAGGACCGCGCGCCGCGCGAGGATGGCATCCCGGTCGACTTGGCCGTTCTCCGACATGCCCTCACCTTATGACAAGCTATGCTGCCTGGGAAATGCACGACGGCCACATCGACGAGTACGCGGAGGCCCACGGCCACCACGACCACGCGCGAGAGAGCGAGCGGCGGACGTGGATCGTCGTCGCGCTCACCGCGGTCACGATGGTCGTCGAGCTCGTGGTGGGCTGGTGGTCGGGGTCGCTCGCGCTCCTCGCCGACGGGTTCCACATGGCGACCCACGCGGGGGCGCTCGGCCTGACGGCGGTCGCCTACTGGTACGCGCGGACCAAGGCCAAGGACGAGGCGTTCACCTTCGGGACGGGGAAGGTGTACGCGCTCGCCGGCTACACGAGCGCCGTGGTGCTCGCCGTCGTGGCGTGCTGGATGGGGTACGAGTCGATCGCGCGCCTCCTCCGGCCCGAGCCGGTGCGGTTCGCCGAGGCGCTCCCCATCGCCGTCTTCGGCCTCGCCGTGAACCTCCTCAGCGCGGTGCTGCTGGGCCACGGGCACGCCCACGCGCACGCCCACGGCGGAGCGCACACGCACGAGCACGCGGAGCAGCACGACCACGACGCGTCGCATGGTCACGCCCACGCGTCGACCGCGCCCGGCCCGCTGGGGGATCACAACCTGCGCGCCGCGTACCTGCACGTCCTCGCCGACGCGCTCACCAGCGTCCTCGCGATCGGTGCGCTCCTCGGCGGACGCTACTTGGGGATCACCGCCCTCGACCCGCTGATGGGCCTGGTCGGGGCGGTCGTCATCCTCCGCTGGTCCTGGTCGCTCCTCAGGGACGCGGCGCGCCAGCTCCTCGACATCTCACCCTCCGTCTCGGACACGCGGGTGATCCGCAAGCTCCTGGAGGAGGTCGACGACGTGAAAGTCGCCGACCTGCACCTCTGGGAGATGGGCCCTGGCCAGCGCGGGTGCATCGTGAAGCTGATCAGCGCCTCCCCGCGCGAGACCGCGTTCTACCGCGACGTGATCAAGTCGAACGTCTCGGTCACGCACCTCACGGTCGAGGTGCAGCGGTGTGAGCACCACTGAGCACGAAGGAGCCCGGGTCGGCCGAGCTTCGGCTCTGGCCCGGCTTCGGGTAGGATCGATCCGTGCGCCGCCTCCCCCGCATCACCCAGCCGCTCGTCCGTGAACCTGGAAAGCCCCGCGGGGCGTCGAGCTTGGTCCCCGTCACGTGGGACGAGGCG
>CAZBJI010000075.1:0-35498 GCA_964492175.1 uncultured Polyangiaceae bacterium | reverse complement strand
ACAAGTACGGACAGCCGGGCGCGCGCAAGCGCTTCCAGTTCTCGAAGCGCTAACAGGTCGAGCCCCGGGCGCCTTTGGCGCTCATCGCGGCCCCGCGGCTCAGCCCGGGGCCGATCGCACGTCCGGAGCACCGCGGGCTCCGCGGGCGGCTGCTACCGTTCCTTCGGCTTCGGCGGGTTCGCGAGGTCGGCGCCGACGAGCTCGTCGCCGTCGCCCGGATCGATCTCTATCGGCCGCTCGTCGCCCTTCGGGGGCTTCTTGTCGTCTCGGACGGCGTCCTCCTCGTCGGGCGCGGGGGAGGCGGCCTGGGGCTCCGGCGGCGGCGGGTCGGGCAGAGGGATGGCGTCCAGTCGCTCGTCGAGCGCGGACTTCCGCTGCGCGAACGCGGGCCGCTCGTCGGGCGGGACGACCCTGAAGCCGTCGATCTTGAGCGTCTCGGAGTCGAAGAACTTCCCGTCCTTTTTGGTCCAAAAATGCAGGTGGGGCCCCGTGGAGCGACCGGTGGTCCCAACGTAGCCGATGAGCTGCCGGGTCCCGAGCTTCTGGCCGACCTTGAGCCCCGTCGCGAACTTCGACATGTGGCAGTAGCCGCTCTCGATGCCGTTCGGGTGAAGGATGGACACCATGTTGCCGCACGGCCCCGCGGGCCCGACCTGCGTCACCTTGCCGCGGTAGACGGCGTAGATGGGCGTCCCGGTCGGCGCCCCGTAGTCGGTGCCGTTGTGGGGCATGACCTTCTTGAGGACGGGGTGCATTCGCTTCGGGTTGAAGCGGCTGGTGATCGGGGCGTTCGGGACGGGGGACGTCCACCCGCCGCCGTCCGGCTGCCGCCCGCGCTCGTCGAAGTATCCGCGCGCCCCGTGCCCCTCGAACGTGTAGACACGCACGGGGGTCGCGCTCGGATCGGGCGGCCTGTACTCGAGCGCGATGATCTGCTTGTACCGCGCGAAGTCTCCGAGGGCCGTCACCTCGGTGGCGATCACGCGGACCGTGCCGCCCTCCTCGAAGCTCTCGGTGGAGATACGCCCGGAGAGTGCCTCGTCCACGACCTTGAGCAGCGGCGGCTCGAAGCCACCCCACTCGACGGATCGCGCGAGGTTCTTGCCGACGTAGAAGGAGCCGACCACCTCTTCCTCGGCGAGCTTCATGTCGAGCTGCGTGGCTGTCAGCGCCCCCTCGACCTCCTTCGCCTGGTACACCTCGAAGGCGCTGACCACGTACTCGAAGGCGCGCACGCGGCTCGTCTGGCGGTCCATCGCCACGGCGAACCGGTCCGACTTGGCCTTCTTGTCGAACTTCCGCACGCCGTCGAACGCCTTCAAGATCCGGTAGATCTGATCCTTGGGGACGCCCTTGTCCGACAGCGCCTCGATGAACGACTGGGCCCCGACGGCGCCCTCCGCCATCCGGACGCCCGGCTCCTTCTGCAGGTCCGCCAGGCGCCACGGCCCGGGCACCTTCACCCGCACCCTCTTGGGCGGCGCGCGCGGCGCGTCCGGAGCGGCGCTCGCCTCCGAGGCGGCGCTCGCGCTGGCCGACGACGCCTCCAGCGCGCGATCGTCTCGCTGGGGTGTGCCCTGGATGAGGAGCGCGACGATGGTCGTGACCGTGGCCAGCCCGAAGAGGCCGCCGAAGAGCGCCGTCATTCGCGGGGACAGGTACAGGGCGGGGCCGCGCGGATCGGGCTGGGGCGGGGCGGGCCGGACCGAGCTCCGACCCTCAGGCGCACCCCCATCGTCGATCTTGTCCGCGAGCCCGGGCGGGCGCGGCGGCGCGGCCGGGCCCGCGGGCTCGCGCGCGTCGCGGGAGGTCCCTGCGGAGCCCGGGGCGGGGGTGGAGCCTGATGGCGCGCCGGCGTCTGGGCTCCTTCCCCCAGGGGAGTCAGGAGGATCGCCGGACCGCTCCGCGGCGAGCCGCGACTCCAGCACGCGGCGGCGAGCGCTGTTCGCCGGATCTTCCGCGGGGCCCCGGGCGCCGAAGGGCGCCCCGCCGAGCCTGCGCGACGGCCTCGATGAGACTTCCTCGGCCACCTCGAGGCCTTAACAAGGCACGCCCCGAGCGGCAAGCGCGCAGGGCTCCCGGGAGCGAGCTTCCGGTCTACGGTACAGCCGCTCCCTGGTAGTGTAGGCAAGCGCCATGGATGACCGCCTCAAGCACAAGCTGGTGCTCGCCCGAGAGCACTTCGAGCGGCGGGAGTTCGAGCACGCCGAGCCGCTCCTCCTGCAGGTCATCGAGAAGGTCGATCGGTTCGCCGACGTCTTCAACATGCTGGGCATCGTCCGGCACGAGCGCGGCGACTTCGTCGGCGCGCGCGAGGCGTTCGAGCGGGCGGTGGAGCTCAACCCTCGCTACACGGAGGCGCTGCTCAACCTGGTCGTGTGCTGCAACGATCTCGGCGACTTTCAAGGCGGACGTGAGATCTACGATCGCGTTCGGGCGACCGCGCAGCCCACCGGCGCCGGGGACGGGCGAGACCCGTACGCGCTCGGCAAGATCGCGAACATGCACGCCGAGGTGGCGCAGGCCTACGCGGACGCGGGGTACCTCGACGAGGCCGTCGCCGAGCTGAAGAAGGCCGTCGCGCTCCGACCCGCGTTCGCCGATCTCCACCTGCGGCTTGGAGCCGTCTTGCGGGACCGCGGGGAGCTCGACCAGGCGCTCGACGCGTACCGCGAGGCCTGCTCCGCGAACCCCAAGTACGCCGAAGCGCGGGTCCAGGCCGGGATCGCGCTCTACATGCTCGACCGTAAGCTCGAGGCCGCTGCCTCGTTCCGAGAGGCGCTCGTGCTCGATCCGGACCACAAGATCGCGGGGATGTACCTCCGGCTCGTCGAGCGCGGGGGGAGAGCACCATGAAGCGCGTCGTCGGCGCCGGTACGCTGGCGCTGCTCGTGACCCTCGCGTGGCCCGGCGTGGCCCGCGCGGACGACGACGTCGTCGTGGCGTTCGGCGTGACCGGGGTCGTCCTGCTGGCGGGCGTGGACGTCACCTTCACCGCGTACTCGGGCGGTACCGCGGCCCGCGTGGAGGAGCCAGACCAGGCGTGGATGACGGCGCAGTCGATCGTGACCGCGCCGCAGTCGCTGGCGGTCAACGTAGGCATGGCGGTGATCGCCGCGGAGGACGACGACGAGGGCTACAGCCTCCTCGCCTTGCCGGTCGCGTCTTGGGTGAACGGCCTCGCCGTCTACTCTACGTGGTCGGTGGGCGCGCCCGGGAAGGTCGCGCCCGACGCCCGGTTCGGGGTGAGCTTCATGGCCGGGACGAACGCAGCGTTCACCGCCGCGGCGATCGGCGCGATGGCCGACGAGCGCGTCTCGCCGCTCTGGATCTCGATCCCGGAGGTCGGGCTGATGGGCGCGGAGGCAGCGTTCTCCACCGTCCGGGCCGTCCAGGACGAGAACTGGCGCGGCGGGTGGGCCGCGATGGCGGCCTGGTCCGGCGTGCTGTTCGTCCACGGGACCATCTCGCTGATCGGCGAGGGCCTCGGGTGGAACCGCCGAGACGACTCGTTCCCGCTGCCCGAGCCCCCACTCCCGCCGCCGCCGATCCCCCCCCCGCATGATCCGCTGCAGGTCCCCGACCCGGGCCACCAGCTCCCGCCCCCGTCCCAGCGACCCGAGCCCGTCGCCCCGCCGCCCCCCGTCCTCGTTCCGGCCCCCGTGGGCGAGGGCGCCAGCATGGGCCCTGGAGCTGCGGTCGTGGGCATGTTCTGACGAGTGGGCCGCCGCGCGGCGCGGCGGGCGAGGAGCGCTTCGGCCGTGATCGGTTGCAGATCCACACGCACGCGCCACGGTGAGCCCAGGTGACCGAGCCGCCCGTCCCCGAGCCGCCCGTCGACGCGCCTTCGGCGCCGGCCGATCTGGCCGACGACGTCGTCGCCGGCAAGCTCGCGCGCCTGCCCGCGTCTCCCGGCTGCTACCTGTTCCTCGATCGAGAGCAGAAGGCCCTCTACGTCGGGAAGGCGAAGAGCCTGCGAGCCCGCGTCCGCAGCTACTTCCAGCAGGGTGGCAGCGACGCTCGGTACTTCATCCCACTGCTACGCCAGGTCGTGGCCGATATCGAGACCGTGGTCACGGGCTCCGAGAAGGAGGCCGCCGTCCTCGAGAACGAGCTCATCAAGAAGCATCAGCCGCGCTTCAACGTGAAGCTGCGCGACGACAAGGACTTCCTTTGCCTGAAGCTCGACACCTCCGTCACCTGGCCGCGCCTCGTGACGGTGCGCCGGCCGTCCCCCGACGGCGCGCGATACTTCGGGCCGTACCACTCGGCGACGAGCGCGCGGCGGACCCTCCACCTCGTGAACAAGCACTTCCACCTGAGGACGTGCTCGGACGCAGACTTCGCGTCTCGAAAGCGGCCGTGCCTGCAGCACCAGATCAAGCGCTGTTCGGCGCCCTGCGTCCACGAGGTCGACGCGGGCGAGTACGCGCGCCAAGTCCGCGCCGTGGGGCTCTTCCTCGAGGGACGCCACGACGAGCTGACGCGCGACCTGGACCGCCACATGAAGGACGCCTCCTCCTCGATGGAGTTCGAGCGGGCCGCGGTGTATCGGGATCAGCTCCGTGCCGTCGAGTCCATCCGCGAGTCACAGCGCGTGGTGAGCGTGAGCGACGTGGACCAGGACGTGATCGGCCTCTACCGGGAGGGATCGAACGTGGAGGTCGAGGTGCTCTTCGTTCGCTCCGGCCGCGTGACCGACACGGCCTCCTACTCCTTGCGGCGGGTCGAGCTGCCGGACGAGGAGGTCCTCGCGAACTTCCTCGCGGGGTTCTACGGGCCCGACGAGGATCGCGGTCCGATCCCGGAAGAGGTGCTGCTCCCGGCGATGCCCGACGGAGCAGCGGGCGTCGCGGAGTGGCTCAGCGAGCGGCGCGGCCGTCGGGTGGAGATCCTCCAGCCTCGGCGGGGACCGCGCCGAAAGCTCCTCGATCTCGCCGCGGAGAACGCGAAGCACTCCTTCCAGTCGAAGGAGCGCGCGGCGGAGGACGTGGAAGCGAGGCTCGCGGAGCTCCGCGAGCGGCTGCGCCTCCCGGTGCTGCCGCGCCGCATCGAGTGCTGTGACATCTCTCACCTCGGGGGCACCGACACCGTCGGCTCGGTCGTCTCGCTCTTCAACGGGGAGCCGGACCGGAAGCGCTACCGGAGCTTCCACGTGAAGGGGGAGCCAGGAGGCGACGACTATGCGGCGATGTACGAGGTGCTCGCGCGCCGGTTCCGCCGGGGAAAGGCGCTGCGCGAGGAGACGGCGACAGACGAGCGCGACGCGGAGTGGGAGCTGCCCGACCTGTTCGTCGTGGACGGCGGGCGCGGGCAGCTCGCGGTCGCCCTCACGGCGGCGCGCGATCTCGGGCTCCACGATCTGGCCATCGTCGGCCTCGCCAAAGAGCGCGAGAGCGTGACCGGCGACAAGCTCGTCGATCGCGTGTACCTGCCCGGCCAGAAGAACGGGATCCCCTTGCGGACGTCGAGCTCCACCCTGTTCTTCCTCGCGCTCGCCCGGGACGAAGCGCACCGCTTCGCCAACGCCGGGCGCAAGCGCCTCGGGGCGTCGCGGCGCCTCCGCTCCGAGCTCGACGACATCCCTGGCGTGGGCGACAAGACCCGCGCGGCCCTCCTGCGGGTGCTCGGCTCGGCGGCCGGCGTCCGCGCAGCCAGCGAGGAGGCGCTCGCCGCGGTCCCCGGCGTCACGCGCAAGCACGTGGCCGCCATCCTGCGATGGCGGACCCCCGCGGAGTGAGCCGATTCGCTCGGCTCGTCCGAGCGAACCGAGAGCAACATTCATGTTGGCCTCCGCCCTTTGCTCTTCTCGGCCCTTCCAAAACGGACAGAGGGACCACCACGACGCAGCCGAGCGAACGTTCTCTTTGATTCACACGGCGAGCCGTGTGAAATGCCGCGGCATGACCTGGTGGCGGACGGCGTTCTCGAGGGGCTACCTCGCCGCGATGGGCGCGGTCGCCGCGGCAGGCGTCGCGGGCGTGGTCCTCGTGCTCCGGTCGGAGCCCGCGCCGACGCCGCGTGAGGCGGTGCCGACGCCGACCCTGCGGGTCGCCGGTCGCCTCCTCGAGGGCGACGGAGATCCCGTCGGGCAGGCGCTCGATCTGGTCCGGCGCTACGCGCTCGGTGAGGTTCGGCTCACGCTGCCGGACGGGCGGTCGGTGACCGTGTCTCGCGCCGACTTCGGGCTGGAGATCGATCGGCGCCGGCTCTCCGAGTTCGTGAACGAGGCGCTCCTTCCCGGCAGCCCGCTCGCGCGGGCGCACGCGGCGGGCGAGCGCGCCGCCGAGCCCGTGGACGTGCCGCTCCCCCTGCGCATCGACGGCGAGCGGGCGCTCTCGAAGCTCGCCGATCTGAAGGCCGAGGTGGACAAGCCGGCCCAGGACGCGGCCATCGATCTCGAGACCCGCACGGTGCGGCCCGAGCGCGCCGGCTACCGCCTGGACGTGTACGGCACCCTCGCCCGCCTGGAGACCGCGTTCCGCGCGGGCAAGACGGAGGTGGACGCCGAGGGGGAGGAGATCACGCCGAGGCGCGTCGCCTCGCAGCTCGAGGGCGTGAAGTTCGACGCGGTGCTCGGCTGGTTCGAGACCCGCTACAGCCCCTCCAAGAAGGACGAGCACCGCACGTACAACCTCCGGCTGGCGGCCTCCAAGCTCGACGGGCTCGTCCTCCTCCCCGGCGAGGAGTTCGACTTCAACGCCGTCGTAGGTCCGCGAGACGAGGCTCACGGGTTTCGCGTCGCCCCGGTCATCGCGCAGGGTGAGCTCGTCGACGGCATCGGCGGAGGCACCTGCCAGATCTCGGGCACGCTTCACGCGGCGGCGTTCTTCGCCGGCCTCGAGATCGTCGAGCGGTACCCTCACTCGAGGCCTTCGAGCTACATCCGCATGGGGCTCGACGCGACGGTGAGCTACCCGAACATCAACTACCGCTTCAAGAACCCGTTCGACTTTCCGGTCGTCCTCCACGAGCGGGTCGCGGGCGGGGCGGTCCGAGCGGAGATCCTCGGCCCCGAGCGCAAGCTCACGGTCAGCTACTTCCGGCGGATCGACTCGGTGCTCCCCTTCGAGGAGGTGGAGCGTGAGACCGACAAGCTGCCGGCGGGGGAGCGCGTCGTGACGCAGCGGGGCATCCCGGGCTTCGTGGCGACCGCATCCCGCCTCGTCCGCGACGGAGCGTACGCGGAGCGCACCAAGTGGACCGAGAAGTACCCGCCGACGACGCAGATCGTAGCGATCGGCACCGGCGACGACGAGACCAAGCCCTCCGTGCGCGCGGACACGCACGCGGAGTACACCGTCGACGAGTACCTGGTCGTCACGCAGAGCCCCAAGGCCGGGGATCCGCTCGGCGCCGTGACCGAGCGCCGGGAGCCCGGGCGCACCGGAGAGCGCGGGTGGATCAAGGAGATGGGGCTCGAGAAGACGCCGGTCGAGACCGACGCCGACGGCAAGGACTCGAAGAAGGACGACGACACCGGGGGGACATCGTCCGGTGACGAGAAGAAGAAGGACAAGGCGAAGAAGCCTGCCAAAGACGCGGAAACCAAGCCTCCCGAGAAGAAGGGCGGGAAGCCTCCCGAGAAGAAGGGCGGGAAGAAGAGCGACAAGAAGAGCGAGTGATCCACGCCCCACGCCTGCTGGTCTCGGCGGGGGAGCTGTGCCAAGGTCGCGCGGTGGAGCCCCGCGCGACGTGCGTCTTCGCCGTGACCGGCAGCGTCGCGGCCTACAAGGCGCCGCTCGTCGTGCGGGCGCTCTTGGCGAGGGGTGTCCGCGTCGTGCCCATCGCGACCCGCTCCGCCCTGGAGTTCGTCGGTCGTGAGACGCTGAGCGGGCTCACGGGAGAGCAGCTCCGCGTCGACATGTTCGGGCACGCGGGCGAGCTCCACGTCGAGCTCGGCGCGCTGGCCGACGTGGTCGCCGTGGTCCCCGCCACGGCCGACGTGCTCGCGCGCCTGGCCTCCGGCCGGGCCGACGATCTCGTCACCGCGACCTGCCTCTGCGCGCGCGGTCGCGTCGTCGTGGCGCCCGCGATGCATCCGCGGATGTGGGAGCACCCCGCGACCCAGCGGAACGTGGAGGTCCTGCGGGCCGATGGGCGGGTCCACCTCGTCGGCCCGGAGCACGGCCCGGTCGCCTCCGGCGACGTGGGCATGGGGCGCCTCGCCGACCTCGACGCGATCACCGAGGCCATCTCGGGGGCGCTGGAGAGGCGAGATCTGGAGGGTGTCCGCTTGTTGGTCACCGCCGGCCCCACGCACGAGGACGTCGATCCGGTCCGCTTTCTCGGGAACCGGTCCTCCGGGAAGATGGGCTTCGCGATCGCGCGACGCGCGGCTGCGCGGGGCGCGCGCGTGACGCTCGTCACCGGCCCCGTCGCGCTCCCCACCCCCCCCCTCGTCAGGCGCGTCGACGTGCGGAGCGCGCTCGAGATGCAGCGAGCGCTGGACGCGGAGCTGGGCGCCGACCTGCGCGGGGCCGACGCCGTCGTGATGAGCGCCGCGGTCGCCGACTATCGTCCCAGCGCGGTCTCGGCGGAGAAGCGCAAGCGGACGAGCGCACACGTGACGCTGGACCTCGCGCCGAACCCCGACCTCATCGGCGCGATCGGCGCTCGCAGGGCGGAGATCGGCGCCAGCCGGCCGGTCCTCGTCGCCTTCGCCGTGGAGACGGAGGACGACGGGGGCCTCGTCGCCGCCGCCCGCAAGAAGCTCGCGAGCAAGCGCGTGGACCTCGTCGTCGCGAACAGCGCCGCGGAGTCCCTCGGCCTGGACGAGAGCCGCGTGGCGCTGGTCACGGCGGCCGAGGCGCCGTTCTTCGGCCCTCGCCCCAAGTCGGAGATCGCCGACGTGGTCTTGGACTCCCTCGGAGGCCTCCTGAGATCATGACCGAACGGAGCCGCGATCTGCTCGCCCCCCTCGCCGTCTCCCTCGGCGTGACCACCCTCGTCGCCGCCGGGTTCACCGCCGCGCTCAGCCCCGACGCGACTCCCAGGACCTCGTTCCTGGCGCTGTTCCTCCCCTACCTGCTCTTCGGCGGGATCGCCGTGGCGCGCCTCCGGGCTCGCGACGAGCTCCCGCTCCTGCGACCTCGCTCGGGTGACGTCACCTTCGGGGCGCTCGTCGCGCTGCTGCTCTACGGCTTCGCCTTCGTCGGGCACGCGCTGTTCACCTCTCCGGGGGAGCTCCGAGAAGGGTGGATCGTCCGGGTCTACCTGCCGCTCGGCGATCCCTTCGCGGCCGACCGGTACTTGGTCGCGGTCGCCGTCGTCGGGATCGGCCTGCTCGAGGAGCTCACCTGGCGCGGCCTGGTGACGCCCCTCCTCGAGCCGAGGCTCGGGCCGCTGAAGGCCGCGGCGCTCTCCACCGTGCTGTGGTCCGTGGCGCACCTGCCGACGGTCTGGCTCTTGGCCGACCCCGTGGCGGGGCCGAACCCGCTCTTGGTGTTGGGCACGCTGGGCTGCGGAGCCGCCTGGTCGTATCTCCGCTTCCGGATGGAGCGGCTCGCGCCCCTGCTCTTTTCGCACGCCCTCTTCACGTGGGCGATCGTGCAGTTTCCGCTGTGGGCGGGGGCGCGATGACCCTTCCCAGGCTGGGCGGCGCCAGCCGTGTGAATTGCACGAACGATGTACTAGTCTAGGCCCCGCAAGTGCGGGTCACGTTCTGGGGCGTTCGAGGAAGCATCGCCGTCGCGGCCCGTAGCCACAGCCGCTACGGCGGCAACACTTCGTGTGTCCAGCTCGCGGTGGGCGACGAGCTGATCATCTTCGACGCCGGTACGGGGATCCGCCCGCTGGGCGCAGAGCTCCTGCGGCAGGACCGGCGGTCCGGGGTGATCCTGCTCTCCCACACCCACTGGGATCACATCCAGGGCTTCCCGTTCTTCGCGCCCGCGTTCGACCCCAAGCGAACCTTTCGAATCCTCGCGGGTCACCTGTCGGCGTCGAGCGGCGGGATCCGGAGCGTGCTCGCGGGCCAGATGGCCGAACCGAACTTCCCCGTGCCCCTCGAGATCATGCGTGGCTCGCTCTCGTTCGAGGACTTCCGGGCAGGCGACGCGCTGCACCCGCACCCGAACGTCCGGGTCCTGACGACGACGCTGAACCACCCCAACGGCGCCACGGGCTACAGGGTGGAGCACGGCGGCGCGGCGGTTTGCTACGTCACCGACACCGAGCACGTGCCAGGGCGGCTCGACGAGAACATCCTCGGGCTCATCGAGGGCGCGGATCTGCTCATCTACGACTCCACGTACACGGACGAGGAGTTCCCCGGCAAGGTCGGCTGGGGGCACTCCACGTGGCAAGAGGCCGTCCGCCTGGCGCAGGCGGGCAAGGTCCGGCGCCTGGCGATCTTCCATCACGAGCCAGACCATGACGATCGGTTCATGGCGAAGGTGGAGCAGCAGGCGCGCAAGATCCTCCCGACGTCGTTCGTGGCGCGCGAGCTGCAGTCCGTCGAAGTTCGTCGCCGCGGCAAGAAGAGCTGACCATGGCGCGTGTCCTCCCCTCCAGCTGGCAGGTGCCCGACAAGATCGCCTCCCGCTTCGGGACCCAGGCGGGCAAGCAGCGGGCGATGTTCCACGACGGACACCTCGTGCTCGTGCTCCACCTCGTCCCGGCCCCGAACAAGCGAGAGCGGGACGCGGCGCTCTTCTGGCGCCACCCGGACCGGACCTGGCGGAGCTCGGGCGGGGCGCGCGGCGGGCTGGGCGGCCTCCGCGAGCTCCTCGACGAGTACAAGAAGCGCGTCGCGGAGCTCGAGGAGCGCACCGCGAACGCCAAGACCGCCGCCGACAGCTTCTTCGTCCTCCAGGCGATCGCGCCCGTCCTGCGCGCGGTTCGCAACCTCCACCGCGCGCTGCAGGAGGCGCGTGAGGCGGTCGCCGACGACCGCGACATCATCGCCCTGCGAGATCTCGCCTATGAGCTGGAGCGCTCCGCCGACATCGCCCACGCCGAGGCCAAGACCACCCTGGAGTTCGCGATCGCCCACCAGGCGGAGCAGCAGTCGAAGACCAGCCAGCACATCGCCGCGTCCAGCCACAAGCTGAACCTCATCGCGGCGCTGTTCCTCCCGATCACCGCCGTCGCCACGATCTTCGGCATGAACCTCCGACACGGCATGGAGGAGTCGCACGCGCCGTATCTCTTCTGGGGGCTGCTCGGGGGCGCGTTCCTGCTCGGGCTCCTCGTCCGGTCGGGCATCGACAAGAGGACGTGAGCGCCCCTCCGGCTCCGCGTACCGCACGGCGGCCCGCGTGACCGCGGCCGCGCCCCACCCCGACGCCGCCTACCACCGCCGGCTGCTCATCTTCCTGAGCGTCGCGTCCTTCTTCGAGGGGTACGATTTCCTGGCGCTGGCGCAGCTCCTGCCGAACATCCGGGAGCACTACGGGCTCTCCGAGAGCGACGGCGGGCTCCTCGTCACCGTGGTGAACGTCGGGACGATGATCGCCTACGGCCTGGTTCGGCTCGCCGACCGCTGGGGTCGCAAGCGCGCGCTGGGCGTCACCATCGTCGGCTACACCGTGGCGTCGCTGCTCTCGGCGCTCGCTCCCACGGCGTGGCTCTTCGCGCTCGCCCAGCTCGTGGCGCGCATCTTCCTGATCGGTGAGTGGGCGATCGCGCTCGTCGTCGCCGCGGAGGAGTTCCCCGCCGAGAGGCGCGCCTCGGCGCAGGGCATCATCCAAGCCAGCACCAGCCTCGGCGCCGTCGCCTGCGCTGGGCTGGTGCCGCTCCTCGTGAAGCTGCCTTTCGGCTTCCGCACGGTGTACGTCGCGGGCGCGCTGCCCCTCGTGCTCGTCGCCTTCCTGCGACGCAGCATGCGCGAGCCGCCGCGCTTCGAGGCGCAGGCGAAGGCGGGCAGCGAGGCGAAGCGGAGCCTCTTCGAGATCTTTCGGGGGCCCTCCGCGAGGCGGGTGCTCCTCGTCGCGCTCGTCTGGTCACTCTCTTACGTCTGTACGCAGAGCGCGGTGACCTTCTGGAAGGAGTTCGCCGTGGCCGAGCGCGGGTTCAGCGACGGGGACGTGGGCCTCTCGGTGACGATCGCGGCGCTCGCGGCGATGCCCATGGCGTTCGTGTCGGGCCGGCTCCTCGACGTGATCGGCCGCAGGAAGGGCGCGGTGGTCATCTTCGTCGCGCTGGCGGCCGGGGTCGTCGCCGCCTACGGCCTCCACGACCGCTGGCTCCTCACCGCCGCGCTCGTCGTCGCGATCTGGGGCAGCACCGCCATCCTGCAGGTGCTCAACACCCTCACGACCGAGCTCTTCCCGACGCGGGAGCGCGCGGACGCCTTCGCCTGGTCGAACAACCTGCTCGGCCGTGTCGGCTACATCCTCTCGCCGGTCGCGGTCGGCGTCGCCGCCGAGCGGTGGGGGTGGGGGCCGTCGGTGAGCGTCACCGCGGCCTTCCCCCTGGTGGCCCTCATCGTCCTGCTCCTGTCCTTTCCGGAGACGAAGGGGCGCGACATCGACGCCGAGCCGGAGGGAGCGCCCCGAGGGAGCTGAGCCGTGGGGCTTCCTGAGCCGTGGGGCTTCGTGTTTCCTCGAGGTGAGGGGCTGCGATGGAAACGTTGTGTCGCTGAGCGGCTTCTGCGGCGCCGAGGGGCTCAGGATGCTCGAATCGCCGCGGCGCCGTCGGGCAGCGGCCGCCCGACCGCCACCGCCTCACCTCTCGGCGCTGTCCGGCCAAGGCTCTTCGGCGAGCTCGAAGCGGCCGTGGTCGTAGGGCGTGTTGGGGGCGCGCTCCTTGTGGATCAGCCGCTCTCGGATCCCCTTCTTCCGGAGCTCCGTGACGCGGTGGTAGCAGAAGGGGTTGTTGCCCCGGCGACCGAGCGTCGTGTGCACGGTCCACGAGCATCCCGCGCGACAGATGTCGGCGTAGTAGCAGGTCTTGCAGTGCCCCCAGAGCTCGTCGGTCGTGCGGTCCCGCGAGAAGCGGATCCGCGCCGACTCCGCCCAGAGGGTCTCTAGCGCGACGTCGCGGACGTTCCCGCCCGCGTAGGAAGCCGTTGGCAGCGTGGGGCATGCCTTGACCGTCCCGTCCGACTCGATGCCGAGGATGTAGATCCCCGCCATGCATCCGCTCCAGTGCGCGTCGCTGCCGCCTGGCCTCGACCGGAGGAGCTGCTCGTGCGGCCCGAAGTAGCCGATGTTGTTGTTGGGCACGACGTTGAAGCAGACGCCCTTGCCGTCGTAGGCGGCGATGGCCTCGCGCTGGATCTCGGCGAGGGAGTCGATGACGTCCACCACGCGCCACGGCTCGATGATCCACTCCGGGTGGTCCGCGGCGCGCCCCATGGGCCCGGTGAGCTGGACCTGCCACGCCTGCACGCCGTGGGACTGGAGGAGGGCCGCGGTCTCCTTCAGCCTGTCCCAGTTCAGCCGGTTGATCTGCGTGTTTGCGCTCATCGTCAGCCCCACCTCGCGCGCCGCCTGGAGGGCCTGGACCGCGGCGCGGTGGCTCCCGAGGTTTCCGCGGAGCTTGTCGTGGACGATCGCCGGTCCGTCGATGGACACACCGAGGCCCGAGAGGCCGGCGTCACGGAACACCTGCGCGCGCTCCTTGGTGAACGCTCGCCCTCCGGTCTGCATGGTCACGCGGACGCCGCGGTCGGCGAGGTACGAGATCAGCGTGGTGCAGTCCTCGCGGAGGTACGCCTCGCCGCCGATGAGCGTCACCTCTCGCGCGCGGAGATCCACGAGGCTCTGGGCGACCTCGAGGCACTCCTCCGTGGAGAGCTCGGAGACGCGCGCCGGCCCCGCGCGCGTCCCGCAGTGCTGGCACGGCTGATCACACTTGGTCGTGATCTCCCAGACGACGTAGACCGGGTGGGCGTGCTCGTCGTCATCGGCCCGGAGGGCGCGCACGGGCGCCCCGCCGAGGAACTCCTTCGGGGCGTCCGGCTCCGGCATGGTAGCCAGGGTAGCCGGTTCCTCGCCGGCACGACGTGGCACATCGCCCGCTCCAAGTCCGGTGATCGCCGGCAGTCTCCGCATGGCACGCCCGGTCTGCATCTCGGGTGCCACGCTCGCTCCCGGAACGTGCTTCGCCATCGGGGACCGAGCGCGAGGAGGATCAGCCTCCGCTCATCGCCACCACGGCGCGGTACCGGACGCGCCCCCGCGCGAGGCGCTCGAGCGCCCGGTTGGCGAGCTGGAGCGGGAACACCTCGACCCGCGCGCGCACCGCGCCTCCAGCGGCGAGGGCCAGGAGCGCCTCGAGCTCGGCGCGCGGTCCTTGCACGGCGCCGATGATCGACGCCTCGCGGAAGATGAGGTCCGCCGGATCGAGCTCCAGCGTCCCGTCGCCGAGGCCCAGCAGCACGAGCCGCCCTCCCACGCGAAGCCCACCCGCAGCCGCGGCGGCGTCGGCGACGCAGCTCGTCGTGACCAGGATGATGTCGGCGCCCCCGGCGGCTTGGAGCGCCTCGCCAGGGTCTCCGCGAGCGAGCAGGGCCTCGTGTGCGCCGAGGGTCCTCGCGTCCGCGAGCTTGTCCTCCTGGGAGGTCACCGCGAAGACCTCGTGCCCCAAGGCGCGCGCGATCTGCACGGCGAGGTGGCCGAGGCCCCCGAGGCCGAGCACCGCCACGCGCTCGCCCGGCCGGGGCCGCGCGCGGAGGAGCCCGGAGTACGCCACGTGCCCGGCGCAGAAGAGCGGGGCCGCCTCCTCGAAGGGGAGGGCGTCGGGCAGCCGGGTACATCCGAGGGCCTGCGCGACGACCAGCTCGGAGAGGCCCCCGCCGTTCTCGATCCAGGTGAGAGGCGCCGCGCAGCGCTGCTCCTCCGAGCGCCGGCAGGCCGTGCACGCGCCGCAGCCCGCTTGCACCCAGCTGAGGCCGACGCGATCGCCAGGGCGCGGCTCCTCGACGCCCTCGCCCACCTCCTCCACGACGCCGACGGTCTCGTGCCCGAGCACGATCGGAGTCGGGACGGGGAAGCGCCCCTCCGTCGCGTGGACGTCGGTCCCGCAGAGCCCGACGGCGGCGACGCGGAGGAGCACCTGACCGGGACCAGGACGCGGGACCGGCAGCGGCGAGAGACCGAGCGGCAGGCCCGGCGCTCGAAAGACCGCGGCGTACATCTCGTCGGGCCCGGGTGCGCGTCCGGCCCACTCCCGCACCATGGCCGCGCCGATCTCCAGCGCTCTCGGCTCGAAGGTCCGGATCCACGCCGCGTACGGCGCGAGGGCGGCGCTCGCGTCGAGCGCGCGGCGCGCGCCCTCGGGGTCCGACGCGGATCCGAGCTCGGTGAGGAGCGCACGCTGGCACGCGTCGAGCTCGGACGCGTCGTCCGTCGCCGGCGTGAGCGAGGTCTCGAGGAGCCTCGCCGGCGGATCACGCCGCGCCGCGGCTGCCTCGGTGCGCCGCGCCGCGATCCTCCGGATCGCGTGGAAGTCCGCCCGGTAGCGCGCCGCCTCCGCGGCCGAGAAGGTGGAGCGATCCGACCGCTCGAGGACGATCAGCTCGAGGTGCGGGCAGCGAGGGAGGAGCGCCTCGAGCAGCGCGAGCGCCGCGGGAGGGACGTCCTCGTCGTGGCTGTCGCGCCGAAACATCCGCGCCGGCTCGCTCCTCGGGACCACCACCGAGCCCCCAGCGACGTGCACCTCACGGACGCGATCGAGCGGCAGCCGCTCGGCGAGCGCCGCCGCGTCCAGTCCGAAGTTCTCGGCCTGGCAGAGGAGGTTGTGGACGTCGAGCAGGACGAACGCTCCCGTCGCGGAGACGAGCGCGCGCAAGAACTCGGCCTGCGCCAGCGCGTCGTCGGCCGAGAACGCGAAGGCGAGGTTCTCGATCCCCACGGGGACGCCCGTCGTCCGCTCGAGCAGCGCCACGCGCTCGCACGCGATCTCGAGCGCGGCGCGGCTCGGCGGGAGCGGCAGCGGGGTCCCGCGGACGACGTCCCCGGCCGTCATGAACCCGTAGTGCTCGGTGACGTGCTGGAAGCGCCGCACTGCGCACGCCGCCTCGAGCGATTCGAGCCAGGCGCGCTGATGCGGCAGGAGCTTCGCGGACATCGGGCTCAGCTCGACGCCGTGGGCGAAGAGGCGGCCGCGGGCCTCGTACGAGCGTAGGAGGGCGTCCGCCCAAGCGGGAGGGCCGCCTTCTGCGAACCCGAAGTCGACGCTCCACTCGACGGCGTCGACGACGCCCTCCTCGAAGAGCGGGGCCGACGCGATGCGCAGGTCGTCGGCCGGCAGCAGCGAGAGCCCGCAGAGGATCTCCTTCACGTCGCCCATGCTGGCACCCTACCGCGCGCCTGGCTCGCGCGAAGACGTTAGCCCTGGCGTCGCTGGGAGCGAGGCGGCGGGTGCGTCAGCCGCGGCCGCACGCTGCCCGGATGTTCCAGCTGTTGTTGCGAGGCCGAGGCCGGGCGATGGGGCGCACCGGCTCGGGGCTCACGTTCGCGATCGGGCGGGCCTGCTCGGGCTGGACCACGACATTCTGGGTCCCGCTGGTGTCCGGCTCCCCGACGGGCCGGAGGAACCAGGCGTCACTCTGGCTCGAGGCGTAGCGGATGTCCTCGTCGACGCGGCGGCGCGCCTCGCGCTCGGAGCGCTCGCGATCCGCCTCGGCCTCCGTCACCGCGTCGCTGGCCACCGAGAGGGTCGTATCCGACATGGGGCGCAGCTCATCGACCGGCGCAGGCGCCGCGCACCCGACGGCCAACGCAAGCGACGTACCACTCAAACCCAGACCCGCACCCTTCCAAGCCGACCAGCGCATCATGACCTCTCTTTCCCTCACGTACGGGCGGTCCTCCGAAATGTGACCGGCGTCGGAGTCGGGCTCCTTGTGGGCCCGCTGCCCGAGCGCCCGTATGATGGAGAGGTGACCCTGCCGGCCCTCGCGTCTCGGCTCCTCGCGGCGGTGACCGTCCTCACCGCGACGACGCGAGCCCTCGGGGCGGATCCTGCCGCAGACGCCCTCTTCGCTGCGGGCAAGCAGCTGATGTCAGAGGGAAAGGTGGAGGAGGCGTGCCCGAAGTTCGAGGAGAGCTACAGGCTCGACCCGGCCCTCGGGGCGCTCCTCAACCTCGCCAACTGCCTCGAGAGGAGCGGCCGGGTGGCCTCGGCTTGGACCCGCTGGGGCGAGGCTGCCGACCTCGCCTCGCGCCTCTCGGACGACAGGAGGGCGTTCGCGGAACAACGACGCGAGGCGCTCCGCCCGCGGCTCCCCACCCTAGAGATTCGCACGGAGGGCGGGGCCGAAGGCATCTCCCTCTGGCGAGACGGGATCGAGGTCGGCGCCGGAGCCCTGGCCGTGCCGCTCCCGGTCGATCCGGGGCCGCACCGCGTGGAGGTAGCGCGGGGAGACGACCTGCTCCACGCCGAGCTCGTCACGGCCGTCGAGTCGAAAGCCTCCACCGTCATGCTGAACCTGTCCGCCCTCGCCGGGAAGACGCCGATCGGGCGGCGCGCCGGCGCGCCCCCCCGGTGAAGCTGAAGGCCTCGGCCGAGGCGCCACGAACCTTCTGGAGCGAGCAGCGCGTCGCGGGCTTCGCCCTGGGCGGGGTCGGGCTGGGCGCCGGGATCGCCGGCTTCGTCTTCGGGGGCCTCGCGCTCGGCGCCAAGGGTGAGGCGGAGAGCGTGGAGAACTGCAACGCCGACAAGGTCTGCGCGCCGCAGGGGACCGATGCGATCGACCGCGCGGAGGTCTTCGCACACGCCAGCACGGGCCTCCTGGTCGGCGGGGGCGTCCTGGCCGCGACCGGCCTCGTCTTGATCCTCACCGCCTCTGACGGGGTGAGCACGGACGCGGAGCTCGAGCGGCGAGCGCGGCTCGGCCCTGGGATCGCCCTCGCCCCTCACGCAGCCAGCGACGTCGGGCTCGGCTTGGAGGTCGCGTGGTGACGGGCGCTGCGCCTCGACGCGGCGGTCCCGCCGCTTGGCTCCTCCTCGGTCTCTTGGGGTGCAACGCGGTGCTCGGCATCGATCCGGACGAGTACCAGGACGCCGCCATCGATCTCTGCGCGTGCGAGGGCGTCGCGCTCCTCTTCTCGGACTGCGAGCAGCGCGTTCGCGACTCGCTCGAGGCGGCAGACGCGAGCGAGCGGGAGCGGTGGCTCAGCGACTACGGATCGCTCGATTGCGCCGGCTGCACCGAGCTGGCGCTCCTCGGCTGCTTGCAGTCCGAGCCGGTCTGTCGGGCGCGCGGCGAGCCGTGCTCCAACTTGCTCGACTGCTGCGGCACCCTCGAGGACAGCGCGTGTCGTGACGGCGCGTGCGGCGCCTGCGCGCAGCAGGGAGAGCCCTGCGAAGCCTCGTACGAGTGCTGCGGCTTCTGGACCGGGGTGGGGGTGGCCTTCTGCCACGAAGGGACGTGCTATCGCGACGCGCCCGGATGCAAGCCGACGCTCGGCGCATGCACGACGGCGGCCGACTGTTGCAGCGCCGACGCGGGCCTGGCCGAGTGCTCGGACGGGCTCTGCCGAGAGCTCTGCGCGGGCCCCACGGCAGAGAACTGTCCCGGATGCTGCACGCGTGTGGTGGAGTACGCGGTGGACGGCACGAGCACCGTCACCGCGGTGTGCGGGGACGGGCCTGACGTGGCGCAGGCCTTCGCTCTGCCGGCGGCCACGGTCTGCGAGGGCATCTGCTACCTCGGCGTGGACGACGCGTGCCCGACCGGCTCCACGTGCACGCCTTCCCCAGTGGCGTTCGGCGTGACGCTCGACGCCTGTCGGGAGCCGGACGGCTGACGCCGGGCCCGTCGGGAGCCCGGCGTCTCGCCCGAACGAAACGCAGCGCTCGCCGTCAGCGGGCGGAGCGTCGCTTCGCGAGCCGGCTGTCGAGCCGCGTGAGCTCCTTCACCAGCGTCTCGTCCCCGGCCTTCTGGGCCCGGTCCCGGGCCGCGCGGATCTTGCTGCCAACGGCGGGATGGTCGCACTTCTGGAGCGCCTTGCTCGCGTCGGTCCGCAGCGCGGCGTTCTTCACGAACACCTCGAGCAGCGGATCGGTCGCGAGGGTCCGCACCTCCAGACCTCGCTTGATCACCTCCTGGTCACCCTTGGCGAGCGCGGTCCACACCCAGCTCGATCCGATGTTCCCCAGGGCGACCACGATTTCCCTCTGGGTCGCGAGCTCCGACGCGCCCGAGAGCGCAGAGACGAGCGCCTTCGCGGACTCGACCGTCCGGCACTCCCCGAGCCCGAAGAGCGCGGCGCGCTGGAGCGGCTTGCCGGGCGCCGAGAGCTCGGTGAGGAGCTTCACCTCGGCGGCGCCGCAGGTCTTGCCCATGGCGCCGGCGGCGCCGTAGGCAAGGTTGTCGGACTTGGTCCGGCTGGACAGCACGCCCCGCAGGACCGGGAGCGAGCGGGCGTCGCGGATCTCCCCGACGGCGGCCAGCATGCCCAGGGTGAGGGCCTCGCGCTCACGCGCCGAGAGGTTCGTCTGCGAAGCGTCGAACGCGAGCGCGTCGAGCATCGGCAGGAGCGCGTCTTTGCCGAGCGCCTGCAGCTCCCGCCCGGCCACGGGGACCGGGTTCTGGAACTTGGAGTAGACCTCGGGCTTCACGCCCTGGACGTCCCGGACCTTCTTGACGATGTCCGAGCGCGACGCCTTGAACGCGGCGATCTCCTTGCGGAGCGAGGTGCGCGCGGCGGCCTCTACGGCCTCCGGCTCGGCGGCCAGGCCACCTGCGTGCGCGTCCCGCGCCCCGAGGAGGAGGGCGCCGGAGAGCAGTCCCATCGACAACAGAAGCTTGATGGTCGTTTTCATCGTCCGGTGCTCCACCAGTTGACAGAAGAGAAGGGCGCGGAGGCCTCGGGGTTCGAGCCGCAATGAACCTCACCGTCGAGCCGGTGATAGACGTCCCAGTCGTCGGTGAAATACACCTGGAGGCCCTGGCCTTGCGCGCCGAGGCCGTTCACGGCGGTGCCGAGCCGCGCCTCGAGGTCGGCCTCGAAGATGTCGACGCCGCCGATGTTGGGGCCGAACGGCTTCGGGATCACGATGTAGTCGCCGAAGACCAGCGAGTTTACCGTGCCGGGCTGGTAGGCCACCTTGTACTTCGTCCCGCCGAAGACCTGCTGGCCGAAGAGGTTGGGCATCTCGACGATCTCGTCGTCGGTGAGGCCGATGATCTGCTTCAGCTTGTCGACCTCGTTGTCGATCTCCGTCTGGGCCGCCTGCGAGGCCTCCGCGACGTCGGGGAGCGCGAGGACCTCGTCGATGCTGATCGCGGCCGGGTAGGTGCCGCCGGTGTTGAAGTCGTACCAGAACTTCCCGACGTGGAGCTGAACGGCGCCGTTGCCGGCGGCCTGCGCGTCCAGGAGCATCTCGCGCGCGAGGGAGGGCGAGCTGACGAGGAGCTTCCACCCACGCGGCGTATTGGCAGGCACATAGCTGAGGTACTCGTCCACGTGGCCCACGAGGAGCCAGGACGTGTCGATCGCCAGGTGTGGGGACTGGAGACCTTGCGCGTCGTAGAACGCCTTGGTCTCGTCGAGGACCCCGGACCCGATGAGGATGCGGCCGAGCGGGAAGCTCTCCGCCCCGTTGGTGTAGGGCGGGATCAGATCGTGGTTGCCGTGGCTGTCGTACGAGTCACCCGAGTGCTTCTGCTCGTAGACGGCGATCGTCGCCTGGTCAGGCCCGAGGTAGTTGTTCTTGAGCCAGTTGATCGGGAGGGAGCTGTCCGAGCTCGAGCGCCCCCAGGGCCGCGCGTTGGCGACCTTCATCCCGTGGACCCGGAGCTGGCCGTCGATCAGCGCCGGCATCGCGAAGAAGCCGGTCTGGAAGAAGTCCTGCGTCCACTGATCCCCGTAGTTCGAGTAGGTGGTGTAGTCGATGGCAGCCGCGTCGGTAGCGTCCTGGATGCCGGCGACGAACACGGACGACGTGTCGCTGGACCAGACGTTGTCGAAGGGCGATAGGTTCCCGAAGAGCTGCCACGGGGCGACCCGCATGCGGGCCTTGTCGACGCCGTCGGGGTTCGTCTCCGACACGAGGGGCTCCCCGTTCGCGTCGAAGACCGAGAAGGTGAGGTCGACGTAGCCCTTCCACGCAGCGTTCTGGTCGCGGAGGAAGTCCCGCGCCTCGATCGCGAAGAGGGTCCCCTGCTGCACCTCCAAGGTGGTCAGCTCGAAGCTCGTCGCAGCCTGGCAGGTCGGATCGGCCTCCATGCACTGACCGAGCTCACCGGCGACCAGGCGCCACGTGGTCCAGGACTCGTCGATCGCCCAGATGCGCACGTACGGCGCGGACGCTGCGTCGATCTCCAGGTACGCGTAGGAGCCC
The DNA here is from genome assembly GCA_964492175.1 of uncultured Polyangiaceae bacterium. Classification (GTDB taxonomy): domain Bacteria; phylum Myxococcota_A; class Polyangia; order Polyangiales; family Polyangiaceae; genus Xiheicaenibacterium. The sequence continues at coordinate 14,258 of CAZBJI010000075.1, read as the reverse complement.
TCGGGGCACTCGGGGCACGCGGTGGACTGGAAGCCCGCGAGATCGTAGCTGTCGGTTCCGCCGTTCCAGCGGTTGTCCTCGGCGTCGCGAACCTGGTCGCCGTCGTCGTCGTCCAGGTTCGGCAGGAACATGGCGCCGGAGTTCACGTCCCAGACCTCTTCGTTGTCCTGGTCCGCCGGATCCTCCGCGTTGGCGACGCCGTCACGGTTCGCGTCGACGACGATGTCGATCACGTACACGGGCCCGGGCGGCGGCTCTATCGTGCCGCCTCCTCCGCCGGTCCCCGTTTCGTCGTCGTCGCAAGACGCGCCCGCCAAACCAGCTAGGAAGGCGAGAGGCGCGAGGTTCCACGCTGCTCGTCGAGTCAAGTAACTGCGCATACACTTGCCTACCATCAATGGCCTTTGCTGCACAGAGCCTCCGGGCGGTTGAAGCAACTTTGATCCGCGACGAACGCGCGTCGAAGGACACGCAGCGCGCCGGGCCGAACTTCGTATACGGTCGGGTGGTGCGACCGTTTCAGACAGGTGTGCTCTTCACGATCCTGATCGGATGTGAGCGTCCGTCGACCTCGGCTGGTGCCTCGAGCGAGGAGCCGGCGGCCAAATCGGCGGCGCCCTCTGCCAGCCCCGTCGGCGCCGAGCCGCCGCCGACCGCTGCCCAGGCGACGCCCTCCTCCTCCGCATCGGCCCCGCCGGCGGAGTCGGCGCAGCCGCCCGAGGTTGCGCCGTCGGCGAGCGGCACCTCGTCGTTGGCGCCCAAACCGACGGGCGCCCCTGCCGCGCCCCCGGCCGAGATCCTCTGCGGCGAGCGCTTCCCGCCCTGCCCGGCGGGCAAGACGTGCTCGAATCCGCGCCGCGGCGTCTGCAAGTGACGGCGAGGCAGCCGTGGGCCTCCGGGTGATCCGGACGGCCGGGTAGCCACGGGGATGCGCGACGACCGCGAGGCAGCGGGCGCGGAGCACGCGCGCCGTCTGCCCTCGACGGGCGGGCCTTGCTGATGGCCGGGCCCCCGGCTACACCGCCGGGCCATGACGACGAGCACCGTCCAGCCGACCCCCCGCGAGAACGCCCGCGCGCCCCTCGCGATCGCCTGCTTCGACCCCGCCACGCGGACGCGGCTCGGGGAGGTCCCCGCGGTCACACCGGAGCAGGTCCGTGAGCGGGTCGCCGCCGCCCGCCGCGCGCAGGTGGCGTGGAGGAAGACGTCTTTCGCCGAGCGGCGCCGGGTCCTCGGATACCTCCTGGATCACGTCCTCGAGCACGCTGACGAGCTCGCGACGATGGTCGTCCGCGACGCCGGAAAGACCCGTGAGAACGCGATGCTAGGGGAGGTGTGGCCGGTCTGCGAGAAGCTGCGGCACACGATCGCGCACGGCGAGGAGCACCTGCGAGCAGAGCGCGTCGGCTCCGGTCTCTTCCCCCACAAGCGCGCCGAGGTCCATTACCTCCCGCTCGGGGTGATCGGCGTCATCGCGCCCTGGAACTACCCGCTCCAGAACATCCTGGGCCCCACGATCCCGGCGCTCTTCGCGGGCAACGCGGTCGTCATCAAGCCGAGCGAGCACGTCGCGTGGTCGAGCGCGCGCATCCAGCGGATCTTCGACGAGGCGCTCGCGCGCGCGGGGCTCTCGACGGATCTCGTGCAGATCGTCGACGGGTTCGCGGAGACGGGCGCCGCCCTCGTGTCGTCTGGCGTGGACAAGATCATCTTCACCGGGTCCATGGAGAACGGCCGGCGCGTCCTCGCCGAGAGCGCGAAGACCCTGACGCCGGTGATCCTCGAGCTGGGCGGCAAGGACGCCTTCGTCGTGTGCGACGACGCCGACGTCGAGCGGAGCGCGCACGCGGCGCTCGCGGGGGCCTTCATCGCCGCCGGCCAGAACTGCCTCGCCGCAGAGCGGTTCCTCGTGATGGACGGCATCTACGACGCGTTCGTCGAGCGCGTCGTCGCCCTGGCGTCCGAGCTGCGGCAAGGTCCGCCGCTCGGAGACCAGCGCGTCGACGTCGGCGCCACCACCACCCCTCTCCAGCTCGCGATCGTGGAGCGGCTCGTGGACGACGCGGTGAAGAAGGGCGCGCGGGTCCTCGTCGGCGGCAAGCGGAACCACCCCGAGCTCGGTGACTACTTCGCTCCCACCGTCCTCGCCGACGTCCCGGAGGACGCCGCGATCTTGCAAGAAGAGACGTTCGGCCCCGTCATGGTGATCGTGCGGGCGCGCGGGGAGGCGGACGTGGTCCGCCTCGCGAACGCGACCCAGTATGGCCTCTCTGCGACGATCATGACGAACGACCCGCGCCTCGCGAGGCGCCTCTCGGATCAGATCGTGTCCGGGGGCACCAGCGTCAACGACTTCGGGCTCACGTACATGGCGATGGATCTGCCGTTCGGCGGCGTCCGCGGCTCCGGCTTCGGCCGGCTGAACGGCAAGGAAGGCATCCGGGCGTGCTGCAACGTGAAGGCGGTCCTCTTCGACCGCCTCCCGTTCGGCGCCCCGTCCAAGATCTACCCCGTGGGCACGTTCGACTACGACATCGCACGCGAGACCATCCGAGCCATCTACACGCGCGGTCTCGGGCGCAGGCTGGGGGCGCTCGGCAGGCTCGCGCGGACCGCCTTCGCCGCGATGCGGTCGAGCGACTGATGCGCGCAGACCTGCTGGCTTGGCAGCGTGAGCTCTACCCCGAGGGCCATCGAGACCGGACGAACCTGATCATCCACGTCGTCACGGTCCCGCTGTTCCACATGGGTCTGCTCACGCTGGTGCTCGGGGCGGTGCAGCTCTCGGTCTTCACGATCCTCTCCGGGTGGATCCCGATGATCGTCGCGCTCTTCGCGCAAGGCCGCGGGCACCGCCGGGAGAGGACCCCGCCGGTGCCGTTCCAGGGCGCCGGCGACGTGGTGACGCGGCTGCTCGCCGAGCAGCTCGTCACGTTCCCGCGCTTCCTCCTCAGCGGCGACTTCGTCCGAGCTTGGCGCGCGTCACGCTGAGCGGCGTCACGCCAGGGCAGCGCGAGCGAGGCCGGGCCGTCGGGCCCGCAGGCCGAGGAGGAGAAACACGACGCCCAGGAGCCCGGGGCCCCCGGCGGCGGCGACCGCTGCGATCAGCGCCTCGGTTTCGAACTGGCGCGCCTGCACCAGGGCCTCGCTCGCGTGCTGCCGATCCCGCATCGCGGCCTCGAAGCCGACATAGGCCCGAGGATCCTCGGATCGGGACCGAGACCGCGACTCGACGTCCTGGGACGCGCGTTCCACTTGGGCCTCCGCGCTCGCGACGAGGCGGCCGTTCTCTTGGTACATCCGACCGTAGAAGATCCCCCCGCCCAGGGCGGCGGCGAAGGAGACGACGGCGAGGGAGAGAAGCAGGTTCCTATTCATGGGGTCGACGTAATCCGCCGTCGCGCCATCTACACTCGACATCGCCTTACATGGGGGTGGGTTCGGAGCTGACGCTGCCGAGCGTTCTCGCGACGCCGTGGGGACGCTTCACCGCGGCGCGCGGCCGACTGACGTGGCCGCCGGTCCTGGTCCCCGTGGGAACACATGCCGCTGCGCCCGCCGTTCTCGGCCCGGCCCCGCCCGATCGCGGCCGTCCAGAAGGCCGAGGCGTGATCGTGACCTTCCTCGAGGCCCTCGCCGCTGGTCTACAGGGCGCTTGACGCCGGACCGGTCCTACCTCATGGTCCTACCACATGGTAGGAGCAGACCCGAAGCCTCCGCGCCGCAGAGACTCCGTCGCCGAAGCCGTCGTCGCCGCGCTCATGGGCCGCGTGCTCGGCGGCAACTACGGCCCGGGCTCTCGGCTGCCCTCGGAGCGTGACCTCGCGGCCGACCTCGGCGTCGCGCGCGTCAGCGTGCGGGAGGCGCTGACGCTCCTCTCGGCGTGGGGTGTCGTGAGCGTCGTCCCCGGCTCGGGCGCCGCTGTCGCGCCGCGCCACGCGTGGACGATGGACGCGCTCGGCTCCGTGATGGCGCACCTCTTCCAAGCCGAGCGTTGGTCCGAGCTGGGGCGCCTCGTGAGCGACGCGATCGAGCTGCGCCGCTCCGTGGTTCTCGACGTGCTCGAGCGGTCGGCGCGTCACCTGGGCCGAGGCCGCCTCGATCCTGCGCGTCTCGCGCTCGGCCGCGCCCTCTCGGCGAAGGATCGCGAGGCGTTCGTCCGCGCCGACAGGCTCGTCATCCCCGCCGTCCTCGAGGCCGCTGGGATGCTGCCCTCGGTGTGGCTGCTCAACTCGATGGCCGGTCCCTACCTGTCGGTGGTCGCGATGATCGGCGGGGGCGCCGACCCCAGGTACCAGGACGCCCACCTCGAGACGTTCGAGGCCCTCGAAGAGAGGGACGGCGCTGGCGCTCGGGCGCGCTTCGCCAAGCACCTGCGGGTGTCGGACCGCCTGCTCGTCGACTCGCTTCCTTCCCCCTTGAAGAAACAACTCAGCATCTCGAGGTCGTCATGAACATTCGTGTCACGGGCCCCGCCCTCCTCGCCTTGTCGCTCGCCGCGTGTGCTCCCGGCGACGCCACCACGGAGACGGAGTCGGCGGGTGACGAAGAGCAGGGCGCGTCCGCCGCCGTCTTCGCGGTCGATATCTCTCTCTGGTCCGGGGAGGTCACGGACAGTGAGGTTCGGTGCTGGTGGGACCAAGGCGTCCGCCACGTGGTCGCCGGGACGCAGAACCCACGCATCACCCGGCAGCAGCTCGACATGGCGAAGGCCGGCGGCATGACGGTCGACCTCTACGTGTACCTCTACTGGAACCAGAACATGGCCGCCCAGGTCGGGGAGGCGCTCGCCCTCGCCGCCGAGTACCCCGAGGTCGGCCGGCTGTGGCTCGACGTGGAGGAGAGCCCCGGCGGCCTGGGCGCGAGCGCGCTGAAGCAGAAGGTCGGCGAGGCGGTCGAGGCGTGCGGCGAGTTCCCCTGCGGGATCTACACGGGCAAGGGCTTCTGGCAGTCGTCCATGGGCGGCACGACGCAGTTCGCGCACGTCCCGCTCTGGTACGCCTGGTACGACCTGAACCCGAGCATGTCGACGTGGGCGACGCAGAAGTTCGGTGGCTGGGCGGCGCCCACCGCCAAGCAGTGGCAGGAGACGTACTTCTGCGGCATCGACGTCGACAAGAACACGATGCTCGTCGACGCCGAGGCCCCGCCGCCCCCCGCCGAGGTCCCGCCGGACGGGCCGGGCGCGCCCGCGGCTCCCACCAAGCTCTACCCCGACGACCTCCTCCCGATCGAGACCTCGAGCGTCCGCATGATCGCCGGCACCGTCCAGCAAGGAGTGACGAAGTACACCTTCGAGGTGCAGTCGTGGAACGGGTCCGCCTGGGTTCCGTACTTCACGTACCAATCGGGCAAGAACGCGTACAGATTCAGCCCGGCGCTGAAGAACCGCGCGTACCGGTTCCGCGTCCGCGCGCTCGACGGGTCCGGGTGGGGCAGCTTCAGCTCCTGGGGAGAGTGGGCGCACGGCAAGCCGACGAAGCTACCGCCCGGCGAGCACATGGATCCTCCGACGGGGGGCGATCCGCAGCCAGACCCGGAGCCTCAGCCCGCAGGCGCTCCGACGGGCCTCACGCCACCCGACGGGGCGACCATCGCCACGTCCGCGGTAGCGCTCGGCTGCTGGGCGGTCGACGGAGCGACCCAGTACGCGTTCGAGGTCGAGTGGTTCGACGCGGCGACGCAGTCGTACAAGCCGTACTACACGTACACGGGCAGCGCGCCGGCGCGCACGTTCTACCCGCAGTACCACGACCGAACGTACCGGTGGCGTGTGCGGGCGCAGGTGAGCGGGTCGTGGACGCCGAACAGCAACTGGGCGTCGTTCTCGTACTTGTGACGGGACCCGAGAAGCTCCCCCGGCCCTACGGCGGGTGGGCGGTGGACTACTTGGCGCGCGTCGGGGTGGCGCCAGAGAGCTTCGTATCGCCGTGAGGATCCGGGTTCCTCGCGATCGAGTGCGCGTGCGCGCGATCCGGGGCGGCGTCGTAGAGCGGGCGGCCGGGAGACGGTCGCCACGTAGCCACCGTCCGCGTCGGCGTGGGAGGGGGCTCGCTCCGAGGCTCCGGCCGCGCGTGGGAGACGCTCTCGGTGAGGAGCCGCGCGATGTCGGTCGGGAGGCCGGCCCTGAGCTTCTGGCGGACTCTCTTCGGCAGCCTGGTGGAGAGCGCGTCGCATACGGCGGTGACGTCCTCGAGGGCGCGGCCGCGGTCCACGTGCTCCCGCCACGCCACGCCCGCGACGAGCGACTCCACGTCCTCGCTGCCCTGATGGCGGGCGGCGCCCCCGAGGAGCAGGTTCGCTTGGCGCTCCGGGAGGTGCTTGGCGACCGCGCGCGCCTCGTCCTTCGTCAGCAGCTCGCCCAGGGCGTCCACGACTGCGTCCACCACGAACGGCGCGTGCGCCAAGGGCAACCCCGTGCGCCTCGCGACGTCCTCGTACAATGCGTGCTCGTCGGCCATGTCCCATCCTCCGCAAGCCCCGTGCCGTGCGGTAAGGACCGCACATCGTTCCCCCCTCGCGCGCGTCACCCCTACTCCGCTTGTCGCTTCGCGGCCGCGACCAGCTGCCAGCCGAGGCCGATCCACGCCTCTCGCTGCTGGCGGACCGACGCGTCGTAGGCCTCGAGCTTGCGCGTGAGCTCCTCGGCTCGCGCCGGGCTGAGGCGCGTGCGCGCGAGCGCGCAGATGCCGTCCTCGGCCCGCTCGACGTGCCCGCGCTGGTGCGCGACGAAGAGCGAGACGGCGCGGTCTACCTCGCGACGCTGCTCGAACGACCAAGGCCCGCCAGCGCTCGAGAGCTCGTCGAGCGTCGCGAGCAGCTCGCTGCCGCGCGCGTGATCCTCCGACATCTTCACGATCGCCGGATCTCCGGGCGGCAGGCCGCCATCGATGAGCGCCTCGGTGAGGATCTCGTCCTCCTTGTACCGGTGCATGCCGTCCATGAGGTCGCGGAAGAACGTGACGAACTGTCGGAGGCCGGGCTTGTCGTCGATCTCCCTCTCGAACACGTGACCCGCCCAGGCCTCCAGCGCGGTGAGCACGGTGAGCGTCAGCGAGTGCTCCTCGGCCAGCGTGGGCAGGGCGAGCGCCGGCAGCGGTGGGTCCCCGACGCCGAGCGCGCGAGGTTGCCCGAAGAACTGTTGCTCCACGTCGATGGCGTCGAGTGCCTGATGGCGAGCCGCGCGCTCCCCCCGCTCGCGCTCGAGCTCGTGGCCGAGCAGCGCGCCTGCCGTGGCACCGATGGCCGCGCCGGCCGCCGACCCCAGCGGTCCCCCGAGGATGCCGAACGCGGCGCCGGCGGCCGCGCCCAGCCCCGCGTCCAGCACCTCGGTCGCGACGCGCGCGACCCCGTCGCGCTTCTTGACCATGGACTCGGGCTCTTCGGCGTTCTTGCGAGGGCTCATGGTGTGCGGCGTTGCACGCCACGCGCCAACGACGAAGGCGCGTGGTTCCGCCGCGCACCGTCCTCGCGGGGCGCAGTTCGTGCGCGTCGCGCAACGCTCACCGCGCAAGATCGGCGATGCGGTCGAGCAGCGGGTCGCCGCCGTCGGCGAACAGGTCGCCGTGCTTTCGCCCCGGCAAGACGAGCAAGCTCCCGCCGACGCGCTCCGCCACGCGCTCACCCATCCAGAGCGGAACGATCTCGTCTCGATCCCCATGGATCACGAGCGTCGGGACCGAGATCTGCTCGCACTTCTCGAGCGTGTCGAAGTGATCCGCGAGGAGCGCGCGCGCCGGGACCGCGGGCACCACGTCCGTCACCAGATCCGGGAGCGACGTGTACGGGGTGACCAGCACGAGGCGCGCCCCCCGCCCGCGCCGGGCCATCTCCGCCGCGACGCCCGTCCCGAGCGACGTCCCGAAGAGGACGACGCGATCGGGCCCCTGGCCGCGCGCCGCGAGCATGTCGAGCGCAGCCTCCGCGTCTGCGTAGAGGCCCTCCTCCGAGGGGTCCTGGTCGCTGGATCGGCCGTACCCGCGGAACTCGACGAGCACGACCCCGAGGCCTCGCGCCGAGAGGCTCCGCGCGAGCCACAGCTGGTCTTCGGCGGTCTCGCGGTTGTTGTGGAAATGAACCACCGTCCGCGCGTCCGCTCGCCCCGGCACCTCGAGGACGTGCACCGGCACGCCGTCGCGCGCCACGAGCCGGTGTTCCGCCACTCCGCTGAGATCCGCCGCCCGGGCACCCGAGCCGGGGAACGTCATCGCGCGGCCGAGGGCGCGGGTGCCGAGCACACAAGCGAGCGTGGCCACGGCGGCTATCAGCGCGCGGCGGAGCCGTCGGCGAGCATGCACCGCGAGAGGCTAGCGGATCTCGCGCGCGGGCGCACTTGGCCCGGTCCTTGTAAGGTGCCTCCATCCATGTGGCACGTCCTGGGCGCCTCCGTCGACCTGATCCACGCGCTCGCGATGGTCGTCTGGGTCGTCGCGCTGCCGCTGCTCTTCGTCCGCCGGTGGCCGCGCGCCACGTTCGCCTACGCCATCTACGCGCTGACGTTCGTGGTGCTCAACCAGGTCTCGCAGTGGGTCCTCGGGGAGTGCTTCCTCACGACCATCGCCCGCTCCTTCTACGAGCACCGCGGCCCCAAGGCGCCGCCCGCGTCGCACGAGTGGTTCACCGTGCGCCTCGCCGAGGCGATCTTCAGCCTGTCGCCCTCGAGGCGCTCGATCACGATCGCCTCCGAGGTGTTGATCATGATCACGGCCATCGGGGCGATCTACACGGTGCGGCACTCCCTCCGCCGGCGAAGGGGAAACAAGACGCCTGCCCCCTCTCCGGCGGCGGCGGGGGCGCTCGACGGCCTCGACCCGGGGGCGGCCGGCCCGGCCCTGGGGCGCGGGGAAGACCAGGCGGCGACGCGCTGAGCACACGCGCTCGGGGCGTCCGAGGTGGAGCGCGCCTCCTCTGGGTGGTCGGCCCGCCAACGGCGAAGCACGAGAGGCCCCGCGCGTCGAGTCGACCCGATCGCGAGCGGCAGAGCACACCTCGGAAAAGGCTGTTCGTAGTACGATCGGCCTGATGAAGTCGCTGCTCTGGGGTGCGCTCTCTCTCGGGGCGTTCGCTGGGCTCGCCGGGTGCTCCGAGGCCACCGACGGAGACGCGGACGGAGCGGGCGGGACAGGCGGTGCGGGCGCCACGGGCGCCGCCGTTCAAGGCAGCCAAGCGCCGAGCGCATCCGGCACTACCCCCAGCTCCTCCGCGACCGGGTCCTTGCCTCGAGGGTGCGTCGATTATTCGACCTTCACGCCCACGGCGGTCGGCTTCGCATCCGACGTGATGCCGATATTTCTGGCCCGCTGCCAGCAGTGCCACGACGACCCCACGGCCAGCACCTACTACGGGGCGGACGCCGCGACCGTTCACCAGAAGCTGCTTCAAGGCGTCCCGATCCAGGCACCTCACCTCAGGTTCGTCGTGCCCGGCGATCCGCTGAGGAGCTACATGATGGCAAAGGTGGAGTACGCGAATCCTGGAGGGACGTGTCCGTTGGTCGCTTGCTCCGAGCCCGGCTGCGAGCTGTCGGCGCCGCCGGGTAACCCGCTGCCGTCAGGCGAGCTCGCCGTGCTGCGTAGCTGGGTCTTGAACGGCGCAGCGAACGATTGACGTCCTCGAGACCTGCTCAGAACCGGGCGCGCGCCGACACGGAGCTCAGCCTGGGCTCGACCCCGCAGGGTGGAGCACGCCGCGGGCGGACGTCGAGCCGGGGCTCACGCGCTGCTCGCCCGCGCCGGTCGACGCGCCTGCTCGCGGTCGTCTGTCCTGGACGAGCCCTCGGGCCGGCGCCACCTGTCCGAGCGACCGCGCCGAAGCGTGACCTCTCGCCAGCGTCCGAGCCCGAAGAGGGGGTAGTAGAGGCGGTGGTGCTGCCAGACGTAGAACGTGGGCGGGATGATGGTGAAGAGGTAGCCCTCGGCGCTCCACCCGCCGTCGGCGCCCTGGCGCTGGAGCAAATAGGCTGCGGCGCGCTCCCCGGCCTCGCGCACGGCCGTGCCCCCGACGCGCGCCGCGGCGAGCTCCGCGAGCGCCCGCAGCGCGATCCCGGTCAGCGATGGGGTGCTCGCTCCGTCGCCCGCGAGGCGGGGATCCAGGAACGCGCCAGGTTGCTCGCCGAAGCCTCCGTCCGCGTTCTGCGCGGCGACGAGCCAGCGACTGGCGCGCGCGACGACGTCGGACCTCATGTTCGCGCCGACCTGGGCGAGCCCCAAGATCGCGAAGGCGGTTCCAGCCACGTACGCTGGGTTCCAGATCCCCCACCACGAGCCGTCGGGCCGGGCGTCGCGCTCGAGGAACGCGACCGCCTTCGCGACGGCAGGGTCGTCCACGGTGAGCCCGCACGCGCCGAGGCCCCACAGCACCCGACCGACGACGTCGGCGATGGCGGCGTCGCCGAACTCGGCCGGCGGATGCGAGATCGCGCGGATGATGCCGCCCAGATCGCTGAGGCTCGGCTTCTCTCCGACGAAGAGGGGCGCCCCCGGCGCCCGGTCCGGCAGGCCATGCACGTAGGAGCCCCAGCCGCCGCCCGCGTTCTGCATGCCGCGGATCCAGGCGAGCCCTCTCTCGATCGACGCGCGCGGCCGGCCCCGCCCTCGAGGCGCGGCGACGCCGAGGGCGGCGAGCGCGAGCCCCGTGTCGTCGCAGTCCGGCATCGTCTCGTTGTTCGCTTGGAACGCCCAGCCGCCGACGCGCGGGGCGCCCGGCTTCGGCTGGTTGAGGCGCGGCTGGGGGTGCGTGCACTGGACGCGCTCGAGGTAAGCGACGCCCTTCTCCATCGCTGGATCGCTCGCCGGCACGCCGCAGGCCGAGAGCGCGAGCACCGAGAAGGCGGTCTCCCAGATCTCGCCGTCGAAGATCGAGACGAAGATGCCGCCATCCCGCCGCGTCTTTCGGCTCTCGATGAAGGCGAGGCCCTTCCTCATCATCGGGTCGTGGGCGGTGAGGCCCACGCCCGCCAGCGCGATGAGGTTGAAGACGGTGCAGTAGACGGCGGCGTTCCAGGAGCCGTCCGGGTTCTGGAACTGGCCGAGGTACGCAGACAAACGGGCCCGCGCGAGCGCCCGCGCCGGTGCCCGCAAGAACGCTGGGAGCAGGCGCGCCGAGGGGCTCACGCGCTCGAGCGCGCGCTCTCGAATCGCGGCGCAAGCGTAGATCACCATGGGCACGCCGCCGTGCAGGCGGCCGTCGAGCATGCGCTCGCTCCAGGGGAGCGCGGCCATGTCGGGAGAGAGCGGCGGGAGCCGCTCCGGCGGTATCAGGCCGACCATGGCGCAGAAGAGCGCCGCGGGCTCCCCGTGGGAGTGGAGGCGGTCGGCGAGGCGCGCGTAGCCGCCGAGCGCCGCGACTCGGGCCTCCGCGCTCCGCGCCGAGGCCGAGCCATCCGCCACGCCGCAGGCCTTCAGCGCCGCGCGGCACACCGCCGTGGCCCCCAGCGAGGCGATCCCCGCGCCGACGTGGATCTCGAAGCCGCCGTCGGCGAGCTGGGCCCGCTTGAGGCTCGTCGCGTAGCGGTGCGCCTCGTCGCGCGGCAGCGCGCCGAGCCACCACTCGGTGAGCGCGGTGATCGCCAGCGCGAGGGGGCCCATGTCGGGCGTGCTCTTCCAGCACCCATCAGCCTCCTGCACGTCCTTCAGGGCGGCGACGCCGCGCCGGATCGCGTCAGCGTAAGGGTCGTCCGCCAGCGCGGCGCGCGGGAGGGGCATGTCGAGGTACGTCGTCTCCGTTGTCGTCATGGTCACCTGGGTTGCAACGCTCGTGCTTGACTCAGTCTCGCGGGGATCACGACGGAGTGGCCCCTCGCTCGGTTGGGGCGCGTGGCCGGCCACCGGTCGACCAGCGCCCGCTCCGGCTCGCCGAACCTCGTGCCGTCGCGCGCTCACGTCGTGCGCCCCCGAGCGGGGAGCGGGCCGCGGACGGGACATGCCGCCGCCTCGAGCGGGCGATGAAAGCTGGGGTCAGCAGGGCCGAGCTTGAGCCGCATCGTATGCTCGAGCAGCGTCCGGCCGATCCCCGGCAGCGCTACGCCGAGCGTGAGCCGATCCAACATGCCCGTCGCTCGCGGCACGATCGCAGCCACGTGGAGCGGCCGAAGCCCGTAGGGCACGCCCAAGCTCTCCGCTGCCTCCTCGCCGAGGAAGAAGCGCACGAGACCGGGCACGAGCAAGCCGAGCCCACGCGCCGGGACGTGGCGCTCGATCGCCTCGATGAGGATGGTCGTGAGCGCCCGACCATCCGCGCTGGAGATCGACTGACGATCGTGGATGCACGCGCCGAGGGTCCGCGCCCCGGCGAGATCGCGCGGCAACCATCGCGGCCGAATGCCGAGGAGCGCCCCTACCACCCGCCAGAGGTGCATGAAGTCCTCTGCGTCTTGGTGGCCCACGGCCACGCCCATCTTGTCGAGCGCGTCGAGGACGACCACCGAGAAACAAACCAGGGTCCCGAGCAGATCCTCCTGGTTGATGGGGACCTCGCTGCCCGAGGCCCCGCCTCCGCGGAGCACGCGCACGCGCACCGCCGCGTGCATGAGCCGGACGCACTGCGCCGATCGTATTGCGGCGCCCGACTCGAAGCCTCCCGGCATCATCACGTCGAACACGAACCGCCCGGTCTCGTTCACGCGCCGGTCGATGTCGCCCTCGAGTCGGCCCGTCGCGCGCAGCACGCCGACGCCCTTCGCCGCGGTGAACGCGGACGGCAGCGACGCGCAGAAGAGCGCGCAGGCGATCGCCACCGAGTGACGCTCGGCGAAGAGCGACGCGCGTCGCAGCCGCGCGCGATCCGCCCACTCGGGGAGGCTTTGATCCCGCAGGAACTGCCGCAGGGCGGGCGGCAGGTCGCGTGGGCTCTCGAGCGGGTCGCGCGCGAGCCGAGCGATCTGGTCGTCGAGGATGGCCGCGTCCTTGGACGATGCGAGCTTCGCGACGAGCAGATCGACCTCCGGGTCTCCCACAGTCCGCGCCCGTGCAAGCCACCCCGGGGCCTTCCGCGACCGCCCGGTCACGCGGCGCGAGGCTCGGCCCTCCTGCTCGTTCAGCGACGGTCCCATTGCGAGCTCCTTCGAGAGCCGCTCGAGCACGTCCCGTGCCGTCGTACGCGATGAGCGTTCGCCCCGGCTTTCCCGCTTCCGGCGGGCACCGGCTCGGCGAGGTCGGTGGTCGACCACCGGCCGACCACCGGTCGCTCAGCCGACCAGGCCCGGGGCGAGCACCCGCGCGAGCGCCGCGCTCACCGGCGCGGTCTCGCGGAGCCGCCCCTCGACCAGAGACTCCGCGGCTGCGGCGTAGCCGGCGAGGCCCTCCGCGCGCAGGCGCTCGGCCGCCGTCATCGTGAGGCGCGCGGCGAGGGAGGTCACGCCGACGGCGGAGGCGATCCCTGCCAGCTGGAGCCTCGCGAGGGCCACCGCGTACGCAGACGGCTCGAGCCCGAGCATCGCCGTGAGCGCGAGCGCAACCGAGACCGTCCCCGTCGTCTTCCGTCGCGCGGCCCGGGCCACCGCGACCCGCCCGAGCGCGTGGAGGGCGTCGATGCGGAGCCCCTCGGCGGCGAACATCGGGGCTACGAGGAGCGCGGAGCGGCCTTCGACGATCGCCCGCCACGCGCGGTCGACGTCCCCTTCCCACAGCGCGACCGTGATCGCGCTCACGAGCGCGTAGTACCGCTGCACGTTGGTGCCGACCTCCGCCCAGAACGCGTTCGCCGCCGCCGCGCGCTCCAGCGCGACCGCCGCACCGTCGGTGAACAGCCACGCCACGGTCGCGTGGTTGAGGCTCACGTCGCTCATCCGGTGTCGGTTCCGGCGGAGGCTCGCGTCGCGATACTCGGTCTGCACGTGCTCCGTGAGCTCCTCGTAGCGTCCCAGGTAGTAGAGGGCGTGCAGGTAGAAGTGCCGCACGGACATGAGCTCCCAGCCCACCGTCTTCGGGTGCTTCAAGAGGCGCGCGAGCGCCACGGGCGCGATCGCCACGCCCTGCTGAAACGCTCCCCGCTGAATGTCGACCACCGCGCGCGTGCTCATGACCAAGGCGCGCGCATGATCGTCGAGCGCATCGCTGAGGCGCTCGATCTCCTCCACCAGCCGGCGCGTGCGCGCGCGGCCGGACCGCCCGAACATCCCCGCGTAGACCGTCTCTCCCACGAGCGCGCGCAGGGCCCGCTCGTCGTCCCCTAGGAGCAGCGCCGCGGCCAACCCGGCGGAGTGGACGGCCGCGGCCCGCGACGGGTCCACGAGCGCGAAGCAGCCCGAGACGGTCCACGCG
>CAZBJI010000074.1:0-36153 GCA_964492175.1 uncultured Polyangiaceae bacterium | reverse complement strand
ATGAGCCTCGCGCACAAGATTCCCCCGCTCATTTCCGCTCTCGCCTTCGGTTACGGCGCGGTGATGGCCGCCCCGGAGGACTCCCTCGACCAGGTGCGCAGCGCGCTCACGCAGCCGGCCAAGGCGCCGACCGCCAAGCCGCAGCGGCGAGCGCCGGCCGCGACCCCGCTCAACCCGGCGCTCGAGCAGCGGCTCGCGGGGGAGGAGTCGCCGGCCCTGCGAGAGCTGCGGGCCAACGGCGCGCCCGCGCGGTACGCAGAGCCCGGCTTCTCGAGGGACTTCGGGGGCTACTCCCACGAGGGGCGCAACGCGTCTCGGGTGTACGACGGGGACCTCGCCGCCGAGGCCGACGACTTCGAGGCGCTCGAGTCGACCGCCATCTCGCGGCTGCAGCTGCCGGATCTGGGCCTCGGCGTCTCGCGCCAGACCCTCAAGTACGTCCGCTTCTTCACGCACACCGACCGCGGCCGGAGCATGTTCGAGACGTGGCTGAAGCGGAGCGGCAAGTTCCAAGAGCTCATCCAGGAGGAGCTGCGCGCGCGCCGGCTCCCGGAGGACCTCATCTGGGTCGCCATGATCGAGAGCGGCTTCGACGCGACCGCCAAGTCCCCGGCCGGCGCCGTCGGGCTCTGGCAGTTCATGCCCGCGACGGGCGCCGTGTACGGGCTCCGGCAGAACAAGTTCGTAGACCAGCGCCGCAACCCCAAGCTCGCCACGCAGGCGGCGGCGCACCACCTCCGCGATCTGTACATGCGCTTCGGCCAGTGGGACCTCGCCCTCGCCGCGTACAACATGGGCTACGAGCAGCTGCTCGATCGGATGGATCGGGTCGGCACGACGGACTTCAACGAGCTGGTGCGAGCCGGCGTCTTGCCCTCGGAGACCTCCAAGTACGTCCCCAAGATCATCGCGGCGGCGATCGTCGCGAACAACCTCGAGCGCTTCGGGTTCGAGGGCGTGGAGCTCGTGAGCCCCGTCGACGGCGCCGAGCTCGCGGTGCCCCCGCGTACGTCGCTCGAGACCGTCGCGAAGGCCGCCGGGGTCTCCACGTCGGTGATCCGCAAGCTGAACCCCGACCTCCTCTCCAAGGAGCTGCCCCCGGGGAAGGGGGACTTCCTGGTGCAGGTGCCCACCGAGAGCGTCTCGCGCGCGGTGGCCTCCATGCCTGCGCTGCTCCAGCTCGATCGCGGTCGCCTCGACGACTCCACCATGCTCGATCCGCTGGACCTCATGAGCCCGGACGGCTTCCGTCCGCGGAGCGTCGAGTCGGACGACAGCCTGCTCTCGCTCTTGCCGAAGCCGAAGAAGAAGCGGCGGAGCCTCCGGGGCTCCGTGCTCGACGACGACACGTTCGCCGATCGCCTCGAGACGCTCGCCTCGCTCGAGTCCGAGAAGCGCGAGGACCGGGAGCGCGGCCGCGCGGGCCGCGACACCGTGGTCTACCGCGTCGGGCCCGGCGACACCCTCGTCGGCGTCGCCCGGCAGTTCGCGACGGACCTCGAGGACGTGGCGCGGGACAACGGCCTACGCGAGAGCGACAAGCTCCGCGAGGGCACGCTCCTCAAGCTGAAGGTGCGCAAGAGCCTCCTCGAGGACGGGCTCCGCAGCGACCCCAAGGGGACCGCCGAGGACGCCCCGGCGCGCAAGACCGGCAAGCGCGCGACGAGCGGCTGAGCGGCGCCCCGCCGGGCCCTGATCGGGCGCTCGGGCGGCAGTTGCCGCGGGTTTCGACCGATGGCGTCGGTTTGGACGGTACACCCTTCTCACGGGATGGGGTGCGCCCGTAGCATGCCGATTCCATATGCTCGTCGACCACAAGTCCCTCCTCAAGCGCCTCACCAAGAACTGCGTCGCGGCGCTCGAGGGCGCAGCAACCCAAGCCGTCCAGGCGCGTCACTACGAGATCACGATCGAGCATTTCATGCTGGCGCTGCTCGACGACGCCTCGAGCGACATCGCGTTCATCGTGAGCCACTACGATCTGCAGCCGAACCAGCTGCGGGCGTCCCTCCAGCGCGGGCTGGAGGACCTGCGGACGGGCAACAGCGGCCGGCCGACGTTCTCCCCCGTGCTCCTCGAGTGGATGCAGGACGCTTGGCTCGTGGGCTCCGTGGACCTGGGCTTCCAGAAGATCCGGAGCGGCGTGCTCTTCCTCCGCCTCGTGCAGCAGCCGAACCGCTACTCCACCAGCGGCATCTCCGCGCAGCTCGAGGGGATCCCGAAGGAGGACATGAAGAAGAGCCTCCCGACGATGCTCAGCGGCTCGAAGGAGGGCGACGAGTCCACGCCCGCGGCCGCCGGTGGCCCCGCCGGCGGTCCCGGCGCGCTGCCCCAGGGCGCGAGGAGCGCCTCCGCGGACTCGGCGCTCGGGAAGTACTGCATCGACTACACCGGCCGCGCGCGCGCCAACGAGATCGATCCGGTGTTCGGGCGCGAGCGAGAGATCCGCCAGATCATCGACATCCTCGCGCGGCGCCGGAAGAACAACCCGATCATCGTGGGCGACTCGGGCGTCGGCAAGACCGCGCTCGTGGAGGGCATGGCGCTCCTCATCGTGAACAACGAGGTGCCGCCGCTCCTCCAGGGCGTCGAGATCCTCGGCCTCGACCTCGGCCTGCTCCAGGCCGGTGCCAGCGTGAAGGGCGAGTTCGAGAACCGCATGAAGCAGGTCATCGCCGAGGTGAAGGGCTCGCCGAAGCCGATCATCCTGTTCATCGACGAGGCCCACACGATCATCGGCGCGGGCGGCGCGCAGGGGAGCGGCGACGCCGCGAACCTCCTGAAGCCCGCGCTGGCGCGCGGAGAGCTGCGCACGATCGCCGCGACCACGTGGAAGGAGTACAAGAAGTACTTCGAGAAGGACGCCGCGCTCGAGCGCCGCTTCCAGCCGGTGAAGGTCGACGAGCCGGACATCCCGACGGCGATCACGATGCTGCGGGGCCTCCGCTCCAAGTTCGAGGACGCGCACAACGTCATCGTGCAGGACGAGGCCGTCACGGCGGCCGTGCGGCTGTCGGCCCGCTTCATCTCCGGCCGCCAGCTCCCCGACAAGGCGGTCGATCTGCTCGACACCTGCTCGGCGCGCGTGAAGGTCGCCCTGCAGCAGAAGCCCGCCGCGGTCGAGGACATCGAGGTCGTCATCAAGAACACCGAGCGGGAGATCGACGCCCTCAAGCGCGACGAGTCGAACGGCATCAAGATCGACGCCGAACGCCTGGGCGAGCTCGAGGCGCGCCTGGTCAAGTCGAAGGAAGACCTCGTCAAGATCAGCAGCGAGTACGAGCAAGAGACCGCCGGCGCGAAGAAGGTCCTCGAGCTCCGCAAGAAGATGGCCGAGGCGAAGAGCGAGACCGAGCGCGACGAGGCTCGGAAGGAGGTCGTCGCGGCGCTGAACGAGCTCGACTCGATGCAGGGCGAGGTCCCGCTCATCCGGCCGGACGTCGACGAGGCGATGGTCGCGAACGTGGTCAGCGCCTGGACGGGGATCCCGGCCGGCAAGATGGTGCAGGACGACGTCAAGAACCTCCTCGAGATGGAGGACCGGCTTCGCCGACGCATCAAGGGCCAGGACTACGGCCTCGCGACCATCGCGAAGGAGCTCCGCGCCGCGCGCGCGGGCCTCAAGCCGCAGCACACGCCGATGGGCGTGTTCATCCTGGTCGGCCCGTCCGGCGTCGGCAAGACCGAGACCGCGCTCAGCCTGGCGGACATGCTCTATGGCGGCGAGCGCATGATGGTCACCATCAACATGAGCGAGTTCCAGGAGAAGCACACCGTCTCCCGGCTCATCGGGTCGCCGCCCGGCTACGTCGGGTTCGGAGAGGGCGGCATGCTCACGGAGGCCGTCCGGCAGCGGCCGTACACCGTGGTCCTCCTGGACGAGTGCGAGAAGGCGGACCCGGACGTCCTGAACCTCTTCTACCAGGTGTTCGACAAGGGCATGCTCTCCGACGGGGAGGGGCGCCTCGTCGACTTCAAGAACACCGTGATCATCCTCACGAGCAACCTCGCGACGGACAAGATCACGAACATGACCGTGGCGGAGCGCGAGGAGACGGGCAAGGACCCGCCGATGGCCGACATCCTCGAGGCGATCAAGCCGACGCTCTCGTCCCACTTCAAGCCCGCCCTGCTGGCCCGCATGACCATGGTGCCGTACCTGCCGATCTCCATGGAGGCCCTCGGCGACATCACCAAGCTGAAGCTCAACGGGCTCCTCTCGCGCCTCAAGACGAACCAGCGGATCGACGCGACCTACTCGGACCGCCTCGTGGAGTCGATCGCGGCGCGGTGCACCGAGGTCGACACGGGCGCCCGCAACATCGACCACATCCTCCGCGCCACGCTCATGCCGATGCTCTCCTCGGCGATCCTCGAGAAGCTGGCCGACGCGAAGCCCCCGCGGAAGCTGTTCATCGACATCGACGACCAGAAGAACTTCACCGCGGAGTTCTCGGACTAGTACCTCGCCCCACAGATTTCGATCGGTTCCTCCCACCCCCGCGACGAGGCGAGGGGGATGGGAGGAACCTCCTGATGCCGCCTCTCTGTGCTCCCTCCTCGACTTCCCTTGGGCACCGCGACCCATCGAAATCGATGGGTCGCGGTACTAGGCGCGGATCGAGCGCTCCGCGCCCGCTGGGCGCGGCGGGCGGCGAGGGCCCTCGCGACCATCGTCACCAGAAACTAGGCCCAAACGTCTCCTGCTGCTTGAATGGGAGCGCCATGGCCGGCCCGTCCACCAAGGACCGACTCTATCGTCGCCTCTCGGCGTGTGTCGCCGCTGGGTTCCTCCTCGGACCTGCGGCGGGGCTCGCGCTCGCGTCGGGTTGCTCGGCGGCGCCCGTCCCCGAGGCGCCCAAGCCGTGTGACAAGCAGATCGTCACGCTGGACATCTACGCCGCTGGGAACGTCAACCCGAACGAGAACGGCAACCCGCGCCCGGTGGTGATCCGGCTCTACCAGCTCCAGAGCGATCTGAACCTGCAGAACGCGCGGTACGACGACATCCTCCTCCGCTCCGACAAGACGCTCGGCAAGGACGTCGTCAAGGTCGACGAGCTGAGCGTCTACCCGAACGATCACGTGCAGGTGAAGTTCGAGCGCAACAAGGCCGCGGCGTACCTGGGCGGCGTGGCCCTCTTCCACGGACCTCGGGGTCAGAGCTGGAAGACGTTCTACGAGTTCCCGCTCGCGCCGGGGGAGGCCGTCTGCGGCGGCCGGGGTGAGGACGCCGGGGCGGGCGTCGCGGACCCGCGGGCGACCTTCTTCGTCGAGAGCAGCAAGATCGACAACGGGAGCCAGTTCGACGAGTCCCAGTTCCGCTCTGCGCGACCGGTGCGCAAGCTGAACCTGTCGAAGAGCGCAGCGGCGGCGCAGTAGCCCCGGCACGGGCCCGGGGGGGCCCGCACGTCCTTCGGAGGCCGCGGCATCGAGAGTGGCGGGGGCGGGCAGAAGGCGCTTTCGGCCCGTTCTCGGTTCCTGTTACATGTAGACCCGCCCGATGATCCAACCTCGCAAGCTCGTCTGGACCGAGGGGTTGTTCATGACCCCTCAGCACCTGCAGCAGAGCGACCAGTACCACGAGTCGTTGGTCCACTCGCGGGTCCACTCGATCGTCCCGTACGACTGGGGCATCACCGAGGTCCAGTTCGACGAGCGCGCGCTCACGGCGGGCCAGGTGCGCGTCACCAAGTGCCACGGGATCTTTCAGGACGGGACGCCGTTCTTCGTGGGCGATCGTGGGGAAGACCAGGTGGAGGCGCGTCCGCTCGAGGGCGCCTTCCCCGCGGCGCTCGAGGCGCTCGACGTCTTCATCGCCCTCCCCATCGCGAGGGAGACCGCGGCGAACGTGGCGATGGATCCGGCCAAGGCAGGCCCGGCCACGCGCCTCGTCGCCGCCCAGGTCTCGGTCCCGGACGTGAACACGGGGCGCAACGAGACGGCCGTCACGTGGGGCAGGACGAACCTCCGCCTCCTCTACGGCACGGAGCCGCGCGACGCCTACGAGACCATCCGCGTGGCGCAGCTCGTCCGGGACCGGACCGGCGCCATCGTCGTCCGCAAGAACTTCATCCCGCCGATCCTGCGCATCAAGGCCTCCGAGTACCTGATGAGCGGCATGCGGAGGGTGCTCTCCGCGTTGGTCGGCAAGCAGAAGACCCTCGCCGAGGGCCGCCGCATGCGCAGCGCGGCCTCCGTGGACTTCCAGGCCTCCGACACGGCGAAGTTCTGGATGCTCCACACCATGAACTCGTTCATCCCCATGGCGTCGCACATGGTGGACCACGGGCTCGCCCACCCGGAGCACGCCTTCACGATGCTCGCGTCCATCATCGGCGAGCTCTGCACCTTCTCCCCGGACGGCGACCCCACCGCGATCCCCAAGTTCAACTACCTCGACCTCGGGGAGGTCTTCGATCCGGTCTTCGACCGCGCCCTCACCCTCATCGCCAACGTCCTCGCCGAGAGCTTCACGGTCGTGCCGCTCGAGAAGCGCGACGACGGCATGTACCTCGGCAAGTTCGAGGATCCCAAGCTCCCGCGGACGCACGAGCTGTTCCTGGAGGCGAAGGGCGTGGACGAGGCCATCCTGCGCGAGCGCCTCCCCCGGCTGCTCAAGGTCGGGTCGTGGACCCAGATCGGCTACATCCTGAACGCCGCCATGCCTGGCGTCCGGGTTTCCGTGGAGTATCGGCCCCCTGGGGCCATCCCGATCAAGCCCGGACTGGTCTACCTCCGGGTGGATCAAGCTGGCGATTATTGGAACGACATCCTCGGCTCTGGCACGATTGCTTTGTACCAGCCGATCGAGCCCCAAAAAGTGGAGCTCCGGCTCATCGCGGTGCAAGTTCAGAAGTAGCCGCGCGCGCCCTCGTCCGAAGGAGCCTGTTCGATGTCCAGCATGTCGCAGACGATGTATTGGGTTTGCTCCGATGTGCTCTCCCTGATCTTGCAGCTCCGGAGCTCGCGGGACCTCCCTGCGCCGGACATCCTGCAGCGGCGCGTCCTGGGTCTGTTCGAGACGATGATGCAGAACGGGCGCGAGCAGCGGATCCCCGAGCAGGACATGATCGACGCGAAGTTCGCGCTCGCCGCGTTCGCCGACGAGATCATCTACCACTCCACGTGGCCCGGGAAGACGCAGTGGCTGTCGAACCCGCTGCAGCTGCAGTTCTTCGGCATCAACACCGCGGGTGATGGCTTCTTCGTCAACCTGGACAACCTCCACGGGCAGCGCGGCAGGAACCACGTGGCGCAGATCTACTTCCTCTGCCTCTCCCTCGGCTTCCAAGGGAAGTACCGGCTGCGCAACCAGGAGGGCCTCCAGCAGGTCGTGGAGGGCCTCGGCAACTACGTCGCGGTCCAGGAGGGCGGGGAGGGCGTGCTCGCTCCCAACGCGGAGCGCAAGGACGCAGGCGCCGGCATGGTCCGCCGGGAGCTCCCGTTCGTCGCCGTCGCCATGGGCATCCTCGGCCTGGCGGTCATGGTCGTCTTCCTCCTCGCGATGTTGATCCGGTCGCGCGCAGGCGAAGTGGCCGAGAGCATCAACAAGCTCGTCGGGAGCTGACCCCCCGGCGGGCTCCCCCGGCGGCCGGGGCGCCAGGGTCGCCGGCGCCCGACGGTCCTTGCTCGGGTCGGATCCTCGCCGCCTGGAGCCTCACGAGGGCGCCGCCGCCCCTCCAGCGCGCCCACCCAGCCGCCTCGGGACGTGACCCGCCGCCTCCGCGCGTCAAGGCGCAGCGGTTTGTATCGGGCCACGCCCGGCGGTCGCGCGGCCCAATGCGTCACGAAAAGTTGGCTTTGATCCCCCGACCCTTCATCATCCATTCACGATGTTGCTCTGGATAATCGGAACCCTCCTCATCCTCGCGGTGTGGGTGATTTGGCTCCTCTTCCCGCCCGCGGAGCCCGGCGCGTCCGAGATCCTGCCCTTCTGGCTCGCCGCGACGATCACGGTCGTCATCCTGGCCCTGCTCATCGGGCTCTGGATCGTCCGGCGGGTCCGCGCCGCGCGGGCGGCGCGCGCGATCGAGAAGGTGCTCGCGCAGCAGGCGCAAGAGCAAGCGATCAAGGCGAAGCCCGAAGAGCGCGAGGAGATCCAGGCGCTCTACAAGCAGATCAACGAGGGCATCAACGCCCTCAAGACGTCCAAGCTCTCGGGGGGCAGGACGGGGGACCAGGCCCTCTACGCGCTGCCCTGGTACGCGATCGTCGGTCCGCCGGGCGCCGGCAAGACGACCGCGCTGCGCTACTCGGGCCTCCAGTTCCCGTTCCTCGATCCGCAGGGCGGCGGCGTCCGCGGCGTCGGCGGCACCCGGAACTGTGACTGGTGGTTCACCAACGAGGCCATCATCCTCGACACCGCCGGGCGCTACACGACGGAGTCGGGCGACCAGGACGAGTGGGTCGCGTTCCTCGAGCAGCTGATGAAGTATCGGCCCGAGAAGCCGCTGAACGGCGCGATCGTCGCCGTGAGCGTGAGCGAGCTGCTCGACGCCACCGACGAGCAGATCCGCGCCCTCGCGGAGAAGGTGCGCGGCCGCGTGGACGAGATGCAGGTGACGCTCAAGATGCGGATGCCCATCTACGTCATGTTCACCAAGACCGACCTCGTCGCCGGCTTCACCGACTACTTCGGCGATCTCAAGAAGAGCGAGCGCGGGCAGCCCTGGGGAGCGACGATCCGCATCGACGACCCGAAGACCGAGCCGGGGAAGATCTTCGACAACGAGTTCGACCTCCTGGTGGAGCGCCTCCACCTCCGCGTGAGCAAGCGCATCAACCTCGAGCGCAACCGGACCGGCCGAGAGCGCATCTACCAGTTTCCTCTCGAGTTCGCCGCGATCAAGAAGCCGCTCGCGGACTTCATGCAAGCGGCCTTCGCGCCGGGCGCGGGCACGGGCCCGGAGCCGCTCCTGCGTGGCTTCTACTTCACGAGCGGCACGCAGGAGGGCAAGCCCCTCGACCGCGTCGTGGGCGCCATGGGGCGCGCGTTCGGTCTCAAGGGCTCCGTGGTCGAGGAGGAGGCTCCGAAGGAGTCGAAGAGCTACTTCCTCCGCGACGTCTTCATGAACATCATCTTCCCCGATCAGGACCTCGCGGCCCTCAGCCAGGCCGAGGTCAGACGGCGGCTCCTCCAGCGCACGGCCATCGGCGCCGCCGCGGTGTTCGTGGCCCTCCTGTTCGTGATCCCGGGCGTCATCTCCTACCTCAACAACCGCGAGCTCGTCCTCGAGAGCGAGCGGATATCCAACGCCGCCGCCCAGGTGAACTGGAAGGACGGGACGAGCTCGGTCCAGAAGGTGCAGCGGCTCGACGAGCTGCGAGGACAGATCGAGAAGCTCAAGGACTGGCGCGACAACGGCAAGCCCATCTCTTACTCGTGGTTCATGTACCAGGGGAACTCGCTCTACGAGTCGCTGGTCAAACAGTACAACGCGACGCTGACGGAGGGCTTCTTGCAGCCTTCGAAGGGCAAGCTCGAGGAGAAGCTCGTCGCCGTCCAGGGCAAGGACTACCTCAAGGACTACAACAACCTGAAGACGTACCTCCTGCTCGGCGAGCCCGAGCGGCTGGCGAGCGACCCGGAGCTCGAGAAGTGGCACTCGGCGCGCTTGACCCAGGTGTGGGCCGAGGTGCTGCTGCCGCAGAGCGAGCTGCCCGAGTCGGATCTGAAGGCGAAGGTGTTCCCGCACGTGCAGCTCTACGTGCGCCTCATGCGGGACAAGGACATCCCGCCGGTGCAGCGCGACACGAAGCTCGTGGAGTCGGCCCGCGAGAAGCTGCGCACCGCCGACCAGGCCACGGCCTTCTACCAGCTCTTCGTCGACCCCAGGAAGGACGAGAAGATCGACGAGACGGGGCCGGACAGCCCGGACAACCTCAAGTACCCCGCGGTCACGCTCCGCACGATCTTCTCGGACCGGCCCGAGCTCATGGGCCAAAACGGCGTCCTGGACTCGAACACGTACAAGACGACCGGCAAGAACGGGGAGGTCGAGGGGCCGTTCACGATCGACGCGTTCAAGGTCATCGACAAGCTGTTCGCCGAGGAGGGCGTGAAGCTGCTGGAGCGCGAGCAGTGGGTCGTCCCCTACGACCGCGACGAGGCGAAGCAGAAGGAGAAGGTCGTGCAGGCGCTCAAGCGCGCCCGCCGCCAGTACGAGGACAACTACATCTCCGCGTGGGAGGCGTTCTTCCGCGACATCGAGGTGAAGATCCCGCAGACGAACGCGGAGTCCATCGACGAGTTCCGCAAGCTCTCCACGCCGGAGTGGGCCTACAAGCGGCTGCTGGTGACGCTGAGCGACAACATCCCCTGTGACGATCCGAGCCAGAGCAAGGTGCCATCGGCGCTCCAGGGGGACGCTGGCGTCGTCGCGCAGATCGAGCGGCGGGTGAAGTCGCGGTTCGAGAGCCAGAGCGGCGTGAAGGTGGAGGAGCTCCAGGCCAAGAAGGATCTGAGCAGCAAGGAGCGCCTCTGCCAGCACTTCAAGTCGATGATCGTGTTCGGGGTCGAGCAGCCGCCGCCCCCGCCGAACAACAACCCGTCCGCGCCGCCGGCCCCAGCCAAGCCGCCTGCCGATCCGCTCCTCACGAAGTACGTCTCGCACCTCGAGAAGCTCGCGGGGGAGATGCAGGTCGTGGAGGAGGGCCCTCCGAACACCGAGACGAAGAGCGCGACGGAGCTCTTCAGCAACGCGGTCAAGGAGAGCGAGGAGATGCTCCTCACGCTCGACAAGACCGGCCAGCAGCTCATGACGCCGCTCCTCATGAACCCGCTCCGTCAGGGGTACAAGGCGTTCATCAAGGGCGCCGGAGGCGCCGCCAGCGGTCTCTGGGAGGTCATGGTGTGGCCGCAGTACCGCGACAAGATCAAGGACCGGTACCCGTTCAACCTCTCCGCGCGCCGCGACGCCTCGTACGCGGACATGGTCGCCTTCTTTCGGCCGGAGGGGACGCTCTGGGGCTTCTACGACACCTACCTGAAGAACTTCCACCTGCGCCAGAACCACGACTTCATCCCCCTGGCGCACCTCCAGGGCTACGTCCCGCAGGGCAAGCCCTTCACCCCGTTCAAGGGGGCGCTCTACCCGTGCCTGAAGCGCGCGCACGAGATCACGGACGCGCTCTGGCCCACGGGCAAGGGGGAGGATCCCGAGGTCTCGTTCCTCGTCAACCTGAAGACCGTGAGCCCGATCGTCAGCGACGTGATCCTCGAGATCGACGGGCAGGTGCGGCAGTACCGGAACGAGAAGGAGTTCTGGCACACGTTCAAGTGGCCGGGCGGGGACGAGCGCGGCGCGCGCATCCAGGTGCGCGGCGCGGGGGGCCTCGACGAGGAGATCGTCCGAGACGGACCGTGGGGCGTCTTCCGGCTGTTCGAGTCGGCCGACAAGATGACGGCGGAGAAGGATGACGACGGCATGTTCGTCGTGACGTGGACCATGAGCGCACCTCCGGTCACGGTGGTGCTCCAGGTGAAGCCCAAGCGCGGCAACCACCCCTTCCCGATCAGCTTCTTCCGCGGAACCAACTGCCCCCCTTCCATCGGGGACAAGTTCGGCGGCGACAAAGCCGAGAAAAAGGGCCCGTAGCCACGGCGTTCGCCGTTGGTGTAGCCTCCGGGGCGGCTACGTGTTCTGGCGCAAGAAGAAGTCCTCTGGACCGCCCGTCGTGGGATGTTTCGGGAAGCTCCCGGCCACGGGAGACTTCATCCGGCACAACGCGGGCGGAGAGGAGCTCGCGAGCTTCGATCGGTGGCTGGGCGGCGCGATGGACTTCGCGCAGCGCAGCCTCGGCGGCGAGTTCGAGGCCACGTACCAGCGGTCGGTGGGCCTCTTCTTGTTCCGCGGCGACACGAAGGGCGACGAGGCCCCGCAGCGGGGGCTCATCGGCGCGTGGGCGGCGAGCGGCGACAGCGCGGGGCGGCTCTACCCGATGGTCGTGTTCGCCTCCTATGACTACGAGCGGCTGCTCGGCGTGGGCGCGGCGCTCCCCATCGCCCTCTGGCGCTTCCTCACGGCGGCCTACGAGACCGCGACGGTCGGGCGCACCTGGACCGTGGACGCGTTCCTGGAGCGTGTGGCCCGGCTGGAGATCCCCTCGCTCGAGGACGGGGAGACGTCGGGCTTGGCCTACCGCCGCTGGCTCGGCGAAAACACGATGAAGGCGCTCTGGGAGACCGGCTTCGGCAGCGACGCGAGCCGCTTCTGGGTCCTCTCCAACCTGGCCGAGTCGGTCTCGCCGTTTCGCGGTCAGGAGCTGCCGCAGACGGGCCTCGCCCTCCGGCTGCCGATCGGGGCTGGGGACGCCTACGCGACCTCGGTCTGGATCGACATGGTGCTGCGGCTGTCGGCGTGGAAGCAGACGATCCCCAACACCTTCTGGGTGCCGCAACAGACGGCGCTCATCCACCTGGGTCCGCCCCACGTGGGCTCCTTCCGGGAGATCATCTCGCCGACGGGCAGCGCCGAGCACGTGGCCGAGCTCTGCGGCATCCCCACCTGCGACGAGTCGACCGCGCGGGCCCGGCTGCGGCCCGAGATGGAGAGCGCCGTCGCGCAGACGGACTTGCCCATCGCGAAGTTCCTCGGCTCGCTCCCGGGCTAGCCCGGCACATCGCTCCGCTCGCGCCCCCGTTCGCTCGCGTGGAGACCGCGCGTCCTGGGGAGGAGCGCGCCGGGCTCCGCGGTCCGGGAGGGCTTCCTAAGGAGGATGGCCCGACATATCCTCGCCGGCCCCATGAGCGTAGACGACGCGATTCAGGCCGCGAAGGGCCGGCTGGAGAGCTTGCTCGCACCGATCAGCGGCGGCGTGGGCGACGACATCTCCTATGACGAGTCGTTCGAGGCCATCAAGGCGGAGATCGACAAGCAGAACGCGATCGAGGGCGGAGCCACCGACTGGACGGTGATCGTCGCTCACTCGGAGAGCCTGCTCGCCGACAAGAGCAAGGACTTCCGCATCGCCCTGTACTGGGGCGTCGGCAGCGCCCAGGGCAGGGGCCTCATCGGGGTCCTCGATGGGCTCGTCCTGGTGCTCGAGCTCTGCAACGCGTTCTGGGAGCCGATGTACCCGGCGCTGAAGCGCCCGCGTGCGCGCGGCAACCTGCTGGGGTGGTACGCGGAGCTCTGCGCTCCCGTCGTCCAGAACGCGCAGCCGACGGCCGCCGAGCGCGACGTCGTGGACGCCGTCGCGAAGGTCTTTCGGGAGCTCGACGGGTACCTCGCCGACAAGCTCGGCGAGGCGTACCCGGGCATGCCGTCGCTCCGCGACTTCATCACCAACCTGGTCCATCGCGCGCCGGTTCCCGCGCCGCCCGCGCCGCCGCCGAGCGCCGCCGCGCCAGAGGCCCCGCCGCCGTCGGTCTCGGGTGACGCGGGCCCGTCGTACGAGGCGCCCGTCGAGCAAGCGGTGGAGGCGGCCCCTGCCGCGGGCGCGGGCTTCAGCGCCGCCGACATCGTCGATGGGGAGAGCGCCTTCCGCGCGCTCGCCGAGGTCGCACCCCTGCTGGCGCGGGCCGGGGAGGTGCTGCTCGCGCTCGATCCGCTGAACGCGAACGGACACCGCCTCCTCCGGCAGGGCACGTGGCTCCCGGTGGGCGGGGACCCCTACCACGACGGGGGCGTCACGCAGGTCTATCCGCCGGGCGAGCACGTCACGCAGGGGCTGAAGGATCTCGTGGCGGGACAGGACTGGAGCAACCTCGCCCTCGCGGCGGCGGCGGCGGCCGTCGAGCACCCGTTCTGCTTGGACGCGGTACGCGCCCTGGCGCTCGCCTACCAGAACCTCGGGGCCGACTACGAGCCGGCGCGCAAGGCGGTCGAGCGCGAGACCGCCTCGCTGCTCGCGAGGGCGCCGACGCTCCCCACGCTGAAGTACATGGATGGGTCGGCGTTCGCCTCCGCCGAGACGCAGACCTGGCTCGCCGAGCTCGCAGGAGGAGGAGGAGGAGGAGGAGGAAAGACGCCCGTGGACCGGGCGATCGCGGAGGCCGGGAAGATGGTCGCCGCAGAGCAGCCTTCGCAGGCCGTCGGGCTCCTCTCTCGCGCGGCGAGCGCAGCCACCTCGCCCGTTCAGCGGTTCCGGGCGCGGCTCGAGATCGCCAGGGTCGCGCTCCGCTTCCAGCTCCTCGACATCGCGCGCGCGCAGCTCGAAGGGCTCGAGCGGCTCGCCGAGGAGCACAGGCTCTCGGCCTGGGATCCGGAGCTCTGTGCCGAGGTGTACGCCAACCTGTACAAGGCCCGCCGCGCACAGGCCGCGCTGGGCACCGACGACCCCGAGCTCGCCCGGAAGATCTCCCAGACTTTCGAGCGATTGTGCGAGATTGACGCCTCTCGAGCGCTCGGCGTGATGCAGGAGCTCGGGTGAGGGCCCGTTTTTCGGGCGCAGGGGCCCGGAGCGGGGCGCCGCATGTGCGCGTCAGGGCCTGTGATCTCCCGGTCGAGGCTGTTGAATTGCCTCTTCCCTCGGCTCACACCCGTTACGTATCTTAGCGGTCCGCCCGGGCGCACCGGTCGCACTGTCGAGCGTGTTCGAAAGGAGCAGTTGAGAGATGAAAGAAGGAAGTGTCGCGCCGAAGGAGCGTGTGAACATCACGTACAAGCCTGCGATCGGCGACGCGAAAGAAGAGGTCGAGCTGCCGCTGAAGCTCCTCATGCTGGGCGACTACACGATGCGCCCTGATCCGCGCCCGCTCGAGGATCGAAAGCCCCTCAACATCGACAAGGACAACTTCTCCAAGGTCATGTCGGAGCAGAAGCTCAACCTGAACTTCGGAGTCAAGAACACGCTGTCCGAGAACCCCGAGGACGAGCTCAACGTCAACCTCAAGTTCCGCCGCCTCTCCGACATGGAGCCGGAGGCCGTTGCGAACCAGGTCCCTGAGCTCAAGAAGCTGCTCGACCTGCGCGCGGCGCTCACGGCGCTGAAGGGCCCGCTCGGCAACGAGAAGGCGTTCCGGAACAAGATCCAGCAAATCCTCGGCGACCCGGGGCAGCGGAACAAGCTCATCAACGAGCTCGGGCTCGCGAAGGAAGGGGAGTAATCGATGTCCAGCGAATCTCAGACTCAGGGCGGCGCCAGCGCGCAGTCGCTGGAGGGCGAGTCACTCCTCGACGAGATCCTCTCGGAGACGAAGATCGCGCCCGGAAACGAGGGCTACGAGGTCGCGAGGAAGGGCGTGCAGGCGCTCATTGCGGAGCTCGTCACGCCCAAGCGGGAGGGCGAGAAGGTCGACAAGGCCTTCGTGGACGCGCTCATCGCCGAGATCGATCAGAAGCTTTCTCGGCAGCTCGACGAGATCCTCCACCACCCGACGTTCCAGAAGCTGGAGTCGGCGTGGCGTGGCCTCAAGTTCCTGGTCGACCGGACCGACTTCCGCGAGAACATCAAGGTCGAGATCCTCAACTGCTCCAAGGACGACCTGCTCGCCGACTTCGAGGACGCGCCCGAGGTGCCGAAGAGCGGCCTCTACAAGCTGGTGTACTCCGCGGAGTACGGCCAGTTCGGCGGTCGTCCCTACGGCGCCTTGGTCTCCAACTACGAGTTCGGCCCTGGACCCCAGGACATCCTCCTGCTCCAGAAGTGCGCGGCCGTCGCGGCGATGGCGCACGCGCCGTTCCTCGCGGCCGCGGGCCCCCAGTTCTTCGGGCTGAAGGACTACCTGGGCCTGCCGAACCTGAAGGACCTGCGGGCGATCTTCGAGGGGCCCCAGTACACGAAGTGGCAGAGCTTCCGCGAGACGGAGGACTCCCGCAACGTGGGCCTCCTGCTCCCCCGCTTCCTGCTGCGTCTCCCCTACGGCGCCACGACCGTCCCGGTGAAGGGCTTCAACTACGAAGAGGACGTCATCGGCAAGCACGACGGCTACCTCTGGGGCAACGCGACCTTCGCGCTGGCGTCGCGCATCGCCGACAGCTTCGGGAAGTTCCGCTGGTGTCCCAACATCATCGGGCCCCAGGCTGGCGGCTCGGTCGAGAACCTCCCGCTGCACCAGTACGAGGCGATGGGGGAGATCCAGACGAAGATCCCGACCGAGATCATGCTGACGGAGCGCCGCGAGTACGAGCTCAGCGAGGAGGGGTTCATCGGCCTCACCTACCGCAAGGACTCCGACAACGCGTGCTTCTTCTCGGCGAACTCCGTGCAGAAGCCGAAGTACTTCGGCCAGAGCGAGGAGGGTCGGGCGGCGGAGATGAACTACCGCCTCGGCACGCAGCTCCCGTACATGTTCATCATGTGCCGCATCGCGCACTACCTCAAGGTGCTGCAGCGCGAGCAGATCGGGACCTGGAAGGAGCGCGTCGATCTCGAGAACGAGCTCAACGAGTGGATCAACCAGTACGTCGCGGATCAGGACGTCGTGAGCGCGCAGGTCCGCAGCCGCAGGCCGCTACGGAAGGCGCAGATCATCGTGACCGAGGTCGAAGGCAACGCCGGCTGGTACAAGGTCGACATGAAGGTGCGCCCGCACTTCAAGTACATGGGCGCCTTCTTCACGCTCAGCTTGGTCGGCAAGCTCGACAAGGAGTAGCCGTCCGAACTCTGCGCGCGGTCGAGCGCCGCGCTTCGCGCCCCCTCTTCCTACGGGAGAGGGGGCGTTCGTTCTTTCGCGAGGGACAAGCATGCCCGACACCGAGGACACGCTCGCCACGCTCCCCCGGGATACGATCAGGTCGTACCCGGAGGAGCGCCGTCACCCGCCGAAGACCGTCGGGGAAGCGCTCACCGAGACCGAGCAGGGGCGCGTCGACACCGGCTCGCGCTACTGCGTCCTCGGGCAGCTCGGCCGCGGCGGCATGGGGGAGGTGTCGCGCACCTTCGACGTCAAGATTGGCCGAGAGGTCGCTCTGAAGTCGCTCCTCCCAGTCGCGCCGGAGGTCGCCGCGGTCGCCACTGGCCGCTTCCTGCGCGAGGCCAAGGTGCAAGCGCTCCTCGAGCACCCCGCCGTCGTCCCGGTGTACGACATCGGCACCGGAGCCGACGGGCTCGCCTTCTTCACGATGAAGCAGATCCGCGGCCGGACGCTGTGGTCCCTGCTCGAGGACCTGCGCCGCGACCGCGCCGCGGGCGCGACCCCTCGCCACAGCCTCCGCTGGCTGCTCGTCAAGTTCGTCACCGTCTGCCTCGCCGTGCACTACGCGCACGAGCGGGGGGTCGTCCATCGGGACCTGAAGCCGGAGAACATCATGCTCGGTCCCCACGGGGAGGTGTATGTCCTCGACTGGGGGGTCGCGCGGGTGCTGCACGCCTCCGACGCCCAGGCCGCCGGGCCGGCCGACTCGGAGCCCACGCGTCCGGGCGAGATGATCGGCACGCCCGGCTTCATGCCGCCGGAACAGATCCTGGGCGTCCACGCGGAGGTGGACGCTCGCAGCGACGTGTTCGCCCTCGGGGCCATCCTGTACGAGATCGTCACGCAGACGTCGCTGTTCACGGGGACCGACACGATCGGGCTGATCGAGGCGACCCTGAACCCGGTTCGGCCGCGGCCTCCCCTCGTGCCGGACGCGCCGCCGGAGCTCGTGGAGCTCGCCCTTCGGTGCACCATGTTCCAACGGTCTGCGCGACCCGCGGGGGCCGACGAGATCGTCCAGGCGATCGAGAGCTACTTGGACGGAGACCGGGACGAAGCGCTTCGGCGTCGCATGGCGGACGACCGAGCGACGCGCGCCGAGGAGCAGCGGGTCGTCGCCATGTCGGGAGCTGCGGGGGAGCGGGAGGCCGCGCGGTCGATGGCGATGCAGGAGGCCGGCAGGGCGCTCGCCCTCGCGCCCGATCACCAGCGGGCCGCCGCCGTCGTCCTCGACCTGCTCCGCGCTCCGCCTGATCCGCCGCCCGCCGAGGCGCTGCGCGAGGTGGACGCCCTCGACACAGCCCACCGAGCCGCGGCCGTGCGCGACAACGCGATCCGAATCGCGTCCTGGGTCGTGCTCGCGCCCGTGCCGTTCCTGATGGGCGTCAGGACGCCGTGGCTGGCAGCGGCGGCGCTCTCGTGGTTGGGCGGCATGATGGTCCTCGCCCTGTGGATGTGGCGTACCAGCGTGACGACCCGGGCGGCGCGCTTGACGCTCTTCGCGTGCACGTGCGTGTTCGCAGCCCTCGCGAGCTCCATCTTCGGGCCGCTCGTGTTCGTGCCGGCGTTCGTGGCGATGAACACGGTCGTGTTCGGCGCCCAGACGACGAAGAACGAGCGCCGGTGGCAGGTCGCGCTGAGCTGTCTGGCCGTGGTCGGTCCACTGGCGCTCGAGCTCACGGGAGCGGTCCCACCCTCGATGCGCCTCGACGGGTCGAGCATCGTGCTCTTGCCGCGGGTGGTGGAGTTCGAGCCCGCCGCGTCCCTGGCGTTCCTCACGGCCGTGACCCTCTCCGGCATCGTAATCCCGAGCATCGTCACCGGGCGGGTCCGTGACGCGCTCGCCGCGGCCGAGCGGGATCTGGTCGTTCAGAAGTGGCAGCTCGCCCAGCTGGGAAGCGCCCCCCGCCGCGGCGGGTGATCGCCTCTCGGACCGCTACGGCTCCGGCGCGCCGGAGCTCGGCGCGAGCAGGTGCTCGGGGATGGGACAGAGCGCGCCCTCCGAGAAGTCCTGTGACTCGATGTCGAAGGCCCGGTTGAACCGCGCGCGGAAGTTCTCCCACGCGACCGTAGCGGTGAGCTCCACGATCTGCGCGGGCGAAAACTCTCGCTGGACGGCCTCGAAGAGCTCGTCGGTCACCTCCGTCGGGGTCCGTGTGAGGGCGACGGCGAGGCGGAGGACGAGCTTCTCGACCGGCGAGAAGGCGTCGCTCTCTTCGAAGCGGCCGAGGTCCGCGAGCTGCTCCTCGGTCACGCCGGCGTCTCTGCCCACGGCAGAGCCGATGTCCATTCACCACGGGCAGCCGACGAGCGTCCCTGCCTTGATGCTGGCGAGCGTCTTGAGCCGCTTGTCGACCGTCTGGGCGCGCTCGGCCCCCAGCTCGAACGCCCCGTACGCGCGGAGGACCCACGGGTTGTGGGCATACACGCGGATCGGCTCCGGCAAGCGCCCGACCTTCTTCCGCGCGAAGAAGTACGCGATGCGGGTGAGGATCCCCGCATCCTTCGCCGCGATGCCCTGGAGGCGCGCCATGGACCGTGGGTAGGGGTGACCTCGCCCGTCGTCAAGCGCGCGCGGGGCGGTGTGCGCGCGGCGAGATCGCGTGAGGACTCTCGTGAGAGTTCCGGTCATCGTGCTCATGAAGTCCGAGCCCTCGAGCCCCTCCCTCACCGAGCGGCGGAACGCTCCTGTACGTCGCGCACTGCTAGACTGCAGCCGTCGATGCGAGATCTCGGGGATCAAGAGGACACCCTCGTCGTTCCGAAGGGGGAGCCACGGGCGGCGCGCCCCCTCGACCGCATCGATCGGTACGAGGTCGTCGGGAAGGTGGGGGCCGGCGGGATGGGGGAGGTCTTCAAGGCCTTCGACCCGATCCTCGGGCGCCTCGTGGCGATCAAGCGCGTGCTCGGGGGCGGCACGGTCGACGGCCAGCGCCTCCGCCGGGAGGCTCAGGCGATCGCCCGCCTGAGCCACCCGAACGTCATCGCCGTGTTCGACGTCGGCGAGTCCGGGGGCGAGCTCTACATGGCCATGGAGTACGTCCAGGGCCTGCCCCTCGGGGCGTGGCTCGACCAGCGGAGGCCCGCCCAGCGCGCCGTGCTCGAGGTGTTCCTCCAAGCCGCCCGCGGGCTCGCGGCCGCTCATGACGCCGGCCTCGTCCACCGCGACTTCAAGCCCTCCAACGTCCTCGTGGGCGAGGACGGCCGCGTCCGTGTCCTGGACTTCGGGCTGGCCCGCACCCAGCGGATCGGCGGCCTCGGCGCCGAGACTGGCGGTCTCGAGGCGGGCTCGCAGGCCGAGGATCTCACCGGGGCGGGGGGCGTGGTGGGGACGCCGCGGTACATGTCCCGGGAGCAGCTCCTCGGCCAGGCGCTCGACGGGCGCGCCGATCAGTTCGCGTTCTCGGTCGCGCTCTACGAGGCCCTCACGCGCACGCGGCCGTTCGACCGGGGCGGCACCCTGGTCGACCTCGCGAAGAACGTCTTCGCTGGGCGCGTGCGCCCCATCTCCGCCGAGCTCGGCCTCCCGAAGTGGCTCACGGACCTGATCTTGCGGGGGCTCCGGCCGAACGCGGCCGACCGCTGCTCGTCGATGCACGAGGTCATCCGCGAGCTCGAGCGCGACCGCGAGAGCGTCCGCCGCCGGGCGCTCGAGCCAACGACGACCGACCTCGTCGCCGCGTTTCCGCCGCCCGACGGCGCCGCGGACAAGAGCAAGATCGCGTCGCTGCGTGAGCGTTTCGAGCACGTCGCGGACCTCAAGCGGAGAGGTGATTTCGAGGGAGCGCTGAGCCTCGCGGAGGTGGTGGTCCGCGAGGCGGAGGAGGTCGAGTACCCGCCGCTCCACGCCGCGAGCCTCTACATGCTGGGCAACCTCCAGCATCGGCTCGGCGACTCGGCGTCCGCGCGGGCCACGCTCTACCGCTCTGCCGAGATCGCGGCGCGCGCCGGGGACGACTGGCAGGTCGCGAACGTGTGGGTCTTCCTCGTCGGTGTGACGGGCCTCGGGCTCGGGCGGTTTCAGGAGGCCGAGGCGCTCTCGAGCGCGGCTCGGGTGGCGATCGCGCGCTTGGGAGAGAACCCAGCCCTCACGTCGCGCCTCCGAATCGCGCGGGGGCAGTGTCTTCGAGCCGAGGGGCGCCTCCAGGACGCTCTGCGAGAGTACGAGCTCGCCCTCTCCCTCGACGAGGACACCCACGGGACCGATCATCCGCTCGTCGCGGTGTCGCTCTCGCGCGTGGCGGACGCCTTGATCGGGCTCGAGAGGTACGACGTGGCCCGGCGCCAGCTCCGGCGCGCCCTCGACATCGGGGAGCGCTCCGGGAAGCAGGGACCGACGCACGCGACGTGCCTTCTGCTCCTCGGGCGCGCGCTGCTCGCCGAGGGGGAGGTTGCGGGCGCCGAGCGGGCCCTCCTGGACGCGGGCGCCACCTTCGCGAGGTACCCCGACCGGCGCGCCGATCTGGCCGTCGTGGAGGGTGAGATCGCGCGCTGCCGCGAGGCTCGCGTGGGTTGACGCCCGCTGCCGCAAGGAGAACGGTACTCGCATGCACTCGCCGCCGCCCGGATGGGGACCCTCGCAGCCCGGGCCTCACGGCCCGTACGGCAACCCCTACCAGGCGCCCGCGCCGCACGCGCAGCCCCCGGCCCCAGGTGACGAGGTGCTAGGCCTCATCGCGCCGGTCAACGTGAAGAACGGCCTCGCGTTCGTCTCCGGGTACCTGGGCATCGGCGCCCTGTTCTGCATGGGCCCCGTCCTCGGGATCCCCGCGGTCATCACGGGCGTCATGGCGCTGAAGAAGCCCGAGCTCGGCGGGGCGGGTCGCGCCTGGGCGGGGATCGTCATGGGCGGCCTCGGGACGCTGTGGGGCGCCGCGTTCCTCCTGCTGCGCTTCTTCATCATCCCGCGGTGACGTACTCGGTCCCGCGATGACGGCGCGCGCAGTGCCGCTCAGAGCAGGTGCCGCGCCTTGATGTCGAGGTACTTGTTGATGAGGCTCGGGGTCAGCTCGGCGGGCGGGCAATCGAGCACGAGCGCGCCGCGTCGCTTGGCGTCGCGCAGGAGCTTGTCCTGGAAGCTGACGATCTCCGCGCCCGCCGCGCGCAGGTAGGGTCCTCGATCGTCCCAGGCCGCGGCGTCAGGCGCGGCCCCCGCGACCAGCGCCTCCACCTCCACGTCGCGGAACGGCACGACGAGCGTGAGGTGCCGTCGCATGAGGCCGCGGAGCAACCTCTGGAGCTCCGCCGACGCGACGTCGTCGACGATCTGCGTGAAGAGCACGATGAGGGTCCGCTTCTTCACCCGGGCGCCGACGTGGTCGATCGCGGCGGAGAAGCTCGTCTCGGTGATCTCGGGGTGGAGGTGGTACGCGGCCTGGACGATGCGCGCCGACGCCTTCGCGCCGCCCGCGGGCGCAGCGAAGCTCTTGATGGAGTCGCTGAACGCCAGGAGGCCCACGTGATCCCCTGCGCGCGAGGCGACGTGCGCGAGCATGAGCGTCGCGTTGAGCGCGTGGTCGAAGAGCGACAGGCCCCCGACCTCGGCGGTCATGAGGCGCCCCGCGTCGAGCAGGAACAGGATGTTCTGGTTCCGCTCGAGCTGGTACTCGCGCGCGATGATCTTCGAGTGCTTCGCCGTCGCCTTCCAGTCGATGCTCCGGAACTCGTCCCCCTTCCGATAGTCACGGAGGCGCTCGAACTCGCTCTCGCCGCCGAGCCTGCGAGCGGTACGCACGCCCGCGACGTCCCGATCCCGCATCGCCGCGAGCTCGTAGGCGCGCACGGTCTGGATGTCCGGGTAGACCTTCACCTGCGCCCGCGCCGGGATCCGCTGCTGGCGGATGAACAGCCCGAGAGGGGACGCGTAGCGTACGAAGTGGTCTCCGAGCTCGTAGGCCCCGCGCCGGCCCGGGATCACCTTGTACTTGACGACCCCCCTGCCTCGCGGCGGGATCGTCGTCGACGCCGGCAGGCCCTCCGCCACGGCGTCGGGGAACAGATCGTCCTGCGCCTCCACGCTCAGCCTCCGGCGGGCCGTGGAGCGCAGCTCCAGCGTCACCGTGTTGGGCTTCCCCACCGACATCACGTGGGGTGATCGCCGCTCGACCACGATGAGCGAGCGCCGGGCGAGCAGCGCGTCCAGCGCCGCGACCAAGACGATGATCCCGTCCACGAGGAGCGTGGGCCGGAGGAGCGCGTCGTCCACGAGCGACCCGATGGACAGGAGCACCGGTCCGACGGCGACGAGGACGAAGGCGCGGGA
Source organism: uncultured Polyangiaceae bacterium (assembly GCA_964492175.1). Classification (GTDB taxonomy): domain Bacteria; phylum Myxococcota_A; class Polyangia; order Polyangiales; family Polyangiaceae; genus Xiheicaenibacterium. The sequence goes on along the minus strand of CAZBJI010000074.1, from coordinate 13,309 downwards.
AGGGATGATCATGAGGTCTAGGCGGCGGTCCGCGGGACCTTGGCCTCGCGGAGGATCTCCTCGACGCAGTCGTCCGTCGAGATGCCCTCCATCTCGGCGTCGGGCTGCAGGATGATGCGGTGGCGGAGCACCGGCCCGGCGAGCGCCTTGACGTCGTCGGGCGTCACGAAATCACGGCCCTCGCTCGCGGCGTGAGCCCGCGCGCCGCTGAGGAGACCGATGGAACCGCGGGGCGAGGAGCCGAGGTAGACCGAGCGGTGCGTCCGGCTCTTCTGCACGATGTCGGTGATGTACTCGAGGATGCCGTCGTCCACGCGCACGGCGTACAGGCCCACCCGCATCGCCATCAGCTGCTCGGCGGACGCCGCTTGCTGGAGCTGCATGGACTCGAGGTTCGACGGCTGGAAGCCCTGCGCGTGGTTGCGGAGGATGGTCCGCTCTACCGCTTGCGTCGGGTGCTTGACGTGGAGCTTCATCAAGAAGCGGTCGAGCTGCGCCTCGGGCAAGGGGTAGGTGCCCTGCGACTCGATCGGGTTCTGGGTCGCGATGACGAAGAAAGGCTGGGGCAGGGGGCGCGTGGTGCCGTCCGTCGTCACCGCGAGGTCCTGCATCGCCTCGAGGAGCGCGGACTGGGTCTTGGCGGGCGCGCGGTTGATCTCGTCCGCGAGGAGGAGCTGGGTGAAGACCGGGCCCTGGTGGAACACGAACCGGTCCTCCTTCGGGTTGAAGACGTTCCCTCCGGTGACGTCGCTCGGCATGAGATCGGGCGTGAACTGGATCCTCCGGAAGGTGCAGCCGAGGACGTGCGCGAGCGTCCGCACCAGCAGCGTCTTGCCGAGGCCCGGGACGCCCTCGATGAGGACGTGCCCGCCGGCGATGATGGCGAGCATCGTGTGAGCCACGATGTCCTCTTGGCCGAGGAGCACGCGCTCCGTCTGCTGCTTGATGAACGCGAACCTGTCCCTGAACTCGGCGACGTGCATGGCGGCTAGCCTCCAGGCCCTTCTCTGGTTGTGCTCTTCGGTTTGGCGGCTCTGCCGTACGTCGCCGCGAGGAAGCCCTCGAGCTGGCGCATGACCCAGAAGTCCCGGGCGGGGCCGGCCGCCTGGCCGGCGCTCTCCGGCTCGGGCCGCGCGCCCCCTGGGCGGTAGGAGGACGGCGGCGCGACCTCGTCGCGCGCCGAGGTGGCCTCCACGAGGACCTGCATCACCTGCCCGGGTGGACGCCCCACCCGCTCGCCGATCGCCTCGGCCAAGGGGATGAGGCCGCGCTCTCGAGAGCGGCCGAAGCGCTCCCGGAGGCGCTCGATCGCCCACACGGCGTAGAGCCCCAGCGCGTGGTGCGAGGCCTTGCCGCGCGCGTAGGTGAGGCCGAGCGCCCGCGCGTGGTCCGCGAAGCTGCGCCTCGAGACCGTGCGCGGATCGCGCGGCGTGCCGAACCGGGTCCCCTTGTAGAGCAGGTACAGGATGACGAGCGCGAGGAGGTGGAGCATCACCGGCCCGAGGCGAGACTGCTCGATGCTGTCGAGCGGGCTCGCCGCGCCTCGTTGGCTCTCCGCGTCGGAGCCGGCGCTCGTGAAGCCATCCCAGAACTCCACGGGCGTGTGATCGAGCTCCTGGAACAACGCGGCCAGGAAGACGGCGTTGTCCTTCACCGGCAGGGCGATGTTCTTGAAGAGAGCGTCGTCGGCGAACAGCACGATCTGGCCGCCGCTGGGGTACGCCCGGACCACGGCGTAGGCCTCGGCGCCGGAGGACTCGGTGCGCTCCAGCAGCACGCGGAGCCCCGGGTCCTTCTCGAGGTCCGGCAGGAGCCTCCCGAAGCGCGGCACGCCGAGCTCGTGCCCGGAGAGCCGCGTGGGGGCGCCCGCCGCGGGGCGCACGGGCGCCTCGGCGCCGCGATCGCCGAAGCGGACCGGGAGCTCCTCCTCGAGCTCCTCGCGGTGCCCTGCCACGATCAAGTGTCCGCCCTTGCGATCGACCCAGCGCACGAGCTTCCGCAGCGTCCTCTCGTCGACCGGCGCGTCCGGCAAGAGGACGATGGTCCGCGGCTCTTCCAGGGTGAGCTCGGCGTCGCGGTGTACCGTGACCTCGTGGTCGTGCCGCTGGAGCAGCGCGAAGACGGCCTGCCGCCCGAGCGGTGCGCTGCTGCCCTGAGGGGCGGCGCCGACGGCGAGGGCACGCTGCTCGGCGCACGAGGTCTGGGCTCCGAGGCCGAGGCACACGGCCAACAGGACGGCCGCGCGGCCGACGAGCGGCAGCACGCGGCGGTACACCGACTCGAACAGGGTGGGAGAGGCGGGCGCGCTGCCGAACTGGACGCTCTCGACGTCGGTCGCGATGCCTCGCACCGCCTGTCGCAGCTCGGCCCGGTCGCGCATCTGGCGGACGTAGTCGCCGTTCGTGCGCGAAGGGTGCAGCGCGATCACGCCGTCGCCCTCCAGGCGGCGCAGGAGCGCGGCGTAGGCGTCCTCGATCGCCTGCTTGAAGTCTCCGCGCGCCGCCGCCGCCTGCGATCGCTTCAGGAGGCGGTCGACGTCCGTCTCGATGGGACCGCGCGGCGTCGCGGCGAGCTCCTCGGTGGGTGCCGGGTCGTCGCCCTCGTCCTCGTCGGCCTCCGCGTCGCGGCCCTTCAGGACGTTCTTCACGATGATGTACCCGAGCCCCAGCACGAACGCGGCGATGAGGAGGTAGAACAGGGCCTTCGCGAGGCCGATGAGCCAGCCGGGCACCGTGAGGGGCTCGGGCTCGGGCTTGGGAGGCGGGGGGGGCGGCGGCGGCTTCGCGGCCTCCTTCGGATCGGCGCCGGGCTGGCCACCAGGCTGTCCCGTCCCCCGACCGCCTCCCCTGTCACCGCGACCCGAAGCTCCGTCGCCGCCGCGGCCCGAAGCGCCGTCGCCCCCGCGACCCGAAGCGCCGTCCCCGGAGCTCCGCCCGCCCGAGCCGCCGGGCTGCGCGCCGCCGTCGCTGCCGTCGCCGCCTCTGCCGGACCCGGAGCCCGCGCCGTCGCGGCTTCCGCCTCCGCTCCGCCCGTCCGTTCGTCCGCTCCCATCCGCCGGGGCCGTGTCGACGTACCTGCGGCCCCGGTTCGGCCCCTCCTCGACGAACGACATCTCGGGGACCTTGTCGTTCTTGCACGCGGCGGGCAGCTCGGGACAGAGCGAGCTCGACGACCCGAGCAGGGGGCAGTACGCGCGCTCCGCCCCGCTCAGCGGGAAGTCCGCGTCGTGGCAGAACGTGTACGTCTGCCGGGAGAGCTCCTCGCGGACGGAGGAGCGCACCTCCGCGGAGGTGGCGTTGCCCACGGCGTGCGCGTCCACCGCCCAGGCGAGGAGCGTCACACACGGGAGGAGCGTCGCGACATGTCTCCGCGTCACGCCACGGCCTCCTTGATCTCCTTGTCCTTCGTCAAGATGGCCATGAAGCGGACCTGCACGTCCCAGCCGTCCGAGCGCGTGCGGGTGTCGATGTACTGGAGGAAGCGACAGGTCGCGATGAGCGGCGTGGAGAGGAGGAGACCCGCGAGCGCGTACGGCGTTCCGCCTCGTGAGAAGAGGGTTCCGAAGGGCGTGCCGAACTGGAAGAGGTCGTCCACGACCGCCTGGCAGAGGAGCTCGACGCCGAGCACGAACAGGACCCGCATGGCCACCCAGGCGAACAGCGCTCCGGTCGCGTCGTTGGCGCGGGAGTGGACCAGGCGCTTGCTCCGACCCCAGGTCGCCTTCGCGTCGGCCTGCTCGAGGACTGACGCCTCCGTGACGAAGAGCGCCTGCGGCCACACGGCGATCAGCGGGATGAAGAGCGGCAGGGAGGCCAGCGCGAGGTAGATCGCCTTCAGGACCGTGGCCATCGTGTAGCTCACCGCGCGGCCCGCGAACTGGCGCAGGGTCGCGCGCGCCGTGAGCGACTCCCCGAACATGAGGCGGCTGGCCGCGATGGTGAAAGGGCCGTCCAGCCACACCGCGAGCGCGAGCGCCAGAGGCCAGACCCAGAGCCAGGAGACGCCGGCGCCGTACCGCGCTGCCAAGAGGAGCGCGAACGCTGGCAGCAGCACCCAGCCGGCGAGCCGCGAGAACACCTTCAAGCCCGTGGAGAAGGTGAAGCGGAAGCCCAGATCGAGCACCTCCGAGACCGTCCTCGGCCTGAGGACGATGGCCGCCTTGGAGAGGTTCACGCGCCGCCTCCGCCCCGCAGCTCGGGAGCTTCCGGCCGTCCGCCGAGGGAGCGTCCGCCGAGCGTCAGGAAGGTGAGGACGAGGAGGGCGTTGAGCGCGCCCACCGCCCACTTGACCTGGTTCGGCATCGAGGAGGGGGACCAGAACCCCTCGATGAAGGCGGCGATGATCAGCATCAGGGCTGCGCCCACGACCTGGGCCGTGATGTCGTGCGCGTGCCTCCGCAGGGACCCGAAGCGCGTCAAGCCTCCGGTGGCGACGAGGGCGTAGCCCATCTGGAGGCCGGCGCCGCCCGCGATGAAGATGGCCGTGATCTCGAACGGGCCGTGCCCGCACATGAACGTCCAGATGTTCTCCCCGTGCCCCGCCTGCGTCACGTACCCCGTGACGGTCCCGATGATGAGCCCGTTGTAGACCAGGAAGAAGATCGTCCCGAGCCCGAAGAGGATCCCCGTGGCGAAGCAGCGGAACGCGATCCCCACGTTGTTGAAGACGTAGAAGCCGGCCATTCCCGAGTCCTGTCCAGCGTCACGGCCGCGCGAGAAGCCCTCGCTGTAGGCATGGCTGAGGCCCTCGAGCATCTCGATGGGCAGCACGCTCTGCGCGAACGTGGACGAGCCCATCGCGCCGAGGAGACCCACCGCCCACGGCACGAGGAAGAGCGCGCAGGCGAGGGTGAAGAGCCTCCAGTTCCTGCGGAGCGCCAGCGGGAACTCGACGAACATCATGCGCGCCGCGGCGGTCCAGCTCAGCGGCTTGGCCCGGTAGAGGACGTTGTGGGCGCGCCCGGCGAGCCCATGCAGGTACGTGAGGAGATCGGGCGAGTAGCGCGCGGCCTCGGCGCGGGTGAGATCGTTGCAGAGGGATCGATAGAGGGCCGCCATGCGAGAGATGACCGCGCCGTCGTCGGCCTTGAGCGCCCCGCCCCCGATGAGCAGGTCGAGGGCCGTCCAGTCGCGGTGACGCGCGGCGACGAAGTCGTCCTGAGGGATCACGGCTGCCTCCAGCGAGCGTCTTGCTGCCAGACGGGGCCGGCCGCCTGCGGAGGTACGGGGACGTGGCCGACGGCGCCGAAGGGCGCGGGGCCGCCGGGCATCCAAGGCTGCTGGGCGACCTGCGGCTGCCCCGCGGGGAGGGCGCGCGCGCGGGCGTACACCACCTTGAGGAACCGGACAGGGTCTCGGATGGGGAGCACCCCCAACCTGGCGCCGAAGACGGGCGCGACCATCTCGGCGAGCTCGTGGACTCGGCCCGGGGGCAGCCGGTCTTCGCGCCGCAGGAAGAGCTCGAGCGCCTCCAGCTCCTCGCCGGAGATGGGGAGCCGCTGCGGCAGGCTCGCGAGCTCCGCCGCGGACGGGGGTGGTTGGATCCAGAGCGGCCTGCCGACGAAGGCGCGCTCCTCCACGACGACCATCGTGCCCGCGGCGAGATCTCCGAGCCTGCGGAAGCGCTCGTCGCGCGCCATGACCAGCGTCCCGAGCGCGTAGGTGGGGAGCGCGAAGGCGCCGAAGAGCGCCGGGGCGGGCAGGAGGTCCGCGGCGCGGAGGAGGTTCCGGAGGAAGCTCTGGCCGAAGCGCAGGGGGTGTCCCGTGTCGGCGAGGACGCGGAGCCGCATCGCGCGCTTTCCGAGGGTCCGTCCGCTCCAGAGGAGCTCGAACAGCACGTAGTAGAACCACTCCAGCACGAACCACACCACGAGGATGAGCCCGTGGGCGGCGTCGATCCCCGCCGTGAGGAGCCCGCCAGAGTAAGCGAGCAGCGCGAAGAGGAGGAAGATCCCAGCCCGCACGAGCAGATCGAGGAGGTAGGCGAACGCGCGCCGCCCCGGGCCCGCCACGTGGTAGCGGAAGCGCACGTGCTCGGGCGTCTCGACCGACGTGGTCGTGTCGAGCGGCTGGGAGGCTTCCTCTCGCGTCATGGTCAGAGCCGGGGGTTGTAGCCCCGCAGGATGCCGTAGGGCTTGGGCCAGGGCAGATCGTACTCCTGCGCGGTGGCCGCGTGCCTCACCCAATACGGGTCGAAGAGGTGCGCCCGCGCCAGGAAGCACAGGTCGGCGCGCCGCGCGGCGATCACCCCGTTGACGTCCGTAAACGACGAGATGTTCCCGACGGCCGCGGTCGCGACCCCTACCTCGCTCTTCACGAGCTCGGCGAAGGGGACCTGGTAGAGCCGGCCGTACTCCGGGCGCTGGAGCGCCACGGTGCTGCCGCTCGAGACGTCGACGAGGTCGCACCCAGCCTCTCCGAAGAGGCGCGCCGTGGCAACCAGGTCGGCCTCGGTGGTCCCGCCCGGCGCCCAGTCGGAGGCGCTGAGGCGGACGCTCATCGGGCGCTCCGCGGGCCACGCGGCGCGCATGGCGCGGAAGACCTCGAGGGGGAACCGCGCCCTGTTCTCGATCCCCCCGCCGTACTCGTCCGTCCGACGGTTCGTCAGCGGGGAGAGGAACGTGGCGAGCAGGTAGCCGTGCGCCGCGTGCAGCTCGATGAGGTCGAAGCCGGCCTCGAGGGCGAGGTGGGTGGCGCGCACGAACTCCCCGAGGACCCGCTCCATGTCGGCGGCATCCATCGCCCGGGGCATGGGGTTGTTGGGCGCCCAGGGAAGCGCGGAGGGACCGATGAGATCCCATCCCCCCTCGGGCAGCGGTACGTCTTGCCCTTCCCAAGGAGCCAGCGTGGAGCCCTTCCTCCCGGCGTGGCCGATCTGCAGGCCGACCTTGCCCGTGGCGTGGCGGTGGATGAAGTCGACGACGCGGCGCCACGCCGTCACGTGCCGGGCGTCGTACATCCCCGCGCACCCGGGCGTGATGCGGCCCTCGGCCGAGACGTTCGTCATCTCCGTCATCACGAGGCCCGCGCCGCCGATCGCTCGGCTCGCGAGGTGGACGAAGTGGAAGTCGTCGATCGTCCCGTCCTCCGCGCTGTACATGCACATGGGCGAGACGCCGACGCGGTTCGGGAGGGTGAGCTCCCGGAGGCGGAGCGGGACGAACATGGGCGGCGTGGGCCGCCGCGGAGGCGAAGGGGCGGGGGCCCCCGTGGCCTCGGCCTCGAAGTCCCGGTCCACCCGGTCCATCAGCGCTGGGTCGCGGAGGCGGAGGTTGTCGTGGGTGACGCGCAAGCTCCGGGTCAGGAGCGCGAAGGCGAACGTGAGGGGGGGCTTCTTGACGTGCCGCTCGGTCTGCTCGAACCACTCCAGGCTCACCTGGGCGGCGCGCTGCACCGACTCCGACGGCGGCCGCCGCTCGCTCTCGTAGGCGGCGAGGCACTGCGCCACCGATCCGCCACGATCGAGCGCGGCGCGAAGCGCGATGGCGTCCTCGAGCGCGAGCTTCGTCCCGGAGCCGATCGAGAAGTGGGCGCTCCGCGCGGCGTCGCCGACGAGGACCATGTTCTGCCGGTGCCACCGCGCGTTGCGGACGACCGGGAACTTGCGCCAGATGGATCGGTTGACGAGGAGCGCGTGGCCTTGGAGCTCCGCCGCGAACACGCCCTCGAAGTAGCGGGCCGTCGCGGCTTCGTCCGCTTCTCCGAGACCCGTGCGCGAGAACGCCTCCTCCGAGCACTCGACGATGAACGTGGAGCGCTCCGCCTCGTAGCGGTAGGCGTGGACCTGGAAGAGGCCGGCTTCGGCCTCGCGAAAGTAGAAGGTGAAGGCGTCGTACGGGAACGTGGTGCCTAGCCAGACGAACCGGGCCTTGCGCGTCGTGATGGAGGGGACGAAGTCGGCGGCGTAGTGCGTCCGGAAGCCGCTCTGGATCCCGTCGCCGACCACGATGAGGTCCACGCCCTCGAGGCGCGGGTCCTCCGGGGCGACGTCGGTGGAGAACGCCAAGCGGACGCCGAGCTCGGCCGCTCGGCGCTGGAGGATGTCGAGGAGCGCCATCCGAGAGAGCCCGCTGAAGCCGTGGCCCTTCGATCGGATGATCTCGCCGCGGTAGTGGATGTCGATCGCGTCCCAGTGATGGAAGCGCTCGGTGATCTCCCGGTAGCTCGCCGGGTCGACGTCCCCGAGGGTGGAGAGCGTCTGATCCGAGAACACCACGCCGAAGCCGAACGTGTCGTCGGCGCGGTTGCGCTCGTACACCACGACGTCCGCGGTGGGGTCGCGCATCTTGGTCAGGATCGCGAAGTAGAGGCCACCGGGACCCCCGCCGATGCAAGCGACGCGCACGTCTCCTCCTTTAGTACGCGATCAGCCCACCGGCATCTCGAAAGAGAACTCCTCCAGGGTCACGCCGAGGAAGCGGCGGGGGCGGAAGGAGAACGTCGCCACGAGGCCTTCCGGGGACGGCGCGACCGCCACCTCGATCTCGGGCCCGGACGGCGGGGCCTTCTCGAAGAGCGTCCACGTCGCGGCGTGCAGGACCTGCTTGGTCTCTTCCGGAGCGCTCTCGCGCGGGATCTTGCCACAGAGGGCCTTGGCGAACTGGACCAGACGCGCGACGAAGAGCTGGTCGACGAGCGAGATGGGAGGAGGTCGGTGCTCGGGCTCCGTGGTGGCGGAGTCGTAGGTCTTCTTGTCCGGCTGGACGTAGGCCGTCGGCGCCGTGTGGACGTATGCGCCGTCGCTGTTGGCCGCCGACGCGAGCGCGAGGATGCCGATCCGCGACAGCTCGCGCTGCGACTCCGTCGAGATGAACGCCTGCGTGGGGATCGCGACGGGCGCGCCGTCCTCCTCCACCTCACGCACCGGGAGGTTCTCGATGACGCCGTGGCGCGGTCCGGTGATCCTCCCCGGCCAGCCGGTGTCGCGGAAGCTCATGACGCACACGGCGGCGAGCGCCCACGCGGGTGGCATCCAGACGAACGCCTCGTGGTCGCCCGGGATCTCCTTGATGTTGGCCTCCCGCACCCGCGACGACTGCTTGTCGTAGGGCTGCCGGAGCAAGGTTCCATTCATCGCGAGCGCGACCCACCGCAGGCTGGTCTTGTGCGCCGTCGCCCGCCAGGGCGCGCGGTGCGGCGCCGTGAACAGGTTCAGCTTGCTGTCCAAGCGATCCACGCTCGCGAAGTCACCGACGCCGAGGAGCTGCTCGGTCGCGTTGACGAACGCCGGGCAGACCGCCGCCTCCGCCGCTTCGGCGACCGCCTCGAGCTCGGCGAGGCTCCGGGCAGAGCCGTCGACGTCGACGTCGACGATCGCGAACGAGACCGGCGGGTCGGCGCGCTTCACCGCGCGCGCGAACGCCGCCGCCGCCCCGTCCTCCCCGATGCCCACCGCCTCGAGGATGACGCCCGGGATGCGGTTCGCGCGCTCGGTGAGGAAGGCGAGCGCCCGGTATGCGCGCTCGACCTTGCGCACCTCGGGGTGCTGCAAGATGGCGCCGATCTGCGCGCCGAGGGCCTCCTCGACGAGGGGGATGCCCGTCTTGCCCTTCCCCATGCGCGCGCGGCCGCCGAGCGCGACCTCGGCGATGATGCGGCCGATCTTGTTCCCCTCTTGGTAGCCGGGCGCGGGCGCCGGCGCGGCCGCCGCCGGCGCGGGGATGTCGACCATGTCGAGGATCGAGTCGAGCGCCGAGCCGCCGCCGGTCGACGCAGCCGCGGGCGCGGGGGCTGGGGACGCCTCGGCGGTCGCCTGTGCGGCGACGGCCTTGGGTGCCCGGCCCAGCACCTCGGAGGCGAGCGGGGCGTTGCCCCACAGCCGGTCGAGCTGCGCTTGGGCCTGGTCCTCCGTGATCTCGCCGGCGCGCAGCCGGTCCAGCACGAGCTTGCCGTCGAGGAGGGACCGCACGAGCGGCACCTCCTGGACGAGGCCGTCGGGGCGCAAGCTCTTCAGACCGGTAGGCGCCAGGTCGATCTTGATGGGCGCGCCGTTCCACAGCACGTTCGGCACCTCGATGGAGAGGCGCGGGCGGACCTTGGCGAACACCGCGGCCGGATCCGCCGGATCGAGCCGAACGGGGGTCGTCGGGGCGGTCGCCCCGGCGTTCGCGTCGGGGCCCGCGGTGAGCGCGGTCACGCAGAGAACGCGCAGCGGCAGGATCGGCCCCTCGGCGACCTCCGCGGGCGCGTCGCCGTCCTCGTCTCCCGTCTGGAACTTCATCGAGCCGCCCAGAAAGCCTTTCTCCGCCATGCGCGGAGCATACCTCGCCGGTCCGCGGACGGACCCCCGAGATCGGCGCCGGCCGGGGTCTCTTGGTGTCGCGCGAACTTTGCCTTTGATCCACCCCGGGGCCCGTGTGAATCCGCGACCGTGACGATTCGATCCCCGTCCAGCCCCGAGCGACGCCGCCCCCACGGCGGTGAGCCCATCGGCGTCGCCCTCCTCGGCTGCGGCGTGGTGGGGGGCGGCGTCCTGCGCCTGCTCTCCGCCAACGCCGAGGCTTTCGCGGCGCGGGTGGGCGTCCCGCTCACCGTCCGCCACGTCCTCGTCCGCGATCCCGAGAAGCCGCGCGTGCCGGAGCTCGACGCGGCGAAGCTCACGACCGATCCGGACGTCGTGTTCGGCGATCCCAAGGTCGAGGTCGTCGTCGAGGTGATGGGCGGGGAAGAGCCGGCGGGGGACCTGGTGCAGCGCGCCCTCGGCTCGGGCCGTTGCGTCGTGACGGCGAACAAGGCACTGCTCGCGGCGCGCGGCCCTGCGCTGCTCGATCTGGCCGCCGAGCGGCGCGTCGATCTCTCGTTCGAGGCCGCCGTCGGCGGAGGCATCCCGATCATCCGCACCCTCCGCGACGCGTTCGCGAGCGACGAGGTGACCGAGATCGCCGGCATCCTGAACGGCACCTGCAACTACATCCTGACGCGCATGTCGGAGGACGGCGTGAGCTTCGAGGCCGCGCTCGCCGACGCCCAGGCCAAGGGCTTCGCGGAGGCGGACCCGGCCCTCGACATCGACGGGTTCGACGCCGCCCACAAGCTCGTGGTCCTCGCCATGTTGGCCTTCGGGGCTCGGCCGCCGCACGCGGGCATGGTGATCGAGGGGATCCGAGGCCTCGACCGGATGGACGTCGAGACGGCCGCGCGCTTCGGCTACGCGATCAAGCACCTCGTCATCGGCCGGGAGCACGGCGAGTCCGTCGAGCTGCGCGCCCACCCGGCCCTCGTACGTCGGACGAGCCTGGTAGGCAGCGTCTCGGGCGTGCTGAACGCGATCAAGCTGGAGGGCCGCGCGCTCGGCCCCTGCTTCCTCTCCGGCCGCGGGGCGGGGGACATGCCCACCGGCGTGAGCGTGGTCGCCGACATCCTCGACGTCGCGCGGTCGCTCGTCGCGGGCGTGCCGGGGCTCGTGACCGGCGGACGCCCCCTCCGGAGCCGCCCGCTCCTCGGCCGAGGGGAGTCGATCATGCGGCACTACCTCCGCTTCAGCGTGCGCGACGAGCCCGGCGTCATGGCGCGGATCGCGGGGGCGCTCGGCGATCAGGGCGTCAGCCTGTCGCAGATCGAGCAGGCCGAGGCGCGCGGCGGCGAGGCCGGGGTGATCCTCTTCACGCACCGCGCGAGCGCCGGCGCGGTCGAGCGCGCGCTCGACGCGATGGCGAAGGGGAGCTTCCTCGTCGCCACGCCGGTGCACCTCCGCATCGAGGAGCTCTGACGTGACCTCGCCCTCCGTGCCCGGCGCGGTCGGGCGCGCGCCCGCCGGAGGTCGTGACCTGCCGCTCGGCGTGTTCGACTCGGGGCTGGGGGGGCTCACGGTCGTCCGGGCGCTCCGCGCGCGGTGCCCCGAGGAGAGCGTGGTCTACCTGGGCGACACGGCCCGCGTCCCCTACGGTACGCGCTCCGCCGAGACCGTCGCCCGCTACGCGCGCGGGTGCGCCCGCGTGCTCGTCGAGCGCGGCGTGAAGGCGCTCGTCGTCGCGTGCAACACGGTGAGCGCCGTGGCCATCGACGCGCTGCGGATCGAGCTCGACATGCCCGTCCTCGGCGTCATCGTCCCAGGGGCGCGCGCCGCGGTGGCGGCCGCGGGGGGAGGCGCCGTGGGGGTGCTCGCCACGACGGGCACCATCGCCTCCGGAGCGTACCCCCGCGCCGTCGCGGCCGTCTCGACCCGGTCCGAGGTCATCGGGCAGGCCGCGCCCCTCCTCGTCTCCCTCGTGGAGGAGGGCTGGGTGGAAGGGGAGGTGCCGAGGCTCGTGGTGCGTCGCTACCTGGAGCCCCTCCTCCAGAAGGGCGCGCGCGCGATCGTGCTCGGGTGCACCCACTTCCCGCTCCTGCGCGCGGTCATCGAGGCGGAGGCCCTGGACCTCGCCGGCGCGCCCGTGCGGATCGTGGACAGCGCGGAGGCCACGGCGGAGGACGTCGGGAGGTTTCTGGCCGAGCGGGGCCTGTCCGCCCCGGCGGGCGCACGCGGCACCCTGGAGCTGTTGGTCACCGACGTCCCGGCGAGCTTCGCGTCCGTAGCGTCTCGCTTCCTCGGCGAGCCGGCGGACGACGTCACCTTGGTCGATCTGTGATGGCCGCTTGCGCCGCTCCGCAGTCCCACCCGGGAAACGCGCCGGCCGCGCTCCGCGGTCGCCGAGGCGCTCATCCGCCTCGTCGGCCGGGAACGCGGATCAAGACCTCGCAGATCCGGAGCTGCGCCCCTCCGTGACGACCACGGCGCTCCCCCCGCGCCACGCCTGGGCGCTCGCGATCGGCGCGACGCTCACGATGGCGGTCAGCTACTTCGACCGGCAAGCGTTCGCCGTGCTGGGACCCACGCTGCGCCCCGAGCTCGGGATCTCGAACGAGGCTTGGGGATGGTTCGGGAGCGCGTTCGCGTTCGCCTACCTCGTCGGCTCGCCCCTCGCCGGGCGCCTGATCGACGCGATCGGATCGCGCAAGGGGCTCCTCTGGGCCGTCGTCGCGTGGTCGGTGGTCGCCGCGCTCCACGCGCTCGCGCCCGGCTACGGCGCCCTCTTCATGCTCCGCATCCTCCTCGGCCTCACCGAGTCGCCGAGCTTCCCCGGCGCCGCGAAGACGATCGAGCGCGCCCTGCCGCCGGCCGAGCGCGCCCGCGGCTTCGGGCTCCTCTTCACGGGGAGCAGCTTCGGCGCGCTGGCAGCGCCGTTCGCGGCGAGCTGGCTCGCGACCGAGTTCGGCTGGCGCGTCGCGCTCCTCGGCACGGCGATCGTGGGGCTCGGGTGGGTGCCGCTCTGGCTCCTCCTCACGCGCGGCGCCGAGGCGCGGCGCGCGCTGGACCCGGCGCCGGCGCCGGC
>CAZBJI010000073.1:0-36527 GCA_964492175.1 uncultured Polyangiaceae bacterium | reverse complement strand
CTCGTCCGCGCGCTGCACCGCACCGCCGTCCGGGTCGGGGTCCAGTTCACGCTCGTCCCCTCCCCGGCCCGCGCACACCGTGCTCTTCCCCGAGCGCTACCTGGAGGAGTTCGTCGACATCTTCGACCGTGACCGACCGCCCGCGGAGCCCACGGTCTACGTGTGCGCGCAGGAGTCGAGCCACGCGCGGGCCGGGTGGCCGGAGCACGAGCCGCTCTTCGTCATGGTGAACGCGCCGGCGGAGCCGCGAGTCGGATCTCGCCCGCCCTCCACCTGGACCGATCTCGAGGCGACGACGCTCCGACGACTGCTGGAGGCGCGCGTCATCGGCTCCGACGACCAGGTCGTCTGGCGCCGGACCCCGGCGGACCTCGCCGCCAGGTTCCGAGGCAGCCGCGGCGCGATCTACGGCGCCGCGAGCCACTCGTGGAGCGCCGCGTTCAAGCGCCCCGCGAACGTCGTCCCCGGGGTGCGCGGCCTCTACCTCGCGTCCGGGTCCGCGCACCCGGGCGGAGGGCTACCGCTCGCGGCGCTCTCCGGGATGGCGGCGGCGCGCCATGCCGCGCGGGCCGGAGACGAACGTCGCCGACACGAGGATGCACACCTGGAGGACCGATGAACCGAACCCCCGACCTTCTACCGCGCCGCGTGGCGCTCACGGCCGTCGTCACGGCCTTCCTCCTGGGGACCACGCCGCGCGCGGCGTCCGCCGGGACCTTCGACGGCCGCTGGGTCCTGGTCCAGCGCATGACCACCTCCGCCGCGATCCCGGTGGTGGGGGACGTCGAGGCCACGACCACGGTCGTGAGCCTGCACGACCTCACGGATCGGGACGGACGCCTGCGCGGCGCCGGGACGCTCTGCCGCATCAGCCTCGACAGCGGCACGAGCCTCGTGCAGACCGTGCTCCCCAAGGCGCTGCAGCGCGCGCTGCCGAGGCCGGTGGTCGACGCCGCGATCGTCGTGGAGGACGGCGCCGTCCGGCTCCGGCAACCCAAGCGCGTCGTGGTCGTCGGCGCCAAGCTCGAGGACCCGACCTCGGAGGCGCTGCCCACGGAGGCCTCGGACCCGCGCGTCGTGGACCAGGACGCCGACGACAAGCCCGGGGTCACGATCCTCGTCGAGGGCCTCGTGAGCGGGGCGATGTACGTCGTCCAGCGGAGCTGGACGCGGTTCGACGGGGCCTTCCTGACCGACGGCACGTTCGGGGGCAGGCTCACCTTCGCGGTCGACCAGGTGGTCCTCGGCTCCACCTCTCCGCTCCTCGGAGATCCTCCGAAGTCGCGGCCCGTCCCGAGCAAGAGCTGGTTTCGGATCGCGCGCCTCGCCGACGATGCCTCGTGCAAGGACGCGCGCCGCGTCGCCGGGAGCTACCTGTGAAGCGCCCCCTCCTCCGACGGGTGGCCCGGTCCATGCGCGGCTCCGTCGGCGCCGCCCTCCAGCGACGCCTCGGCGGGTATCGACACCGCGCGAGCTGGGTCGACGAGGGGGCGCCGCTCCTCACGTCGGAGCCTCGCAGCGTCGCGGTCATCGGGGGCGGCCTCGCCGGGATCGCCGCCGCCTCCACCCTGGCCGAGCGGGGCCTCTCCGTCACGCTGTTCGAGCAGGCGGCGAGGATCGGCGGCAAGATCGGGGGGGAGCGCGTGTCGGTGGAGGGCGTCCCCTACGAGCTGGACCACGGCTTTCACGCGTTCTTTCGTCACTACTACAACCTCAACGACTTCCTCGAACGCGTGGGCGCACTGGAAGGGATGGTCGCGATCGACGACTACGCGATCCTGGACGAGGGCGGGCGTCTCTGGAGCTTCGGTGACGTCGAGACGACCCCGGGCCTGAACCTCCTCGATCTCGCGGGCAAGGACGTCTATCGCCTCGGCGAGGTGCTCTTCGGCGGGGCACGCAAGCACCTCAACGTGTTCCTGGAGTACGACCCCGCCCGGACGTTCGCCGCGCACGACCGGACGAGCTTCGCGGCCTGGGCCGACGCCGCCGCGCTGCCGGCTCGGCTGCGCCGGGTGCTCGCGACGTTCGCGAGGGCCTTCTTCGGCGAGGAGCACAGGCTCAGCGCGGCGGAGGTCGTCAAGGCCTTCCATTTCTACTACCTCGCGCACGACCACGGTCTCCTCTACGACTACCCCGCCGAGGACTACGCGAGCGCGGTCATCGCCAAGATCGAGGAGCACCTCCGCAGGGTGGGCGTCACCTCGCGAACTGGCGCCGCGGTTCGCACCGTCGAGGTCGGGGCGGGGGGCGTCCTCGTCGACGGGGCCGCGTTCGACGAGGTCGTCATCGCCACGCCCGCGACGGCGACCCGCGACCTCGCCCTCCGATCCCCGGGGCTCCGCGCGGCGTGCCCGGAGACCACGCGCCGCCTCGCGCGCTTGCAGCGCGGGCCGCGGTACGCGGTCCTCCGCGCCTGGATCGATCGAGATCTCCGCCCCGGTCTCCCCGTCTTCGTGGCGACCGAGCGCGCGGGGCTGCTCGACGCCGTCGCGAGCTACCACCGCATCACGGCACGCGACGCCCGCTGGGTCTCGGAGCGAGGGGGCGGCGCCGTCCTCGAGCTGCACTGCTACGCGGTGCCCGACGACGTGCCGGACGACGAGGCGATCCGAGCCGCGATGTGGAGAGCGCTCGCGCGCGCGTTCCCCGAGCTCGCCGACGCCACGGTGGCGCACGAGCACCTCAGGGTGCGCGACGACTTCACCGCGCTCTACGTCGGGATGGCGCGAGACCGTCCGACCACCGAGACCGAGAGCCCCCACGTCTGCCTGGCGGGGGACTGGGTGAAGCTCCCCGTCCCGGCGATGCTGATGGAGGGGGCCTTCTCGTCCGGCCTCTTCGCGGCGAACGCGATCCTGCGGCGGGTGGGGCTCCGAGAGGCGCCGATCGACACCGTGCCGCTCCGGGGGCTCCTCGCGGAGCGGCCGGGACCGGGCGCTCCGCGAGCGCGCCGCGGCGCCGGGCTACGGCCGCCGGAGTGAGGGCGCAGCAGTCGCCCTTTGACCCAGCGGTGCGCGTTTGCTTCTCTTGCTCGTATGGTCAAAGGCCTGCGGCCCGTGTGGCTGGGCGCGCTCGGCGCGCTCGCGTCCGCGGTGTGGGCCTGCGAGGACGACGGAACCGGGCCGGGCGGCGCGCCACCTACTTCGTGCGCCGCGGCGGGCGGGGAGGGCGGCGGCTGGGACCCGCGCTTCGACGCCTTCGTCGAAGCGCTTCGACAAGACCTGGCCGCGAGCGGAGCCTACGGCGTTTCGGTCGCGATGATGCAGTCCGGGCAGATCACGTTCGCGCACGCGTTCGGGAGCAAGGACGCCGCCGGCCTCGAGCCGCTCGAGACGTCCACCCTGATGCAGATCGGCTCGGTCACCAAGCCGATCACGGCGACCGCCTTGCTCCGCAACGTCCAGGCGGGAGAGGTGGCCCTCGACGACACGCTCGGCGCCGTCCTACCGGCGCTGGAGTTCGCGCGCGACGGCCGCTGGGACGACGTCATCACGCTGGATCAACTGCTCAGCCACCAGTCGGGCCTCGTCGACACGCTCGATTGGCTCGGCGCCGGCGACGACGGCGCGCTCGCCGACTTCTTCTACGGGTACTACCCGACCGAGGGATACGTGATGGCCCCGCCCGGGACGTTCTACAACTACTCGAACGCGGGCTTCTCGTACGCCGGCCTCATCAGCCAGACGTTCGACACCCGCGCGTGGCCCGACCTCATCCGCGAAGACGTCTTGATTCCGCTGGGGATGACGCGAACCTTCGGGCGCCGGACCGAGGTCGAGGCCGATGGCGACTACGCGATCGGCTACGGCTACACGCTGACGGACTTTCTGACGGGCGGCGAGATCGGCGAGGTCCCCATGGAAGAAGTGAGCGACGCCGCGTCGACGCGGCCCGCCGCCACCCTCTGGTCGACGCCATTGCAGATGATGCAATGGGCCGCCTTCATCCGGAACGGCGACCAAGGCGTGCTCTCCGACGCCCTCCGGGCCGAGATCACCGCCGCGAAGGTCACCACCGGATACCTCAACGGCACCAAGCACTACGGCTACGGAATGGCCCTCTGGGAGGGCTTCCTCACCACCGAAGGCACGTACTACCCCACGCCCGTCTGGTTCCACGGCGGCAACACGCCCAGCTTCACCACCGACTTCTGGGTGCTCCCCGAGCTGGACTTCGCCCTCTGCATCATCGTCAGCGGCAGCGGGGCCGACTTCGATCACAGCGTCGACGTTGCCATGGAAACGCTCGTCGCTCTGCCGGCGCCGACCGACGCGCCGCTCTACACGATCGATCCTTCCACGTTCGGTCGCCACGTGGGCACGTACCTCGATCGCTTCAACGCGGGCCCCATCATCATCGAGGACGCCGGCGGCACCCTGACCATCTCCATGCCCGACCTCGAGGCGGCCGGCTTCACCGTCGACCACGAGCTCACCGCAGTCTCCAGCGACATCTTCCTCGTTGGTCTGAACGGCCAGCGCTACGATCTCACCTTCATCCCGGACACCCCGGGCGGCGACTCCCTCTACATCCGCAACCGCGGCTTCGTCGGCCGCCGCATGGTCCCCGCCGACTCGTTACCCCCCCACCCACCCACGACCGACGACGCCGCCATCGAGCGGATGCTCCGCCTCTCGGCGGTCCAGGCGGACGACCGGCGCGTTTGGAAGGCGAGTCGCCGGAGTCGAGCGCGCACGGAAGCGGGACGGACTCGACCGTCCCCCGAGTGAGTCCGGCAGCCCGGACCGCGCGCTCGAGCTCGCCCGGCGCCGGCGTGAGGTGCCGCCCCTCAGAGACCGGACACCATCTGCCAGATGCTGGCCCCGGCGCCGGCGACCCCCTCCCCCGCGATGAACCCCGAGAAGATCACGATCGCGAAGCGCGTGTGCCACGCCTTCGTGAAGCGCGCCGCCAGGGCGCCGATCATCCCGCCGAGGAACATCGAGATGCTGTGGTTCGCGGCCGCGATGAACGCGAGCCCCATCGCGGAGGGAGAGGGCACGTACACCTTCCAGGCGGGCCGGAGGCGCACCTCGATCAGGGTGAGCCCGATCCCGAAGATCGAGGCCACCAGGACCGCCGCCGGGGTCCCCTGCGGGAGCGCCGCGAGCCCCACGCGGAACACCTCGGCGACCGCCCGCCAGGTGATGACGGCCGGGGCCGCCCACTCCTTCGTCATGAGCTGCGTCGCCGGGTCGGGGACCAGCACCAGGTAGATCGCCGAGCCGACGAGCGAGCCCGCGACGGCGCCGAGGAGCTGCGCGATCCACTGCGTCCGCGGAGAGGCCGAGAGCATCTGGCCCGTCTTGAGATCGTTCATCAGGTCGGCGCACTGGCTCGCCGCGCCCCCGGTGACGTTGGCGGTCATGAGGTTCGCCGTCACGTCGCCTGGCAGGCCCGCGCCCACCACGAGCTGCGTGACCTTGCCCATCGCACCGACGGGGGTGACGCCGGTCTCGCCGGCGACGCGCGCGGCGACGACGGCGAGGAGCGCGGAGAACGAGACGCCGATGAGGCCGGCCCACCAAGGGATCCCGAAGAACCCGATCTGGAGCGCCATCGAGAGCACGAGCGCCGCCGCGACGCCGCGCAGGAGCAGGCTCGACGGAACCTCGTCGTTCGGCCCGCCTGTCGGGTCTGCGCGCCGGGGCGGCGCCTCCACGCCGTCGGCGCGGCGGAAGCGGATCGACGCGAGGCCTCGCGCGAGGGTCCGCCACGACAGCGCCAGGCTCGTGAGCGACGACGTGACCATGAGGGTCACGCCGGGCCAGAGGGTCCAGGCGACGATCTCCTTGAACCACGCGCCGTCGGGCTTGCCCGGCTGGACGAAGCCCACCGCGAGGAGCCACGGGGCGAGCACGCCGTAGCAGAGGACCATCCCCGCCAGGATCGAGACCGCGGCGCGGGCGCCCATGATCCCGCCGACGCCGACGAGCAGGAGCGAGGGGTCGAGCGCGAAGGTGAGCTGCTTCAGCGTCGTGCCGCCGAGGGCGCCGGGGAGCGCCAGGGCCTTGGTGAGCTTCAGGTGCTCCAAGACCTTGAGCGCGCCAGCCGCGAGCGACGCCACGCCGAGCGCCTTCACCCTCGCGATCGCCTCCTCCCCGCGCGCGTACATCTGCTTCAGCGTCTCGCCACACGCGACCCCCATGGGGAAAGGCAGCGGCGTATCGATGAGGAGCTGGCGACGGAGGGGCACGGCCACCATGATGCCGAGGAAGCACACGCTGAAGACCCAGAGGACGAGCCGCGGATAGGAGAGCACCTGGCCCGTCATGACCGTCAGCGCGGGGATGCCCGCGACGAGCCCGGCCGAGGACACCGCGGCCGCCGAGCTGGCCGCGGTCTGCGCCAAGTTCGCCTCGAGGATCGTGAACGGTGACCTCTTCATCGCCTGTCGCGAGCGCGCGCGCCAGACGGCGTAGGAGAGGAGCGCGCCCGTCACGCTCATGTTGCTCGACCACCCGATCTTGAGCCCGCTGTAGATGTTGCACGCGGAGAGGACGGAGCCGATCACCATGCCGGTGATCGCGCCGCGGGTCACCCCGGGCGCCGCCGTCCCCTCCGGCTCGCCGGGCGTTACGTCCGCTGCGTTCGTCATGCGCCGCTCAGGGGAGGAGGGTCGTCGAGACCCCGCACGCGAGGGGCTCGCTCAGGAACTCGTCGGGGACGTCGGGCTCCTCGGCGCAGGCCGCCGGATCGAGGTCCGCGGTGAGCACGCCCTGGTCCACGAGGAAGGCCATCGAGCGGAAGAGCGGCGTCAGCCCCTCGTCGAGCTTCCCGAGGACGAAGCCCGGCTTCTGCGGGTTTCCGCTCGCGTAGCCACGCTCGCACATGTCCTGTTCGAAGGCCGCGTCGGGCGGCGCGCCCTCGAAGAGCATGCCGTGGAGCGCCGCGAGGTATCCGGTGCGGTCCTCCCCCACGGTGCAGTGAAAGAACGCCGTCTTCCCGGAGGCCACGCTCTCGCGAAGGAAACGGAGCGCCTCGAGCGTCTGTTCGCACGGGCCCTGGAACCCTTGGAGGTCCTTCCACTGGAAGGGGACGTGGAGCACGTCGCCCTCCGGCAGGTCCCAGGCGGCGATCTCCTCGCCGACGTCGTCGTCGCCCGTCGTGTTCTTGAAGATCAGCACCCGCTGCACGCCGGCGGCGCGGAGCTCCTCGAACTGGGCCGGCGTGCGGGGCTCCATCCCGCGCAGCAGCGCCTCGTCGTCGTCGACCCAGTGGGTGTTCGGGACGCTCACGCCCGCGACGCTCGGATCGAACGGCGACGAGAGGCCCCCGGTCCCGCGTGGGCGGATCTTGGTGATCTTGCACTTCATGAGCGCCGGCGCGCCCTCGACGTCGCCGCTCGGGGTGCACGCGTAGTAGCCGCGCTTCTTCCCGAGGTCGCGGACGGCGATGACGCTCGCCTCCGTCGACTTGACGATGACCTGCAGGCGCTCTCCGGCCCTCTCGCAGGAGATCCGCTCCCCTGCGAGGCCCTCGAAGCGCTCGCTGCACGAGAGCTTCTTGCCGCTGCTCTTCAGCGTGAGCGCACCGTCCGCGGACTGGAAGCGCAGGGTCAACGACTGGGTGAGATCGTGCTCTGAGCTCTCGACGGTCTCGTCGCAGGCGACGGAGGGGATGACCGCGAGCGCCGAAGCGACGACCAAGGACCACGGGAGGCGCATGGGGGCCGCGCCATGCACACATCATGCTACGTGCTCCGCCACGCGGAATGATGGGGGAATTCAGGTAGGAGGCCTCGCGCGGACCGCGCGTCGCCCACGGGTGAGAAGCCGGAGATCCACCAGCGCCGCGCTCACGCGCGGAGGAAAGAAGCGCGTTCGACGTCGCGACCGGTGACGTCCCGACCGCCCCCCACCTACTCCGCGGCGGCAGGGGCCGGCTGCGCCTCCCCCTCCGGAGGCGCCTCCGAGGCGCGCAGGCGGCGCGACAGCAGCCCGTAGATCGCGGGGACGATGTAGAGCGTGAGCGCCAGCGAGAACGTCAGCCCGCCTGCGACGGCTACGCCGAGCGAGCGGCGACTACCCGCCGCGCCGCCGAGGGACAGCGCGATCGGCAAGACCCCGAGCACCGTCGCGAGGCTGGTCATGAGGATGGGACGGAACCGCGCGACCGCCGCGTCGAGCGCCGCGGCGACGGGATCGAGCCCCTGCTCCTTCCGCTGGTTCGCGAACTCGACGACGAGGATGCCGTTCTTGGTCACGAGCCCGACGAGCATGACGATCCCGATCTGGCTGAAGACGTTGAGGCTCTGCTTCGTGAAGTAGAGCGCCCCGAGCGCCCCCGCCACCGACAGCGGCACGGTGACCAGGATGATCACCGGGTCCAGGAAGCTCTCGAACTGGGCCGCGAGGACGAGGTACACGAGGACGAGCGCGAGGAGGAACGCGAGCAGCGCGCTCGACGAGCTGTCCTCGAAGTCGCGGCTCTCTCCCGAGAGCGAGGTGCGGATGGTCGGCCCGAGCACGGAGCTCGCGACCTCCCGCATGGCGCGGATCCCGTCGCCGACGGTGTGACCGGGGGCGAGGCCTGCGGACACGGTCGCCGCGGGGTAGCGCTCGAAGCGATAGAGCGCCGCCGCGGACGCGCCCTCCCGCGCCGTGAGCACGGCGTCGAGCGGCACCATCTCGCCGCTCCCGCTCCTCACGTACAGGCGCTTGACGTCCTCGGGGTCGTTCCGGTCTTCCTCGCGGAGCTGGCCGACGACCTCGTACTGCTTGCCGTCCATCAGGAAGTACCCATAGCGGACGCCGCCGAGGCCGAGCTGCAGCGTGCGCGCCACGTCGAGCACGCTCACCCCGAGCTCCGCCGCGCGGTCGCGGTCGATCTCGTAGGAGAGCTCCGGCTTGTTGACCTTGAGGTCCGCGTCGACGAAGCGCAGCTCTGGCCGCTTCTGCGCAGCCTGGAGAAACCCAGGCAGGACGTCGATGAGCTCCTGCGCGGAGATCGCTTGGAGCACGAACTGGACGGGCTGCCCGCCGAAGCGGCTGCCGATGGTGGGGGGCTGCGCCGGGAACGCGCGCACGCCGGAGAACTGCCCCATCCCCTTCGAGAGCTGCTGGAAGATCTGCTCCTGGGATCGCGAGCGCTCCTCGGCGTCGACGAGGTAGACGTTCTGGATCCCCGAGTTGACGCCGCCGGATCCGCCGAAGCCGCCGAGGATCGCGTACGTCCGCCAGACCTCGGGCACCGTGTCGGACACCCACGTGTCGATCTGATCGAGCTGGTGCTCGGTGTACGCCGCCGTGGCGCCCTCCGGGCCGCGGATCGAGATCCGGATGTTGGAGCGGTCCTCGAGCGGCGCCAGCTCGGAGGGTAGGCGCTGGAAGAAGAACGCCGCTGCCGCGGCGACCACGGCCAGGACCGGGACGGCCAGCGCGCGGCCCCGGAGGAACCAGCCGAGCGACCACGCGTACAGGCGCGTGAGCCCCGAGAAGAACGGCTCGGTGAGCCGGTAGAAGAGGCCGCGCTCCCCCACGACGAGGAGGTACCTGCACATCATGGGCGAGAGCGTGAGGGCGACGAACCCGCTGATGAGCACCGACGCCACCACCACCACGGCGAACTCGCGGAACAGGCGCCCCGTCAGCCCGCGGAGGAAGATGATCGGCACGAAGACGATGGCGAGGGTGATCGTCGTCGACACGACGGCGAAGAAGATCTCGCGAGAGCCCTCGACGGCGGCGCGGAGCGGAGGGACCCCCGACTCCACCTTCGCGTAGATGTTCTCGAGCACCACGATGGCGTCGTCACAGACGAGCCCGATCGAGAGCACGATGCCCACCAGCGTCAGCACGTTGATGCTGAAGCCGAAGATCCAGACGACGAAGAACGCGGAGACGATGCTGACGGGGATCGCGATGACCGGGATCACCGTCGACCGCCAATCCCGCAGGAACAGGAAGATGATCAGCGCGACGAGCCCGAACGCGAGCAAGAGCGTCTCTTGAACCTCCTTCACCGAACGGCGGACGTACTTGGTGAAGTCGTAGCCGACCTCGACCTTGTAGTCCTCGGGGAGGTCCCGCTCGATCTCCTCCATCCGCTTGTAGAACTCGTCCGCGATCGCGATGGCGTTCGTGTTGGGCTGCGGGACGACGGCGACGCCCACCATCCGGTTGCCCTGCGCCTTCAGCCCGAACCTGGTGTTCAGCGGACCGAGCTCCGCGAACCCGACGTCCTCCAGCGTGATGGGGCGGTCCGACCCCGCGCGGATGGTGATGCGGTTGAACTCGGCGGGCGTCGTGAGCTGCGCGGAGGTGCGCACGCCGAGCTCGGTCGCGTCGCCCTCGATCCGGCCGGACGGCAGGTCCACGCTCTGCGCAGCCAGGGAGCGCTGGACGTCCTGGGGCGTCACCCGGTGCGCCGCCATCTTGTCCGCGTCCAGCCAGAGCCGCATGGAGTAGCGCTTCTCGCCGAAGATCCGGACGAAGGACACGCCGGGGATGGTCTGCACGCGCTCCTTGATGAGCGTGTCCGCGACGTTCGACACCTCCAAGATCGACTTGGTGTCGCTGCGCACCGTCACGAAGACGATGGGAGAGCTGTCGGCGTCGGCCTTCTCCACGACGGGGGGCTCGGCGTCCACGGGCAGGCGCCGCACGGCGCCGGAGACCTTGTCGCGCACGTCGTTGGCGGCGGCCTCCAGGTCGACCGACAGATCGAACTCGAGGCGGATGACGCTCGCGCCGTCCCGCGAGGTGCTGCTCATCGTCCGGATGCCGGCGATGCCCGACAGGGCCTGCTCGAGCGGTCCGGTGATCTGCGAGTCGACCACCTCCGGGTTGGCGCCTGCGTAGGTCGTGCTGACCGTGACGACCGGCGGATCCACCGCCGGGTACTCGCGGACGCCCAGGAAGAAGAACCCGACGATCCCGAACAGCACGATCACCAGGGACATCACGACCGCGAGGACCGGCCGCCGGATGCTGACCTCGGCGAGGGTCACTCCTCGACCTTCCCGAGCTTGATCACGGCGCCCGGCCGGAGGCGGAGGAGGTTGGTCACGAGGACGACGTCGCCCGCGGCGAGGCCCTTCGTGATCTGGACCTCGGTCGCGGTCCGGACGCCGATCTCGACCGGCGCGAGCTCCGCCTTGCCGTCCTTCTCGCGGTAGACGCCGTGTCCTCCGAGCGACGGCACGACGGCCGCGGCGGGCACGAGGAGCCCGCCGTCCTCACGGCTGAGCGGGAACTCCACCTGGACGAACCCGCCGGGCATCAACGACCCGTCGCTGTTGTCGAGGACCCCCCGCAGGCGCACGCTGCGCGTCACCTGATCCACCTCGGGCTCCACCGCGACCACGGTGGCCTCGCGCGCGCCCGAACGCCCGTCCACGCGGAACCCGAACTTCTGCCCGACGCGGACGTACGGCGCGTACCGCTCCGGCAGGGCGACGTCGAGCTTCAGGCTCGTGTCGTCCTGCACGGTGACGAGCGTGGTCTGCGGCGACACCATCGCGCCCTCGCTGACCGCCCGGAGGCCCAGGCGGCCGTCGAACGGGGCGCGGATGTTCGTGCGAGAGATCGTCACGCCGAGCGACACCATCTGCGCCTCCACGAGCGCGAGGTCGGTGCGCGCGCGCTCGTAGTCCGCTTCCGTGGCGAGCCCCTCCGCGCGGAGCTTCTTCTGCCGGGCCTCGACGTCCAGCGCCAGCTTCTTGCGAACGGAGAGCTCGGACATCTGTGCGACCAGGTCGGCGTCGTCGAGCTTGAAGAGCAGCTCGCCCTTCTTCACCACCGCCCCGTCCTTGGCGAGCACCTTCACCACGCGGCGAGAGAGCTCGGACGCGATCTGCACCGACTCGTTCGCGACGAGCGTGCCAACCGCCGTGGCGACGAGCGCGACCGGCTTGGGCTTGAGCTTCAACCCGTCGACGGGCACGGCCTCAGCGGCGGGGCGCGCGCTGCCGGACGCCGCGGGCTCGGGGGAGGCGCGCCCCGTGGGTGTCCGGAGCACGTACCAGCCGCCCGCGCCGGCGGCGACGGTGAGCAGGAGCGCGACCGCGGAGACGAGCTTGTTCACGCGCCTCCACCATGGCGGAGGTGGCGCCCAGCGGCAACCCGATGGCTCACCCCTTGACCGCCCCCGCGGTGAGCCCCTCCACCATTTGCCGCTGGACGAAGAAGAAGACCAGGACGACCGGCAGGCTGAGGACGAGGGACCCGGCGGCGAAGAGGCCCCAGTCCGGGTCGAAGCCGCCCACCGACTGCTGGAGGGTCACGGGCAGCGTGTACCGGGTGACGTCGTCGAGGAACACGCTCGCCATGATGAACTCGTTGTACGCGGTCATGAACGAGAAGAGCGCGGTGATGCCGATCCCCGGGCGGACGAGCGGGAGCAAGATCTTCCAGAAGATCGTGAACGACGACGCGCCGTCGAGCCGCGCCGACTCGTCGAGATCACGCGGCAGCACGTCGAAGTAGCCCTTCAGCATCCAGATGCTGAAGGGGACGCTGCTCGTGGCGTAGATGAGGACGAGGCCCGCCGTGGTGCCGAACAGGCCCATCGCGTCGAGGAGGAACAGGAGGGGCACGGCCGTCACCACCGCGGGGAACATCTGCGAGATGAGCATCGCCCGCATGCCGGCCTGGCGCAGCGGGAAGGCGAACCGGGAGAACCCGTACGCGGCCGTGAGCGCGAAGAGGACGCCGATGACCGTCGCGGCGCCCGAGACGAGGAGGGAGTTGCCGAGCTGCAGGAAGAAGATGGGGCGCCCGTAGAAGTCCTCGGCGAAGAGGAAGCGCTCGAAGCTCCTCAGGCTGACCTCGTCCGGGATCGGGAGCGGACCCGTGGGGGCCAGCGCGCCCGAGGGGGAGGTCGCGAGGCGGACGACCCACAGCACCGGGTAGAGCACCCCCGCCACCGCGAGGAGCAGTACGACGTGCGTGAAGATCACCTCGAGCACCCGCGGCTTCACGTGGCCTCCTCCGGGGTCAGGCGCCGGGCGGCGCGGCCATACAAGAGGAGGAAGGCGAAGATGAGCACCGAGTAGGCGGCGGCATACCCGTACCGCTGGCCGCGCTCGAACGCCCAGCGGTACGCCTCGCTGATGAGGATGTCGGTCTGCGACCCGGGCTCTCCGCCGCTGACGAGGTAGACCACGTTGAACATGTTGAAGGTCCAGACGCTCCCGAGGACCACCGCCGGCATGAGCGCCGGCCGCACGTGGGGGAAGACGATGTGGACGAGGCGCTGCCAGCGAGAGGCGCCGTCGAGCGTGCTGGCCTCCTCGAGCTCGCGCGGGATCGACGAGAGGGCGCCGAGCGTCACGACCATCATGAAGGGGAACCCGAGCCACGTGTTGGTGACGAGGTTCGCGAAGAAGGCCGTGCCGAAGGAGTCGAACCACGCGTAGCCCTCGAACCCGAAGGGGGCGAGGATCGCGTTGATCGCGCCCACCTGCGCGTGGAACATCCCCTTCCACATGAGGGCGGTGATGTAGTTCGGGATCGCCCACGGCAGGATGAGCACCACGCGGTACGCGGTGCGGAGCCGGAGGTACGCCGGACGGAGGAGGAGCGCGAGGGCGACCCCCAGCGTGACGTGCAGGAGGACGTTGAGGAGGGTCCAGATCAGCGTGACGCCGAGCGCGAAGTAGAACGAGCGCGCCTCCAGCGCGCGCTCCCACGGAGGCAGCAAGATCTCCCGGAAGTTCTGGAGCCCGACGAACACGAACTCCCCGCGGTCGTACTCGAAGAGGCTCATCGCGGCGCCGGTGACCACGGGGGCGAGCACGAGCACCGCCGCAGCGGTCACGCCCGGGGCCAAGTACGGCAGCGCCGACCGCCCGAAGGATCCGAGCAGCCGCGCGCGGCTGGCCTCTTCGGTGAGGCCCTCGGCGCGGACCCGACGCGCGACGAGGATGCTGCCGAGGCAGAGGAGCGCGGCGAGGAGCACGCCGTACACGCGGGAGTCGGACCGCTCGAGCCGGCGGTCGGCGACGCGCGAGAGCCCATACTGGGACGCGTCGAGGGCAGCGTCGACGTCCCTGCCCGCGACGCTCGCGCGCAGGACGTCGTCCGCGGGGCGCCACACGGCGGCCATGCGCGGCGACGACGGCGTCGCGACGCCGTGCTCGAGCGAGCGGCGCTGGGCGGCGACGAGGCGTCCCTCGCGATCCTCCCCAGCGCCCGACGGCGGGGCACCATAGGCCGATGCGACGACCGGCGGCAGCGCGAGCTCGCGGCGCCGGAGCTCTTGTCCACGGGGGCCGGCCAGGAAACGGATGACCTCCTCTGCCTCGCGGGGCCTCGCTGCGCTCGCCGACACGAACGCGGTCTCGATCGTGACGAAGGACCCCGCGGGCTTCCCCTCGATGTCGAAGAGAGGCGCCACGTCCCACCCGTCCTCCTTGGCGACGGCCCCCGAGGGGACGTACCACGGGCCGCAGATCAGCGCCGCGGCGTGGCCGCTCTCGAAGAGGCGGATCGCCTCGTTGTAGGAGGGCTCGGGGGGCAGCGTGCCCTCGGAGCGGAGCGCGTGCGGCAGGCGGAACGTCTCGGGGGCGTCGAACACCGCGAAGCGCTCGTCGGGCCCCTCGAACACCCGGCCCCCGGCGGCGAGGAAGAAGGGGGCGTGGAAGAAGAAGAGGTTCGCCTCGTACGCGAGCGGGTAGGTGCCGGCCGGCAGCTCGGCGCGCAAGGCGCGCAGCTCCTCCAGCGACCGCGGCGGTCCGGCGGGGAGGAGGCGTCGGTTGTAAAAGACGATGAGGCTCTTGTAGGTGAGCGGCAGGCCGCGGGACGCGACCGCCTCGAGCAGGCCCGGGAGGTAGTCGCCGGCCGGGTACGGGAGCGCGGAGGCGGGAAGCTCCGCCACGACGCCCTCCTGCTGGAGCTCCCCGAGCTCGTTGTGCGGGCGGATGAAGACGTCGGGCCCGGCGCCGCGGGGCACGGTGCGGACGAGCTTGTCCTTGAACGAGCCATCGGGGACGGCGAGCGGCTCGACGTAGATCGTGCCCTCGTGCGCGCGGTTGAACTCCCTGAGGAGCGTCTCGAGCGTGGCCTTCTCCGCGCCGCGCTGGGAGTGCCAGAGGACGACCCGGACGCCCGCCGGCTCGGGCGAGAGCGCCAGCGTGATCGGTCGAAAGCAGAGCACCACCGCGAGGGCGAGGAGGCCGAGGACGCGGACGAGGACCGATCTCGTCACGTCCCCTCGTCGAGCGCGAGCGCCTCGCCGCTCTCGGGATCGAAGGCGCGAGCCCGCCCGGGCCGGATGGAGACCCGGACGCTCCTGCCGACCTCGCAAGAGAAGGCGTCCCGGCCGGGGATGCTCGCGGTGAGGAGCGCCGCGCGCGGCGTCTCGGTCGCCGAGCCCGGCGCGCCCAGGCTGGCTGCGTCGATGCGCATGCCGGGCACCTCGAGGTGCAGGTAGCCGGTCTCGCCCACGGGCTCGACCGACTTGACCGTCGCCCCGACCTCGCCGTCCTCCGAGACCAGCACGTCCTCGGCGCGGACCCCGAGCGTGACCTGCCCGGGCGCGACGCGGAGCGGGGTCGTGAGCGTCCCGCTCCGGAACACACCGTCCGCGACCTCCCCGCGGATGAGCGACATGGCGGGAGACCCGATGAACCGAGCGACGAAGGTGTTCTTCGGAGCCACGTAGAGCTCCTCGGGCCTACCGACCTGCTGGAGCACGCCCCGGTGGAGCACCACGATGCGGTCCGCCATCGTCATCGCCTCGATCTGATCGTGGGTGACGTAGAGCGTGGTGCGCTTGAGCTCGCGCTGGATCCCCTTCAGGTCGACTCGGATCTGCGCGCGGAGCGCGGCGTCGAGGTTGGAGAGCGGCTCGTCGAAGCAGTAGATGTCCGGCTTGCGGACGAGGCACCGACCGATCGCCACGCGCTGCCGCTGTCCCCCGGAGAGCTGGCGGGGCAGCCGGTCGAGGAGGGGCCCGAGCGAGAGCATCTCCGCCACGCGCCGCACCTCGCGCTCCTGCTCCTCCCGCGGCACCTTCTTCACGTACAGGGGGAACGCGAGGTTTTCCCGGACCGACAGGTGCGGGTAGAGCGCGTAGCTCTGGAACACCATGCCGACGCCGCGCTCGTGCGGTGGAAGCTCGCTGATCCGCCGCTCGCCCGCGTAGATGGCGCCCTCGGAGAGGGTCTCGAGGCCGGCGACCAGGCGCATGAGGGTGGACTTTCCGCACCCGCTCGGGCCCACGAGGACCACGAGCTCTCCGGGGTCCGATCGGAAATGGACGTCGGAGAGGACGACGGTCGCGCCGAAGCGCTTGCCGACGTGCTCGAACACGATGGGCGGAGAGGCCGGAGTCGCCAAAAGGGCGCGGGAACATACCCCAAGTCTCGCCTCGGAGCGGGGAGGCTTGACACGGTCTACTGGTTGAACCAGTATGCCACTCATGCTGCAACCCATCGAGCACGTCGGGACCGCCGCCGACGCGTGCGCCCGCGCGCTGCGCGCGGCGATCGTGCGCGGGGAGCTCCCGGCCGGGGCGCGCCTCCCCGGGGAGCGTGAGCTCGCCGCGTCCCTCGGCGTGAACCGCGGCACCCTCCGGACGGCCCTGCGCGAGCTGTCGCAGGCGGGGCTCCTCTCGGTGCAGCACGGCGCGGGCTACGTCGTCCGCGACTACCGCGCCACGGGCGGGCCGGATCTCGTCCCGGCGCTGGCCGAGCTCGCGCGCCACCACGGGGACCTGCACAAGGTCGCGCGGGATCTCCTGCTCGTGAGGAGGCACCTGGCCGCGGCGCTGCTCGAGGCGCTGGGCCGGCGCCGTCCGAGCCGCGCCCTCCTCCGCGCCCTGGAGGAGGCGGTGGCGGCCTTCGCGGCGCTCGCGGCGACGACGCCCCTTCCCTCCACGCTGCTGCTCGCTCGGGCCGATCTCGCGGTCGTCCAGGCGCTCGTGAACGTCACGCAGAGCCCCGTGCTCGCCCTCTTCGTCAACCCCATCGGCGCCCTGCTCGCCTCGCTGCCAGAGCTCCGCGAGGCCATCTACCGCGCGCCCGCCGCCAACGCCGCCGGCTACGCCGCGCTGCTCGAGGGCCTGCGGGCTTGGCCCACGGACCTCTCCGCGGCGCTCTCCCTCTTGGCCGAGCGGGACGAGGCCACCCTGGCCCGCCTCGGGTCGCCGCAGCGGAGGCCCCGGTGAGCGCCCCCTGCGAGCTGCCTTGGTGGGCGAAGGTCGTGCTGCTGGATCCGGCCGGCGTGGCGCGCGGCCTGGAGCGCCTCCGCGCCTCCGGCCATTTCCCCGTCGTGCCGAACGAGTGGCAGATCACGCTCGGCATCCTGAGGATGGTGCACCGGATGATCTTCCGCAGCGAGACCATCGGCACCTCTCGCCGCCCCATCCGCCGCACGCTGCGCGCGCGGCTGCTCGCGCGCCGCCCGCTGCGCTTCCCCTTCCTCGTCGCCGAGCGGGCCATCGCGCCGCTCGACTCGTCGGGCCTGCTCAGCGAGCGGGAGCGGGTGATCCGTCACCTGCTCGGCGCCCACCACGACCAGAACCAGTTCGCCTACGATCTGGAGATGCTCCGCGCGCACCCGGGCGCGCTGGAAGAGGTCGTGGAGCGGACGCGAGAGGTGGTCACGGGCCGGTCGCCGCGCGCGGAGTACCTCCGCGACCTCACGGTGTTCGAGGGGTACCACGAGGACCTCCTCGCGGCCGCGGAGCGGGCGGTGAACGGCGACCTCGGGCTCTCGCAGCGGGAGGCCGAGGATCCGGACGTCGCGTTCTCTGCGTACCTCGCGTGGTGCGCGCGTCAGCCGAGCACGTACCGAAAGACCGTGGCCGCGCTGCTCCGAGGGCGCTACTCCGTCGCCCGGGGGGTCGCGTGAGCCCGACCCCCGAGCACGTCACCTCCCTCCCGGGCGATCGGCTCGCGCACCTGCTCTCGAGCGGGTACGCGGTGGATCCCGACGCCCTCGCCGACGCCGACTACCGCGGGACGTCGCTCGGTCTGCCTGCGTTCGTGGAGCGCGTCACCTGGAAGACGTTCCGCAAGGTGTTCCGCCGGAGCGAGCGCGGCGTCAGCGGGTTCAACGTCCGCGTGGACCAGCGGACGGGGGAGCCGCTCCTCAGGAACGCCGAGCCCATCACGTTCGGCCCCTACCAGGTGGTCCCGCTCCCGCCCGACGGCACGGCGTTCCGGTGCCGCGCCGGGGTCTTGCTCGACTACGGCGCGATGCACCCCGCGTGGCACCCGCTGGCGCGCGTGCGCGATCCCCTCGTCGCGCTGCGCGAAGGCTCGGCGGACCTCCTGCTCGGCGCCACGTACCTGGCGGTCGGCCCGCTCGCTCTTCGCACGCCGAGCTTCTTCCTGCTCGAGCGACTCCCCTGAGGGGGCGCTGAGCGCGGGAGAGAGCCACGGTCTCGCCACAATCTCTCCTCCCTTCCTCCGCCGTCCGTTGCGAATGCAGGCCACACGGCCGGCGTACGAGTCCCTATGGCCTCCCGAAGAGCTCGGGCCGTCCTGTTCGCCGCGGGCGCTCTGCTGCTCGGGGCTGCGCTCACCGCGCTGCTCGTCCCATGGGCGCTCGACGAGGCGGCGATCCGTGAGACCCCCGAGGGCACGTTCGACGCGATCGTGGTGTTGGGCTGCCGGGTCGATCCGTGGGGCGCGCCGAGCCACGCCCTCGAGCGCCGCGCCGAGCACGCCGCCCGGCTGTTCCACGAGGGCCGCGGCCGGCACGTGATCGTCACCGGGGGTGTGGGGGACTTCGGGCCGAGCGAGGCGGAGGTCGCCGCGCGCGTCCTCGTCCGCGCCGGGGTCCCGCGCGACGTGATCATGCTGGAGGACGCGTCGACCTCGACCTTCGAGAACGCGGCGTTCGCCCGCGAGCGCTTCGGCCTCGGGAGCGTCCTCGTGGTGACCGACGCGTTCCACACGGTGCGCGCGGCTCGGGTCTTCGCGCAGCACTACGACCGCGTGGCCGTCACGGGCAGCGACTCGCCGTTCGCCCGCTCGAGGCGCGTCGGGCTGCTTCGTGAGGTCGCGGCGCTCGGCATCTACGCGGCCCTCGGAAGGATCTCGATCGGCGAGGACGCGCCCGAGGGCGCGTGCGAGCTCCCGCTCTCTGGTCCCGAGCTCACCCACGCCGGTCCTCGGTTCTCGGATGACGCGCTCCCGCCGCGCCGCGCGCGCGCACCCGAGCCCCCCTCCCGCGCGCCGAGCCTCGCGCTCCTCGCGCCGTGGCCCGCGGCGGCGGCGGCGGTCAGCCGGGTGGCTGGAAGCGCCGCGCGGCGCGCACGATCTCGGCGCCGAGCTTCGAGAGCTGATCGCCGACTCGTTCGTCGAGCACCGCGCCGTCCGCGGCGAAGACGCGCGCAGAGTGCGTCACGGGCACGACGAAGGGAACCGTCCACGCCCGCAGCGACCGCGCCATCAGCTCCATCGTCGTGATGGCCTGCAGGCTCTGCGCGCCCGCGGAGACGGCGATGAGCCCTACGGGCTTGTCCGTGAGGTAGACCGGCTCACGATCCCGCAGCACCTCCAGGCAGTCGATCGCGTTCTTGAAGAGGCCGCTCACCGTGCCGTGATAGAGGGGCGAGGACCACACGATTCCGTCGGCGCGGTGGACGCGCTCGGCGAACGCGACGACGGGCGCGGGCCACGGGTCCGCGTGCTCGTACATGGGCAGGACGGGATTGCCGACCTCGATGAGCTCGACGGTCGCCCCGTGCCGCGCCGCCGCGTCGAGCACGTGCCGGAGCGCCGCGAGAGAGCTCGAGCGCTCGGAGCGCGTGCCGCCGATGCCGACGATGCGAACCGTCACCGGGGCGTTCTACACGGCCGCGCGCCACCCGTCATCGTGATAACCCTACGGCCCGTGGAGGTCGCCCCGGACCCGGCCGTGAGCTGCCCTCACCTCGACCGCTGCAGCGGCTGTCCGAGCTACCGGCGCCCGTACCCCGAGCAGCTCGAGCGGAAGGCGGCCCGCCTCTCGACCGCGCTCGCGCGCCACCGTGAGCTCGAGCGCGCCCCCCGCCCCTCGGTCGAGGGCGCATCTCCCACGCTGGCCTACCGGACGCGGACCAAGTGGATGATCGGCCCGGAGGGGGAGCTCGGCCTGTTCGCGGTCGGCGAGGATCACGTCGTGGTCGACGTCCCTTCGTGCCGCGTGGTCCACCCCCGCCTCGGTGCGGTGGGCGCCGCCATCCGGGAGCTCTTGCGCGACGCCGAGCCCGCATCTCCGGCTCGGCGGCTCCGCGCCGTCGATCTGCGCGTCGCGGCGCCACCCGGCGGGGGCGCGGAGCGGGTCCTCGTGACGCTCGTCGCGCCCCGCGGAGCGCTCGAGCCCTCCGAGGCGCGGGGGCTCGCGGAGGACCTGTCCGCTCGAGCGAGCGCCGTCGCCGGCGTCGCGCTGAACGAGACGCGCCCCGGCGCGGTGCAGGTCCTCGGCCCCGACACGACCCACCTCTCGGGCGCAGCCTCCCTGCCGGATGCGTGCGGAGGCGTCACGGTGACCGCCACGTTCGGCGCCTTCGTGCAGGCTCACCGATCGCAGGCCGCCGAGCTGGCGCGGCGCGGCGTCGAGCGCGTCCTCGCCCTCGGCAGCCGCCCCGCCGTGCTCGAGCTCTTCGCCGGATCGGGCGCGCTCTCCCTCGCGCTCGCGGCGACGGGCGCCGACGTGGACGCGGTGGAGGCCTACGAGCCGGCGGCGGCGACGCTCCGGGGCTCCGAGGCGCTGCGCGTCCACGCCGGCGACGCCGAGCGGTGGGTCGCGGAGGCCGCGGAGGCCGGCCGTACCTGGGACGCGATCGTGGTGGACCCTCCGCGGCGCGGTCTGTCCCCCGCCCTCCGCGCGGGCCTGGCCGACCTCCGTCCGCGCCTGCTCGTCTACGTCTCTTGCTCGCCGGAGACGCTGGCGCGCGATCTTGCCCACCTCGCCCGGCTCGGGCTCGCGTGCGAGGGCCTCTCGGCGTTCGACATGATGCCGCAGACGGAGGAGGTCGAGACCCTCGCCGCGCTGACGCCAGGGTCTCCTCCCTCACGCGCTCCTCAGCGGCTCGGCAGGGGGGTCGACGCTTGGGACCTGCCGCCTCACGCGCGTCCGCCGCGCGGCGCGACGTGGTCCCTGATCCCGCCCGCGGGCGGGTCGGGGCTCGCCTTGGAGGTCGCGCTCGGCACGCCGAGGCCAGCCGCCCGCTGGGAGGCGCTCGCCATCGCGCGCGGAGCGACGCGCAGGCGCGGGTCCTTCCCGGGCGCGAGCTACGAGCGGGTCGACTCGCTCGGCGGACACTCGCTGCTCCACCTGCGGGGCGACGGCGCCCCCTCGGCGATCGCGACCTCGCTGGCGCGCCTGGGCCACCCGATCCTCGGAGACGAAGGGCGATGCGACGCGGCGACGCGACGGTACCTCTTCGAGCGACACGGCCTGGATCGCGCGGCGTGGCACACGATCGCCTTGTCGATCGCCGGGGGTGGCGAGGCCAGCTCCGACCTGCCCGGCGATCTCGCCGAGGTCGTCGAGAGCCTCCGCGCCGGGGAGCGCCCGTCAGGAGCGCCTCGCGAGCCACGTCGGTCGAGGTGATCGGGGACGCGCCGTGGAGCGCTCCCCGGTCCGCTCGGCTGGCCGTGGCTCGCTCACGTGCCGGGCCCGGTGAAGCCTCTACCCCTGGGAGCCGGGGGGCTCGGGGGTGGTCTAGACCGCCCCGCAAGAAGCGACGCGCGCGGTCCCGCGGGATCGCGCGCGTCGCAGGCTCGAAGTCTCCCTCGGTCCGCGCGTGAGCGTCCGCTCGTACCGCGACCCATCGATCTCGATGGGTCGCGGTACCCAAAGGATCGAGGAGGGAGCAACGGAGAGGAGCGGCATCAGGAGGTTCCTCCAGCACGTGATGCCCCCCACCGGGCGGTGCTCGGCGCTTCGCGCCTGCGCTCCGCCCGACCGCCGGCCAGGTACATCTCGTCGAACAGCGACGACAGCTCCGCCAGTGCCTCGTCCGCCAGCTTCTTCACGCGCCGGATCGGGTGATCCTTCGACACCCGGCTCTCCAGCGTCATCAGCATCACCATCGACGTCTGCTCTTCCGGGCGACCGCGCATGCTCCCCGACCTACGCATCGGCTGAGAGCACGTCGATCCCCCTCCCTCGTGGCGCGCTTGCGCCATGAGCAGCGCCGTCAGGCGCTGCGTCCCGGAGGGCATGGCGCGAGCGCGTCACGTTTGGGAGGGGATCCCGAGCGAAGCGAGGGTGGGGTGGGCACCCATCCTCCTGCTCGTTCATCCCGTTTCTTCGCACCCTGCTAGGCGCGGTGCTCGAGGAACCACCGGTACGTGCTGGCGATCCCCTCGCGCAGCCCGATCTCGGCTCTCCAGCCGAGCTCCGTGAGCCGCGAGACGTCGAGGAGCTTCCGCGGCGTGCCGTCCGGCTTCGACGTGTCCCAGGTCAGGTCGCCGGTGAACCCGACGACGTCTCGGATGGTCTCGGCGAGCTCTCGGATCGTGACGTCGGCGCCGACCCCCACGTTGACGAGCTCGGGCGACTCGTAGGTCTTCATCAGGTGCAAGCACGCGTCGGCGAGGTCGTCCACGTGCAAGAACTCGCGCCGCGGGGTGCCGCTGCCCCAGACGACGACGCTCGGCTGGCCCGCGATCTTCGCCTCGTGGAACTTCCGCAGGAGCGCCGGCAGCACGTGGGAGCTCGTCAGATCGAAGTTGTCGTTCGGCCCGTAGAGGTTCGTCGGCATCAGGCTGATGGCGCGCATGCCGAACTGCCGGTGGTAGGCCTTGCACATCTGGATCCCGGCGATCTTGGCCACCGCGTAGGCGTCGTTGGTCGGCTCGAGCGCGCCCGTGAGGAGGTACTCCTCCTTGATGGGCTGCTGCGCGAGCTTGGGGTAGATGCACGAGCTGCCGAGGAACTGGAGCTTCTTCACGCCGAACCTGCGCGCCGCGTCGATCGTGTGCGTCTGGATGAGCAGGTTGTCGCGGATGAAGTCCCCCGGGTACGTGTCGTTCGCGAGGATGCCCCCCACCCGGGCCGCCGCCAGGAACACGTAGGCCGGACGCTCGGCGTCGAAGAACCTATCCACGGCGGCCCGGTCGGTGAGATCGAGCTCGCCGTGGGTGCGCGTGACCACGGGGCCGAGGCCCTCGCGCTCGAGGCGGCGGACGACGGCGCTGCCGACCAAGCCGCGGTGTCCCGCGACGTACACCCGCTCTCCAGGCTCCATGTCAGCCCTCGAGCAGGAGCTGGCGAGCGACCTCGTTCGCCTTCGGCATCCCGACGACGCGCTCGACGAGCGCGATCGCGAAGTCGAAGGCCATCGCCGGCCCTGGCGCCGTGATGAGCGCGCCGTCGACCACGACCTTGCGGCCGACCAGGTTGGCGTGCGTGGAGACGAGATCCTGGACCGAGGGGTGGCAGGTCATCGTCCGCCCCGCGAACACGCCGTGCTTCGCCAGCGCGAGGGGCGCCGCGCAGATGGCGCCGACGACCTCGCCGCGAGCCTCGGCGCTCCGGAGCATGTGCCCGAGGCGCTCCGAGCCTCCCAGCCGCGTGGCGCCCTCCGCCCCGCCCGGGAGGATCATCGCGTCGTAGGGTCCGACGCAGTGCTCCAGCGCGACGTCCGGCGCGAGCCGCACGGACCTGCTGCAGGTCACGACGCCCGGGCCGTCGAGACCGGCGAGGTCGACCTCGACGCCGGCGCGCCGCAGCACGTCCACGACGACCACCACCTCCATCTCCTCCGCCCCTTCGGCGAGGACGACCAGGGCGCGCTTCTTCCCGTCAGCCATCCGGGCGTCTTAGCACACCCGAGGCGCCGGACCGACGGCAGGGGCGGGGTCAGCCGACGCCACGAAGCTCGGTCGCCTTGGCGACGCGCTCCATGGCGAGGGCGAACGCCGCCGTGCGAAAGCTGCACTCCAGGCGCTGGCGGGTCGCTCGCAGGTTGGCGTACGCCTGCCGCATCACCTTCCGGAGCTCGCCGTTCACGCGCTCCTCCTCCCACCTGAAGTGCTGGCGATTCTGGACCCACTCGAAGTACGAGACGGTCACGCCGCCCGCGTTCACGAAGATGTCGGGGAGCGCCACGACGCCCTTCTTCTCGAACAGCTCGTCGGCCGCGGGCTCGACCGGGTGGTTCGCGCCCTCGAGCACGATCCGCGCCCGCACCTCGCTCGCGTTGCCCGTGTGGATGACCCCCCCGAGCGCCGCCGGGACCAGCACGTCGCACGCCTCGTAGAGCACGTCCTCTCCGCGCACGGAGTCGGCGCCCGGGAAGCCGACGACGGTCCGCTTCTGCGAGACCCAGGTGTCGAGCGCCGCGAGGTCGATGCCCCCCGGACGCCGGATGCCGCCTCCTGCGTCGCTGATCGCGACGATCTTCCCGCCGAGCTCGGAGACGAGCCGCGCGAACCACGAGCCGACGTTTCCGTAGCCCTGGATCGAGTAGGACAGATCCCCGGGCTTCCTCCCCTCGTCCTCCAGGAAGGACTCGAGGGCGTACAACATCCCACGGCCCGTCGCCGCCTCCCGCCCGTACGAGCCCCCGAGGTCGATCGGCTTGCCGGTGACCACCCCCGGTTGCCAGCCGTGGAACTTGGCGTACTCGTCCGCGATCCACGCCATCGTCCGCGCGTTGGTGCCCATGTCGGGGGCTGGGATGTCCGTATCGGGGCCGATGATGTCGTGGATCCCTTCGACGAACCCCCGCGTGAGCCGCTGCTGCTCGGACTCGCTCAGCTTGCTCGGATCGCACGCGATGCCGCCCTTCGCGCCGCCGTACGGGAGGTCCACGACCGCCGTCTTCCAGGTCATGAGCGAGGCGAGCGCGTTCACCTCGTCGGGATCGACGTCGTGGTGGTAGCGGATCCCGCCCTTCATGGGCCCGCGCGAGTCGTCGTGCTGCACGCGGTACCCGACGAAGGTCCCGATCGATCCGTCGTCGAGCTGCACGGTGCACTCGACCTTCATCTCGCGCTTCGGCGTGATGAGCCGCCGCTGCATCCGCTGGTCGAGCCCCACCAGCTTGGCCGCGATGGCGAAGTTGTAGTTCGTGGCTTCCGTCGGTTTCATGCGGCGACCCTCCTCGTGGGGCGACGAGCGTACACCCGGTGTAAGCCGAGCGCGCCGGTCACGTTTCGCTCCCATGCTGCAACGGAAGATGGGCTCGTTCGCCCTGGTCCTCGCCTCCCTCTCGGCCGCGGTCCCGGCCCTCGCTTCCGACCTCCAGGTAGCGGCCGGGGCGCCGGCGCCCCCTCCCGCGCCCACCGAGGTAGCGACCCAGGCGCCGGCACCGCCCCCCCCCGTCCCGGCGCGGGACGCCGCCGCGAAGCCCGAGAAGGTCCGCGACAAGGTCGAGTTCGGAGGTACCGCGTACGTCCTGACGGGCGCGGCGATCGACGACGGCACGGACGGCGCGTTCCTCTTTCGTCCCGCGCTCGAGGTGGGGGTGAACATCGGCCTCGGCGACCTGGGCCTCTTCATCGGCGGGCTCCCGCTCGGGGTGGAGATCACGAAGTCGGGGGTCCGTCGCTCGATCACCTACCCCGCCATGACCGTCGTAGGCGTGCACGACGACAGCTGGCTCGTCGCCGTGGCCGGCGGCGCCTCCCTCGCGACCGACAACAACTACGGCGACATGAACGACAACGAGGTCGCTCACCCGTCGCCGCGCGGCGAGCTCCGAGGAGGCTACCGCTTCGGTGAGGAGGGCATGGGCGAGGTCGTCGCGTACGCAGGCGTCGAGCGGCGGCTCTACGACAACCGCGACGGCGAGACGCGGATCATCGCCGGGCTCAGCGTCGGCGTCGCCGGTCGCTGAGCCTCGCTCCGCGACGTCACCGGGGCAACGTCACCGGGGCAACGTCACCGGGGCAACGTCACCGGGGCAACGGGGGCGGCCCGCCTGCGCCCGGCAGCGGGGGCGGCCCACCGCCCGCGTCCGGGTCGTCCTCGACGTCGTCGAGCAGATCGAACGCGAGCGGATCGCGCTTGTCCATGAACGCCTCGACCGCGCGCTTGACGCCGGGCGCGAGGTCCACGAACTCCACGCCAAACCCGACCGGGCCGCCGCCCGCACCGGTGAGCACCCAGGTGCTCCGGGCGCTCACCTGGAAGTTGCGCTTTCCCAGGGCGAGCTTCAGCGTGAGCTCCGTGCCGGGCTCGGGCGCCAGCGGCATCTCGATGAACAGGCCGCCGAGCGAAATGTCCCGCGTCCGTCCCACGTAGAAATTGCTGGGCGTCGAGACGTCGACGTCGACCTCGAGCTGAAGGCGCGGATGCTTGCGACGTTCGACGGTCATGCTCGCCGAGGAGTCGTCTCACGGTGCGCATCCTCGGTCAACCGCGCCGCGTGGAGGGCGAGGCCGAGCAGGGCATCGCCGCGCTCCACCCCCAGCACCCACGCCGATGGGAGCGCACGGGCGCCGAGCCGAGCGCCCACGAGCGCCCCCGCGAGCGTGGCGATGCTGTCGCTGTCGCCCGGCGTGTTCGCCGCCTCCAGGATGGCCGCGCTGGGGTCGTCCGCGTGGCGCAGAAAGACGTACACGCCTGCCGCGATCGCCTCGTGGGCGGCCCACCCGAGGAGGCGCGAGAGCGTCACCTCCGGGGCGGTCCCGTCCGCGGCCTCGGCGGCCGCGCGCTCGATCATGTCCGCCGTCTCGGGCGAGGAGCGGCGCGCCGCCTGGGCCATCGCACCCGCGACCGCGGCCGGCGGCTCGCGACGCAGGGCGAGCGCTACGCCCACGGCCATCGCCGCGCACGCGGCGAGCGCGATCGGATCTCCGTGCGTGAGGCGAGAGTGCTCCGTCGCCCACAGCTCGGCCTGCGCCGGATCGTCCCCGAACACGAGGCCGAACGGGTAGGCCCTCATGACGGATCCGCAGCCGCCCGCGCGCGGGGCTCCCGCCGAGCGCCAGGGCGCGCCGAGCTCGAGGGCGCGGCAGCCCGCGAGGCACGCGTTGCCGGGCGCTCGGTGCCCACCCTGTGGCCGAATGGCCCACGCGACGAACTCCCTCGCCATGCGCGACATCGCCCCGTCGAGCCCCGCTCCGGCGCCCACCCCGAGGAGCAGGGCCCTCAGCACGAGCTCCGCCATCTGGGTGTCGTCGGTGTAGGGCGCGAACGTCCGGCCATCCCGGTCCCACGTCAGGGCGAAGCCCTCGACGCCCCGCGGACCGAACTTCTGGCGCAGGTCCTCGAAGCTCTTCACGAACTCCGTGGGGTGTCCCATGGCGTCGCCGATGGCCGCGCCGAGCACCGCGCCTGCGAAGCGATCCTCGCGCTCCCCGAGGGACGCGAGGGCGTCGAGCGCGTGAGGCCCCATGACGGGCACGGGCCGCGCCCGCACGGACGCGGCGAAGGATCGGATGAAGGCGCGCTGCGCCTCGGTCTCCGGACACGTGGGGCCGCGGGCCGCGGCGAGGATCTCGAGCGCACGCTCCGGCTCGTGGCCGAGCGCGACGAGGACGCAGCCCCCGACGGTGCCCGCGCGCCCGAGCCCGCCCCGGCAATGAATGACGACACGCTCCCCGCGCGCTTGCCGGTCCACCACGGCGTCGACCAAGGCGCGCACACCCTCCGGGTCGGCGGGGACGTCGCCGTCCACGATCGGGAAGCGCTCGACGACGATCGAGAGCTCCCGGGCCCGCTCGACGAGGTCCACGATCCGGAGGCTCTTCAGCTCGTGCTCCTCGACCAGGGACACGAGGGTGCCGACGCCGAGCCGCGCGAGCACGTCGAGATCGGCGCGCAGGTCCCGCTGCCAAGGCGCGCCGAGCGTGGAGGGCGCGTGCTTGCCGGGCGCGAACGTGAGGCCCACGCGACCGGGGACGATCCACCCCACCTCGAGCGGGTGCGTGGCGCTGGTCCTCGGGGCGGTCACGCGCGCGCCTCCACGGTCAGCCGAACCCCGTGACGAGGCCTCAGGGTGGCGCCTGCGAGCGGCGTGTCGTCGGCCGCCGCGCTGAACCGGAAGCGCCGGAGCATCGCGGCCAGGACCAGCTGGCCCTCCATCAACGCGAACTGGTTGCCGATGCAGACGCGCGGCCCGGCGCCGAAGGGGATCCACGCCAGGCGGTGGCGTCCGGCCTCCGCGGCGGGCAGGAACCGCTCCGGAACGAAGCGCTCCGGCTCCGGGAAGTGGGCGGCCCGGTGGTGGACGGCGTACGGAAGCACCAGCACCATGGCGTGCCTCGGGACGTCGTAGCCGCCGAGCGTCGTGGCCTCGCGGGCCGTCCGCCCGAAGAAGTAGACCGGGGGGTAGAGCCGGAGCGCTTCCTTGAAGATCCGCAGCAAGAGCGGGAGGCGGGAAAGATCCTCCGACGTGGGGGCGCCACCGAGGGCGTCCGCCTCGGCCTCGGCCGCGGCGTACACGTCGGGGTGACGCGAGAGCTCGTAGAGCGCCCACGCGAGCGCGGAGGCGGTGGTCTCGTGTCCCGCGACGAACAGCGTGAGCACCTCGTCCCGGACTTGCTTGTCGTTCATCGTGGCGCCGTCGTCGTCGTCACGGGCCGCGAGCAGCCGCGAGAGGAGGTCCTGGCGCGCGGCGCCCGACGCGCGGCGCTCCTCGATCATCCGCCCGACCCGCTCGTCCAGGAGGGGGAGCACGCGCCGCAGCCGCGCGCCGTGCTCCCCTACGAGCGCGAGCGGTCCCTCGAGCTTCCGGGCTGCGCGCTTGAGGCCACGCTGGAGCCCGCCGGAGGTCGCCGCAGCCCACGCCTCGAGGCGCCGCCTCGCCAGGATGTGCGCGAACGCGAACGGACTGCCGCCGGTCGCCGCGATGAAGTCGAGCGCGACGGTGAGCGCGCTGCCGAGCGCGTCCGTCTCCTCGAAGGTGTCCGTGTCGAACAGCGTGCGGCCCGCGATGGCCATCGTGACGCGGGTGGTGTCCCGCGCGAGCTCGACCTGGCCCCGCGCCGGCCACGTCGCCATCGCGCGCTCGGCGCTGGCCACCATGTCGCTGCCATAGGCTCCGAGGGCGCCCGGGTGGAAGAGCGGCGCCATGAGCCTGCGCTGCCGCCGCCACAGCTCGCCCCGGCTGGTGAAGAGGCCCTCCCCGACGAGCGGCTGAAGGACGAACCGCAGCATCTCGCTCTTCTCGAACACGGCGACCTTCTCCACGAGGACCTCGTGGAGGGTGTCCGGATCCGCGGTCACGAGGATGTTCGCGAAGGGCGAGCGGAGCCTGTGGAGCGGCCCCGTGAGGTCCGCGACGCGCCGGGTGAGGCCCAGGCGATCACGCCGAAACTCCGGGGTGTGGCCGAGCCAGGAGGCACCTCCGGGGACGTACGGGATCGCGGCGAAGGGCGCTGCCACGGGCCCACGCTACGCTCGCCTGGACCGGCGCGCTATCCTCTCCGAAGGGTGCGCCGCACCCGACCACACCATGAGCACGCTGGGTCTTTGGCTCCTCTCGGCTGGCCTCGCGACGCTGAG
The DNA here is from genome assembly GCA_964492175.1 of uncultured Polyangiaceae bacterium. Classification (GTDB taxonomy): domain Bacteria; phylum Myxococcota_A; class Polyangia; order Polyangiales; family Polyangiaceae; genus Xiheicaenibacterium. Next base: position 7,179 of record CAZBJI010000073.1, on the reverse strand, counting down.
CGCGTCGGCGGCCGGCACCATCCGGAGCCACGTCACCGCGCGAGGCAGGGCGAGCCGGCTCGCCCGCCGCCTGCCGCGGACAGCGATCGCCGAGGCGGCCTCCGGGGAGCTCGTGAAGATCGTCGGGCGGCTCGAGGTCGAGGCCGCTCCGCTCACGGCGCCGTTCAGCGGGCGCGCGTGCGCCCACTACGAGGCGGGCGTCGACGTGGGCCACAAGGCTGGGTTCCGGCGCCGCGTAGAGGAGGCCCGGAGCACCAGCTTCGTGATCTCGGACGGATCGGGGCGGGCGCTCGTGGAGACCGATCGCCTGCTCGTGGAGGTCGTCTTGGATCACCTCTGGTCGAGCAGCGAGCTCGACGCCGAGACGCGGTTCGATCTCGAGCGGTTTCTGTTCCAGGCCGGGCGTAAGGGCCGCCGTCTTCTCGCCGATCCGAGCCGCCTCCGGTACGTCGAGGGGGCGCTCGAGCACGGTGAGGTCGTCACGGTGGTCGGGCTCGCTACCTGGGGCAGGCGCGCGGCGCCGGGCGTCGGGTACCGCGACACGTCGCCGACGCTGACCATCGAGCCACCCACGCGGGGCGCGGTGTTCGTGAGCGACGGCGCCCACTACGCGGCGTGACGCCGACCGCGACGTCGGGGCCCACGGGCGAAGCCGCGCTCGGGCCACTCGTCCAGGGCGAGCGGCGCGAGGTCCGAGGCGGTCGGAGCGACCCCGCCGGATCGAGCCCGCGCGAGAGCAGGCCGTCGTCTTCGTCCAGGATGATCGACTCCGTCGCGGCGGACCTCCTGATGGTCTCGGCCGCCGCTCCGCGCCCGTCTAGCGACGGCCGCGCGGAGAAGCCGGCGGCTTCCCGCCCGGGGGCGCGCGCTTCGGCGTCGGCTTCCCCGACGCCGCAGGCTTCTTCGTCGCCGACGGCCCCTTCCTGCTCGGTTGCCTGCTCACCGCCGGCTGCCCGTCCGCGCCCCCACGGGCGCGCGCGAGCGCCACCGGGGCCGGGTGCGCCTTGGACCCGGACACGGAGGCGTCATGGGGTCTGCGGGCGCGGACGCCGTCGAGCACCAGGCTCACGAGCTCGCCGGGCATCTCCAGCACCGGGCCGACGTCGTCGCCGGCGAAGAGCCGCGCGACGATCAGCTCGGAGGCCCCGACCACGACGATGGCGCTCAGCCGGCCGACGAGGCCCCGGACGAGGCCGCGCTCGTGGGCGACGTTCGAGAGGCGCGTCGCCCCCTCCAGCACCTCCTCGGCGAGCTCCACGATGGGAGCGCGGGCCCCGTTCTTCGGGCCACGCGATTCGTGGAGGTAGAGGCGCACGACGTCCGGGTGCTGCAGGACGCTGCGGATCAGATCCTGTGCGAGCGACTCGTACGGCTTGGCTACGTCCCCTCCCTGCCCCGTCCCGGCGAGGACCGCCGCGCATCGATCGAACGTCGAGCGGATCTCGTCTCGGAGCGGCTCGACGAGGGACGCGACCAGGTCGGTCTTGTCCCGGAAGTAGCGGTAGAAGCTGCCCTTCGCGGTGCGCGCGCCGTCCACGATCTGGTCGATGGTCACCGCCTCGACGCCGTATTGGAGGAACAGCCCGAGCGCAGCGCGCTGGAGCGCCTCCGTCCGCATCCGGCGGTTCTCGGCGCGCTTGCCCGAGATCGCGCGCGCGGGGCGGGCGTCGGAGGGCGGCGGCTCAGAAGGTGACCTTTCAGTCACTTTTGCACTTGACACGACGCGTAGCATGCCTCAGAAATTGGGTGACTAGATGGTCATGTTGGTCCGCGGCTCCCGCGACCGACCCGAGGAGGCATCATGCTCGGCTTTGCACTTGGTCTCGTGACGTCCAACGCCCTCGAGTGGGTTCTCCACAAGTACGTCCTGCACGAGCAGGGCCGGAAGAAGGAGAGCTTCTGGGCGTTCCACTGGCACGAGCACCACAAGAACGTCCGCAAGACCGGCGGCTTCGATCCCATGTACCTGGAGCCGGTCTGGACGACCCCCTCCAAGTGGAAGGAGATCCTCGGGGTCGCCGGCGGCGCGATCGTGGCGACCCCCCTCCTGCCCTTCTCCCCCGGGTTCGTCGCCGCCGGCTGGCTCAGCGCCGGCGCCTACTACGCGATCCACAAGAAGTCTCACCTCGACCCGGCGTGGGCGCGCAAGTGGGTCCCGTGGCACGTCGATCACCACCTCGGGCCGAACCAGGACGCCAACTGGTGCGTCACCTCCCCGCTGTTCGACTGGATCATGGGGACGCGGGAGCCCTTCGTCGGGACCGAGCGGGAGAAGGCGAGGCCCGTTGCCTCCACGGTCGTCTCTGCGTAAAGCGGGGGCATGCGGGCACGCGAGTACTTCCAGGGCAAGAGCGTCGTCATCACCGGGGGCTCGAGCGGCATCGGCCTCGCCTTCGCGCTGCGGGTCGCGGAGCTGGGCGGGGAGCCCGTGCTCGTGGCGCGGCGTGAGGCGGTCCTCGAGGACGCGAAGAAGATCATCCAGAAGCGGGTGTCGGGCGCGCGCGTCGATACGCTCCCGCTCGACGTGACCGACGCGGAGGCGGTGTCCCGGTCGCTCGGTGCGCGCATGGATAGACGTCCGGTCGACATGCTCGTGAACAACGCCGGCGTGGTCCGCCCCGGGCGCTTCCTGGAGCTGCCGCTCTCCGAGTTCCGGCACATGATGGACGTGAACTACTTCGGCGCGGTCCACATGACGCAGGCGCTGCTCCCGCACTTCGTGCGGAGGAGCGCAGGGCACGTCCTGAACGTGTCGTCGCTCGCCGGCGTCCTCGCCATCTACGGCTACACCGCGTACTCCGCGAGCAAGTTCGCGCTGGTCGGCTTCTCGCAAGCGCTCCGCGCAGAGATGTGGCCCCACGGCGTGCGCGTCTCGGTGTGCTTCCCGCCGGACACCGACACGCCGCAGCTGGCGTTCGAGAACCAGTACAAGCCTGCCGAGACGAAGGCGATCGCCGGGACGGTCAAGACCCTCTCCCCCGAGGCGGTCGCGGACGCGATGGTCGAGGGCATGGCGCGCGGCAGCTTCGAGATCTACCCCGACCTCGCCTCGCGCATGGTGGCGCTCGGCCAAGGGGTGCTGCCGGGGGTCACGCGGTGGGTCTGCGACTCCGCCCAAAAGAAGGCGGGCGCCGGCGCCTGAGCGGTCGGGCGGGGCCCAGCCGATGAGCGAGCGACCCATCTACCTCGACCACAACGCCACGACCCCGGTCCTGCCGGAGGTGGTCGACGCGATGCTCCCCTACTTCGGCGAGCGGTTCGGGAACCCCTCGAGCGCCCACCCCTACGGCCGGGAGGCGCGGGCCGCCGTGGACGCCTCCCGCGAGCGGGTGGCCGCGCTGCTCGGGTGCGCGCCGGACGAGGTGGTGTTCACCTCCGGCGGGACGGAGGCGGACAACCTGGCGATCCTCGGCGCGGCGGCGGTCCGACCGTACCGCCACCACGTGGTCACCAGCGTGATCGAGCACCCGGCGGTCGCCCGCTGCGTGGAGAAGCTGGAGCGGGAGCGCTCGCGCGTGACGCGCCTCGGCGTCGACGCCGTCGGCCGCGTGGACGCGGTGGTCGCGCGGCGCGCGCTGGAGGACGACTCGCTCCTCCTCACGCTCATGCACGCGAACAACGAGACGGGCGCCGTCCAGCCGGTCGGCGCGTGCGCGGAGGCGGCGCGCGCGCGCGGCGCGCTGGTCCACACGGACGCGGCGCAGAGCGTGGGCAAGGTGCGGGTCCGAGTCGACGACCTGGGCGTGGACCTCCTCACGATCGCGGGGCACAAGGTCTACGCGCCGAAGGGCGTGGGGGCGCTCTACGTGCGGCGCGGCAGCCTGCTCGCGCCGGTGCTGCTCGGCGCAGCGCACGAGCGGGGCCTCCGCCCCGGCACCGAGAACGTGCCGGCGATCGTGGGGCTCGGCGTCGCCTGCGAGGTCGCGGCGCGCGACCTCGACCGCGAGCCAGCCCGCGTCCTCGCGCTCGCGGCGCGGCTGTTCCGAGCGCTCGAGGGAGCCGTGCCCGGCATCGCCCTCAACGGTCCGCCGCTGGACGCCACCGAGCGGCTCCCGAACACGGTGAGCGTCCGCTTCCCCGGCGTCGCCGGCAGCGCCGTCCTCGCCGGCGCGCCCGAGGTGGCCGCTACGACGGGAGCCGCCTGCCACGAGGGACAAGAGTCCGCGTCCAAGACGATCCTCGCCATGGGGGTCTCCGACGCGGCCGCGCTCGGCACGGTGCGCCTCTCTCTCGGCCGGGGTACGACCGAAGAAGCCGTGGACCGGGCGGCCGGCGCCCTCGCCCGATCGTGGCGCGAGCTCGTGGCCCGCGGCGCTTAGCAGGGTGCGGAGGTAGTGGGGTCCGCGGCAGGGTCGTGACGGAACACGAGAGGATGAGCGTGTGAGTCCCGGTAGGGACCCCCATCCTCCTGCTCGTTCATCCCGTGCTTCCGCACCCTGCTCTAGTCCGCGGAAGCGTCGCGTAGGACGACCGTGCGATGCGGTCCTCCGCCCGCCAGCCCGTTCCCGGGTGGCGGCGCCGGCCGGCTCGGGTATGAGCGTCCGGTGGCTACCACGAAGGCTCGCGCCAAGAAGACCGCCGCGCCCAAGAAGCCTGGGACGAAGAAGCGTCGCGGGGTGACCCTCGCGCCCGCGGGGCCAGCGCCCGCGGACGTCCCGCTCCCGGCGGCCCCGCCGGACCTCGCGGCGGCGATCACCGCGGCAGGCGGGGCGGTGATCGGCGCGTATCGCGAGCCGCTCGGGGGACACACCCTGGTCTTCGCCGCGCTCCCCGTGGAGAAGGTCGCGCCGACGCCGTTCCAGCGGGACGTGTCGGACGCGCACGTGCGGAAGCTCACCGTCGCGATGGACAAGACGCGCCGGTTCCTCGATCCGATCATCGCGGTGCAGGAAGGGGACGGCTTCTGGACCCCGAACGGCAACCACCGCCTGACGGTGCTGCGTGAGCTCGGCGCGCGCGCCGTGATCGCCCTGGTCGTCCCGGAGCGGAAGGTCGCGTACCAGATCCTCGCCCTCAACATCGAGAAGGCACACAACCTCAGGGAGCGCGCCCAGGAGGTCGTCCGCATGTACCGCGACCTGGCGCGCTTCGACGATCGCATGGAGAGCGAGTGCGCGCTCGAGTTCGAGGAGCCGCTCCTCGTCACGCTCGGCTTCGCCTACGAGAAGCGCCCCCGACTCTCCGGCGGCGCCTACGGGCCGATCTTGAAGAAGGTCGACGCGTTCCTGGACCTGCCCCTCGCCGCCGCCGCGACCGAGCGCGAGCGGCGGGCCGGCCTGGTGCTCGAGCTCGACGACGCCGTGAGCGAGGCCGTCGCCAAGCTGAAGGCGCGCGGGCTCGTCAGCCCGTACCTCAAGGCCTTCGTCGTCGCGCGCATCAACCCGCTGCGCTTCATCAAGGGCGATCCACCGCCGCTCGACGAGCTCTTGCCGAGCATGGCGAAGCGAGCGCGCGGGATGAAGACGGAGGGCGTGAAGGTCGAGGACCTCGCCCGCACGGGCGGAGCGCCCGAGGACGAGTGACCGTGTGACGAGCCCGGGGATGGCGGCGCGCGGCGCCGCGAGGCTCCGCGCCGCGACGCTCGCCGCCGTCGCGGCCGCTGCGGGCGCTGGGGGCTTCCTCCTCGGTCGCGCCTGGGACCGGGAGGCGGGGCCCCCCGGGCCGGGAGCGCCGACGCTCGCGGCGAGCGCGATCCCCCCGACCTCGACCTCGGCCACGGCTCCGGGCTCCGCGGACGCAGCGAACGCGGGGGGACTCCTCGCTCTCGCCGCGAGCGGCGATCCCGACGCGCTGAAGCAGCTGGAGCGCGGGCGACGCGACGGGCGGACGCCGGACGAGGCGATGGCCCTCGCGCGAGGCTACGCCGCGCAAGCGCGCGCAGACGCCGAGCGCCTGGTCTCCGACCTCAGGGCGCAGCCCGAGCTGCTCGCCGACCCAGGCACGCTCCGCTACGCGTACGGCCTCGCCCTCGATCCCGACGTCGGGCCCACGCTCCTCGCGGGGCTCGCCTCGCTGGACGCGCCGATCGTGGCCGATCTGCTCGACGATCTCGTGACGCGTGGCGAGCCAGGCGCGCGCCTCACGCTGCTGGCGGAGGATCTCCTCCTCGGACCCGCCGTCCGCCCAGAGGCGTCGAAGGCGCTCGCCGCGCTCCTGGATCTGCGGGCCGCCAAGGAGTGCTGGCAGATCGCCGCGGTGCTCGCGCGCGCGGCCGCCGCGGCGGACGCGCGCGCGAGCGCGCGGCTCGAGGCGCTCACCGCAGAGACCGGCTGCGGAAAGGACGGGACCGGCGACTGCTACCCGTGTCTGCGAGACGCTGCTGCGGCCGCCGAGCTCGGGCGCGCCGTCGATCGAGCCAAGGCGACCCCATTCGTCGCTCCCTGGCGCGCCCGCCTCTCGCCTCCCCGGTGAGCCGCCGCGAGCCGCCTCGGGCTCCGCGCGCGCTGGCGCGTCATGGTCTGTCGGAGCAGCAACGGAATCCGGTCGAGTAGTCGCGGTAGCGGGCGTCGTGCCCGACGGCGGCGTAGGCGCACCCCTCGCCGAGGCGCTCCACGTCCAGGTAGTATCCACCGCGCAGCGTGCCTGCCGGATCCGCGGTCCACTCGTGGAGATTCCCGACGAGATCATGAGCGCCGACGTCGCTGCGGCAACGGTCGAAGCGGCCGGCTCGCGCCACACCTCCCGGGACGAGGTGCAAGCGCGGATCGTTCATCTGGTCGAAGCCCCACGTCTCCGCGGACACCGGGCGCGCGAAGACCGCGGAGATCGGCTCGGCGCCGCGGTCGTTGCAGGCGCCCGCGCGCCGGCGATCCCCGTACGGGTACCGGGTGCCGAGCCGCCCCTCGCAGGCGGCCCGCCACTCGGCGTCGGTGCAGAGCCGCTTGTGCGCCTCGCGGCACGCCGCGGCGGCCTCTTCCTGGCTGATGTACGCCTGCGGTAGGACGCCGCGCGCGCTCCGCGCCCGCACGCGGCGCGCGCCGACCGGCTCGTTCGGCGGGTGGATCCCCGACGGGGAGCCGTCTGCGTCGACGCGCTCGAGGTGCGCCTCGAACGCGTCGACGCAGACGGTCTCGGACAGGGCGACCATGCCTTCGGGGCACGCGGCGCCCGGCGCGGCGGCGCCTGGCGCCGCGGCCCACGCGTGCGCCGCGAGCGCCACCCCCACGGAGCTGGCGCGTC
>CAZBJI010000072.1:34694-37005 GCA_964492175.1 uncultured Polyangiaceae bacterium | reverse complement strand
CGCGGACGTCATCGAGCTGCGCGATCAGTGCGCGCTCGACCGCGTCGGCGAGGTCTACTGCTGGGGCGCCCCACTACGGCATTACACCCCGGACCTGCCGTACGTGGCAGGCTACGTGAACACCGGCTTCGCCCAGCCGCTCCGGCTGGGTCAGCCGCTAGCTCACTTCACGGGGGCCGTCGACGGCGCAGGAGGAGGTCTCTCGCCCGACGGCCAGCTCCTCTGGGCGGGCTCCGGTGAGATCGAGCTCCTCCCCGTTCGTAGGATCACCGACGCCGTCGCGATCGCGGCCCCGCCCTTCGGACCAAACCATGTGATCCTGCTCGACCGTCACGGTGTCGCGACCTCCATCCGGAAGTTCTCCACGTACGCCGAAGCGCAGTTTGGTCCAGCGGTCGAGTATCTCGTGCGCGAGTCCGTTTCCGTCGCCGACTCAATCGCCGTTCGAGCGGGCGGCGGCAGCGTGTGCGCTCTCCGCAACGACGGTCGCATCACATGTTGGGGCTCGAACGCCAGCGGAGAGCTCGGCGGCGGGTACCGCGACCCGGTCTCCGAAGAGGACCCCGTCGACGTGCAGGGCCTGCCGGAGGATTGAGCATGTGCGTGGACCTCTACGTCGCCGTTCCGAAGTCCGCGCGCTCACCCCGCCGGAAGTCGCTCGCCGCCTCGTGACCTCCTCCCACGCGGCCCAGCCGTCCACCACTCGAGGTTCTCGATGTGGCGACCCTTAGCCGACGCCCCCGATCCGCCGCAGGCCCACGAGCTCGCGCACCTCGTCGAGCCGGTCCATCGGCGAGGAAATCACCCACTCCGCCGCCGACTGGCGCATCAGAGGTAGCGAACGCGCGACTCGGGGCGCAGCGCGGGGATTCCGCGATCTCCCGCCGCCGACGGGCCCATCACGGGTAGCGAACGCGCCGCCCCGCCCGGAGCTCGTCCAGTGAGTAGAACGTGCCCCGCCACAGCACGCCGCCACGACGGGTGGTGGCGACCGCGCTCGCGACGAGCCCCCACGCGAGCGCCCAGAGGCCGAGCGGCATCAGGAGTCGACCGGTCACGCCCGCCCGGTGAGCGCGGGCCATCACGAACGCGGAGACGACGTGGACGGCGATGACGGCGCCGCCGAGCACGCCCGGCACGCCCCCGAGCGCGAGCGACAGGAGGGGCGCCGCGGGGAGCGTGAACAGCAAGACCGCGAGGAGGAGGCTGACGGGGATCGAGTAGCCCGCGACGCCCCCGAACAGGTTCTTCTGCATCCCACGCAGCGCCTCCCCGAGCGTCGGGTACCAGAGCACCTCCACGTGCTCTTCGCCGAGCACGAAGCCGCGCCGGCCGCCCGCCACGCGGACGATCTCCCCGATCGCCAGATCGTCGAGGACGTCCATCTTGATCCAGCCGAGCCCGTCGGGCAGCGCGCGGCGGCGCAGGAGGTTGAAGGCGCCGTACCCGAACGCGCGCGGGCTGCGCAGGACCACGTCCCTGGAAAGCAACAGGCGCTCCACCGTGCCGTCGACGAAGACCGCCATGAGGGCGGACTGGAGCGGGCCCCGCTCCGTCAGGCGCGGAAGCACGACGAGGTGGTCGAGCGCGAGCGCTTCGGCGAGAGCTACGGCGCGTCGGAGCGCCTCGGGGGCGAAGCGGACGTCTGCGTCGCTGAAGAGGACCAGATCGCCGGTGGCTCTCGCGAGGCCGTGCTCGAGCGCGTTCACCTTCCCGAGCCAGCCGCTCGGGACGGCGTCGACACGCGCGTAGACGAGCCTGGGATCGCCCGAGGCGACCCGCGCGGCAATCTCGGGGGTCGCGTCGGTCGACCGGTCGTCGACGAACACGATCTCGAGCGCCGGATAGTCGGCGGCGAGGAGCGACGTAAGCGCGGGCTCGAGCGTCTCGGCCTCGTCCTTCGCGGCGATGACGACGCTCAGCCTAGGCCACTCGGGTGGGTCGGGAGAGCGCAGGCGCTCGAGCCGCGGAGCGCGGAGCGCCGACCCTACGCGAAGCGAGAAGCCGCCGAGCCAGAGGACCGAGACCGCGCTCGCGAGGAGCGAAGCCCAGCCCGCGCCCATCACGGCAGCCCGTCGCTGACCCAGGGCACGAGGACGAGGAAGACGATGGCCACGAGCAAGAGCATGATCGCGCTCGTCACGAGGTACGTGGAGCGCGGCGACGCGGAGGTGCTCCAGCCGTCGCCGTAGAACTTGCCGCGCGAGCGGACGCGCAGCTTCTTTTGGACGCCGCTCAAGAGCTCCGGAGCGACCGACCCGGCAGGCGGCCTGAGCGCCTCTCCCTCCGCCGCCGCTTTCGGACTTCCAGT
>CAZBJI010000072.1:0-34684 GCA_964492175.1 uncultured Polyangiaceae bacterium | reverse complement strand
CTGAGCGCGCCCCGCAGCGCCTCCTTCAGATCGACTTCGTCGACTTCCACCCCGCCCTCCCCTTCGGACGACGGCGGCGCCTCGCCCTCGGAGGACGGCGGCGCCTCGCCCTCGGAGGACGGCGGCGCCTCGCCCTCGGAGGTCCGAGGCACGTCGCCCTCCGCGCCGGGCTCGGCCTGGGCGGACGCGCGCTTCACCATCGCGCGGATGCGATCTTCGTCGTCGCCGTTTTCGCTCATCAGCTGCCCCTCAACTTCTCGCCCATGGCGGCCTCCACCAGGGCGCGCAGCTGGGACCGAGCGCGGTGGATCCGGCTCTTCACGGTCCCGTCCGCCAGCCCGGTCACGGCGGCGATCTCCTCGTACGACAGGTCCTCGACGTCACGGAGGATGAGGACCTCCCGAAAGTCTGGCTCGATCTTCTGGATCGCGAGCTTGACGATGATCTCGAGCTGCATGCCCTCGACGAGCTCGTCGGGTCGGCTGATGTCCCCGACGCTCACCCCTTTCGCGGCCGAGAGCGGCGCGCGGTCGGCCATCGCGTCGACGTCGTCCTGCTCCCCGACGTGGCGCCGGGCGAGGTACTTCGTTCGGTTCTTGCAGAGGTTGACGGCGATTCGATAGATCCACGTCGAGAGCTTCGAGTCTCCGCGAAACTGATCGATCGCCTTGAAGACCTGGACGAAGACCTCCTGCGCGAGGTCTTGCGCCTCCTCACGCCGCCCGAGCATGCGGAACACGAGGGCGAACACACGGCGCTCGTAGGCGAGCACCAGCTCGTTGAAGGCTGCCTCGTCGCGCGCCTGGAGGCGCGCCACGAACGCCGACTCGTCGTCGTTCAGGGCCACCCGCCGCGGTCCGTCCCTTGAGCGTTCGTCATCGTCGAGACGGCGTCCTGGAGCGCAGCCGGCCCGGCACGGAGGATACGATAGCGACCGTCGCTTGTGGCCACGAAACCTGCTACGCCTTTCGCGTGACAACCGGGACGGCGATGCAGCCAGCAGGGGGGCCGGCCCCGCTGGCCACCAACGAGCAGGTCATCTTCGAGGGCGAGCCCGCGCTGGTCTCCAGCCTGGGCGTCGTGTTTCTCCTCGTCATCACGCTGGGCCTCGCGTGGGTCTGGCTGTACTTCAAGCGGGGCGGGACCCGGTACAAGGTCACCACGCAGCGCATCGTGATCGATCGCGGGATCTTCTCGAAGACGATGGAGCAGCTCGACCTCTATCGCATCAACGACTTCACGGTGGATCGCCCGTTCGGTCAGCGCCTCCTCGGGACGGGCAACATCCGCCTCGTGACGTTCGACAAGACCACTCCGGTCGTGGAGCTCGAGGCGCTGAAGACGGACGTGGTGAAGCTCTACGAGGCGCTGCGGCAGGCCGTGGAGAGCGCGAAGCAGAGCCGCGGCGTGCGCGTCGTCGACATGGAGTAGCCTCCTCCGGGGCGAGACATGCCGCTCGCGCTCCGCCTCGCCTTCGCGTTCGTCCTCGTAGCGGTCGGCGCCACGGCGCTCTGGGGGCTGCGCGTGCGCACCACGTCGCGTGGACTGCTGGAGGCCGAGTTCACCGCGCGCATCGAGGCAGCGACGGACGAGGTCCGAGAGGCGCTCGCCGCGGAGGCCACGCAGCTCCGCGACCTCACCGTCCCGCTGTGCGCGCGAGGCACCTTCCTGGAGCGCGCCCTCATCGATCTCGAGCGCGTGAAGGGGGATCCGCTGGCCCTCGAGACCGCGAGCCTCATCTCGATCCACAACCACGTCCCGGCCGAGGCGGCGGCGCGCAGCCTCGACGAGCTGGTCCTCGTGACGCCCGGCGGCGTCGTCGTCTCGGCGTCGGACTCCAAGACGTGGGGGCGGAAGGACCCCCGCCTCGGCGCGCTGGTGTCGGCCGGGGATCCGCCTGGCGCGCGCCTCCGGCCTCGGTCGGCGGGCGGCGACCTGGCGCTGGAGGTGTGGTGTGCGCAGGCGCTCCGCTCGACGAAGCTCGGGCTCGTCGGCGCGCGGAAGATCGAGGGGATCCTGGAGCGGGTCGGGCGATCGCATGGGGCCACGCTCGCGGCGATCGATCCGAGCGCGTCCGCGCCGCCCTCCTCGCCCGTCCAGGAGGTGCGCGTGGTGGAGGTGGCGGACGTTCCGGGGCTCAAGGTCGTCGCTACGCTCTCTCGCGAGCCGCTCCGCGCCGCGCTCGAGCGCCTGGATCGGGAGATCCTCGTGAGCGGAGCAGCCGCGGCGGGCGGCGCGCTCCTCTTGGCGCTCCTGCTCGGCCGCAGCCTCGCGCGGCCTCTGCGCGAGCTGGCGCGGGAGACGCGCGAGGTTCTCTCGGGGGAGCCGCGACCGGTCCGCGCGCGCGGAGGTCGAGAGGTCCGGGAGCTCGCCGAGGCGTTCAACACGACGATCGACGAGCTCACCAGGATGAAGAAGCGCCTCGCGGTGACCGAGCGCATCGCGGCACGGCGCGAGATTGCGCGCCAGGTCGCCCACGAGATCAAGAACCCGCTCGCGCCGATCCGAGCCGCCGTCGAGACGCTGCGTCGCCTGCGCGCGCGGGAGGACGAGCGGTTCGACGAGTACTTCGACGAAGCGACGCGCACGGTGCTGGAGGAGGTCCACCGCATCACGAACATCGTGAGCGAGTTCACGAAGTTCCAGCGCCTGCCGGCGCCGAACCCCGAGCCGATCGATCTCGTGCAAGCGGCGCGCGGCGTCGTCGCGCTCCAGGCGGCGGACCCGGAGCTGGTGCGCACCGGCGGGGCCAAGGACGCGGCTCCGCGGGTGGAGCTCGAGGCCGAGGACCTCCCGCCCGTGCGCGCCGACCGCGATCAGATCGTCCAGGTCCTCACGAACCTCATCCAGAACGGGCTCGAGGCGGCGGCCGCGGTCCGGCCGGATCCGCGCGTGCTCGTCACCGTGGGGCGTCAGGGCCAAGACCGCGCGCGCATCGTCGTCCGAGACAACGGCCCTGGCGTCTCCGAGGAAATGCGGGAGCGCCTCTTCGAGCCATACGCGACCAGCAAGGCCACCGGCACGGGCCTCGGGCTCGCCATCTGCCAGCGGATCGTGTTCGAGCACGGCGGTGAGATCACGTACCGCCCCGCGACCAAGGGAGGCGCGGTGTTCGAGATCGTGCTGCCCATCCAGGGCCCGAGCCTGCTCGAGAAGCCGCTCGAGACGACCTCGCAGCCGGTGAGCCGCCACGCCGCGTCGCCGGCGGAGCAGGACGAGTAGCGCCTACCGGGCAGGGCGGCGCCGCCGAGCCGCGCGGCGCCCGAGGATGAGGGCGAGGCCGATCAGCAACGGCCCGACGGGCGCAGCGGCCGCCCCGCCGACCGCGCAGCCAGGGGTCTCGATGTCGACGTTCATGTTCACGACGACCTGGAGCGACTCGAGGCCGAGGCTGCCGTCGAACGTGAAGCTCGCGGTCTCGGCCCCGGTCTCGATGTCGATCGGGGTCTTGCCGGTCTTCCCAGGCTGGATCGAGGCGCAGGCGACGCCGTCGCACGTGAACTGCCACACGGAGAACACGACCGGCTCGGTGCACCCGTTCCGCATCACGATCATCGCGCCGCCACACCCCTCCAGCGACTCGCCCTCGGCGGTCACGCTCAGACAGTCGATGACGGGAGAGAACGTGAGCTCGAGATCCTCGGGGATGTATTTGGTCTCGCCGCAGGGCATCACGCAAAACTAGTCGGCTGCGAGCGGACTTTCCATCGGTTCCGGCGGGTCTCGAGGCACCGGGTGGGAAGGACCGCGGGCCCCGGGCGGTTGCTCACGCGGCGACCGTTTCTTCGAGACCCCGATGGAGCCCAGGCACGTCCTTGACTATGGTCGCTCGAGATGAGGACCCACCCCTGCGCGGTGCTGCTGATCGGCGTGATGGCCGCGGCGTGCGGCTCGGATCCTCCCGCACCGAAGGTGCCCGTCGGACGGTCCAAGCCCGCCCCGTCGGCCCGCGCCGAGCTGCCGGGCCTCCCCGGGCTCCCGTCCGCGCTCGTGGCGTCGTTGGAGCAGCCGGACGCGACGGTCGCCTTCGCGCACCGGGGGGATCGCGGCCTCGCCGCCTTCACGCAGGCGGGGCGCCTCTACACGCGCGTCGTGGAGACCGCCTCGCTCGCGGTCGCCGAGGCCGCCGACCTCGGGCCCATCGGCCGGGTCGGCGCCTTCTCCGTGAAGGCACAGGGCGACGGATACCTGCTCTTCTGGGGCGAGCGGGTGGACCAGAACCACCTCTTCAAGGTCCTCGCCCTCGACGCGAGCGGCAAGCCCAGGTCCGCCGTCGTGGACCTCCCGCCGATCCCGGACGCCGCGGTCACCTACGCCGACATCGCGATCCTGGGAGACGCCGCGCTCGTCGTCCACGAGGTCATGAAGGGTGAGCTCTCGAGCGTCTTCGTGACGCCGGTCCCCAAGGGGCCGGAGCGCGCGCTGCCCCGCGCCGTCGTCGAGGGCGCGCTCGCCTGGAGCGCGACCCAGACGCCGAACGGCCTGGCGCTCGCGGTCGTGCGGAGCTCGGCGTCCGCGCCGAAGGGCCGGGCGCTCGGGACGATCGAGATCGTCGTCGTCGACAAAGCAGGGACCGCGAGGCCTCCCGTCCCCGCGCACGCGAAGGCGACGGCGGAGGTGGACGTGGAGATCGCGGCCATCGAAGGGGGCCTCGTGCTCGCGTGGACCGACGTCGCCGAGGACTCCGGGGCGGTGCGAGCGGTCATCCTGGACGAGAGCGGGAGCCCACGAGGGACCCCGACGCTCCTCTCGCCGCCGATAGGGGATCAGGCGCTCGTGGGCCTCGTGGCGGACTCGGAGGGGCGGGGCAAGCGCGCCCTCGTGGCCTGGGAGAACCTGGGGCAGCGCGTCGGCCGCTCGCGCATCATCGAGACCGGGACCGTCGGCGGAGATGGCCGCATCGGCAAGGAGAGGACGAGGTTCCTCCTCGACGCGGACGACCGACCCGACTTCACGGCCGACGGAGACGGGTTCGCGCTCCTCACGCTGGCGCCCGTCCGGACCAAGGAGCAGAGCGAGACCGCGCCGGTCCCCTCGTGGCCCGCGTTCGTGGATCTCGGTCCCGACCTCACCCCGCGGAGCGGGGAGCCCGTGCGCTTCGTCGGGGCGCGCGCGCGCGAAGGCGTCCCCGAGGCCACGTACGGCCTCAGCTGTCGCGGCGGTAGGTGCTTCGCCCTCGCCTCCGATCTCGGGCCCCCGAGCTCTCATTTCCTCGTGAGTCTCTCGCGCGAAAACGGCGGCTGGCGCGCGCCTGCATGGCGCGCCGAGGACGAGCGCCCACCCAAGATCCTCGCCCTCTCCACGGTCGCGGACGGGGCGCGCGTCTCGGCGGCACGCGCGACCCGGCTCGGCGGCGACGGCGCCCCCACGCTCAGCGCCTGGGTCACCTACCACCTCGACGGCACGACGCCGACGGAGGCAGCGCCGCGAGGCGAGGCCCCGTTCGCCGCGACGCTCGCGCTGCGCCCGCTGACGAACGGCGTCCCCGGGGATCCCGTCGTCCTCTCGCGGCGCGCGCTCTCCCCCGGAGGCGTCTCGATCGCCCCGGTCCTCGGCGGCAAGAGGCCGGAGGCGCTCGTCGCCTGGGTCGCGAGCGACAAGGGGACGCCGCAGGTCTTCGCGACGAAGGTCGACGCCACCGGCGCGAAGCTCGCGCAGAAGAAGGTGACCGTCGTCGAGCGCGCGAAGAAGAAAGAGAAGGAGAAGGGGGCGGTCGAGAGCGCGAGCCTCGCGCTCGACGTCGCCGTCGCACACTCACCCATCGAGAAGAGCGCCAAGGGCGAGGCGCGCGGCACCGAGGGCTTCGTCCTCGCGTGGATCGACACCCGAGACGGGGACGGCGAGCTCTACGCGGCGCGCATCAACAAGGACCTCGAGAAGACCGTCGTGGACAAGCGGCTCACGACCGCGAAGGGCGACGCCTCCGAGGTGAGCCTGCTGGTCCGAGGATCGGACGCCTTCATCGCGTTCGCCGAGGCGCGCGACGGCAAGCCGGCAGACATTTACTTCACGCACCTCGACGCCATGACGCTTCGGGAGATCGACGAGGACGCCCGAGTCTACGCGTCGGTCGGGCCTTCACGCGCGCCGCGGCTCTTCTCCCTCGGAGATCGGCTGCTCCTCGCCTGGATAGAAGACCCCGCCCCCGGAGAGGCGCAGGCCTCCACCCTTCGCATCGGCGAGCTCGAGCGCACCGGGCGGCTCGTCGGCGCGCCGCGGGTCGTCGCGGCGCCCGAGGGGGCGAGCCTCACCGGGTTCAGCATCACCTGCTCGGGGACGACGTGGAGCTCGTGCCGCGGCGTCGTGTCGTGGGCGCGCCCGGCGGGGCGCCCCGAGATCGGGGGGCTCGCCTTCGTCGACGATCCGGCCGCGCCGCCCGCGGTGGTGCGGCTCGGCTCGCTGACCTCCGGCCCGTTCGCCGACCCCTCGCTCAGCCTGGCCGACCCCGCGGCGACGGAGCTGTTCTACGTCGAGGACGCGGGTGACAAGGGCCGCCTGCGCCGCGTCAGCCTCGGCTGGTAGGGCCGAGGCCCTTCAGGGCCGGAACGTCTCGCCAGCCCGCACCCGGCCGGCCTTCGTCGCGCCCCCGACGTAGCGGATCTCGAGCTCGGCCTCGCAGCCGGCGCCGATGCCGAAGTGGAGCCGAGGATCGCTCGACCCGAGGTAGCTCCCGCCCACGATCGCGTGCTCGGTGAGGCGGCGTCCGCCGGAGATCGCCGTGACGCGCGCACCCGTCCCCTTGGGGCCGAGGTCGACCTTCACCGAGTGACCGGCGGCGCCGACGTTGTAGAGGACCGCGGGTCGCCCGCCGTTGGACGCCACGACGACGTCGATGTCGCCGTCCTCGTCGAGATCGCCGAAGGCAACGCCGCGGTGCACCGCCAGGTGCTCGAGCCCGCTGCCGGCGGCCGGCGCCGAGACGTCGAAGAGGCCGTCGCCCCGGTTCAGGAAGAGCTGGTTCGGCGTCCCTACGAGCTCGGGGTCGAACACGTCGCCGCCGGACTGGAACACGTCGAGGTCCCCGTCCTGGTCGAAGTCCACGAAGCCGACGCCCCAGTTGACGCCCTGCGTGCTCTCCGGCGGCATGGAGGTGAAGCTGCACGGGAGCCCCGCCTCGAAGCAGTCGTAGAGCCTGGTCGGCCGGTCGCGGAAGTCGGTGGTGACCATGTCCGTCGTCCCGTCGCCGTTGAAGTCCCCGACGTCCACGCCCATCGTGTCGGTGCCGGCGGCCGAGTAGCCGCGCGCCGACCCCTCGTCATGGAAGAACCCAGCTCCGTCGTTGACGTAGAGCCGGTCAGGAAACGCGATGCCCATGTCGTTGCCGACGTAGAGGTCGAGATCCCCGTCCTCGTCCTCGTCGAAGAACACGGCCGCTAGGCTGGGATCCAGATCCCCGAGGCCACGCGCGGCCGCGCTCTCCACGAACGTGCCGCCCTGGTTCACGAAGAGGAGGTTCTGCTCCGCCTGGCACGCGATCGGGAAGAGGTAGCAAGCGTCGGGGCAGGTGGACAGCTGCACCAAGCGCGCGACGAAGAGGTCCAGATCGCCGTCACCGTCGATGTCCCCCGCGCTCGCGGACGTCGAGAAGCCGCTCTCGACGATCCCCGCGGCGGCCGTGACGTCCGTGAAGGCGCCGCCGTCGTTCCTGTAGAGGGCGTCGCTGCCCGTGGTGGTCACGAAGAGGTCCAGATCGCCGTCCCCGTCGTAGTCGAACGCGAGGCAGCCGATGGCGTCCCCCGGGGTGGCGACGCCGGCCTGCGCGGCGACGTCGGTGAAGGTCGCCCCGTCGTTCCGGTAGAGGGCGCTCGGGTACCCCGCGCGGTCGACGAAGTAGAGATCGATGTCCACGTCGCCGTCGAAGTCGAACGCGCACACGCCCGGCCCCCCGACGGTGTCGGTGATGTGACAGAGCTCGGTCTGCGCGTGGTGGACGAAGGAGATCCCGACCTCGCCGGCGCGCTCCACGAACATCAGCGGATCGGCGGTGGGCGGCGGGTCGCAGGTCACGGCCCCGCCCGACCCCGACTCATCCCCGCAGGCAGCCGACGCCGCGATCGCCAGCGCAGCGGCGGCCCCCGCGAACCCGAGGGGCCGCCCCCCGGCGCGGATCCGATGCTTGGCGCGTCTCTGCTCGCCCACCAATCCTCACCATGGCGCCGCGGAGGGCAGAAGGAAAGCCCCTACGGACTCGGTTGGTGGCGAGCGACGACGACCGCAACGGAGAGGCCGACGACGTCAGCACGCTCGCAGAGCCGTGAGCCGCGGAGCTGTGGGGGCTAGCCGTGCGCGGCGTCGAGGGCGCCCGAGATCTCGTCGTGGAACGAGCGGAACGCGGACTCCTCGGGCCAAGCAGGCGCGTTGGCGATGAGCAGCTTGGCCTTGTCGCGGTCGCCGGCGTCGATGGCCACGATGGCGGCCCCGTAGCGCATCGCCCAGTGCACGAGCGGGCTGTTCTCGCTCGCCGCCTCCAGGCGCGCGAGGTCCCCGGGGACCGCGCGGTGCTGGAAGGCCCGGACCAGCGCGGCCACCGCCTCACGCAGCGCGCCGACCCGCGCCCGGATGTCGGTCCGGTTCGGCATGGGCAGCGTGACCAGGCGCGCAGCCTGGGCGCGCGCATGGTCGGCGTCGCCCTCGATAGTAGAGAGCAGTGCGTCGAGGAAGATGCGGTGCTCGATCGCCGCGTCCCAGGCAGGGCCTCGCGCGGCGCCGGCGAGCGCGCGGCGCGCGTCCTCCACCCGGCCGAAGGCGGCGAACGCGGTCGCCATCACGAGGGGCGCGATGGTCTCCGCGTGCGGGCTCTGGTCGAGCCCATCCGACCAATGCGCAATGATATCATGCACCTGTCCGCGGCGGAGCATGCGGACGATGCGCGTCCGCGCCCACCACCGCCAGGCGACCACCGCGAGGACCGCTCCCGCGAGCACTCCGCCGAACACCGGCTCCTGCCATGCGAGGCGGAGCAAGAGCGCGAACAGCGCTGCGGACGCGATGAACAGCGCGACCCTCAAGGTCTTGCTGGGCGGTCCGGGCGGGGGCTCGTCCTCGTTCTTCATCCATCTACCAACGGGCCCGAGGCCCTGCGCCTCAACATGGTCCCGAAAGATGGAAAAGGAAAGGGCCCGCCACACCCGCTTTCCGCCACCGTTGCTCCCTTCCGGGCCTGGCGGGTTTCACGGCGCGCTGTCGGCAGACCCACGAGGCTCGGCCCAGTGGACCGAACCAGGGAGCCGAAGCTCCACGGAGACACCTAGCACCGGAGCGAGATGTCGCCAAGGGACCTTTCCCAGGCAGAGCGGGATCGCTTCGGCCCGCGCCCGTAAGCCCGGAGACGCAGCCCGGAGACGCAGCCCGGAGACGCAGCCCGGAGACGCAGCCCGGAGCCGCAGCCCGGAGACGCAGCCCGGAGCCCAGCGCCGCCCGGCCTCGGGGCCACCGACCCTGCGATTCTCTGTTCGCTATCGCCCGATTGAGGACTAGCGTCGGCCGCCATGGCGCTGGACCTCGGCGTGCTCATCTCGGGCAGCGGGACGAACCTCGGCGCCGTCCTCGGGGCGGTCGCGGAGGGGTCGCTCGACGCCCGCGTGCGCGTCGTGATCTCCAACCGCCCCGACGCGGCGGGGCTCGATCGAGCCCGCGCCGCTGGCGTCCCCGCGGTGGTCCTGCCGCACAACGCGTTTCCCACCCGTGAGGCGTTCGACGCGGCCGTCGTGGAGGCGCTCCGGGACGCGGGAGCGAGCTGGGTGCTCCTCGCCGGCTTCATGCGCGTCGTCACGCCGGTCCTGCTGCAGGCCTTCCCCGACCGCGTGATCAACGTCCACCCGGCCCTGCTGCCCGCGTTCCCCGGGGTGGACGCGCAAGCCCAGGCCCTCGCCTACGGCGTGAAGGTCACCGGCTGCACGGTCCACTTCGTCGATCCCGGCGTCGACACGGGCCCGATCATCGCGCAAGAGGCCGTCGCGGTGCGGGACGGCGACGACCGCGCCTCGCTGGCCGCCAGGATCCTGGAGAGAGAGCACGCGCTCCTCGTGGAGACGCTGAGGCTCCTCGCGGCGGACCGCGTCCACCTCCACCCGCCGACGAACGGATCCGCGCGACGGCGCGTGACGCTCGCGGCGCCGGGGCGGTAAGCCGATGCGAAAGCACTACGAGGTCATCGTCCTCGGACGATCCATCGGGGCGCTGGCGGCGGCGGCCCTGCTCGCCCGGCGCGACTTCACGGTCCTCGTCCTGGGCCAGGGCGCCATGAGCGCGACGTACCGGGCTGGGCCTCTCGCGCTGCGGCGGCGCGCGTTCACCTTCTTGGCCGGGACCTCCCCCGCGTGGTGGCGCATCATCAGCGAGCTCGCGCAGTCCCAGGTGTGGAAGCGGCGCACGCACCCCGCTCAGCCGATGCTCCAGGCGCTCTCGTCGGCCCACCGCTTCGAGGTCGTGGCCGACGACCGCCTGTTCGCGCGCGAGATCGATCGCGAGTTCCCCGAGCTGAAGCGCGTCGTGGATCAGCTCTACGCGGAGCTCGGGCGGGTGAACGCCGCCGCCGACGAGACCTTCGATCGCGACCTCATGTGGCCGCCGGGCACGTTCTGGGAGCGACGTGCGACCGGCAAGCACGCCTCCCAGCTCCCGCTCGTCTTCGCCGAGCCCGACGCCGACATCATGGCGGAGTTCCCGCGCGGCCACTTCTTGCGCCGGTTCGTGCGCGCCTCCGTGCTGTTCGGGACGCACCTCTCCTCGTCCCCGCCGCCGTTCGCGGCGGCGCGCCTCCACGGGGCGTGGACGCGCGGGCTGGTCGAGGTCGCTGGCGGAGAGGACGAGCTGGAGGGCTTCCTCGCGGAGCGCGTCCGAGCGCACGGGGGCGAGTGTTTCCTGGACGCGCGTGCGAGCGCCCTCCACCTGCGACGCGGGGGCACCTCGGGCGTCCTCATCGACGGGGACGAGCACCCGACCGGGTGTGACTTCGTCATCGCGGACGCGGAGGGAGAGTCGCTCGCGGCGCTGGCGGGCGGCCAAGGCATCCACAAGCGGGCGCTCCGAGAGTGGCCGCGCATCACGTCCACCGTGGGGCGCTTCGTGGTGTCCGTCGTGGTGGACGACGCCGGCTTGCCCGGCCCCTTCGGGCCCGAGGCGCTGGTCTTCCCCAAGGAGAACCCTTGGCAGCGGCGGGATCGGCTGGCGGTGCTGCACGTCCAGCGCTCGAGCGCCGGGCCGAACCGCAGCCTCCTCGTGACCGAGGTGCTGCTGCCCGAGCAGAGCGCGCTGCCGCTGCCGGAGGCGCGAGCCTTCGTGCTGCGCGCGCTCGAGTCCGAGCTGCCCTTCCTGGGCAGGCACCTCGTGGGCGTCGACTCCCCGCACGACGGGCTGCCCGTCTGGCACTACGAGGCGGGCCGGCGGACCGAGATCCCCCGTGCCGATCACGGGCTCGCCCCGCTCGAGCCCATGCAGCGCCAGCTCGAGGTCGATCCGCCCGGGTACCTGGGCCTCTCCGGAGAGCCCGTGCGCGGGCCCATCGAGCGGACGCTGTTGGTCGGCAGGAGCGTCCTTCCAGGCCTCGGTCAGGAGGGTGAGCTGCTCGCCGCGTGGAGCGCCGCCCGCCTGGTCACCCAGACCGACAAGAAGAAGGCGATGATGCGTCGGGACATGTGGAACAAGGTGGAGTTCGGCTGACACTTCTCAGCGCGCGCCCGGCCGCGTATCGTTCCACGAGATGCGTTCGACCGTCCGAGCCCTGATCGCCGGCCTCTCGCTGGGCACGACCGCGCTCGCGCTCGCCCTGCCGGGCGACGCCCGCGCCCAAGACTCCGAGCTCCCCGTCGCCGTGCTGACCATCCAGACGCTGGACTCGTTCGAGCAAGCGGACGCGCTCACGACCGCCCTCAAGCGCGCGGTCGACGACGCGCCGGGCTGGAGCACGGCCAGGACGCAGAAAGACTACGCGCTGCAGGTGCTCGTCCTCAGCCTCGGCTGCACCGACCCGCCGGACGCCGCGTGCGAGCAGAAGATCGCGGACGAGATGAAGGTGGACCGCTTCATCTGGGGCCGCATGACGAAGGACGGCAACGACGTGAAGGGGGACTTGCACCTTTGGGTGAAGGGGGAGGGGAGCCGACAGACCACGTTCCGCTACTCGTCGAACCTCACCGTCGCGGTGGACGAGTCTCTCGCCGGCGTCGCCAGCGCGAAGTTCGGTGAGCTGGTCGGCGGGCCAGCGCTGGGGAAGGTCGTGCTCAAGGTCGGCGCCCACTCGGGCAAGATCACCGTGGACGGCTCCGAGGCGGGCGAGCTGAAGGACGGCACCGCGACGCTCGAGCTTTCCCCCGGCTCCCACACGCTCGGCGTGGAGATCGCGGGGTATGCCCCGCTGACGACCAAGGTGGAGGTCAAGCCGAAGCAGAGATCCGAGGTCTCGCTCACGCCGGTCGCCGTGCCCGACAGCGGCCCGCCGTACCAGCAGATCTTCGGCTTCACCCTCCTTGGCCTCGGCGCGGTCAGCGCCGGCGTCGGCACCTACGGCGCCGTGCGCGTCTTGCAGATCAACTCGGACCTCGAGGAGTTCAAGGGCGCCGTGGCCGCCAACAAGCAGGCGTGCGATCCGGGCCCCAACGGCGACTACCCGAACGCGCAAGGCCCCGGCTCGAACGAGGTCGCCGACCTTTGCCAGCAGGGGGACGGCTTCGAGCTCATGCACCAGGTCGCCTTCCCGATCGCCGGCGCGCTCGGCGTGGGCGCGATCATCCTGCTCGCCACGGCGGACTGGGGCGGCAGCTCGAGCACGGAGGCCGCGAGCGGCGTGGACGTGCTGCCGAGCGCCGGACCGCTCGGCGGCGACGTCTCGGTGCGCGTGCGCTTCTAGTCCGGTGGAGACGCAGTTTCCACCCGAGCCATGAGGGTCCCCGTCGGAACGAATCGCTGCGCCGCCCGAGGGCTCGGGCCGCCTTCGCCCGTCGAGGGCGGGCCGAGCCGTTCGAGGAACGATGGTTCCAGGGGCTAGCAGGTTGCTGAGAGCGTCCCGGTCTCCGCTGGTGCCAGCGCTCCCCGACGCGCTCCGAGGGGCCGCGTGAGGATCATCGCTGGCCGCCTCGGCGGACGTCGCCTCGTCGCGCCGCCGGGCGAGGCCACTCGGCCCACGAGCGACCGCGTCCGAGAGGCGCTCTTCTCCATCCTGGGCGATCTCAGCGGGGCGATCGTGCTCGACCTCTACGCGGGGACGGGCGCCCTCGGGATCGAGGCGCTCTCGCGTGGAGCCACCCGAGCGCTCTTCGTGGAGGAGGCGGGGCCCGCGTTGCGCGCGCTCCGGAGGAACCTCACCGCGCTCGGCCTCGAGCCGATGAGCCACGTGCTGGCCCTCCCCGTCGCGCGCGCGCACGCCGCGATCCTCTCCCGTGGCCCGTTCGATCTGGTGTTCGCGGATCCGCCTTACGAGGCGGTGCACGCGGCGGCGGCCGACCTCGCGGCGGTCCTCGGGTCGGGCGCCCTCCGAGCCGGCGCGCGCGTCGTGCTCGAGCACGCGACCGGCGAGGCACCCCCCGACCTCGGGCTGGAGATCGTCGACGAGCGCCGCTACGGCACCACGTCGCTCACGTTCTTGTGTGTGGCGGAGGGCAGCGGGCCGACGGCGAGCTCATGAGGGCCGCCGTCGGCCTCGCGGGCCGCGCGCGGCCCAGGCTCACCGCCGCGCGGTCGCGAACACGACGGCCGTCGGGTGCTCCTCCCGAGCCGCCTGCTGAACCTCGATGGACAGCTCCAGCGTGGGCGGCGCGGGCTGCTTCCTCTCGCCCCGCGTCGCGTTCAAGAACGCCAGCTGCCTGCTCGAGGGCAGGGTCGCCGCCACGAGCTCGGCCGTCGCGCGCTTCACGGGCACGCTCCAGCGGGTGAAGAGGGCGGTCTGCAGCGCGCCCGGATCTTCCGCGCTGGATGCGACGTCGTCCCCGGCGAACACGAAGTGCGCGCGCGCGCCCTCCGTGCACTTCCCGTCGGGCGCCGCCACGGCGCACGTCCGAAACACGTACACGAGCTCGGGCACGATCTCCTTCACGGGGAAGGACACGCGGCTTCGAACGTCGACCCGGCAGCTCTCGGCGTCGAACCACCCGTCTACGATCGCGTACTCGAACGAGTCGCCCACCCGCTTCAAGCCCTCCCAGCGCGTCGCGAGGACGCCGCGGTCGTAGCCGAAGTAGGTCCGCACACCGTGCTGCGACTTCTCCGCGCCGCAGAAGACCGAGACGCCCACCTCCCCCGCGGCGACCGTGCCGGTCCACGAGTGCACCCTCACGTGGGCCACGCTGAAGCCCGTGGGCCGGACGGCGTGCTCGGCGAAGGGAGGCCGCGCCGTCCGGAAGTCGAGCGGGAGGCGCTTCACCTCCAGACCCGCCTCGTCCGCGCTGAGGACGGGGAAGCGGCGGGGCGCCGTCTTCTTGGCGAGCGACTCCGGGAGCTGGCCGACGGGGAGCTCGTCGATCTGGAACGGCCGCGCGATCGTCGTGGTCTCCGGCGCGGCGGGGCGCGCGGGCGCGACGGAGCGGACCCGCTCCACCATCTGGACCGGTGGGCGGCTCGGGGCGCGCGGCGCCGCGGCGGAGCCAGAGACGGACGGTCCCACGGCGCGCGCCGGCGCGCTCGGGGCACCCGCCACCTCGGGGGCGCCTCCTCCGCACGCGAGCAGCGCGCTGGCCAGGAGCGCCGCGCCCCTCACAGCGTCTCCAGATAGGCGAGGAGCGCCTCGAGATCGGACCGCGCCAAGAACGGGTTGTGCACGGCCGCACCGTCGGTCGAGGTCAGGAGCGCCTGCAAGGTCGGAAACCGCCCGTCGTGCAGGTACGGCGCCGTACCGCCCACGAACGCCAGCGAAGGCGTCCCCATCGCCTTCGCGGAGCCGCCGGCCGCAGGCGCCCCGAGATCGTGCGCGCGCCCGTCTCTCCCGGTCCCGGCGACGTGGCACGCGGCGCACCCATTCTTCCGGTCCGAGAACACTTGCTGGCCTCGGGCGACGCGCTGCGCGTCCGCCGGCGGCGGGCGCGTGGGCGCGGGCAGCCGCTTCAGGTAGGCGACCAGCCAGTCCAGCTCCTCCACGCCGAGCCCGGTCCCGCGCAGGCCCGTGATCTCCTTGGCGACGTGGAACGCGAGATCGCTCTGGGTCCCGGACCAGCCGAACGGAGGGCGGAGGCGTCCGGCGAGCATGGGGGTTTGTAGCGCGCCCCCCGGCGACGGCCACGTGAGCGCGTCGTCGCGACCGTCCGGGTGGCAGCTCGCGCACGCGAGCCCGTCCGCCGAGACGCGCTTGTCCTGGACCAGGTGGAACAGCTCCCTGCCTTGCGCGATCTCCGCCACGTCGAGCGGCACCTTGTCGCCGAGCACCACGCTCGTGACCGTCGGGGTCGCGCCGAGCTCCAAGACGGAGACCGCCCCGGCGAACTGGGACCACACCACCGCGCGCGACCGCGCGTCGTCGACGGCGACGCCGACCGGGCCAGGCGGCACGCGGAAGCGACGCACCGGGAGACGGCTCGGGTCGACGCCGCGCGCGTCGAGCTCGACGACCACGTCCTCGCCGAGACACGCGACGAGCAGCGTGGACGACGTCGCCCGCAGCGCCGCGTCCCGCGGGAGCAGACAGAGGTCCGCCGAGGGAACGCGCTGCGCGGGCCACGCCTTGGTGAGCGCACGCTCCGCGGCCACGTCGACGACGCTCACGATGTGCGTGTGCCGGCTCATGCCCGCCCCACCTCCGAACTTCAGAGTCCCGGTGAGATCCACGCTGACCATCGGGGCGAAGAGTCGACCCGAGGGGGCGCGGCCCGAAGGAGCGGACGGCGCCTTCACCAGGGAGAAGCCCTGGGCGCCCTCGCGGAAGACCTCCTTGAACTTGGAGCCCTGTCGCGTCCGCGCCTTCACGCGCAGGTCGATCGCCCGCACCGCGCGCTTGCTCTCGAGCTCGACGACGGAGAGGCCCGCGCCGACGGCGTGCGAGACGAACGCGCGGCGTCCGTCGTCGTCGACCAGGACCGCGCGCGGCTCGCGGGGGAGGCTCACCGAGAACCCGACGCTCGCGTCCTTCGCCGAGACCGCCGTGAGCTGCCCGGCCCACGCGCTGGTGACGAGCAGCGTAGCGTCGTCCGGGGTGGCCGCGAGGCCGAACGGATCCGACGGCACCGCGCGCGAGCACAGGCGCGCGAGCGGCGACGTGGCGTCGGCCGCCGGCTCGAGGATCGCGATCTCGTTGGCGTCGCGGAGGGTCACCGCGACGCGGCCATCCGCGAGCACCAGCACCTGGGCCGGCGTCGCGTCGAGAGGCGTCGACCCGAGGAGGCTGCGCGCGTCGACGTCCACGAGGTGAACCGCGCGGGCGTCGGCGTCGGCGACGTAGGCCACCGACGTGCCGCGGAGATCGGCGAGCACGAGCGCGCCCCCTCGACGATGTGAGCCCGCCCGCGTCGCGCCGACGCCCGGCTGGCGTCGCGCGCACGCCTCGCGCCGAGGTGCGGGCGGCGGAGAGGAGGAGGCGGTGGGCAAGGAGGGCGCCTCCGCGCGCTCCACCTCTCGCGCAGGGCCGCTGCACGCGAGGAGGAGGCACAAGGGAGCGAGCCGCCGAGCCGCCATGAGCGCCTCCGAGAGACCCCCTCCGCGGCGGGAAGTTCCGACGCCCCCGGTCACCCCCACCTCAGCCGCCGAGGAAGGCGGCGAACGCCGCGCCGAGCTCGGTAGGGGTCTGGGTCGGCCGGCCGAGGTCCTTCCGCGCGCCCCGCTTGACGCGCACCTCCAAGAGGGCGGGGCCATCGGCCGCGTGCAGCGCGACGAGCTCCCGGTCAAGCTCCGCCTCCGTCTCGGCGCGGGCGGCCGCGCGGTAGCCGCACGCGCGCGCGATGGCGCACAGATCGATGGAGAAGCCGGCCGTCGGCTGCCCCCCGACGCTGTCGTGGGCGCCGTTGTTGAGCACGACGTGTCGGTACCCCGGGGGCGACAGCTCCCCGATCGCGGCGAGCCCGCCCATGTGCATGATCGCGGCGCCGTCCCCGTCCAGGCAGTAGACGCGCCGGCTCGGCCTCGCCAGCGCCACGCCGAGGGCGATCTGCGAGGCGTGCCCCATCCCGCCGACGACCAGGAGATCCGAGGCGTGGGGCTCGCCCCGCCGCTCGCGCACCTCGAAGAGCTCCCGCGAGGGCATCCCCGTCGTGGACACGACGGCCGCGCCGGCCGGCAGCGAGGCCACGAAGCGCTCGATCGCCCGCTCCCGGGTGAGCTCGTACGGGGACTTCGTCGCGTCCTTCAGCGCGTAGGCAGCGAACGTCCCCTTGTCCACGACGAGGGCCACGGGCCCGCGCCGCTCCCGGGCCAGCGCGATCGAGCGCGCGATGGCGCCGCGCGCCTCGTCGATCGTCGTCGGCAGCACCGTGGCGGGCACTCCGATCGCGGCGAGCGTCTCGTGCGTGACGCGCCCCATCTGCACGTGCTGCGGCTCGTCTGGGTCCCCTGGCTTCCCACGCCACCCGACGAGCAACAGCATGGGCACGCCGTAGATCGCCGGATCGGCGAGCGACGTGAGCGGGTTCACCGTGTTGCCGAGGCCCGAGTTCTGCAGGTAGACCAGGCCTAGCTCCCCGGTGGCCAGGTGGTGCCCCATGGCGAGCCCGACGGCGCAGCCCTCATTGGCGGTTATCACGTTGCGCTGCCGCGGGGTCTGCTCCGTGATGTAGGCGCAGATGTCCTTCAGCAGCGAGTCGGGTACGCCTGCGAACATCGTGACCCCGGCTTCCCGGAGCGCCTCGTAGAAATCCTTCGGCGAAAGCACGCCCTCGGGGTAGTCCAGGGGCGCCGCTGCAGGAAGCGCTATCCACCCGCGGAGGGCGGGCGCCGCCCCCGAGACGAACGGCTTCAGCGCGCGTGGACGAGCGACGCCACCACGGGGCCACACGGCGCGTCCGGGTCGCGGCTGGAGCAGATGACGAGCCGCGCGCCGTCGCCCGTCACGACGGCGACCATCTGCGCCTCGACCGGGCGCCCGGCCTCCCCGGAGCCCTCGAGCCTCATCCACGTGTGGCGCGACTGCCCGGCGGTGTAGACGCTGTCGACCCGGCGAGGGCTCTGCCCCGGGAACCTCGCGGCGAACTGATCGAACGCGAGGGCGATCTCCTGGGGGGAGGCTGCGAGCACGACGGTCTCGACCGCGGTGAGCTGACCGCAGCGGAAGGCTCGGACGTCGGGCTCCTGCTCGTCCTTGTCGCAGCGCGCGAGCATCGCGTCGCCGTGCTCCAGCACCGGCGCCTCCGGCGGGGAGGCCGCCGCGCAGGCCGACAGGAGAGCGCCGCTGAGGACGAGGAAACCGCGCATCGTCTACCCATTCGTTGCCTTGGCGGGCGGGGCATTCAGCCGCCCACCGAGGCGCCCGTGGCGTATCCTCGGCGGATGCGGCGCACGTTCCTCTCGAGCCTGTGTGTGGCGGCTGGCCTCGCAGCTTCTTGCGGTGACGACTCCCTGGGCACGGGCGGCGCGGGCGCAGGGCCCGCTGGCCCCCCCGAGCCCCTCCCCGCCTTGAGCCGCGCCCCCCTCACGACCGAGGAGCGCCTGCTCGTCACGCGCGCCCCCGAAGCGGCCGGAGCGTTCGACCCCCGCCTGCCCGAGGACGTGGACGAGATGCTCGCGAGCGGGTACGGCGACTACACGCTGGGCGCCGGGGAGGCCGTGACCCCGCGGATGCCGGATGGATCGGCCGCCCCTCCGCCGGGGCCGAACGCCGTGATGCTGGCGCGCCTCGTCCACTTCGCCGACATCCAGCTCGCGGACGACGAGTCCCCGGCGCGCCTCGTGAACGCCGACAGCCCCACCGTGACGGACGGCGCGTTCCGCCCGCAGGAGGGCCACGAGTGCCGCATCGCCAACGCAGCCGTCCGCACGATCAACCGGATCCACGCCGACCTCCCGATCGACGCCGTCGTGCTCGGCGGCGACAACGCCGACAACGCGCAGAACAACGAGCTCGACTGGGTCATCGCGATCCTCTCGGGGTCGGCGTCGGTCGACTGCGACTCCGGGGCCGACGACGACCCCGTCCCGGGCGGCGGGAACGACCCCAAGGACCCCTTCTTCGCCGACGGCCTCGCCATGCCCTGGATCTGGGTGAGCGGGAACCACGACGTGCTCCAGCAGGGGAACTTCCCCCCCGCGGGGCGGGAGGCCGAGTACCTCGCCTCGTACTCGGGCACGGGCACGCGCGACTGGTCGCTGCCAGGCGCGCCGACGATCATCGGCGACGTCATCCCGGACGACCGCCGGCGCCCGGTGAGCGGCGACGAGCTCCTCGCCAAGGTGCGGGCCGACGGGGACGGGCACGGCATCCCCGCATCGCCCCCCGTGCCCGGCAGGGCGTTCTACACCTACGACGTGGCGGGCACGGACGTCCGGATCCTGGTGCTCGACACCGCCGCACCGACCGGGAGCGCGGAGGGCCTGATCCACCAGACCGAGATCGACGCCTTCGTCCAGCCCGCGCTCGACGCCGCGCGGGCGGACGGGAAGTACGTCATCGTCACGTCGCACCACGCCTCCACCAAGCTCAGCGACGGCGGCGACTTCGGCGGCACGACGCAGGCGGACGCCGTGCTGACGGGGCCGTTCCGGGAGCTCGTCGCCGGCTACGACAACGTGCTGATGCACCTCGCCGGGCACACCCACGTGCACCGCGTCACGCTGGTGGATCCGATGACGCCGTCGAGCTTCCCCTATTGGGAGGTCGAGACGTCCGCGCTCGCGGACTACCCGAACCAGCTCCGCCTCTTCGAGATCTGGGATCTCGACAACGGCTTCCTGAGCATCCGGAGCGTCGTCGTAGACTACCAGACGGAGAGCGATCCGGTCGCCGAGGACGGGCGCAAGCGCGCGATCACCGACTTTACGTCCGGGTGGGCCGCCGACGCCTCCGGCTCACAAACCGAGCGGAACGTCGAGCTTTACGTGCCGAAGCCCTGACCGAGCGTCCCGAGGGGGCTTTCGACCGTTTCCAATCGCCCGCTCCGGTGGTGACATAGCGAGCATGTCGCCTTACGTCCGAGCGCTCCTCTCGACGGTCGCCGTGCTCACGCTGCTCGTCTCGGGCTGCGCCGAAGAACGAGAGCCCATCAACCGTGTCCAGCCCAACGCGCTGGCCAAGGAGTTCTTCGTCGCCGCGATCCAGGATCCGGGGGACGACCCCGAGTTCTACATGCGAACGACGGTGATCGACGTGGCCGCCGGCGCGGGCGCCGACGGGCTCTTCACGAGCTCGGACGCGCAGCCGGTCACGCGGGTCCGGTTCGAGATCACCGAGCAGCTCCTGATCGCCCGGCTGACCTACGAGCTGGTGGAGCACACCGACGGAAAGGGCGCGCGGCGCACGCCGGACGGGCAGGTCGTGGCGGCGTTCGCCGTGCAGAGTCACTTCGACATCCAGCGCGACTACAACCCGACGACCGGCGAGGAGTTCAACGTCATCGTCGAGAACACGACGGACCGCCCGTGGTACCTGCGCAGATACTTCCGCGTCGATTGGTCGCGCAACCTGGTGACCGACGCGTACGACCTCGACACCCTCTCCCAGCTCGGCATCTACTACGGCGTCACGTGGGATCCCGTCGCCTACTACGTGAACGATCCCACGCACCCCGACGCGCCGGTGTTCGACATCGAGGGCGGCTACTTCGACGTGACGCACAAGGCCCTCGCCGCCCCGGAGGTGATCGAGGATCCGGACTGGGGGAACTTCCCGGCGTGCTGGCTCATCGGGTCGTTCCCCACGCTGAGCTGCAACCCGAGCGAGATCACGCTCCGCCAGGCGTTCCTGAAGGTCACCGACACCGACTACGAGCCGATGCCCATCGACGGGACGATGATGGACATGTTCGGCTACTTCACCTGGGATCGCTTCGGCTACGACCGGCGGTACGGCGTCGTGGACGATCTCTGGCGCCGCTTCGCGACGAAGTGGAACCTCTTCGAGCGCTCGCACGTGGACCCGCCCGTCGTCTGCAACACGGAGGAGACGACGCCGGTCGGCCAGAGCCCGCACCGCGACGACGACCGGAACGGGACGGAGGACGAGTGTGAGGCCGTCGGCGAGGGCTCGCGCTGCGACGCGGTGGTAGGCGAGTGCACGATCCCGCTCCGCCGTCGGACGGTCAAGACGATCCCCTGGCACGTCAACCAGACGTTCCCCGAGGAGCTCTTCGACGGGACGAACCAGGCGCTCAAGTCGTGGAACGACGGGATGCGCGCGGCGGTCCTCGCGGGGCGCCTCGCCGAGTGCCGACGGACCGGTGGCACGTCCTGTGAGGTCGAGCTCGGCTGGCCCGTGCCGTGGACGGGCGACTTCGTGCCGCCCGTCGGCGGAGCGGACGCGTCGGCGGATCCGGCGGGCGTCCCCGAGATCTTCGTCCTCTGCCACAACCCCGTCGACCCGGCGCTCGGCGATCCCGAGGCCTGCGGTCCGCCGGGCACCTCGCCGCGCCTCGGCGACCTCCGCTACAACCTGATGACGATCATCCCCGACGTGGAGTTCATGGCGCCCTGGGGCATCATGATGGACGCGGAGGACCCGCTCACGGGGGAGAAGATCGCAGGCAGCGTCAACGAGTGGGAGTTCGTCCTCGACCGATACTCGTCGAGCCTCGTCGACATGGTCGCCCTCCTGAACGGCGACATCGACCCGGAGGAGCTCATCACGGGAGAGAACGTCTCGGCGTGGGTGGAGGCGAACCAGCCCGACGGCCCCGCGGAGCGCTTCGCCGCGATGCCGGCGTCCGAGATCGATCGGCGGCGGGCCGCGTTCGACCCGGAGGTGATGCGGCCCTACTTCGACAACATGCCGCAGGTGAACGCCAGCGTTCCTCCCGGAGGAAAGCGCGCGATCCGCCTGGAGAACCTGCTCGAGCAGGGGCGCCTCGGCCCGGGCAACTCGGAGCTCGTTGCGCGCCTCCGCGCCCTGCACGACACACCGCTCGAAGCCGCCCTCGCCTCCCCGGAGATGGTGCAGGCGGTCGGCTACGATCCCACCGCGCCCCCCACCGCCGAGGCGATCGAGCGGGCGTCGCCCTTCCGGCGCATGAACCCGACGAGCCGCCACGCCGAACGGCGCAGACACCTCCTCGGGCGCGCGGAGCGACACTCGTGCCGGCGGGAGGGCCCGGAGGCGGACTACCTCCTCGGGCTCGCGAAGTACGCCAAGCAGGCGTTCCCGGCCCCCAGCCCCGAGGACGCGGCCGCGGTCGCAGAGCACCGCAGGGCGCTCTTCGCGTGGGCGCGGGCAGAGACGTCCAAGGGCGTCATGTCGCACGAGATCGGCCACTCCATGGGTCTCCGGCACAACTTCGCGGCCACGTTCGACTCGCTCAACTACGACAAGCGGTATTGGCAGCTGCGCACGAAGAACGGCGCGGTGACGGCCGCGTGCCCGGACGGCGAGACGAGCGGGGAGGACTGCATCGGCCCGCGCTGGAAGGATCCGCTCACGCAGACCGAGGTCGACGGGAACCTCACGCGGTGGGGCACGACGAGCTCCATGGATTACCCGGGTGACCAGAACCAAGACATGCTCGTCGCCGGCCCGTACGACCGCGCGGCGCTCCGCTTCGCGTACGGCGGCGTCGTCGACGTCTGGGCGGCGGACGGCGTCAGCGTGGCGGAGGGCAGCCCCGGCCGCGCGACGGCGTACGAGCTGACGACGTTCGGGGTGAGCCCGGGCATCTTCGGGGTGTTCTGGTTCAACCCGGTCGACGAGACCGACCCGTACGTCTTCCGCCACTACACCGAGTACCAGCGAGAGTACGGGCTCCTCGGGGCGTGCAGCCCGAGCAGCGATCCCGAGGCGGTGCTCGGGACGGTGTGCACCGGCGCGCCGATGGACGTCGTCGACTACCGCGACATGTCCGACTTCGCGCCCATCCCCGACTACGCGATCTTCAGCTGGGGCAACGTCCCGCGGGCCACCGATCCGGCGGGCCGGGTCCGCCGAGGCTACATGTTCTCCTCCGACGAGTACGCCGACTCGGGCAACGTCCCGTCGTTCTCGGGCGACGCGGGGGCGGACGCCTACGAGCAGATCCGCTTCCTCGAGTCGAGCTACGAGAACCGGTACATCTTCGACTCGTTCCGGCGCAACCGCGTGCAGTTCAACTCCTGGGACGTGACGGACCGCGTCCAGTACCGGTACCTCGACAACCTGCAGATGATCGCGAAGGCGTTCTTCTTCGGGGCGGTGCTCGAGGGCGATCCCACCCAGCCGACGGCGGAGTTCCTGGCGGACGGCAACTTCGGTCCGCTCGCCATGGGGAGCACGATCGCGTTCGATCTCTTCGCGCGCATCCTCACGCGCCCCGACCCCGGGTATTACTGCCCCGCCGACGTCTGCGGCGTGCAGCCGTGGGGGGTCGACGAGGAGGTCTTCGCCTCCGACCCGGCGCCGCTGCCGGACCTCTACACCTACGACTTCAGCGTGGCGCTCGGCGACGGGCGCTACCTCCACAACGACTACGACTACTCGCAGGGATACTTCTGGGGCGACTACCAGACGCAGGTCGGCAGCTACTACGACAAGGTCTGGGCGCTCTACTACCTGGGCGAGGCGTTCGACTTCTTCACCTCCAACGCGAAGGAGGACTTCGTCGACTCCCGGTACAAGAACGTGAACTTCGCGACGGTCTACCCGCGCCAGGTCAAGCGCCTGTTCTCGGGGCTGCTCACGGGCGACTACGCCACCTACGCGCCCTGGGCGTCACCGCCCGCGAACCCCGCGGACACCCCGCCCATCACGCTCGAGTACCCGTTCTGGTCGGATCCGGTGGACATCGGTCCGCGCCCGGCGAACGCCCTCCTCGTCGACCCTGCTTACGGGTGGAACGCGCAGATCAACGCCATGGTGTGGGGCACGATGTTCTTCACCACGAACTGGTCGAGCGAGTTCCTCCACGAGGCGCGCATCCAGGTGTCGGGCGCCGACTACGTGTGGCCGGAGGCCGAGACCTTCCGCTTCGTCGACCCGAAGTCCGGGATCACCTACCGCGCGCGCAAGTTCGGCACCGAGGACGTGCTCGGAAAGACGGTGCAGATCGGGACCGGCGCGCGCATCCTCGCCTGGGCGAACCACCTGCTGACGATCGCGTACGTCGTCGACCGAGACGTGAACGGAGACCCGATCCTCCTGCCCGATGGTCAGCCGATCCTCACGCTGGACCTGAACGGCCTGCCGCAGCTCGACCCGGCGAACGCCGGCGCCCACCTCGAGCTCGCGCGCTACGTCGACACCATCGACCTCTACCGGCAGCTCATCCTCACGTTCGAGCACCCGATAGAGGACCTGCCCGAGCCGTAGGACGCGCTCGCCCGCGGGCCATTGACCGAGTAGGCGCGAGCATTCCCGAATGCATCGCGCGATCGTCGACTACGTCGTCCATCGGCGCGCTCCGTCCGCCTTGACGGCGTAGCGACCGCGAGAATAGTCTTTGGCCATGGTGGGGGTTTCTGTCATTCGGTCGCCCAGGAGCGCCAGCCTCGCGTGGAGTTGGGGGGGGGGGGTGGCATACTCTCCCACTCGGCTTCGCTTCTCGGCGTGACGTGCTCGGATGAGTACGTCCTGCCGGTCGGCGAGGTGTGCGTAGCCGAGGCGCAGGAGGGAGCGTGGGACGCGGTGCTCGACTGGTCCGACGTAGGGCCCCCGGGGAACGACGTTCTGAAGGCTCCCCCCTGGGATGACATCTTGCCCCACCATCCGTTCCTGGTCGCGGTCCATGCCGCGCACCTGCCCTCGGGTGAGCTCATCCTGTTCCACGGCCAGGGCGAGACTCGCGTCTGGCCGATCGGAGCGCCGGCGAGCGAGATGCGGTGGCACCCGGTCCCGTTCGAGGTGCCCCAGTCGGATCCCGACCTCTGCAGCTACACCCCGGGCACCGGACAGCGCTGCTTCGCCGACATCTTCTGCTCGGGCCACGCCGTGCTGCCGGACGGCCGCTTCCTGGTCGCGGGCGGCAACGTGACCGGCGGACCCACGGGCGGCGGTCTCACCGATCTGTTCCTGTTCGACGCGATCGGCGCCGACGAGGATCTCTACCCCTTCGGCTGGGCCAAGAGCGGCGATGCGATGGACATCGACCGGTGGTACCCGACCCTCACGGTCATCCCCGGCGCGGCCCCGGGGCTCAGCCCGTTCGGGCGCGTCCTCATCTCGAGCGGCGCGACGAGGATGCTCGAAGGTCGCGCAACGCCTGCCTTCGAGCTCTACGATCCGGCGACCGACGAAGTAGCGCCGCTCATCATCCAGGGTGATTCCCCGTTCACGGAGAGTGATGCGGCGCCGATCCCGCTGTACCCCTTCATGTTCCTCCTCCCGAACGGCGACATCTTCTACGCGGGCGGAGAGGGCACGGCGCAGACGGACGGGCGCGTCCTCATCCCGGACTACAACAACGGCGGCACCTGGGCGTGGCACCCCCGCGAGTTCCAGAGCGCCATCTCGGGCGGATCGGCGGTGATGTACGCCCCGGGAAAGATCATGAAGTCGGGCGGCGTCGTCGCCGGCGACGACGATGGCCGCGTTCTCGGCGCCGCCCGGCTACTACATGCTGTTCCTCCGGACGGACAAGGGCGAGGTCTCCACGGGACAGTACGTGAAGGTCGGGCCGGGGCTCTCCGCCGTCTACGGGTGCCCGGCGGCGCCGAGCTTGACGGTGGAGGAGATCTCGTGCGTCACCGAGCCCGTCGGCGGAGCGTGTCCTCCAGGGAGCACACGTAGGAGGAGCGTCGCGCTGCCGCGCGTGATGGGCCCGCTCGGGCCCATCGAGGGCTGGCACGTCCTGGTCCCCGCGGGCGATCTAGCCGACCACGGCCGAGGCCTGCGGCGCCCGAGCGCGCGGGAGCTCGACACGATCCGCGCGCGCTGTGTCGCCGCGTGCGAGGCAGAGTACGAGAGCGAGCCCGCCCTGGCCGCCGACTGCCGCGCCGGTGCGTACTCCGCAGGGCTGACGGGGACCGTGGGGTACAGCTTCTGCCGCGAGGACGGGGGCTCGTGCCCGTTCTACCTTGGATCGCTCGAAGCTCGCACGGTGTCGGCGGTCACGCCGTCCATGACGTGCGCGGATGGCACGAGGGCCCAAGTGCGGGTGGAGAACCTCGTCGTGATGTTGAGCCAGCCCGCGTTCGGCATCGCGCGCTCCGCGCCCTCGGTCGAGAAGGGCTTCCCGAAGGGGGGCCTGATCCTCGAGTCCGCGCTCGACGTGGGAGCTACGCACGTGTCGAGGCGGCGCCCGACGACGGACGACGTGGTGGTCCGCGCCCAACGCGCGAGCTTCGACGCCCAAGAGCTCCGGGTCGAGCTCTCGGTGCCATGCAATACCAGCGAGGCCTCGCTCACTGTCAGCCTGAGGCTGCGCGGGCGCGGTCAGGGTCACGCCCTCGGCCGCCCCCCGGTGGTCAAGAACACGACCGCCCACGGCGGCGCTTGCGGCGAGCCACGTCTGCTCACCGCCTCGGTCTCGGACCCCGACGACGACGCCGGTCCGGTCCGCTTCCGGGTGGACGGCGTCCTCCTCGCGCCGGGGACGAGCAGGATGATCGTCAGCGGTCCGCACACGCTCGACGCGATCGTGCGAGACGCACGCGGAGCCACGACGACGGCGAGGAGGTGATCGCGTGCTTCTGAGGAAGTCAGCCCGGTTCGCGCTCGCCGTGCTCGCCATGGCTGGGGCGCGCGCGGTGGTCGCATGCGGTCCGGCAGCCGGCACGAGCGACTGGATGCTCGGGACTTTCTCGGACACGAAAATCAAGCAGGAGGCATACGGTCTCGGTCACGACGAGTTCCACGAGGATGGGAGGCTCGTCCTCATCAACGTGACCCGCTGCGGGGAGAACGTGAGGGAGCAGGTCCTGGAGTACGAGTGGCGGCGCGACGGAGACTCCCACGTAATCGTCGAGCTGAACGGACCGGAGGGCGGCGTCGACCAATGGCTGATCAGCGCCGGTGAGACCTGTGAGACCCTGAAGGTCGAGGAGGTCGTCGACGGTGAGGCGTTCTTTGGCTTCACGCTGTGGCGTGGCGCCGTGTGCATGGAGCTCCTCCCTCCGTGCACCCCGGAGCAGGTCGAGCGCCCGGGCTGCAAGACCGTCTGGTGTGATGGACCGCCGCCCGAGTGCGAAGAGTGACGGAGCTCGACGGGCCCATCACGGGGTCGATGCTCCGTCCGCCCGACCTTCGTCGAGCCCGACCTCAGCTGCGCGCTCCTACTAGAGCGGCTCGCTGAAGGGATCCTTCTCGTCCGGCGGCCCCGAGGGATCGTCCTCGTCGCCGGCAGGCGCCGTCTTCTTCGGCGGCGCCTTCTTCTCCGGCGCGGCCTTCTTCTCGGGCTTCGGGGGCGCCTTCTTCCCGGGCGGCGCGGCCTTCGGCCTCTCCTGGACGGGCTCGGTCACGAGGCGCGCCTTGGGCGCGGGGGCCGCGTCCGGCGGCGCGCGGAGGACGACGTCCACCTGCCGGAACTTCCCCTTGCCGAACACCGTGAACGGCACCTTCTCCCCGATCGCCCGCTTCTTGATCGCCGCGGCGAGCTCCTCGGGCGTGGTGACCGGCTGACCGCCGACGGCGACGATCATGTCGCCCACGCCCTTCTCTCCGCCCTTGAGCTTCGCGTCGGCAGCGGGGCTGCCCTTCGCGACGGACATCACGCGGACGCCCTTCACGTTGGGCGCCGTCTCGGACGCGCCCTGGATACCGAGCCACGCCGACGGCGGCACCGCGTCCGGCGGGACCGTCTTCAAGAACGACTTCACCGCCTGCACCGGGATGCCGAAGGCGACGGGCGCGCAGGGCTTGCCCTCGATCGGCAGGCACGCGCGCCCGAGGATCCCGACGACCTTGCCCTTCTCGTCGATGAGCGGTGAGCCGAGATCCTTCGCGTTGATGCGGCTCCCGAGCTCGATCGCGTTCGCGAGCGACTGATCGTCGCCCCCGATGAGCGAGCGGCGGGACCGGAGGTCGACTGGGCTCGCGACGGGCTTGCCCTTCAGCGCGGAGGAGAAGGCGCGGATGGTGGCGTCCTCACGCAGCGGGTCGGCGCTGGACGCGCTCAGCCCCTCCGCCCACTTGCCGGACTGCGGGACGAGGAGCGCGAGGTCCCAGATGCGATCATGGTGGCCGAGCTTGACCTTGTGCACGCTGTCGTCGGCGAACTTCGCCTCGACCTCGTTGCCGGAGCCGAGCGGCGAGAGCGCCGTCAGGATCCGCCCGTCGCCTCCGAGGACCACCCCGAGGCCGAGCGGCTGGCCGGCCCTCTGGAGCACCACGATGCCCCGCTGCGCCTTCACCTCGGGCGCCTCCTCCTCGACGGGGACGATCTCGTCCGCCTTGGGAGGGGCCTTGGGCTTCGCCGGGGCCTTGGCCGGCGCGGCCTTGGCGGGCGCCCCCTTCGCCGGAGGGCTCGGGGCGGCCTGGGCGAAGGCGGTGGACCCGGAACAGAGGACCAACCCTGCCGCCAGGATCAGGGCTCTGGCGATCCCGTGTTGACGACGGTTCACACTACCCGTGTAGCCTTCCGTCGACCTCTGTCGTTCTGTGATGCGGCTGCAGGCACGAAGTTGCGTGGTCATAGCTGAAGGCTCCCTGCCGAAGGCTCATTCTAAGCTGTCGGCAGGGAAAGCGCACTGCAAGTCATGGGCCGGGCTGGGCTGGACTTGCGAACAGGGCCTCGGCGGCGCGCGGAGTGGGGCTGAAAAGTCACGAACCAGGGGGTCGAGGGCACATGCAGAACGATGAGGGAAAGATGGTCAAGGCTCTGGCCCGCCTAGATGACGCAGCCGACGAGGCTGCGCAAATCGAGAAGCTGATCGGGGCCACCCAGTACAAGGAGGCGCTGTCTCGCTGCGCGAAGGCCTACGCCGGCCCGCTCGGCAGGCTCTGCACCGCCCTCACGGGGTCGCAGGCGGAGGCGGAGGAGCTCGTCCAGGAGACCCTCCTCGCGGCCTACGACGGCTTCCCAGGGTTCCGCTTCGAGGGATCCATTCGCTCGTGGTTGTTCGGCATCGCGCGCCGGATCTGCGGGCGACACAACGAGATGCGCAACCGGCGCGCCGCGCGGCTCCGGCTGGTGCACGACACCGGCCGCGGCCCGGACGCCGGGGAGCTGGCGCTGGAGCGTGAGCGCGCCCAGCGCGCCCGCACCGCCCTCGCGCAGCTCAAGCCGAGCGAGCGAGAGGCCGTGGTCCTCCGATACGACGCGGGCTTGAGCTTCCGCGAGGTCGCCATCGCGTGCGGCGTCGACGAGGCGGCCGCGCGCAAGCGGGTGAGCCGCGCCCTCTCCAGGCTCAGGGAGTCGTTGACCGATGTGTGAGCAGAGCCCCGTTTCGTCCGCGTTCCCGTCCGGAAGCCCCTTCGCAGGAGACCGAGTGTCATGAGCATCACGCAAGAGGAACTGTGCCGCGAGGTCGAGGAGTCGATCGCCGACGTGGTGGAGGGCTTCGCTCCCGCGCGGCTCGTCGAGCACATCGCCGGGTGCGATCGGTGCCGGGACGTCCGCTACGAAGCGGAGAAGGCGATCGAGCTCGTCTCGCACGCCGGCGCCGACTTCCACCCGACCGAAGGCTTCCCCGACCGCATGCTCGGGCTGACGCTCGAGCAGCGCCCCGACGGCCCCGTGCCGGGCAGCGCCGTCTCCGGCAGCTCCGGCGCCGCGGGCCCGGTGTCGACGGCAGCGCCGCGCACCTCCGGTGTCTCGCCCGCGCCGCGCGCGTCCACCGTGGAGGCGGCCCCGATCGGGTCGGCGATGACGGAGCTCGCGCAGCCTCCCGTGTACGCGGGCGCCGCCGCGGAAGGAAACGCGACGGTGTTCGAGCCGAACCGGTTCGCGGAGAGCCAGGCCCCCGACGCGGGGGAGCCCGCTCCGGAGGAGGCCTCGCCGCCTGCCGCAGAGCAGGCGCCGCCTGCGGCGACGCCGGTCCTCGCGGAGCGCGCGCCGGTCCCGACCCTGGTCGAGAGCAGCGCGCGCGGTGGGGAGTCGTTCGTCCCGACGCAGAAGACCGTGCCCCTCTCGGCGGTGCTCGACGCGCGCAAGCACGCGACGCCGATCCCGAGCGAAGCGGAGCTCGCGAGGCCGGTCGAGGCGGTCACGGGCCGGAACAACACGGGCCCCGCGGCGAGCCACCTCCAGACGTCTCCGTCCCCGGTCATGCCGGGCGCGGGGCCCCTGACTGGACGCGCGGCGGAGGCGCAGGTCCCTGATCTGCTCGCCCCCGCGGCCCCCAAGGCGCCCGCCGGCTCCGGCGGCGCGCCGGTCGTCTCCCTCTTCCGCCGCAAGGGCTTCATCGCGGCCCTCGCGGGCGGGATGGCAGCGGCGGCGGCCTTCGGCGCGTTCCTCGTCAACAAGGGCGAGCCCACGACCGACGAGTCGAAGGAGTTCACCGAGGGCGCCTGGAGCGGGAAGGTCGCGGTCGTCACGCGGGCCTCCGCCGACGGCGGTGGCGGCCTCGAGGTCTGCAAGGACACCTGCAAGCCGGCCGCCGTGGACGCGGCGATCGAGCCCGGCTCCATCGTGAAGACCGACTCTCGGACGCGCGCGCGCATCAAGCTCGCGGACGACTCGTGGATCGCGATCGATCGCAACACCGAGATCGTGCTCCCGGCCGGGACGACGCGGCAGGCGAAGGTCGAGCGCGGCCTCGTCGTCGCCGACGTGAAGGAGGTCCAGGGCGCCAAGCCGGCGAAGCTCCTGCTCCCGCAGGGCGAGGTCACGATCATGGGCACCAAGGTCGCGGCCACGGTGACCGACCGCCGATCCGCGGTCGAGGTCGTGCGCGGCTGGGTCGACGTCACGAGCGCCTCCGGGACCACCGTCAAGGTGCGCTCCGGCGAGGAGGCCACGGTCGAGGGCACCGGGGATCCGATCGTCGCGTCGGCGACGAACCTCAGCGACTCGGTGGCCTGGACGACCGAAGGCCAGAACCCCGAGGAGGCGAGCGCGCTGCGCGGTCTCGGCGAGCTGCGCGCCCGCAAGCCCGGCGAGCAGCAGGAGCGCGCCAAGGCGGTGCGCCTCTCCAAGCACTCCGTGAAGGTGCGCGTCGTCGACGTGGTGGCGCGGACGGAGGTCGACGAGACGTTCACCAACGAGACCGACGACGAGCTCGAGGGGATCTTCCGGTTCCCGCTCCCGCCGGACGCGCAGATCGAGAAGCTCGCGCTCGAGGTCGACGGTCAGCTCCTCGAGGGCGCCTTCGTCGACCGGGACCGCGGCGCGGCCATCTGGCGCGGCGTCATCCAGAACGCGGCCCCCAAGGCCCCGAAGCCCCGCGAGGAGATCGTCTGGGTGCCCGGGCCGTGGCGCGACCCGGCGCTGCTCGAGTGGCAGCGAGGCGGTCGCTTCGAGCTCCGCATCTTCCCGATCCCGAAGAAGGGCTCGCGGCGCGTGGTGCTGACGTACACCCAGGTCGTGCCGCAGTCGGGCGGCGTGCGTCGCTTCTCCTATCCGCTCGCTCACGACGCGAGCGGCAGCACCAAGATCGACGACTTCTCGGTCGACCTGCAGGTGCTCGGCCATGACCCGCAGTTCGGCGTCGAGTCGCGCGGCTACCAGCTCGCGAAGTCGGAGGCCACGGCAGGCGCCGACCGCTTCGTCATGAACGAGAAGTCGTTCGTCCCCGCCGGCGACCTCACGGTCGAGTACGCGCTCCCGGACCGAAAGTCCGAGCTCACGGCCTGGGCGTACGAGATGCCGGCGACCCAGTCCGCGGCAGCGACGGGCAAGCCGACGCAGGACGCGCAGGCGCCGGGCGCGCCCCAGGACAAGCTCTCGCAGGGGATCAAGCCCGCCGCGGGGCTCCTCTCCGCCGCGGAGCGCGCCAAGCAGGCCGAGCTCGAGGCCAAGGCGCTCTCCGACGACGGCTCGCCGTTCGTGGCGCTGTCGCTCCGGCCGAAGCTCCCGCGCTTCCCGGAGGGCAAGGAGCGGCTCCACGTGATCGTGGTCGACTCCTCCCGCTCGATGGTCGGCGAGCGCTACGCGCGTGCCCGGCAGCTCGCCGCCGGCATCGTGCGCGAGATGGATCGGCGCGACACGTTCCTCGTGCTCGCGTGTGACACCACCTGCCAGGCGATGGGTGGGACGGCGTCCCGGTCCATCCCCGCCCCCGTCGCCCCGAGCGTCGAGGCGGCCGGGCAGGTGGAGAGCTTCCTCGGGTCGATCGATCCGGAGGGCGGCTCGAACCTCCTCGCGGCGGTGCAGGCCGCGCGGCAGGCCGCGAGCGGCTCGGCCGGCAAGGAGCTGCGCATCCTCTACCTGGGCGACGGCACGCCCACCGTGGGCCCGACCAAGGCCGCGACGCTGGAGAGCGCCGTGCGCCACGCGCTGCCCGGCGGCGACGGCGCCGTGGTCGCCGTCGCCCTCGGCTCCGACGCCGACACGACGACGCTCGCGGCCATGGCCCGCGGCGGCAACGGTGTCGTCGTCCCCTTCGTCCCTGGCCAGCGCGTCGCAGCGACCGCGGTGGACGTGCTCGCGTCCGCCTACGGCTCGGTCCTCTCGGACGTGGAGGTCATCCTCCCCGCGGGGCTCGCCGAGGTGACGCCCGCGCGCCTCGATCCCATCCCGGCCGGCGGCGAGACGTTCGTCTACGCCCGCATGAAGGGCGCCAAGGAGGTGTCGGGCAACGTCACGATCCGCGGCCGCGTCGGGCGTGACAAGTTCGAGCAGACCTACCCGGCCAAGTTCGCCGCGTCCACGAACGTGGGCAACGCGTTCGTGCCTCGCCTCTTCGCGGCGGCCAAGATCGCCGATCTCGAGAAGGTCGGCGTGACCGATGACAAGGCCCGCGTCATCGCGCTCTCGAAGCGCTTCCAGGTGGCGAGCCGCCACACCTCGATGATCGTCCTCGAGAGCGAGGCGATGTTCAAGGCGTTCGGCCTCGACAAGAACGGCCTCGAGTCCGGCTTCACCGGCGAGAACAGGGCCCAGAGCTCCAGCGCCGACGCCGAGGGCGAGGCGCAGGACGAGGACGGCGAGGGGGATCTCGCGAAGGAAGAGTCGAGGGAGAAGAAGGCCAAGGGCGGCGGCCGCGCCGACCTCGACGGCCTCGCCGACAGCTCGACGGCGCAGGGCCCCGGAACGGGCAGCGGCTTCGGCGGGAGCCGAAAGTCCGCGGATCCGTCGCCGACGGGCGCGCCTGCCGCGGAGCCGGCGCCGCCGCCGCCCAGCGCTCCTGCGAAGAAGCCGTCCACCATCGCCACGGACGACCCCTTCAGTCCGTCGTGGGACGCGAACCGCGACAGGCGACGCCCGGCGTCGCGTCCCCCGCGCAACCTCGTGCCCATGCGGCGCGTGTTCGACCGGAAGGCCACGTTCAGCGCGGACAACGCGCTCGCGAAGGAG
Source organism: uncultured Polyangiaceae bacterium (assembly GCA_964492175.1). Taxonomy (GTDB): domain Bacteria; phylum Myxococcota_A; class Polyangia; order Polyangiales; family Polyangiaceae; genus Xiheicaenibacterium. The sequence goes on along the minus strand of CAZBJI010000072.1, from coordinate 1,334 downwards.
GTCTCCACCGCGCTCGCCGAGGCCGAGACCGCCCACAAGGCCTCGCCCGACAGCCGCGACAAGACCGTGGCGCTCTACAAGGCGCTCATGGCCTCGGGCCGCATCGGCGAGGCGCAGGAGCTCACGGCGAAGTGGAGCGAGCGCGACGCGCTCGACCCCGACGCGCTCCTCGCCCGCGCCGACCTCGCGGCGATGAACGGGGACCGCTCTCGCGCGATGCGCATCCTGTCGGGCCTCTCCGACGTGCGCCCCGGCGACAAGACGGTGCAGCGCCGGCTCGTGAACGCCTTCACCCAGCTCTCCGCGCCGGCCCTGGCGTGCCAGCACCGCCTGGCCCTCGCGGACCTCTCGGACAGTGACGTGAACGTCGTCGCGGCGGCCGTCCGCTGCTCGCAGGACGAGGGCTTGTCCGACGTCTCTCGCACGATCCTCTCGAACGCGCCGGAGAGCCTGCGCGGACGGATCGACACGACCTCGCGCTCGCTCAAGCTCGCGGAGCTGCCCGCGCTCGCAGGCGACATGCGCGTCACGGCCACCTGGAGCCAGCCGGTGGACCTCGACCTCGCGCTGGTCGACAAGAACGGCCGGCGCTTCTCGTGGCTGGGCTCGACGGCCTCCACCATCGGCGTCTCGGCGCAGAACGCCGCCAGCACCACGACCGAGACGATCGCCGTGAGCGGCCTCGGCAACGGGACGCTGGCCCTCGAGGTCGTCCGCGCGTCGGCGGACGGCGTGCGCGGCCCCATCACGGGGGAGCTCACGATCACGCTGCCAGGCGGTCAGGTCCGCAAGCAGCCGTTCACCATCACCGGCAACCGCGCCGAGGTCGGCTCGGTCCGAGTCTTCTTCGAGTCGCGCCTCGTCCCCGTCGACCAGTTCGGCGGCGGCTGGCGCGGCCCGACGACGTTCTGAGGCCTCGGCGGCGCTGCGCCCCCACTGGGGTCGGGGTGCAGCGCAACGCCCGGGCGGTCGAGACGCTGCGCTGCGGCTCGCCAGCTCAATTGCTCCAGCGCCGCCCCGCCGGTATACGGCGCCCATGAGCGCGCACGGACACGACGACGCACACGAGGACGCAGGCGACGGCCACGACGCGCACCACGAGGTGTTCGATCCGGAGCCCGCCACGAGCCTCGGCACGGACGAGCCCTCCACGCCCCGCTGGGTCCCGATCCTGGGGGCCTCGCTGTTCCTGGTCGGCGCCATCTGGTGGCTCACGCCGTCGACCAGCGCTGGCCCTGGGGGCGCGCCCTCGGCCTCCGCCGCGCCGGCCGTGTCGGCGCCCCCCGCGGGCACCGCCGCGGTGGACGGCGCCCCGGGCCGGCCGGCGCCGCCCC
>CAZBJI010000071.1:0-37160 GCA_964492175.1 uncultured Polyangiaceae bacterium | reverse complement strand
GCCGCCGCCGCCGTTCGAGGGGCCGCTAGGTCCGGAGGGGCCGGCGCCTCCCCCGCCCCCCGGCCCGCCGCCACCACCACCGCCGCCACCACCGCCCGCGCCGCTCGCCGTCCCGCCCGCGCCGACGGTGATGGCCTTGTTGGAGATGCAGAGCGCCCCCGTGATGCCCATCATGCCGAGCTCCGCGATCACCGTCGGCGCCCCCATGATGATGAAGCACGGACCCGCGGTGTTCAGGCTCACGACCTCCTTCAGGGTCCCGGGCTCGTTCCCGTGGCACGTCTTGATCACGGAGCCCGTCGTCGCGAACTTCTGGCCCTCGACCTTCGTGCGCATCGGGGGATCGGTGATGCCCTCCATCACGCTGCCGACGACCGGGTACGGGATCGGGAGCGGGCTGGGCGCCGCGGGCGTGATGCAGACGCTCACCGCGTTGGGCACGATGGTGTGCCCCGACTTCTCGGTGATCACATCCATCTTCAGCGCTGTGACTTTTCCCATCGGCTGGCTCGGCTGGGCTGGCGGCGACGACGACGCGCGTCACGCCCCCTTCGGTTCGGGTTCTAGGATCCGGCTCGGCGCCGAGCGGGCTCGATCAATAGTCGTACGTCAGCGTGTAGGTCACGCATTCGTTCACCGTGGTGTCGACGCGGATGTAGACGTAGGCGTCGTCACTGTCGAGGGAGCTCGATCCGCACGTCAGGCTGAAGTCGATGTCACCCGCCGAGCAGCACCCGGGGCGCCCGTCCGGGGAGAAGGCGTCCGTCGTGCCCATCGGGCAGGCGAAGTCGTTCGTCTCGTTGTCCAGGCATTGGATGAACTTGCAGAGCCTGATCGGGTGGCTGGACGTGATCGTCCGGTGAGGATCCACCGTGCACGTGGAGCTGGCGTCGGTGCCGAGGTAGACGTACCAGTCGGCGTCCCCGCTCTCGTCGAGCAGCCCGCTGACGCTCCCGCCCTCGTCGTCGCAGTCCCCGATCGTCCCCAGATCGTGCGCGGTGGCCTCGCTGTCGTTGGGCTCGCCGGGACCCAGATCGGTGCATCCGCTCGGGCCGGTCGAGGTGGTCGCGCCGGTCGTCGAGGTGGTGGAGGTCGTGGCGCCCGGCCCCGAGGTGACGCCCGTCGACGACGGCCCAGCCGCCTTCGTGGACGATCCCGTGGTCGCGGCGTCTCCGGCGCCCTCGCCCGCTCCTCCGACCTCCTCGAAGCCGGGGGCCGGCGGGTCGCCGCCGCACGCGGCGAACACGCTCAGGACGAGCATGAAGGGGACGACTCGCATGCACGGCGAGGATAGCCTGACCGCCCCCGCGTGACGAAACGAATCCTCATCATCGGCGCAGGCACGGCCGGCCAGGTGTTCGGGCTCCACCTCGCGCGCGGCGGCGCCGACGTGGCGGTGCTCGTGCGCCCCCGACACCGGCAAGAGGCGGAGCGAGGCTACGCGCTCCACCACGTGCGGCCGACCGGCAAGCGGCGGCACGCCGCGCTTCGACCCGTGGAGGTGCTCACGTCCGCCGACGAGGTCGCCCGCGCCGCACGGTTCGATCAGGCCTGGCTCTGCGTCGCGACCACGGCGCTGGCCGACACCGCGTGGCTCGCCGACGTGGCCGCGGCGACCGCGCCCGCGACGCTCGTCAGCTTCCAGCCTGGCCTCGGGGTCCGGGCCGATCTCGAGCGCGTCGCGTCCGCCGAGCGCATCGCGCAGGGCGCGATCGCGTTCGTCGCGTGGGCCTCTCCGCTCGAGGGCAGCCGCGATCCGCGCGAGCTCGGCGCGTCCCCACCCGGGGTCGCGTACTTCCTCCCGCCGCTCGAGCGCATCGTCATCTCCGGGGCGTCCGAGCGGCGGGCCCTCGACGTGGTCGCGGCGCTCCGAGACGGCGGCCTCCGCGCAGACCTGGTGGGGGACGCGGAGGCCGAGCTCGCGTTCGCGACCGCCGTGCTCATGCCGACCATCGCAGCGCTGGAGCTCGCAGGCTGGTCGTTCGCCGCGTTCCGAGCGGGCGACCACGCGGAGCGCGCGGCCCGAGGAGCCGCAGAGGCCATCGCCGTGGCGTCGCGCGAGACGGGGCGCGCGCCGCCCCTCGCCACGCCGCTGCTCTCGGGCCCTCTCCTCTCGCTCGGCGCCTGGGTCGCGCCCGCGGTGGCGCCGTTCGACGTCGAGACCTACCTCCGCGTGCACTTCACCAAGGTGGGCGCGCAGACCAGGCTGCTGCTCGGGAGCTACGTGGATCGCGCGATCGGCGCGGGCCTCGGACACGCCGCGCTCGACGATCTCCTCGGTCGGCTCGAGGCTAGGGGCTGACGCGCCGCCGCTCGAGCTTGACGGAGGCGAGGCTTGCCTGTCTCCTCGGACGCGGCGTGCGCTCCGCCCCCGTCGGCCCCCTGGACGATATCCGCGTCATCTCGAAGGACGCGAAGTTCCTCTTCGCCGCGTGGCGGCAGGCCTACATCCTCGACTTCCGGGACACGCCCACGATCCGCAGCCTCGACGCGGCGGTCGTTGGGAAGCGAGAGATGCACAAGCAGCACCCCGACGGCATCGTGGTCCTGAACCTCCTCGCCTCCGAGAGCCCGCTCCCCTCCTCCGAGGTGCGCGACTACGCCGCGCGCAAGCAGACCGAGGACCCTGGGGGCGTCAGCTGCCACGCGACCGTGGTCGACGGGCGCGGGTTCTGGGCGGGGACGATGCGGAGCATGATGGCGACGCTGTTCCTCGTCGGTCGCTCCCCCTTCCCGCGCAAGGTGTTCTCCACCGTGGACGAGGCCGCCGCCTGGCAGGCGACCGTCGTCAGGGGAGGCCGCCCTTGGGCGCAGGGCCTCGTCGACGCCGTGAGCCGAATCCGCGCCATGCAGTAGCGGACGGGCGCCTCACACCGGGGCGGCTCGCGGAGTCCACCGAACCCTGATCACGCAGCGCGGCAGACCCTTGGCCTGGCACGCGACCTCCTTCACGCTCACGGCGCTCGGGGCGAGGACCTCCGAGGCCGCCCGAAAGAACCCGACCGACACGCGGCAGAACCCGACGTTGGCGTGGCCCGCATAGTCGTGCACCAGATCCATGGACGCGGCCCGCACGCCCTCGACGGCGGCCGACCCGAAGTCGTGCATCTGGGGGTACGCCAGCAGAAGCCGAGAGAAGAACCCAGCCGGATCGCGGTTCGTGCTGACGAACGCGGCGTAGAGGCTCCGGAGGTTCCGCCCCGCGCTGTGCGCGCCCATCGCGTCATACAGCGTCGGATCGCCGCCTCCGAGCACCCGAACGATCGCATGTTCGAGCCGCGTGGCGAGCTCGAGCGGGTACCAGTTGATCGCGAGGACGAGCCCCTGGAGCACCTCGCGCTCCTCGGGATCGAGCGTCGCGAGGAGGCTCTCCCACGCGTCCTGCCCGAACGACTCGACGACGAACGCCCGGCGAGCGGCGATCAGGGCTCCCTTGATGTGGGCCACTCTGGATCCTACGGCTCGAACTCCTCTCCCCCAAGCGCCAGAGCCGAGCGCGCCGACGCGAGCTCGGGCGGCGAGCGCGTGGAAACGTGGGCGGAGGTGCGGACCGGTAGGCTACCTGCGCCGTCCGTATCCGGCCTGGGGTCCTGCGCCCTCGAGGCGGCAGCGCCCCCGCCGCCGCGCCGTGACCAGCGCGAGCGCCGCGGCGGCGAAGATCCCGTGCCCAGCACCCCGCGCCCCGCCTGGGACCTCACAGCCGCAGCCGCCCTGCTTGGGCTCCACCGCGGGCGGAGGGTCCGCCTCGGGCGTGCTGGACGGATCCGGCTCGGACGAGCCCGAGCCGGCCCCGTCCGAGGACCCAGCGGGATCCGACGCCGTGCCGTCATCCGACTTCGGCTTGGGCTTCTTCTTGTCTCCGTCGGGCTTCTCGCCGACGAACGAGATCGCGCGGCGGTCGACGACGGGGTTGTCGCCCTCCAAGACGAGGCGGATCGGCTGGCCGACGGCCTTGCCCGTGTCGGCGAGCTTGATGATGAGCTTGTACTCGCCCGCTTCGAACCCTCGATCCCGCCGGATGGCGAAGTCGAACTTCGTGACCTTGAAGGCCTTGCCGGTGCCGTCGGAGAAGCCCACCTCCATGCTCTCGTTGATGTGCTTCATGTTCTGAAGCGGCTTCTTGTTCACGACGGGCTTCTCCGGCGACGCGTCCGTGAGCGCGCGCTCGAAGTACGTCACGGGCTCGAAGTCGAAGATCATCGGCACGAACGTGATGTCGGGGATGCTCCCGTAGTCGATGGAGAGCTTGAGGCGCCATCGACCGTCGGCCTCGGTGAGGGTCGTCTTCTCGGCCTTCACGCTGCCGGCGGCGAAGGCGGGGCGTGGGGCTCCGAGGAGCAGCGCGACCGCGAGGAGCAGCTTCAACCCGAGGGCGAGGGGGAGCGCGAGGGGGCTCTTCATGCGGGGAAAGCTATCAGCAAGCGGCGCCGAACGCAGCGATGTCCGCGATGGCCCGCTCGGCCAGCCGCGCGTAGCGATCCCGCTTCTTCAGCTTCTTGCCCTCCCCCTCGAGCGGCGGCAGGTGCGCCCACGTGATGTTCGACGGCTGGTACCGCCCGTCCGGCCCGAGGCGCGAGAGGTGCGTGAGGATGCCGCCGAGCGCGGTGGTGGGCGCGGGGCGCTCAGGGGCCCGCCCGGCCAGGACGTCGGCCAACATCACGGCGCAGAGGAAGCCCCCTGCGGCGCTCTCGACGTAGCCCTCCACCCCCGAGAGCTGGCCGGCCACGTACACGCCGGGCGCGGCGTGGAGCTGCATCGTGGCGTCGAGGAGCGTGGGTGCGTGGAGGAACGTGTTCCGGTGCACCGACCCGAAGCGCAGGATCTCCGCGTCCTCCAGGCCCGGCACCGTCCGAAACACGCGGAGCTGCTCCGGGTACTTCATCCGGGTCTGGAAGCCGACCAGGTTGTAGGCGGTCGCGGCGGCGTCCTCCGGCCGGAGCTGGAGCACCGCGAACGGCCGCCGGCCGGTGCGCGGATCGGTGAGCCCCACGGGCTTCATCGGCCCGTAGGAGAGCGTCAGCTCGCCGCGCTCGGCCATGACCTCACACGGCAGGCAGCCCTCGAAGTAGCGCACGTCCTCGAACGAGCGCGCCGGCACCTTCTCCGCCTCGACGAGGGCGCGCACGAACCCCTTGTACTCCTCCTCGGTGAACGGGCAGTTCACGTAGGCCTCGTCCGCGCCCTCCTCCACGCCCTTGCCGTAGCGAGACTCCTTCCAGACCTTGTCGTAGTCGATCGAGTCGGCGGCGATGATCGGCGCGATGGCGTCGTAGTAGGCGAGCCGCTCGCCCCCGACCACGCGCTCCAGATCCCGCGCGAGGTCGTCGCCCGTCAGCGGACCGGTCGCGAGGATCACGGGGCGCTCGTCCGGGATGCGCGTGACCTCGCGGTGTACGACGTCGATGTGCGGGTGTTCCCGCATGATCCGCGTGACCTCCGCGGCGAAGCGCTCGCGGTCCACGGCGAGCGCGCCGCCGGCAGGCACCTGCGTGCGATCCGCCACCGTCAGCACGAGAGAGCCGACGCGGCGCAGCTCCTCCTTGAGGAGGCCGACCGCGTTCGTCAGCGACGCTCCACGCATCGAGTTCGAGCAGACCAGCTCGCAGAGCTGATCGCTCGTCTGCGCCGGCGTCCGCTTCTCCGGCTTCATCTCGACGAGCGAGACGTGGTGGCCGCGCTCGGCGAGCTGATAGGCGGCCTCGCACCCCGCGAGCCCCGCTCCGACGACGGTGACGCTGTTCATCGACGGTGGGCTATCGCGCGCGCGCCCCCGGGCCGCAAGGGGCCACCCCGAGGCCGCGCGGCCCCTCGACGAGGACGCCGCGCAGGAGCAGGCCGACGACCGCGGCGGTGACCTCCCCCGCGGGGAGCGCGAGCGCGTCACACAGGGCGTCGACGTGGGCCGCCCCCGAGGCGACCGCCATGACGACCCGCCGCTCCGGCTCCGCGAGGGGCGCCGCGTACGGCAGCCCCAGCTGCGACGCGTCGCCTCCGGCGGACGCCGCGGCGCGCTCGAGCCCCGCGAGGGCGAGGACGTCCCGCGCGGTCGCGACGGGCCGCGCGCCCAAGCGGAGCTCCGCCATGGCGCCGAACCCGCCGAGCTCCCAGGGCGCGTGCAGGACGACGCCGACGGGCTTGCTCTGTCGCCGCGCCGCCTTGGCGGCGTTGCGAGCGCCGCTCCGTGCCGGACACTCCGTGACGATCAGCGCACGAGAGAGCGCCGAGAGCACGGCGTTCCGACGGAAGAAGGAGCCCAGCGTCGCAGGCACCGCGTCGAGGAACGGCGAGACGAGCGCGCCGCCGCCCTCGAGCACGCGAGCGAACAGCGGCGCGTGCTCGGGCGGGAACGTCTGATCGAGCCCCGCGGGGAGCACCGCCACGGTGGGCCCTCCCGCGTCGAGCGCGCCCGCGTGGGCGGCCGCGTCGATCCCGAGCGCGCCGCCGGAGACCACGACCACGCCGCGCTCGGTGAGCTCGGACGCGAGGCGGCGCGTGAAGCCGACCGCGGCGCCCGTGGGGTGACGGGTGCCTACCACGGCGACGCACGGGCCCGACGGCCACGCGCCCGCCACGCGGAGGGTGGGAGGGTCGTCGATGCCGTGCAGGTCGGGGGGGTACTCGGCGTCGCCCGGCGCGATGGTCTTGCGCGTCACGATCCCGGGTCGACGTCGGCCCGGCGCAGTTGCGCCGAAACCGGCCGGGCCACGCTCCACCCCCCAAGGCACGCGCCCGGGCCGACGCGGGACCGCCGCGCCGCCCCGGGCCCCGCGGAGCGTGGAACTTCTCTCCGCGAGGCTGGCTCACCGAGGGACGCCGCCCTAAGGTGCCCCGTCATGCGGCCCTCGGAGTCCTTCGACGTGCGGCTGGAGCGCGCGCAGATGCTCTCGCCCAGCGTCCGCGAGCTGTCCTTCGCCCGCGTCGACGGCCGACCGGTCGAGTTCGATCCCGGCCAGTGGTTCAACCTGATGGTGCCCCACGGCGACACCGAGCTGAAGCGCGCCTACTCGGTCGCGTCCCCGCCCCGCGGCGAGCCGACGTTCGACATCGCCGTGACGCGGGTCGCGGGCGGGCCGGTCAGCGAGGCCCTCCACGTCATGCCGCCGGGCACGTCGCTGCGCGCGATTGGGCCGAGCGGCCTGTTCACGCGAGCCGCGGACGACCCGAGCCCTGCGCTCTTCGTCGGCACCGGGACCGGCGTCACGCCGCTCCGGAGCATGATGGCGTCGGCGCTCGCGCAGGCGTCGACGGCGCCGCTCTGGCTGCTGTTCGGCGTCCGCACCGAGGCGGACATCCTCTATGGCGAGGAGCTCGCGAGCTGGAGCGCGCGCCACCCGCGCGTGCGCGTCGAGATCACCCTCTCCCGGCCGAGCCCCTCTTGGCGCGGGCGCTCGGGGTACGTCCAGACCCACGTCGCGGGGCTCTGGAGCGAGCTCGCGGCGCCGTCGGCGCACGTCTTCGTGTGCGGGCTCGAGCGCATGGTGAAGTCGGTCCGGGACGTCTGCCGCAAGGAGCTCGGCATCGATCGCAAGCACGTCCACCAGGAGCGCTACGACTGACGAACGCGGCGCGCTCGGCCCGGCGGCGCCGGCGCTCCCTCCACCGGCGCCGCGAACTGGGCTACCTTGACGCGATGCTGTCGTGGCGTGCCTCGGGCGTCCTGCAGGTCGGCCTCTGCGCGCTCGCGTGCAGCGGCCCCGGCGAGCCCGCCCAGCCATCGGCGGCGCCGGCCGGGCAGCTCGTGAGCGCGCTGCCGGGCCGGACGGGCTCGGGCGCGTCGCGCGAAGGCATCATCGCGGACGCGGCGGCGCTCCGTGAGATCATCGCGCACGTCCCGGCGCCCCCACCGCCCACGTCGGCGAGCGGGACCCTCGTGGGGAGCGACACCGGAATCGCGGGCTCCGAGGCGCCCGCGACGGAGACCCAGGAGGAGGCGTACGCCAGGCTGCATCCCCCGTGGGGACCGTCGAACGGCGGCTCCGAGCGCGACCTCCGCGCCACGCTGTACTGGGATCTCGTGACGCAGTGCCGGGATGCGTCCGGAGCGGAGCTCCCTCCGGAGTCGGTGGCGGTCGAGTTCCGTGTGGATCCGAAGGGTCGGATCATCCGCTCCACGGTGCAGGCCACCGCCGCCGCTCCGGCGCACGAGCCCGCCGCCCGCTGCATGGCGCGGGTGCTGCTCACCTCGGAGGTGAGGCTGACGCCGCCGCGGATCGAGAAACCCATCGACGTGAAGGCGCGCGTGCCGAGCGTCGACTGAAGGCTCGTGAACGATCTCGGGCCGTGACGGCGCGTTGAGCCACGCACACCCACGCGCTCGGGCATGCCTCCGCGTCCTCGGGCGTGCGGGGATCAACGCTTCAGCTCGAGCGCGCCTCCGGCCCCTACGCGGAGGTTCGACGCCAGCGCCCCGATCGCGACGGGCGCGGCCCTACCGTAGGGGACGACCACGCCGCTCGAGATCCCCTGGATGTCCGGCGCGTAGGCGAGGAGCGCTCCGTCCGATCCCCACGCGAGCAGGCGCGTCCTGCCGCGGACGGGCGCGAAGCCTACGACGGCGCGGGACTCGAGGTCGACGACGCTGAGGCCCTTGACCGAGGCGAGGACGACGGCGGCGCCGTCGCGCACGACCGCGGCGTCCTCCCACGGCGCGCCCGACGGGCCCTCGACCACGCGGGACACGACGCCGGCGCGATCGACGCGGAAGAGGCCCAGCCCGTCGACGAACAGCGCCTCTCCGGGCACCGGGCCGTCCGCGAGCGCGCTCGCGCGCGGCGAGGCGTGGGCGAGGAGACGCACCGTGTCGTCGCGCTCGTCCAGCCGCACGATCTCCCCCGAGGAGAAGGCGAGGAGCAGGCCCGCGCCCGACGGGCCCCACGCCTGGCTGGCCTCGACGTCGAAGACGTAGCCGCGGGCCGGAACGAGCAGGCGGCCAGGCGCCTCCGTCTCACCCGAGAGCGCATGCACGAAGAGCCCGCCGTCGAGCCGTTGCGTGTAGAGCTTCGCGCAAGAGGGCGAGATGCCGACGACCGCGCCCGGCGTGCGCGGGGTGACGCCGAGCACCGCGCCCGAGCGGACGTCCGACACCGTCCACCGAGCGCCGTCCGCGCGCCAGGACGCGATCCGCCCGTCGGGGCACGCGGCGAGGAGGTGCCCGCGCGCCTTCTGCCTGCGGCGGCCGGTGTGAGCCTCCACCACCACGAGATCGGGGGCCTCTTGCCGCGCGATCTCCTCGGCCCTCCGCGCGCGCTGCACGACGGCGATCCCGTCCTGCCGCACGAGCGCGGCGATGGATCCGGCGCCCGCGGGCTCGAGAGGCCTACCCTCCTCGTCCCGCGGAGAGAACTCGACGTGTCGCTCGAGCCGGTCGTCGTCCACCACGGCGAGGACCATCGACGTCGACAGCGCGCGGCCACGGGCGAGCTCGAAGGCTCTGGCGAAATGTTCCCCGGCCGATCGGGAGGCGAAGTCGCCGAGCGCACCGCGCGCGACCAGGCGCGGCGCGTCCGGGCTCACCCGGTCGCACCGTCCGGACGGCTTCGGCTCGTCGGGTGGGCGCCGCCCCGGGCGCAGGAAGTAGTGCGTGGCCTGCCCCGACAGCTTGCAGAGCGCCAGGTCGAGGCCGGCGTCGTCCCAGCGGATCCCCACCGGGTCCTCCAACGAGGCCACCTCGAAGATCGGCGGCGTGCCTTCGCCCATCTCCCCGAGGTCGAACACCTGCAGGCGGTGCCTCTGAGCGACCGCCAGGAGCGGCTCCCGGGGTCCGAACGCGGCGAGGAGGATGTCGCTCTCGGTTCGTCGGGTGACGACGGAGCTCGAGGGCTCGAAGGGCGCGCGCACCGACAGCTCCCGCCCCATCCACGCGCCGAGGCGGGATCCGTCGGGGGAGAGCGCGAGCGCCCCGGCCGGCTCCTCGAAGCGGACCGCGTCGACCTTGCGCACGTCCCAGACGGCGACCCCCGCGTCCGAGGTGCAGGCGAGCACGGGCGCGCGGGCGGCGACCGCGAGCCCGCCGCGGCAGCGCATCGGCGCCACGGCGGCGAGGGCGACCTGCCCCGACTCTCGCAGGCGGACGAGGTGCACCTCTCCGAGCGCGTTGCGCGCGAAGACCGCCGTGTCGTAGGGAAGCGGCGCGACGTCCACGACCGGCGCCGATCCGACGGCGAGCGCGACCAGCTTCGGTCGCCGATAGAGGAGCTCGAGCCGCTTCGCGTCGAGATCGACGTCGACGTGCTCCACCAGCTCCGGCTCCGACTCGCGCGGCTCGAGGTCGATCACCACGAGCGCTCCGTCTGCGCCCGTCCCCACCACCCAGCGGCTCCCCCAAGGCATCATGGGGCGGTCCACGCCGTCGCGCGTGAGGAACCGCACCGGGGCGAGCTCGTGCGCTGCGGCGAGCAGCTCGATCGGGAGCGCGGGATCGGGCGCCTCCAAGCGCAGCGCCTCGGCGAGATAGGCGACCCGCGCGTACGGATCCGACGCGCCTCGCGCGCGGGACACGATCTCGGTGATGGCGGCGCGCCGCGTCGCCTCCTTCTGAGCCCGCTCCGCCGCGAGGCGGCGCTCGTTGAGGGCACGGTTGCCGAGCAAGATGCCCGCGCCCAGGATGAGCGCCACCGCGACGAGGCTCGCCCGGATCATCACGCGCCGCCTCCGCGCGCGCCTCGAGGCCCGGAGGAACTCCTCGTCCACGGGCCGCAGCGCTCGACGCGTGGCGGGCCCTTGCTGCTCGAGCTCCGCCGTCAGCCCGTCGCGATCGAGGTACTCGACCTTCCGATCCGCGCGATCCCATGCGTCCGCCGCGGCGGCCAGCCGCTCCCGCGCCGCGAGGCGGTTCATCGAGGCGAGCCGCGCGTTCTCGAGCTTGTCCCACCGGGTCAAGGACGGGTGCCCGAGCGTGACCTCCCCCCGTGTCCGCTCGACGACCAGCGCCGAGACGAGCCGCTCGATCATGCGCGCCGACTCCGCGGGGTCATCCCCCGCGAGGCGCGCCGCGTCCGAGACGCTCCGCGTGATCGGCTGACCGTCCGAGGTCGTGAGGGCGAGCAGCGCCTCGAGGGCGACGGCCCGCTCCGCCGGCCCGAGCCCGGCGACGACCCGATCGGCGTGCGCCCAGATGGCCTTGGCGATCGGCTCGCTCGGACCGAGCGCCCGCGTGGCCGGGTGGGCGAGCGCCTCGAGGGCGATGCCGATGGCCGGCAGCGGGACGCGCGCGCGCGCGAGCTCGGCCTCGACCATGGCGGCGACCTTGTCCGCGTCGTGGACCTCCCACCCGGCGTGGCGAGCGGGCGCGATCGCGATGTCCCGCGCGGCGGCCGCCGGGGGCGGCGCGAGGTACCGCACCACGCTTGGCAGCACCCCGAGCCCCGGGGCGAGGGCCGTTACCGCGTCGACGTGCTCCTGATCGACGAGCAGCACGATCCTCAGCCCGTCGATCCGCTTCGCGGCCAGCGCGTCCACCAGGAACTGCACGGTCCGGCCTCGGCGGCTCGGCTCGGCGTCCACCAGCCGCTCGAGCCCGTCGAGCACGACGATCGTACCCACGTCGTCGCCCGTCGCGAGCCCCGCGAGCAGCGCGACGTCCCCGCCGACCTCCTCGTCTTCGGCGTCGACGCGCGCCGCGCCGATCGCGGAGAGCGCCTGGTCGAGGGCCTGATCCGGGTGCGCGCCGAGGTCGGCGGTGGCGACGCGGCAGTCGAGCCGTCCGTCCACCCTCGCCTTGGCGAGCTCGGGGAGCAGGAGCGCGGCGACGAAGGAGGTCTTGCCCGCGCCGCGGGGACCGGACACGGCCACCACCGACTCCACGGCGAGGTGACTCGAGATCCGCGTGAGCTCCGCCTCCCGCCCGAAGAGGAATCCCTCGTGCTCGCGAGAGAACGGCCTCGGGCCGGGGTAAGGCCGCGCGGGCACCCCGTGAGGCCGCGCCCACGCCTCCTCGAGCAGCTCCGAGAGGCTCTCTCCGGCGCGCGCGGCGGGGTCCCGCGCCGAGAGGCGCTCGACCAGGGCGGCTACCCCTGCGGGGACCGCTTCGGCGCGGAGGTCCCTCAGCCGGCCCGAGAGCGTGGCCTCTCGGAGCTCCGCGAAGTAGGCGCGGAGCGTCCCGTCGTCGGAGTCGTCGGGAGGCTCCACCGAGACGTCGTGCGGGAGCTGCCCGGAGATGAGGAGCGCGATGGTCGTCCCGAGCGCGTACGCGTCGGCGAGGCGGGTCGGCTCGCCGAGCTCGAGCACCTCCGGCGCCACGAACCCGGGGGTCCCGACGACGATGCGGCCCGACTCGGAGGACTCGCCCGATCCGCTCGCGATCAGGGTCATGGCGAACGGATCGCTCTTGTCGAGGGAGAGCGCGGCCGTGGCCATCAACGCCGGGTCCTCGGCGAGGCTCACCCGGTCCCGCGGGAGCATGCCGTGGGCGCTGCGGGAGATGCCGAAGTCGAGCACCTTGAGCGCTCCCCCCGCCGTGACGAACAGGTTCGCGGGCTTCAGATCGAGGTGGACCACCCCACGCGCGTGGATGACGTCGAGCGCGGCCGCGACGTCCCGGGCGTACCGCAGCGCCGCCCGCCACGGCAGCTTGCCTCGCCTCCGCAGCACCTCCGCGAGCGTCTCTCCCAGGAGCAGCTCCATCGCGACGAAAGGAGCGCCGAGATCGCCGAGGATCCCGGTCGCGTAGATCGTCACCAGCGAGGGGTGCGAGAAGGAGGCGAGCAGCTTGGCCTCCTCGGCCCACCCCGAGCCCCCGAGCTGGGGTGCGAGGAGCTTCAGCGCGACGTCGCGGAGAGGCGCGCCGTCCGGCAGGAGCTCCACCGCGCGCCACACGTCGCCGAAGCCGCCGCGTCCGATCCGCTGCACGAGCCGGTAGCGCCCGTCGAGGACGCAACCCGCCTCGAGCTCGTGTAGCGACCTCGCCTCGCCTGTCACAGCGCTCGGCTGACCTCCCATGGGTTGCCGCAGCATACGCCCGACGGGCCCGGGCGTGCGGAGCCAGGGAGGTGGATGTGATACAACGCGGGCTCTCGGGCATGGCGACCGGAAGGAGCGGCGGCGCGACGAAGATCGGCGGGACGTTCCTGCGCGCGGCCGTGGGGCCGCTCCACTACGCCGCCACGTGCGTGACCGGCAACCAGATCGGCAAGGGCCTGCAGGAGCTCGGCCCCGACGGCCTCGGGGAGGCGTACCACCGAGGCGTCGCCGAGGTGGCGAAGCTGGTCGGCGTCCCCAAGCCCGAGGTCGACCGCGTCCTCCCCATCGCGGAGGCCACGGCGCTCCTCGAGCGGCTGCGCACCTCCCAGGCCTCGGCGCTGAGCGCCTGGACCATGCACGCCGGCCAGTTCGGGTTCCTCGACGTGATGACCGCGCTCACCGTGGACGGCAGGCCCGCCGAGATCGGCCTCTGCCTCGAGCGCGTCGCCGGCAAGGTGCGCGCAGACAAGGCCCTCAGCGTCCCGCTGGACTCGCTCGCGGCCGACGTCACGGCGTGGAGCGATCTCGTCGTCCGCACCCGCCACGTCCTCGAGGATCGCGGGTGGCTCCACGACGCGTACCGGCGCCGGGTGATCCTGCGGGTCGTGCTCCTCGCCATCCCGCTCGCGGGGCTCATCGCGTTCACGGTCGGCGTGGTGGTGCTGCGCCTCCGTCGAGACGCGGTGGACGCGCTGCTCGCCGCGGAGGACCCGTGCGCCCTCGAGGGGACGGGCGAGGAGGCGTTCCGGCACGCCAGCGACGCGCAGCGCGCCCGTCGAGCCGAGAAGCTCGCCGTCTGCGCGGACCGAAGGGAGAAGGAGGCCCAGGCGCAGCGGGACGCGGAGGCGCTGGCGGCCGAGGAGCGCGACCGCGCGCAGGCCCGAGCACGCCGTGAAGGCGCGTGCGCCGCGCTCGCGGCCGAGCTCGAGGCGGGCGAGCTCACCGACGCATCGAAGACCGTGCGCGGCGACCTGGACGAGCTGCTCGGGCGCATGGCTCGCAAGGCCCTCGACCCCGACGACATCGCCCACGACGCGCTGCCGTTTCCTTGCGGGGACACGCCCGCCAAGGCGCGCGTGGAGGCCGCGTACGGCGCGGCGCTCCTCGGCGACGTAAGCGTGTGGACTCAGCGCGGAAAGCCCGGCAAGGTGGCGCGCGCCGCGCTCCTGGCGAGGAAGGCCGACGTCCCGCAGAACGCCCTCCTCGGGCTGGCGGACAACGCCGAGCGCACGGCGAAGGCCGGCCTCACCGGGGGCGACCCAGAGAAAATCGACCGCGCCAAGGTGCTCTGCGCGCTCGCCCGCGAGCTCGGGATCCCCGGCCGCGGCTCCTGCGCGGCGATCGAGTCGCTCTGAGCGGAGGGCCTCGGCGCTACCGCCGCGGGGCGAAGGCGCCGATGGTCGGCGGGGTCTCGGGCGGGCGCGGCTCGTCGCGACCGTGCAAGAGGTACTGCCGCGTGATGGGGTGCGGCTCGCCCGCGCGCGCGACGCCTCGACCGATCAGGGCCGACGTGGGTGCCGGCCAGAGGCTCCGCGCCTTCCAGTCGACGAAGCCTGGATCCGTCCCGCGGAGGCTCTCTGCCAGGCCGCGCACCGTGCCTTGACGCTTCGTGGAGCCGCCCGGGATGCCATCCTGCTCCGCCACCCCGGTCGAGATCCAGTTCCCTCGGAGCTCGGCGACGCCCATCACCACCTGGTCGCGCGCGCCCAAGATCACCACGGGTCGAGTGTCGCGCGGAGGGTCCTCCGTGAAGATCACGTTGTTGCGGAGGTCGAGCTTCTCGTCGTTCGTGGAGATCTCGAAGAGGGCCGTCCCCTCGTAGTCTGCGTGTGTCGCGTTCAGCACCACCACCGTGTTGTGGAGCGCGTGCAACGTCCCCTTTCGGTACGTGTCGGTGAGGCCGCTGTCCCCGCCGTAGTGGATCATGGACCCCGACGCCTGCTTGCCGCGGATGATCACGTTGCCGTAGAGCCAGGTCTCGCGGAACGCCGGATCTTTCAGGTTGGGGTCCCTCGCCTCCTGGGCGTCGACGAGGTCGATCACGTGCGCGCCGTCCTCGATCCAGTTGTACCGGATGACGACCCCGGCGCTCCTCTCCTTGATGTTCGCCCCGAGCACCCCGCGAGGCCCGGAGCGCGGCGGCCCGAAGTGGTTGTGCTGGATCACGACGCCTGAGGCCTCGTTGTACATGTTGTGCGAGTACCAGTCGGTGACGCTCGCGTTGCCGTGGATGTGGTTCCCTTCGACGAGCACGTCGCTCGTCAGCTCGTCGCCGCCCGACGAGCCGATGAACAGGCCGTTGCCGTTGCCGTGGATCTCACAGTCTCGAATCGTCACGTGCTTCGCGCGCTGCACGAAGACGCCCGCTGCCAGCCCCGGCCACGGCGTCTCTTTTCCCGTTCGGTCGAAGAAAGAGTGAGGCGGCGACGCGTTCCGGAGCTCGAGCCCCTCGAGGACGACGTGCTCGGGCGTCTCGCTCCAGGGCGCCGCGTAGCGCTTGCCGATCACCACGAGGCCGCGCGGCTGGTGCCCGTCGAATGGGTAGTCCATCGTCGGGCGGGTGGACGCGCGCTGCCCGTCGAGCACCGGGCGCTCGCCCTTCGGTCCCTTCACTCCGCAGACGCGGATCGGATCCGTCGGACGCCCGATCCCGCCGACCATGATCTTCTCGCGGTACGGCTCGGCGCGGTGGTGGATGCGGACCGTGTCACCCGCGCCCAGCCGCTCCCACGGCACGTCACCCACCTTCTCGTACGTCTGGCCGGGCCCCACGGCGTAGTCGGTCCCGGAGCCGCGGTGCACGCACGGTCCCCCGCCTCGGGAAGGCGCTCTCGCCGGGTCGCCCCCGGACGTGGCCGCCGCCGCGAAGCTGCTCGACCGGTCGTCCGCGGTCGGGGGCCAGTCCGCCGAGGCACATCCACCCAAGAGCGGCCCGAGGAGCCCCCATCGCAGCGTCACGGGCGCACCATAGCACCCGCCATCGCGCGAGCGCGCGTCGCGCGGGAGCCCAGACGTCCCGAGTCTGCCCCCCGTCGCTCGATGGACCGTTCGAGCCCCAGCGAAGGCGACGGGGTGCGCAGAAATTATCGGCCTCGCCGACCGCGTCGTCATGCGAACGGGCGCGCGCACCCCGAAATCCCCGAGGATCGGGCGCCGCCGTCGCTGGCGCGGTCGGTGCATGACGGGTTCGCGTGTCGAGCGCGGAGCCCCACCACGTAGAGCCTCCCACGTCGCGAGAGCCCGCGACCGTCGAGCGCCGCGCGCACCGGCGAGCCTTGCTCGACCGTCCGGTGCTGCTCGAGTCGTCCAGGAAGACCACCACGGCGCGCAGCGTCAACGTCTGCGCCGGCGGCATCGCCATCCACACCGAGCTCGACCTGGGCGACGGCGAGGCCGTCGGGGTCTACTTCGAGCTGCCCATCGGCTACGGGGTCGAGCTTCGAGCGCGCGTGCTCCGGCGCGAGGGCGCGGTCACCGTCCTCTCCTTCGTCGACGGCCCGCGCGAGGCGCTCCTCGCGATCCGCTCCTTCTGCAGGATCAGCGGGCTTCAGCCCGCGCAGAAGGCCTGAGCCGCGTCAGCGCGCGCCGGCGTCCCAGAGCTCGCCGAGGCGACGACAGAACGCCAGGCGCTCGGGGGAGCTGCCGTCGATGTCGCCCAGCGCCGCGGACATCACGCGCGACTGAGGATCCAGGTACGCGCGCTCGGCGACGTCGGGCTCCGCGAGGAGGGCGGCGCGCTCCTGCCCCCGGAGCTCCCAGCCGTAGTACAGGATGTCGGCCCGGGCGGCCGAGACGCCCTCGAGCGCCCCGGCGAGCGCCGGGTGCGCGGCCAGCAGATCCTCGAGGACGAGGAATCGCACGAGGTCGTCGAGGTACGCCGTGCCGAGGTTCCACGTGGCGAGCTGCGCGGGGCGCTCCCGCGCGGGTTGGTCCGCGCGTTCGCCGAGGGCGAAGTCACGCTCCAGATCCAGCCCCCAGATCTCGTAGATCGGCTCCCACCCGGACCCGATCGCGCGTGGCGCCTCCGACGCGACGACGGCGCCCATCGCCACGGTCAGGTCGCGGATCTCGGTGTCCTCGACGTACCCGCACTCGGGCAGCGCGAGCAGCGCCGGCGCGAGCCGCTCGTAGTGGGGCGACGCCTGCGCCCGCCGGGCGAGCGCCCCCGCGACGCGAGCGCCGATCTCGAGGTTGAGGCTGGTGTTGGGGTGCCCATACGAGCGGCCCTCGAGGTCGTACGCGTCGTCGACGGCGTCGGCGACGAAGCGGAACCGATGCGTCTCGTCGCCGCGCATCGCGGGGAGGGCGACGCGCTGCGTCTCCGTCAGCTCCTCACCTCTCCCCTCGAAGGCCCCCGGCCACACGGGGTATGCGCCCCAGATGGGGCGCGGATCCTGCCCGTGGCAGCGCACGCACCGCTCCTCTCCCTCGACGGTCGGCCCGTCCTCGCCGAAGGTGATCGCCGCCATTCGGAAGCGCCCCTCCGCTTCGTCGAGCTCCAAGAGCTCGGCGGTCTCGAACCGCGGGTCGTCCTCGAGGGTCCCTACGGCGACGACGAGCCGCGCGTCGGGACCGAACAAGACCATCCGAGGGTGGTGGGCGTCGGCCTGGTGCGAGCTCCCCGAGCGCTCGAGGAGCACCACGCTCTGGCGCTGCTCCTCCGGCAGCGCCGCGAGGAGCTCGTCGACGTTGGTGATGTCCCCGGCCTCCGCGCGCGCCACGATCTCCGCGATCGACAGGTCGTCCTGCGAGAGCGGCCCGAGGTCGGCCGGCTCGGCCGAACAGCCGAGGGCCGCGGCGCTGAGGGCGACGCAGAGACCCAAGGGGGCGCGCGCAAACATGCGCCTCGAGAAGCAACGCCGATGCCACGCCGCAGCGCCAGGAGATCGGCCTCGCGGGCTCGCCCGCGTTGCCAGGTTCGGCAAGGCCAGAGCGAACGCCTGACATTCTGGCGAACGCCCTCGCGCTCGCTCGACGCCCGCCGATCGCGGGCCCCGAGCGCTCCGCTCACTTCGGCTGCGGGACCACCCGGAGGTACGGCTTCACCGTCTTCCAGCCGTCCGGGAACTTCTTCTTGGCGTCCTCGTCCGAGAGCGACGGCACGATGATCACGTCGCCGCCCGGCCGCCAGTTCACCGGCGTCGCGACGGAGTGTTTGGCGGTGAGCTGCATGGAGTCGAGCACGCGCAGGACCTCGTCGAAGTTGCGTCCGGTGCTCATGGGGTAGCTCAGCGTCAGCTTGATCTTGCGGTCCGGGCCCACGATGAACACCGTCCGCACGGTGGCGTTGTTCGCCGCGGTGCGTCCTTCCGAGGTAGTCCCCGCGTCGGCCGGCAGCATGTCGTAGAGCTTCGCCACCTTCAGCTCGGGGTCGCCGATCATCGGGTAGGTCACCGCGTGGCCCTGCGTCTCTTCGATGTCCTTGGCCCAGCGGGCGTGGTTGTCGATCGGGTCGACGCTCAGCCCAATGACCTTGCAGTTGCGCTTCGCGAACTCCGGCAGGAGCCCCGCCATGTACCCGAGCTCGGTCGTGCAGACGGGAGTGAAGTCCTTCGGATGGGAGAAGAGGATGGCCCATCCGTCTCCGATCCACTCGTGGAAGCGGATGGTCCCCTGGGTGGTCTCGGCCGTGAAGTCGGGGGCTTCGTCGTTGATGCGTAGCGACATGGTGACACCTCGTCCGAGCCCTCTAGGACCCCGAGCGCGTGGACGCAACCCACGCGCGGCGTCAGGGGACGGGGCGCGGTCCGCCGGCAGGGTCCCAGGTCAAGAGCTCCCCCTGGGCGCCGGAGCTCTTCGGGTGGATCACGAGGTGGGTGCGCGCAGCCGGCGTACCGCTCGCAGAGTCCCCCTCGTTCTCGGACCACGATCCGACGTTCACGTAGGTCGACGTGCCCTCGTGGACGGGGACGCGCGCCGGGATGTGCGTGTGCCCCATCACGACGAACGCTGCAGGGAACAGCCGCGCGAGGTGCGAGGCGCGCTCGGCGAGGTGATCCGAAGGGCACACGTGCCGCTGGCGCACGAGGTGGCGGTGCGCGAAGGCCCACGCGGCCAGCACGAGGCCCGCGGAGAGGGCGAAGTACCCTGCGGAGAAGCCCACCAGGGCGAGCCCCACGAGCAAGATCGACGCCGCCATCGCCACCGCGATGCGGTCGAGCAGGACGCTCGCCAGGATGCCGCGGATCGTCCGGGTCACCGGCGGCGCCTGGAGCGCGGTGAGCGCGCGGAGCCGATCGACGCCGATGCGCGTGGCCTCGGCGAGCAGCGCGACGCGCCGCTCGTGCTCTTCGCGCAGGGCCTTCGCCGCCTCCCCGAAATGCTCGCGGCGCAGCTTGAAGAGCTCCAGGATGGCGCGGCCGAACCGGAGCAGCACGCGCGCCATCCCGCGGACGCCCAGCTTCGCGCCGAACGAGAGGTAGTCGGCGAT
Organism: uncultured Polyangiaceae bacterium; assembly: GCA_964492175.1. Taxonomy (GTDB): domain Bacteria; phylum Myxococcota_A; class Polyangia; order Polyangiales; family Polyangiaceae; genus Xiheicaenibacterium. The sequence continues at coordinate 17,773 of CAZBJI010000071.1, read as the reverse complement.
CCCCATGGCCTCGTGGCCATGCTCGGTTAGGCCGCGCGTCGGGCGCACCACGAACCGGAGCAAGACCTCGCAGAAGCCGCGCGCGAGCCGCCGAGGCTCGAGAGGCGAGAGCGGCGCCATGATGTGGTCCGTCGCGCAGAACGGATCGTACTGGTGCCCGTGCTCCACGTACGCGACGCCGCCGACGTAGTAGAACCAGGGGGAGAACTCGATCCGGGAGAGGAACGCGGCCCGGTCGACGCCGGCCCCGGCGTGCCGCGCGAGCTCGGCGGCGAGCTCGTCGCGCACGGTCTGCCAATGGAGCTCCAGATCGTGGTTGCCGTGGACGAACGTCACGGCGTGCCCGGCGCCGACGAACGACGCGAGCGCTCCGAACACGTCCGCGTGCCTCAGGAGCACGCGGCGGAGCTTCTCGCGCGTGTGCTCCTCGGAGTTACCGAGGCCATGGGCGCGCTCCTCGTCCGTGGGAGGCGTCTCGAGGAACACGCCGTCGGTCGGGATCGACATCCCGATGAAGTCGATGAAGTCTCCCGCGACGATCAAGCGCCAGCGGTCGCCCGACGGCGGCGCGACACGGTAGTGATCGATCAGCCGCACCAGATCCCGATCGATCGCGGGCGATCGCCTCGCGCCGGGCCCCAAGTCGCTGCCGAGGTGCACGTCCGAGAGGACGAGCAAGCTCTCGCTGGGACCGGGGGGTCGGGAAGAAGCCACTGTACCTCTCAAGTCTGGGGTCAGCCGGCGTGACCGTCGAGTCACGATTTGATAACGGCACACCGAGCCTCGAGCCCGCGCCGAATCGTCCGGGTGTCGTTGAAAACGAAGGTCACTTTCACTAAGCTGGACAGGTCTTGGCGTCCCCTCGCCCGAAGCGATCTCTGGCCGACCTGCGGGTCGGCGAACGTGCCGTCGTCCGAAACGTGGCCTGCGAGCGACCGACGACCGTGCGCCTGCTCGAGATGGGGCTCGTCCCCGGGACCGAGGTGGAGGTGACGCGGCGAGCGCCCCTCGGGGATCCGATCGAGCTGGCCATCCGGGGCTACTCGCTCTCGATCCGGCGCAACGAGGCGACGAAGGTCGCCCTCGACGAGGCGGCGTCGCCCGAGGGCTCGGGCGGGTGAGCGGCGATCTCCCGCACGTCCTCTTCGTCGGAAACCCGAACTCCGGCAAGACGACCCTCTTCAACCACCTGACGGGCGCCCGCGCCAGGGTCGGCAACTACCCGGGCGTCACCGTGGACCGACGCACCGCGCCCCTCCATCTCGCGGGCGGCGCGCGCGCGATGGCCGTCGACACGCCCGGGACGTACAGCCTCACGGCGAGGTCGCCCGAGGAGGCCGTCACCGTCGACTCCCTCCTCGCCGAGGAGCCCCCGTCGGTCGTCGTGCTCGTCGTGGACGCGACCACCCTCCGACGAGGCCTCTACTTCGCGACGCAGGTGCTCGACTCGGGGCTCCCCGCGGTCGTCGCCCTCACGATGATGGACGAGGCGGAGGCGGCTGGGCTCGCCGTCGACCACGCTGCTCTGGCCGCGGCCCTCGGCTGCCCCGTCGTGCCGATGGTCGCGCACAAGGGAGAGGGCAAGGGGGCGCTGCTCGAAGCGATCGCGGCGGAGCTCACCGCGCCGACGACGCGCCAGGCCCCGGAGCTCCCGGCCGAGCTCCGCGGGCCCGTCGAGCGCGTCCTCGCCGCGGTCCCCGGTCCTTCGGGGCCCCGCGCCCGCGTGCGCGCGCTCTGGGCGCTGCTGTCGCTCGGCGACGACGAGCTCGACGACGTCGACGAGCTCCGCCGCGCCGTCCGCTCGGCCCGCGCCGGGGCGGCCGAGGGCGGCGTCGATCTGGACGAGGCGCTGGTCTCGTGGCGCTTCGCGCGCGCCGACGCGCTGCTCGACCGGGTCGTGCGCACGCGCGCTGGCCGCGGCCGCTCCACCTCCGCCCGCGTCGACGACGTGCTGGTCCACCCGGTGTGGGGGCTCGTGATCTTCGCGCTCGTCATGGCCATCGTGTTCCAGTCCCTCTTCTCCTGGGCGGAGCCGCTCATCGGCCTCCTGGAGGGGGCGGTGGGCGCGTCGAAGGATCTCGTCCGCGCGGCGCTCCCGCCCGGCGCCTTCACGGATCTGCTCACGAACGGCGTCATCGCGGGCGTGGGGAACGTGCTCGTGTTCGTGCCGCAGATCGCGCTCCTCTTCGTCTTCATCACGGCGCTCGAGGACTCGGGCTACCTCGCGCGCGTCGCGTTCGTGATCGACCGGGTCATGGGCGGCATCGGCCTGCACGGCAGGGCGTTCGTGCCCATGCTGAGCGGCTTCGCGTGCGCGATCCCGGCCGTCATGGCCACACGCACGATCGAGAGCCGCCGCGACCGGCTCATCACCATGCTCGTGGTGCCGCTCGTGTCCTGCAGCGCGCGGCTGCCCGTGTACGTGCTCGTCACGGCCGCGGTGTTCGACGCGGGGGACAAGGCCTTCGGCCTGTTCAGCGTCGGGGCCGCCGTCCTCTTCGCCATGTACTCCCTCAGCATCGCGTTCGCCGTCGGCGCCGCGTACGTGCTGCGGCGCACGATCCTGAAGGGCCCACGTCCGGCGCTCGTGCTCGAGCTGCCGCCCTATCGCCGGCCGAGCACCCGCACCATCCTGCTCTCCACGTGGTCGCGCACGAGGCGCTTCCTGACCGACGCCGGGACCGTGATCCTCGCCCTCACGATCGTGCTCTGGGGCCTGCTCACCTACCCGAAGGACGAGGCCGCCGCCGCGGAGTACACCGCCCTCCGGGAGGAGGCCGCGCTGATCGCGGACGACGACGAGCGCGCGACGAAGCTCGCCTCGCTGAGCGCGGCGGAGACGGGCGCGGCCCTCCGCGGCTCGGCCGGCGGGCGGCTCGGCGTGGTGATCGAGCCCGCCCTCGAGCCGCTCGGCTTCGACTGGCGGATCGGCATCGGGATCTTGGGCGCCTTCGCGGCGCGGGAGGTGTTCGTCTCGACGCTCGGGGTCGTCTTCGACGTCGGGGAGGCGACCGAGGAGAGCGAGGGGCTGCGCGAGATGCTCCGGACCGCGACGCGGCCCGACGGATCCAAGCTCATGACGCCGCTCGTGGGCGTCGCCCTGATGATCTTCTTCGTCCTCGCGTGCCAGTGCATGAGCACGCTCGCGGTCGTTCGGCGCGAGTCCGGCTCTTGGGGGTGGACGGCGTTCCTCTTCGGCTACATGACGGTGCTGGCCTACGGGGTCACTCTCCTCGTCTACCAGGGCGGAAAGGCGCTGGGCCTCTCGTGATGCAGGACTTCTTCGCGCTCGCCGCGGTCGGCGTTGCGGCGCTCTACCTCGTCTACAAGCTGGTGCTCGGACCACACCTCGCGGCGCGCCGGCCGGACGTTCCAACGTCGCGGCTGGTTCGAAGGTCCAAGGACGCCGCGGCCGGCGACGCGGAGTGATCCGCGCCCGGGCGCGTCGCCCGCGATCGGCCTCTCCCCAGCCGGGTACCGAGGCCGCCTGCGTTCGCTAGACTGGGCACATGACCTCCCCCCGCCCCGACGTCTTGCTCCGCACCGTGGGCCTCGCGCTGGGCTTGCTCGCCGCGGGCTGCCCTCCGCGAAAGAGCGCCGACGGCGTGCCGCCTCCGGGCAAGGGCGAGGCGACGGGAGGCCTCGCCGGCACCGGCGTGACACCCGCGCTACCCCCCCCTCCACGTCCGAAGCTCCCGCCGCCGAAGCCGACGGAGGAGGAAGCTCCCTTCCGCGTGGAGGTCCGCATGCCGAAGCCGCTCTCGGCCACCAAGAAGCCGGATATCCCCCCGCCCCCTCCCCCTCCTGACGGGCAGAGTCCAGCGCCGCTCCAGGCCTCGGCGCACGTCGGACAGGGCCGACTCTCGGCGGAGGAGGTGCGGGCGGTCATCGCGAAGAACGCAGAGTCGTTCCGCAAGTGCCTGAGCGGCGACGCGAGCGTCCGCGTCTCGGCGTCGATCACCACCTCGGGCGCGGTCGGAGAGGCAAAGAGCGAGCGGAGCACGCCCGACGACCAACGCCTGCGCGAGTGTGTCCTCGCGGTGTTCACGAAGATCACCTTCCCCACGGGGTGGGCGAAGGCGGGCTCGCAGGACCCGACGTACGTCGTGCTCGACCTCGAGCTCCGCGTGGAGTGACCGGGCCCGCGCCCGCGCGGCTCAGCTCCGCGACGAGGTGAACAGCCGCAGCACGTACCAGAAGAGGAGCGCGACCGAGGCGAAGAGCTGCAGCGCCCCCGCGACGTGGCGATCCTCCGGGTAGTGGTGGAGCACGTTGGACGTGTCGTAGAGGATGGCGGCGCCGGCGAACACCACCATGCCCACGCTGAAGAGCGTGCCGAGGGTGAAGCCGAAGATCAGGCTCGCGGCGATGAGCACGAGGGCGCCGATGCCGATCCACCGGAGGACCGCGCCCATGAAGGAGAAGTCCTTGCGCGTCCAGAAGACGAGGCCCGTGAGCGCGCCGAACCCGATGAGCGTGACGGCGGCCGCGCTCTTGATGGCGCCGGGGGCGACGCGGTCCGCGATGTAGAGCAGCGGGACGAAGAGGAGGGCCTGGGCGAGGACGAAGCCGCCGAGCGCCGCGTACTGCGCCGCCTTGGACTCCGCCTGGTGCGCCGCTCGGGTCGCGAGCCAGCTCACCACCATGAAGGCGCCGAGCACCAGCAGCCAGCTCGTCCCCATCATGGCCTGGGCGATCGGCAGCGCGAGGCCGCTCATGAAGATCCCCACCTCGAGCAGCGTGAAGAGGACGATCGCGCCGAAGAGGTGGTTGTAGGTCCGCACCAGGAACCGGTCGCGCGAGTCCGCGGCGACGGCGTAGGGGTGGGCCGGGGCTGCGTAGAGGTTTCGAGGGGCCATGGGGGTAGGTGTACGGACGAAACTCGCCCGGGGCAAGTGAAGGTCGCCGTCGAGGCGCTACCATGCTCCCCCATGCGACCCGCCGTCCCCCCTGGCCCGGGCGAGCCTCAGACGCTCTCGGGCGCGGTCACCCTGCTCCGAGAGATCCCCGCGCTGGAGAGCGCCCCGACGATCCAGGAGCGGTCGGGGGACGAGCCGGGAGGCTGGGAGGCTGGCACCTCCGTCCCGCCGGCGGTGGACGCGTCCCCGGTGTCCACGGGCGGCGCCCGCTACGAGGTCCGCCGCCTGCTCGGGCAGGGCGGCATGGGCGACGTGAAGCTCTCCCGCGACTCCTGGCTCGGCCGGGACGTCGCCCTCAAGATCATGCGCGGCCCCGCCAGGCCGGAGGATCTCGCCCGGTTCTTCCGGGAGGCGCGGGTCCAAGGCCAGCTCGAGCACCCGAGCGTCGTACCGGTCTACGATCTGTCGCCCGACGCCAGGACGCCCTTCTTCACGATGAAGCGGATCCAGGGCCTCACCCTGCGAGACGTCCTCGACCGGCGCCGCGAGGGTGGCGGAGACGGCGCGGAGGGCGGGTTCACGCGGCGCAAGGTGCTCGGCGCGCTCGCCCAGGTCTGCCTGGCGATGGCGTTCGCGCACGCGCGCGGCGTCATCCACCGCGACCTGAAGCCCGAGAACATCATGCTGGGCGAGTTCGGCGAGGTGTACGTCCTCGACTGGGGCATCGCCAAGACCGCGACCGCGGACGAGGAGTCGCCGCCGTCCCGTGAGCCGATCACGCCGCCCGCGGACGGGACGCCCCCTACCCTCGCCGGCTCCCTCCTGGGGACGCCCGGGTACATGTCTCCCGAGCAGGCGCGGGGCGAGGGTCACCAGGTGACGCCGCGCAGCGACGTGTACTCCTTGGGCGCGATCCTGTTCGAGGTCCTCGCGGGCGAGCCCCTCCACGACGGCTCTACCATCCAGGCGCTCCTCCTCTCCACCCTGAGCACGAGCGCGGGACGGCCGCGAGAGCGCGCGCCGGGCGCCGACGTCCCGCCGGAGCTCGACGAGCTCTGCGCGCGGGCGACTGCCCTCGAGCCGGAGGACCGGCTCGCTTCCATGCGCGACCTCGCCCAAGCGCTCGAGCGCTACCTGGACGGCGAGCGCGACGTCGAGCGCCGCAAGGAGCTCGCCACGGCGCACCTCGACGCGGCGCAGGCGGCGCTCTCGAAGGCGGTCGCCGGCGGGCCGGAGGCCGAGGCCGAGCGCGCGCGCGGCCTCAAGGAGCTCGGCCGCGCCCTGGCCCTCGATCCGAGCGAGCGCGCCGTCGCGCTGCTCGGCAAGGTCGTCCTCGACGCCCCCGACGAGCTTCCCCCCGAGGCGCTCGCCGAGCTCAAGGAGGTCGAGCTCCGCGACAGAGCGCGCGGCGCGCGACGCGCCCTCGTGATGTACACGACGTACATCCTGGCGGCGGCGGCGATCGTCATGCTCGGCGTACGGGATTGGACGCTCGCGCTCGTGGTCGACGCCGCGGTCGCCGCCGTGGTCCTGCACACGGCCTGGATGACGCGCGGGCACCGCGCGGGGCCTCGCAACATGAGGGTCAACATCGCTCTGAGCTTCGCCCTCGTCGGGCTGTTCGCGGCGTTCGCCGGACCGCTCGTGGTCGTCCCGCAGCTCGCGGTCATGATCGCGTCCGCGTACCTCGTGACGATCCGCGCCAACGAGCGAACGCGCTTCCTCATCACGGCGAGCGCCACCGCCGCCATCCTGGTCCCGGTCCTCCTCGAGCACGCCGGTGTCCTCGAGCGTCGCTACGCGCTGGAGGGCGGTGTCCTCCAGATCCTCCCCGGGGTCACGAGCTTCCATCCCGTGTTCACGGAGCTCATGCTCGTCGTGACCAGCGTCGCCATCCTCTGGATCAACACGTTCATGGTGGGGCGCTCGTCCGAGGCGCTCATCGCAGCGGAACGAAAGAACTTCGCCCAGGCCTACCGCTTGAAGCAGCTCTTGCCGGGCGCGGGGTGAGCGACGTGCGGTAGAGTCCGGGGATGCTGATCCCTTGGACCGAGGGCGTCTGGACCGACACGCGCGAGGCGAGGTTCTTCGGCGTCGAGACGGGCACGCGCATGACCGTGGTGCGCCTCGCCGAGGGAGGCCTGTTCGTCCACTCCCCCGTCGCGCTCGACGACGCGACGCGCGCAGCGGTCGACGCGCTGGGGGAGGTGCGCGCGGTCGTCGCGCCCAGCATCTTCCATCACCTCTCCGTGGCACAGTGGATGGCCGCCTACCCCCAGGCGGTCTTCGGGGCGTGCCCCGGGCTCGAGTGGAAGCGCCCCGACCTCGCCTTCACGTGTGTGGTGGGCGACCAGCCTCACCCCATCTGGGCGCGAGATCTCGAGCAGGTATATTTCTCATCACGTCGTGAGAACGAGCTCGACTTCTACCACCCGCCCTCCCGCACGCTCCTCGTCACCGACGCGCTCCTCAACCTCTCGACCCATCCCAAGGCCTCGACGCGGTTCGTCGCGCGCCTCATGGGCAACCGCGCCCCAGGGGTCGGCTGGGTGGAGCCGTTCATGGTGCGGGACCGCAAGCTGGCGCGCCGACAGGTCGACAGGATGCTCGCGTGGGACTTCGATCGTGTGATCCTCGCGCACGGCGCGATGATCCAGGAGGGCGGGAAACAAGCGCTCACCGACGCCTACATGTGGCTGTAGTTCCAAGATGTTGGACGCCGCAGGCTCTTGACGATCCACGTGGATTTGGAGACAGTCCGAGGGGTGACCAGCGTCCGTCGCTACCCCTCTCCAAGCGCCCGTAGCCGTCGGTGCCGGGCCACCACGTGACGCGCTCTCGCTCTCGCGCGCGCCTCACCCGAGCCGGAGCCGCGATCGGGATCCTGCTCTTCGCGCTCGCGGTCGCGGTCGGCGGTCCCATCCGTGAGGTCGCGGCGCAGTGCAACCGCAACTGCCCCGCCTCCGAGAAGGACGGCAAGGGCTGCTGCAAGCCAAGACCCGTCGTCCCGCCGCGCCCGACCGTCACGGTGCCCACGCCGCCGCCGCAACCACCCTGCCCCACGGGCCAGGAGCGGAGCACCGACACCGGGGGCCTGTGCTGCTGGCCGGGCCAGGTCAAGGCGCGCGACAAGTGCGTCGGCAAGCCCACGCGCTGCCCGGCGGGCCACTCCGTGACCAACGCGTCTTGCGAGCTGCAGAAGTGTTCCCGCGGCAAGGAGCGCGCGGCCGACGGGATCCACTGCTGCTGGCCCGGACAAGGCTGGCGCTCCGCCGACGCGCGCTGCGTGGGTGAGCCGTCGTGCCCCAAGGGCTTCGAGCCCCAAGGCGAGGAGTGCGTCTCGGACGACCAAGACGGCGACGGCATCCCCAACGCGAGCGACAAGTGCCCCAACCTGGACGAAGACAAGGACGGGTTCGAGGACGAAGACGGCTGCCCGGAAGACAACGACCGCGACGGCGTGGCGGACGCCCAGGATCGGTGCCCCTCCGAGCCCGAGGACCTCAACCGGTTCGAGGACGAGGACGGCTGCCCAGACGAGCCTGCGCGCGCCGAGGCCGAGCGTGTGCGCCTAGCGGCCGAGGCCGCCGCGCTGCGCGAGGAGCAGGAGCGCATCGACCGAGAGAACCGCCTCCGCGTCGCCGCTCAGGAGGCGGAGCGGTTGCGGCTGGAGGAGGAGCGGCGCGCGCCGGCGTGGTTCGACGCCACCGGCCAGTACGTGGTCAGCGGGCACTTTCAATACTGGGCGAGCCACGAGGGCATCGCGGGCGGCGTGAAGCTCCACCTGGGCGCTGGGCCCATCGTCTTCGATCCCTTCGTCGGCGGCGGGAACCTCGCGCCGGAGGGAAGCGCCAGCGGGCACGTCGGGGCTGACCTCGGGGTCCAGCTCGTCAGCTACCCGAACTGGCAGCAGAACGACATCTCGTTCGTGAACATCGACTTCGGGGCGACGCCTCAGTTCGCGCACCTCGGCGAGCCGACCGGATCGATCGGCCCGTTCGGGCGGTACCACGCCAAGATCTACGGCTTCGTCCCGGGCTTCTGCTACCGGCACGCGTGGTTCGCCGACGGGAAAGAAGACAACGCCCTATCCTTCGAGGCTGGCTATGCCTGGTGACCGCGGTGGTGGACGAAGGCTCGCGAAGGCGCAGGGCGCTCTCGCGCTCCTCGGGTTCGGCGCGATAGCGGCGGCCTTCTTCGGGTGCGAGGCGAGGACCGCCTGCGACACCATCTGCAGCTGCCGAGAGGGAGGGTGCACGGCGGTCCAGTTCGACGAGTGCGTCGCCAAGGGCATCGAGCTCAAAGAGTCGGAGTGCAACGATTTCTACACCGTGCTCCTCGGCTGCATGACGGGGGAGTCGTGCACGGACGGTGAGCTGGACATCGATCTCATCAACAGCTGCCTCGCGACGGACTGCCTGAGCACGTTCTCGGGCACGTGCGCGTGCACCTACACCGTCTGCGACCTCTTCGAGATCTTCGCCAGGATCGACCCGCCAGAGCAGCTCTGCGACAGCACCTACGGCCCGTGCGTGGAAGGGTGCGGCCTCCAGATCCTCGACAGCCTCGTCGACTCCAAGGCGTACATCGCCTGCGTCGAGGGCTGCTCGGGCATCGACCTGGACGGGGACGGCTCGAGCACCGGCTGTGAGCCTGGTACAGAGCGGAGCTGCGAGTGCTCGAACGGGGAGACGTCCACGCAGACCTGCCAGGCGGATGGCGTCTATGGGAGCTGCCAAGGGTGTCCCGTCGAGGGCGGTCCGGTCGAGGCCACCTGCACCGCGCTCTGCAGCTGCGTCGGGTGCTCGCAGGGAAGCTCGCAGTGGGAAGAGTGCACGAGCGATCTGAACAGCCTCTCGTCGACCTGCTCGCAGGCCTACGAGGCGATCACCGAGTGTGTGCCCAAGGGGGACATCTGCGACGACCCGAGCTACGGGAGCTGCGTCGACGGCTTCTGCGGCGGAGAGGTCGCGTGTGGCTGCAACGCGTTCGACACGTGTTCGTCGTTCTTTACCAATGCCGCCAACCAGTCACCCAGCTCCGTCGGCCTCAGCTGCGACGACTTCGCGACCCAGGACTGCGCGGTTCGGACGTGCGGCATCTACCGCCCGACCGAGTCCCTCATGAACCCCGACGCATACCGGAGCTGCGTGCTCGACTGCATCAACGGCTACGGCGGCTGAGCCGCCCGCGGGACCGACGCTACTTGGGGCGCCGCACGCACCGGAACCCGATGAACTGCTGCATCGTGGCGGCGTCGGGCGGGCACGGGCCCGAGGCGCAGAGCGCGCCTCGGAACGCCGCGGTGCTCTTCGGCAGCGGCTTCGGCGCCGGCTGATCGATCGGCAGACCACGGACAGCTCGGTAGGTGACGCCCCCCTCCTGGGTCCAGCTCTCGTCGGCGTTCGCCTTGTCCTCGCGGTAGATGTCCTTGGTCCACTCTTGGGCGTTGCCGGCGAGGTCGTGGATGGGCACCGCGTCGGGCGTGGCGTCCTGCTCGTTCGTCATGACGGGATCGACCGGCAACCCGGCGGGCCGCTTGTACGAGCGCGTCCGGCCGAGGTCGATGAGCCCGCCGCCCCAGGGGTGGACGCGTAGCTGCGGCCCGCGCGCCGCCCACTCCCACTCCTCCTCGGTCGGGAGCGAGGCCTCGAGCGTGCGGCAGTGCTCGTGCGCCTGCTTCCACGTGAGCCCCGTGGCCGGGAGCTTCGCGCGCTTCGCCGGCTCCTTCGGGACCCACGGCGGCGGTGTGACGCCCTCCCCGAGCTCCTCCCAGGTGACCTCGTGCTGGTGGATCTCGTAGACGTACCCAGGCGGGGCGATCTTCTTGTCGGGGCGAAAGCCGCTGTCGGGGCCCTCCTGAGCGATGCCCAGCACGACCGGCTGGCCCTTCGGCGGATCCACGCGCACCCAGCGGTTGAGGACGGGCCCCTGCGGGGCGCTGCTGGCGCTCGGCGCCGCGGCGGACGACGCCACCGGCTCGGCGGAGGACGCGGCGCTCGCGCTCGGCGCCGGGCCGCGACCGAACGCGAAGTAGCCGATGGCGCCGATGGCCGCGACGCCCACGAGCGCGGCGACCACGACCTTGGCGCGGCTCCTCTTCGGCGGCGCCCCGTCCGCGGCGACGCCGCCGGTGGTGGTCGCTCCGCTCGGTCGCCCGTCGGGGATGCTCCCGCGCGAGCCGGAAGCAGGCGTCTTGCCGGCGAAGATGGCGGGGAGCACGAACTGGGTAGAGGACGCGTCGCCGCCCGACGGCACGCCGCTCGCGAGCTCCTCTCCGACCCGCGTGAGCGCCTCGCGGAGCTCGGCGGCGTCGGCGAAGCGCCACGACGGATCCTTGGCCGTGGCGCGCTCGACCACCTGCTCCAGCAAGATCGGCGCGTCGGGCCGAACCTCGCGCAGCTTGGGCACCTCGGTGTGCACGTGCGCGTACATGAGCTGCGTCGAGGACATGCGCGAGCCCGGCTGCGTGAAGGGGTGCCGCCCGAGGAGCAGCTCGAGCAAGACGATCCCGAGCGCGTAGACGTCCGCAGACTTCTCCGGCTCGCGCCCCTCACACACCTCGGGCGCCATGTAGGCCGGAGAGCCAGGCACGGTGCCGACCCGGGTGAGCTTCTCCTCGCGGTCCGCCTCGTCGAGCGCCTTCGCGATCCCGAAGTCGAGCACCTTGATGACGCCCTTCGCGGTCAGGAAGAGGTTCTCCGGCTTGATGTCGCGGTGCACGATCCCGAGGTCGTGCGCGGCGGCGACCCCGGTGGCGGCGGCGCGCATCCACTCGACGGCCGTGGCGAGCGGCATGGCGGCGCGGTTCCGCTTGAGCGCGTCGGTTAACGCCTCCCCGTCGAGCAGCTCGAGCTCCATGAGGAGCAGATCCTGCGTCCCCATCTTCTGCGTCCGGAGCCCGTAGAAGCGGACGACGTTGGGGTGCTGGAGCGCCTCCATGAGGCTCGCCTCGCGCGAGAAGCGACGGGTGAACTCCGGCCTGCTCGAGAGCTCCGGCAGCACCACCTTCACCGCCCGCACGATGGTCGGGTTGAGGACGTTCTCCCCGCGGAACACGACCGCCATCCCGCCGACGCCGAGCTTCCGCGTAAGGCGGAACCCCCCGACCTCCTGACCCACGAGCTCGTCCAGCACGCTACCTCGTCTCCTTCGTCACGCGGGGACCTTGGCGCTGGCCGCCCGCTCACGGAGCTCCACCTGCCTCCGCTTCAGCTCCAGCAGGAGCTGTCCCGTCAGATTCCCTTTGAGCTGGCGGGCGACGTTGATCTGATCCGCCGACTTGTCGGACTCCATCTGCGCGCTCGCGAGATCGCGGGCGACCTGCTTCTCCAGCGCCTCGAAGTACTCGGCGACCTGGGGCTCCAGCGCCGCCCCCGCCGCCTGCTGCGCCGCGCCGCAGTACGCCGCCGTGTAACGCTCGGCGTCGAGCTTGAAGCGGTCGAGCTCGCCCTTGGCCTCGGTGGCGAGAGACTTCTTCAGGCGATCCTTCGCCTTCTCCAGGTTGCCCGTGAAGAGCTTCTTCCGGTGCCGCCGCCCCTGGAGGAAGCTGAAGCCCAGGATGGGCAGGAGCGTCGCGCCCATGACCGCCGCGCGAATGGTCGTCGACGCCGTGTGCATCAGGCTGCCGATGACGGGGATCACCACGAGGCCCGCGATCATCGCGACCGTGTTGAGCCGCTCCTTGAAGCTGTCGAAGAACGCCTCGAACACCGTAGGGACGTCGAAGCGCTCACGGTACTCCTTGGCCTTCTCTCGGCCCGTGGGCAGCTTGAAGGACGAGGCGGGGTGATCCGCGAGCTCGAGGCTCCGCTTGATCATCGCGCCGAGCGTCTCGAGATCGGTCTCGATCGCCTTGCGCGTCTTGCTGGGCAGCACCGAAGCCAGGTGCGTCGCCCAGCGCGCGTAGGTCTCCGCGCGCCATGCATCGAACGCGCGCAGCCACTCCACGTCGGGGACGAGCACCACGCTCGCCCCCTCCGCGATCTCCTTCACCTCGATCGAGTCGATCTGCTGGTCCAGCGCCGTCTGCACGTCGTTCAGCTGCTTGGCGACGCGGCGCACCCACTCTTGCTTCTCGGCCAGGAGCCGAGCCTTGAGCGCCGTGAGCGCCGCCTCCGCCTGGCGCCGCGGGTCGGAGAGGAGGCGCTGACGGAGGGCGTTCGGATCCGGGGCGGAGAACTTCACCTCCGCGACCCGGCGGAGCTCGCTGTCCAGGAACGCGACGCACTCCTCGCCGAGCGAGAGCGCGCGCTCCACGAACTCCATCCCCTCCGCGTCCCCCATGGGCGCGAGGTTCGTGTCGACCGTGGCCTTGACCCTTGCGAGCAGCTCGGGCGGCAGGTCCATCCGCAGGGACAGATCTCGGAGGACGACGAGGGGGCCGATGGGGTTCATGGGCTAGGAAGCGCTAGCTCGAACGATACGAAAGCCCGACGGATTTGCCAACCTGGCGGCGGCGCGCGGACCGCTCGGGCCCTGGACGCTCACTTCGGCACCTTCAGGAGCCGGCCGTCGGCGTAGCCCTGCGCCCTGGTGCCAGCGTCGGTTGCGAAGACGCTCGTGGCGTCGACGGCGAGATCGATGACCGGGGCCCCGGAGATCAGGGTGATCGCGGCGCCGCCCCCCACCGGCGCTCGGCGGACCCGCTCGCCGAGGACCTCGGTCCAGTACGCGTGCGTCGCGTCCGTCGTGAGGTTGAGCGGGCCCGCCAGGCTGACCGCCACCTCTCCGAGGTCCCCTCCCTCTTTCTGCTGGCTCAGCACCCGACCATCGCCGTAGCTCTGCGCCGCAGTGCCGAACACCGCAAACAGCACGCTGCCGCCGGCCAGCGCGACGCCCCCGCCGAACTCGTCCGCGTTGCCGACGGCCATGCCGAAGAGACCGGTCCCGTCGTGGTTGATGCGCTCGAGGGTGGAGTCCCCGTTGTGCGTGCCGTCCGTGAAAGTCCCCACGTTCGACCAGAACGCGTACGCCTCGTCCGCCACGATGCCCTGCGGCTTGTGTTGTCCGCTGGCGATGACCGTCAGCGAGCCCGGGCTCGTGAGGGGAGCGCGGTGCACCTCTCCGTCGAGGCCTGCCCCGCCGGGGGTTCCGATCGTGGTCAAGAAGAGATACTGCCCGCCGGTCGTGATCGCGAATGGCTCCCTGAGGCCCGACGCCAGGAGCTCCGGCCCACCCGCCGGCAGCGCCAGCCGCCAGAGCGAGCCGTCCTGGTACGCGGCCGCCTCCGTCCCCCGGTTGACCCAGTATAGGTAGACCCCGTCGGAGGCGACGCCGACCGGCCTCGTCATGTTGGACGCGAGCACCGCGGGCGCGCCGGCCCCCCCGGCGTCGGCGCGCATCACGGCGCCGTCGAGATATCCGCCCGCGTCGGTGCCGCGATTCACCCAGTAGACGTCGCTTCCCACGACGATGATGCCGCTCGGACGACCCTGGCCGGAGGCCAGCACCACGGGCTCGCAGAGGCCGCCCGAGCAGGCGGCACCGCCGCAGTCGTGGAAACACCCGCCGCAGTGTTCCGGGTTCGTCGAGAGGTTCACGCACTGCTGCCCGCACTGGTTCTCCGGCGCGCACTCGCACTGCCCCACGTCGCAGATCTCGAGACCCCCACAGGGGCTGTCGCACGCTCCACAGTGTGACGAGCTCTCCTGCGTGTCGACGCACGCGCCGTCGCACACCTGGAGGGGAGCCTGGCAGCCGCAGGTCCCGCCATCGCAGGTCTCGAGGCCGTCGCAGGAGGTGTCACACGTCCCGCAATGGGACGCGTCGGCGGCGAGATCGACGCACTCCGCGCCACAGCACTTCGTCCCCGCTTCGCACGCGTTGCCGCAGGCGCCGCAGTGGAGGTCGTTGTCGAGGACCTCGATACACTCCCCGGCGCAAGACTCTCCTACGGAGCAAGACGGCGGCTCGACGCACTGTCCGCTCTTGCTGCAGACGTATCCGCCGGGGCAGGTCCCGTCCTCGGCGCACGCGAACGGCGCGAGGTCCTCCAGCGGGAGGGCGCAGGAAGCACCGAGGACGATGGTGAGCCACGCGAGGTACCCGGAAGAGCGCGGTGTACGGATCACCATGAAGCCCCCAGGCCGAGCCCGCGCTCGCCCCGCACGAGCCCGAACCGGCGCGGCGCCGACGATCCGACCGCCGTGGGCTCCACGAACTCGCCTGGATCGAGGCTGGCGACGAGGAGAATGACACCCCCGACGACCGCGACTCCCCCGACGACGCCAGCGCCGATCGCGCCGGCGTTGTGAGACTCGCCCTCCTCGACCGCCGCCTCGATGTCCGAGGAGCTCGCGTAGCCGCCTTCGCGGATCGAGTCGTTGTTCGCAGCGCCGAGCCCGAGGAACGCGCCCATCACGACGACCCCGGCGCCGCCGGCGCCGACGAGGACGTACGCTCCGATCCTCCGCGCCGCCGCCGCGTCTCGGCTCGCCTCGTGGTCCTCTCGCAGCGCGAGGATCTCCTTCCGCCGGCGATCGGCCGTGAGCCGTCGCCGCTTCTCCTCGTCCGGGCAGCCGTCGCCATCCTCGAACCCATTCTTGTCTTCCGCGGCGTCTCTGCAGGGATCGACCTCGTCCGCGATCCCGTCGCCGTCGTTGTCACCGTCCGGACAGCCGTCGTCATCGGCCACGCCATCCTTGTCCTCGGCCTGGCTCACGCACTTGTCGACGACGTCGGCGATGCCGTCACCGTCGTTGTCGGGATCTACGCACCCGTCCTCGTCTTCGAAGCCATCCATGTCCTCGGGCTCGTTCGGGCACTTGTCCGCCGTGTCCGCGATGCGGTCACCGTCGTTGTCGAGATCGATGCACCCGTCCCCATCCTGGAAGCCGTCGCGATCCTCCGGCTCCGTCGGGCACCTGTCGTCCTTGTTGGGGACGCCGTCCGAGTCCTTGTCGACGGAGACGCAGTCCTCGCCTTCCCCCTCCATCCCCTTGGGGCACGAGGTCGGGATCCCGATGCACTTCCCTCCGGCCGCATCCCAGTCTTGTCCCGCGAAGCAGCAGCGAGCCGGCGCCTTCGGAGGTCGCACCCGACCACCGGTGCACTCGAGCGGGGCGCAGTCCTCGCCGACGGTCCGGTACCCGGTGGGGCAAGACGGGATGCCGCGGCAACGGCCCTCGATGCTCTTCTGCTTGGGCCAGCAGCACGTCCCGTCCGTCGCGACGCGGCCCTCGCGGCACTCGAGGGGCTTGGGCTCCGGCGCCGCGGGCTTGGGGACCGGCTTCGGTTTGGGCTTGCAGCAACCCTGCGCGTCCTTTTCTGCGACGGGGCAGTTGCGGTTGCAGCTCTGTGCTCCCGCGACGCGAGGCAGCGCGAGCAGGCAGATCAGGGCCAAGACGAAGAGCGCCGCGGCCCTCCGCCAGGCTGCGCTTCCGATCGTGGATCCCATCAGTGACTCCTGGCGTTCGCGGCAGCGCTCTGCGCTTCGCTCGCCGCACTGCGAGCCTGGTCCGAGTACGTGTTCGCCTCGCTCGCCTCACGCTGGGCGTTGTCGGACGCGGAGCGCGCCTGCGCCTCCGCTTGGGCCGCCTGAGAGGCCGACTCGCGCGCCTTGCCCTCTTCCATCTCGGCGGTCCCAGCCGACTGTCGGGCCTTGCCTTCTTCAATCTCGGCGCTCGAGGCCGACTGCCGGGCCTTGCCCTCCTCTGCTTCGGCGTTCGAGGCCGACGCGCGGGCCTTGCCCTCCTCCGCCTCGGCGCTCGACGCCGAGCTCCGCGCGGCGTTCTCGTGCTGGTCCGCAGCCCTGGCGCTCTGCTGCGCCTCGTTCTCGTATTGGTCCGCCATCTTCGCGCTGGCCTGCGACTCGTTCTCGTATTGGTCCGCCATCTTCGCGCTCTGCTGCGCCTGGTTCTCGTACTGATCCGCCATCTTCGCGCTCTGCTGAGACTGCATCTCGTATTGGTCCGCCATCTTCGCGCTCTCTTGCGACTGCATCTCGTATTGATCCGCCATCTTCGCGCTCTGCTGAGACTGCATCTCGTATTGGTCCGCCATCTTCGCGCTCTGCATCCCGTCCCGCTCGTGCTGGCCCGTCTGGTTCGCGAGCTGCTCCGCGCGGTTCTCGTGAGCTTGGGTCTGCTGCATCTGCTGCTGAGCGAGCTGCGCGTTCTGCTGTGAGATCTGGGCTTGCTGCTGAGCGACCTGGGCTTGCTGCTGAGCGACCTGGGCCTGCTGCTGGGCCTGCTGGGCCTGCTGTTGAGCCTGCTGCGCCGCCTGCTGCGCCTGCTGAAGCTGCTGCATGGCTTGCTGGAGCGTCTGCTGGAGCTGCTGGAGCTGTTGCTGCGCCTGCTGCTGCGCTTGCGCGAGCAGCCCCTGCATCTGGGCCGACGTGGCCTGGATCTCGGTCGCGACCTGCTGCGCCTGCTGGGCCTGCTGCTCGGCCGTCTGCGCGCTCGAGCCGGCCTGATCGGCCGCGGAGCTGGCCTCCTGCGCCGCAGACTTAGCCTCCTGCGAGCCTTCCCGCGCCTCGCCCGCCGCCCCCTTCGCCTCGTCGGCCTGGGCCTTCGCGTCCGTCGCCTGGGTCCGCGCCTCGTCGCTCTGGGTCCGAGCTTCGTCGGCCTGTCGGCGGGCCTCTTCGGACTGCTGCCGAGCCTCGTCCGCCTCGCTCTTCGCCGCGTCCGCTTGGGCCTTCGCCTCCGCAGCCTCGGTCTTCGCCTTGTCCGCCTCGCTCGCGGCCTCGGTCGCCTCGCTCTTCGCCTTGTCAGCCTCGGACTTCGCCTTGTCCGCCTCGCTCGCGGCCTCGGTCGCCTCGCTTTTCGCCTTGTCAGCCTCGGACTTCGCCTTGTCCGCCTCGCTCGCGGCCTCGTCGGCTTCGGCCTTCGCCTTGTCAGCCTCGGACTTCGCCTTGTCTGCCTCCGTCGCCGCCTCGGTCGCCTCGGCCTTCGCCTTGTCAGCCTCGGCCGCGG